>NZ_CP024011.1:1907001-2542668 GCF_002688565.1 Acinetobacter sp. LoGeW2-3 | reverse complement strand
GATTAAGGAATACGGCGTTTCAACTGTTATCAATGTCGCGTTGACTGATGCAGAACCTCATCTAGATCATGAAGATAAAATCTGCCTGGATCTTGGCTTAAATTATATCCATCTGCCAATTTCCTGGGAAATGCCATCAGACGAGCAATGTCTGCTGATCCTAGATATGATCAATCATTTGGTACAAGAACAGATGGTCTGGATTCACTGCGCGAAAAATTTCCGTGTTTCCAGCCTAATATATTTATATCGCCAGTACTATATGGATATGGACCTACCAACGGCGCAAGAATTGCTGCATCAGGTTTGGGAACCGAATGATACCTGGACCGGACTGATCCATGCGGTTGCCCTACAGCTACAAGGCCGTAAAGCAACAGAAGAAGTCAAACTGGCAATGATTAATCCTGATCACTTTGCGTGAGCGATCAGGACTGTTGCCATAGACAAAATGCCTTCCTGACGGCCAGTAAAGCCCAGTTTTTCAGTGGTAGTCGCTTTAACACTGATCTGAGTCACATCGACATCTAAGACATCTGCAATACTTTGACGCATTTCCAGATTATGCTTTGCCAGTTTTGGGCGTTCACAGGCCACAGTAATATCGGCATTATTTAATACATAACCACGATCCAATATCAGCTGATACACATGCTTCAGCAACACGCGACTATCGGCACCTTTAAAGTTCGGGTCGGTATCCGGGAAATGCTGACCAATATCACCCAGCGCCAATGCACCGAGTAAAGCATCACACAAGGCATGTAAAACCACGTCACCATCCGAGTGTGCTTTAAGACCATGGGTATGTGGAATTTTCACGCCTGCCAGTGTGACAAAATTACCTTCTTCGAATGCATGCACATCCAGCCCCTGACCAATACGAATTTGTGCAACCACTGCTTTCATCCTCAGAAATAACCAATTGAAATCTTGTACACTTCGTTTCTATTTCGATATAGTTAGACCAAGCGTAACACAGTGAAAGTATAAGCGATCATGCTGCTGAAAACTGATATAAAAATGATGAAACTTCTGGGTCTCATGCTGGGTTTGGGTACTTTGGCAACAGGTGCTTCAGCATCCGTGCAGCCACTAGAATGTTCAGATAGCCCACAGGCCAGTAAAACTACTTCACCCCTGTGTTCTGCACCTTTGACTGAGTTTCGAAAAAATCTGGCTAACCAGTATCTCACAGCCTATCTGATTACTGATGCGCCACTAAGTATTGTTCAGGATACCCATCAACTCTGGTTGCACCGCTTACAACAATGCAAAACTGTAGACTGTTATAAACAGCAGTTTGATGTTCGTCTGGATGATCTGAATATTTTTATTTCCCTGAATCAGAGTTTGACCCAGCATTATTTAAAATTTGAACAGGGTCAGATTGCCAAACAGCCGGTGCATCTAAAAATCCATCAGCTGAGCAAAGACCGGATCAAGATTGAAGGCATTGCCTACCGCAGTCCCAAAAACCGTATAGATACCCAGACTATTCCCTTTTTAGCGTACACAACACCTGAAGCTAAGACTGAAATTACTGACAATGAAAATGACTGTAAATATGAATTCCAGTATACCAAGGCCATTCTTTCGGTAAAAACTCAACAAAAAGGCTGTGAACGCTTTAGTGGGATCTACCGCCTGTATGATTAGACTCATATAGAGTTAAAAAAGATCATCGGATGATGATCTTTTTTATTTAAGCCACTAGATAGGCTTGAGCAACCTGCTGACTGATCATCGCTGCTGTCACAGCAGAGAGCGTCCAACCCAAATGTCCATGCCCAGTATTATAAAACACCCGTTTGTCTTTCCCTTGTTTTACTACCGGCATCATGTTCGGCATCATCGGTCTTAATCCCGTCCAAGGAACTACATGCTCAGTAGAAATATCAAAATTGCGATGCGTCCAGTCAATTAAAGGCTGAATTCGGTCTGCACGAATGTCGCGGTTATAGCCATTGAACTCTGCCGTACCCGCAATACGTAGTCGGTCTTTACCCAGACGGGAAAGTACAATTTTGGCACTTTCATCTAGCAGACTGACCCACGGCGCATTTTGCTGACTTTGTTCATCATTAAGCTGTACAGTAATCGAATATCCTTTCACTGGATAGACATTCACCCGATCGCCCAGCAGATAGGATAATTGATAACTTCCTACACCCGCACAGACCACAATAGCATCGGCTTTAAGTTCCAAACGCTCTTCTGGATTGGCATTGGTATTCTCGCTACTCGGTGCACAATGGACCCCGATATAGTCATCCTTCTGTTCAACTGTCTGTACATTCTGACCGAACAGGAACAGTACACCTTTATCGGCACAAGCTTTGGCTAAACCGGTGGTGAATTTATGAATATCCCCGGTCGCATCGCTACTGCTAAAGAAACCTGCATAATAATCACCGGTTAAAGTCGGTTCGATCTGTTTAATTTCTTCATTGGAAATGGCACTACGTTCTAACCCGCCACTACAGAGCAGATCATTAACCTTCATCGCGACTTTATAGTCCTGCTCGGTATGATAAAAATGCAAGATTCCCCTTTTTTCTAAATCAAACTCAATTTTTTCAGTTTCTGCGATTTCAAATAAACGTTTTCGAGCCAATAAAGCCATTTTTACCGTTTCACGGGTATTGGTTTCATAGTGGCGGATATGTCCCATGAATTCCATCAGCCAGCTATATTTATGCATGCTAAAAGACGGATTGAGCAGTAATGGTGCAGTTTTTTGCGACATCCATTTTAAGCCTTTCAGTACGGTGGCTTTCTGATTCCAGACTTCTGCGTTACAGGCAGAAAGCTGCCCACCATTGGCATAAGACGTTTCCATCGCGGGATAAAGATGCTGGTCGACAACAGTAACTTGATAGCCTAACAAGGCCAGTTCATAAGCTGTAGTTACGCCGGTAATCCCGGCACCAATGACAATCACATGACGCATAGACATCTCCTTTTTTATTATGATGTCCGCCCCATCTGTCATTTATACCTGAGAGCTTTGATTATCGTATTGGATATCAATACTTAAACCTTCCCCTTCGGTGAGTGATTTAACACTTCTCTCCAGAGTTTTGCATTATTACAGTCCTTTTGCCTGAGAGTTTCCGGGGTCGTTGCTCCTTCGGCGAATGCAGATGCATTTCTCTCCCGCAATAATGTGCATGATTGTTGTTTTGCAATTTATATACCATGCTAAAGAGATTGAAAGAAAATTACTGTGCAAAGTTGTAAAGATACAGCAATTAAAAATACATTCTCTTTACTTGTTCACCTCTAGATTGAAGTGATATTTGGGCTTAGATAATTAAATAAAAGGTGTATGAGCTATCGGTAATGATTAAAAATTATAATTTGCTTAGGCTATTTTAGTTAAGAATTCCTTATTCTGATTTTTTTCACTTAAATCAGAAAAGTTAAAAATATGGGCAAGGTCAATGCTGCAACGACGGTTTGCACACTAATGACTTTCGCCATCAGTTCACTATCACCACCTAAAACTTTGGTTAATACATAGGAAGCTGAAGCTGTCGGTAAAGCAAAAAATAGCACCAATACTTGAGTTGTCAGTGTAGAAATCCCAAGCATCTTGCACATAGCCAAGCCAAGCAGCGGCATTAAAATCATGCGCCCAGTTGTGTTCCAAATAATCCGCCATAAGTCCAGATTAATTTGACCAAACTTTAATGCGGCTCCGACACACATCAAGCCTAATGGCAAACTGCAAGCTGCCATCTGTTTCAGCAATTGGTTCATGCCCTGCCAAACACCTAATCCAGTCAGGTTATATAGACCACCTACCAGGCAGCCTAATATCAGCGGATTTTTTGCAAGAGATATCAAGATTTTTCCAAACTGCATATCAGCCGGTTTAGTAAATGCCAGCACAGAAATGGTATTTACGACTGGAATAAAGAACACCATGATGACGGCGAATACTGTCATGCCAGCCTGACCGAATAAGGTACTGACCGCGGCGATCCCAATATAGGTATTAAAACGCAGGATACTTTGTACGTAGACCCCAAATCGGGCAAAACTAATCTGGTAAATCGCTTTTAAGCTATAAAGTCCTGCACAGACCAGTACGGTAGTCAGCGAGATCACTAGCACTACGTCATGAATAATGTCCATTTGAATCTGGGCCGTGGCCAGATTCAGAAATAGCATGATTGGGAATAGCACATAATAATTTAGTTTTTCTGCACCACGCCAAAATCCGTCTTCTAACCATTTTCTTTGTTTTAATCCATAGCCCAATGTAATTAAGGCAATCAGTGGAAATAGTACAGTGAAGATAGTCTGAAGCATTAAGCAACTCGTGATATGCAGTTTTGTGGCAATCGAACTCAACTGCCTATCAGTGGTTAAGGATACAACACCTTGTTGTTACTCGCTAAAAAAATATTGGAAAAATCAATAGATAATAAAATATTGTAAAATGCTTTAGACACCAAGTTCTTTTTTCAAATTTGAATTACTTTCAGCCTGATAGTATTTATTAATACTAAATAGTACATATACAGAAAAATAAAAACTAATTAAGTTAGCGTGAGCTTTTACATCACAGCAACTCGATGAATTATTTAACAATATATCTTTATATGCATGTAATAGTGTTTTATTCTAAAGAATCTATTCGATTAAACTTAGAAAATTAATTTAAAAGAAGAAACCAAAATGCTTAAAGGTTTTGCAATTGTTTTGGCTGTTGATGCTAGACATCTCGATGAATTATTTAACAATATATCTTTATATGCATGTAATAGTGTTTTATTCTAAAGAATCTATTCGATTAAACTTAGAAAATTAATTTAAAAGAAGAAACCAAAATGCTTAAAGGTTTTGCAATTGTTTTGGCTGTTGATGCTAGACATAAGGATATAATTCAATTCTTAATAACGCAGCACTCTATCTTTGTAGATCCAAAAGGAATTATATCGGAACATGTCCCTAATTATTACTTAAAAAGAGATATCAGCAGATTGATACATTTTTACTCAAAAACAGAAAACTTGAATATTTTATTAAATGCTGATCCACTAACTAATCATATAAAGATAAATGAAGTACTTTGTCAATTTATTGAAAAATTTAAAAACTTAAGTTTAATGAAATCTTATTTCTTAGAATCTTCCTATCTTTTACTTATTTATGAGGACAAGATAGATCAAAATAACTTAATAGAGTTTACACCTAAAACATTATCCTTATTATCAGATGTAGGTTTAGGGATATCTTACAATATTGTACATAGTAATTAATTTTTAGTGCTTATTCAAATACTTCAAGAAACCCCAAAAAATTAGAGAAACAATCTAAACTTATCTACTAAAAGATACTCCTAATCTAAGCACTTTTCTAAAACCACTAAATTTAAATCAAGCAAAGGCCATCCTACATTTGCATCTAAGGGATAATCCTTTATTTCTCCTGTTTTGCTATAGCCACGGCGCTCATAATAAGCAATTAATTCAGTTCGAACATTTAGCACCGACATTCTTAAAGTTTTAAAAGGTGGCTTCTGCTTTGTATAAGCCTCAGCAAAATCTAATAACACTCGACCATAACCTGAATTTTGCCGTTCAGGATCTATAGCAAAACTGCCAATTTCGATCGCATCCACTAATTCAGTCAACCCAATAACTTGACCATGTTTTTCTAAGACATAAAGCTCATAATCAGGTTGTATTAAAAGTTCGCTTAACTGAGCCTCATTAATTCGATCACCTGAAACAATGCTATGTTCATGGGTCCAACCAAGATTGGAGCGATATGCATTATTGATGAGTGCAACTAGGGCTTCAATTTCTTGTAATGTCGCCAAACGAATATTATTATTTTTCATTGTATAGATATAAAAAAGCCAGACCGAAGTCTGACTTTAATCGTATTCACTTCAAATACAAAGCAAATTATTTTGGTTCAATCGGTGTAAACGGCGCAACCACATCAGCATTTTGCGCACGATGACGCATGAAATGATCCATCAACACAATTGCTAGCATCGCTTCAGCAATCGGTGTCGCACGCACACCTACGCAAGGATCATGACGGCCTTTAGTTAGAACGTCAGTATCTTCACGGTTAATGGTAATGGTTTTAC
This sequence comes from Acinetobacter sp. LoGeW2-3, assembly GCF_002688565.1. Taxonomy (NCBI): domain Bacteria; kingdom Pseudomonadati; phylum Pseudomonadota; class Gammaproteobacteria; order Moraxellales; family Moraxellaceae; genus Acinetobacter; species Acinetobacter sp. LoGeW2-3. The sequence continues at coordinate 2,536,553 of NZ_CP024011.1, read as the reverse complement.
CTGGAGTCGTGATAGAAGCGGTTGGTTTTAGTGCAATCGAAACACGAATGTCCTGACCGCTAGAAATACCACCCAAGATACCGCCTGCATGGTTTGCCAGGAAGCCATCTGTTGTGAGTTCATCACGGGTTTCATGACCGAACTGCTCAGCGACACCAAAACCATCACCAATTTCCACGCCTTTCACGGCATTGATTGACATCATGGCATGTGCAATATCAGCATCTAAACGATCGAATACTGGCTCACCCCAACCCACTGGGACTTTAGAGGCAATAATTTCAAGGCGTGCACCACAGCTTGTGCCTTGTTCACGAAGCGATGTTACTAGCGCTTCAAAGCGCGGCACCGCATCAACATCACCACAGAAGAACGGGTTGTTTGGAACTTCGTTCCAGTCCAGTTTTTCTGCTTTTTCAGTACCGATTTGTGTGACATGACCACGGATTTCTATCCCAAATTTTTCAAACAGGAATTTCTTGGCAATCGCACCCGCTGCCACACGCATCGCAGTTTCACGCGCACTTGAACGGCCACCGCCACGGTAGTCACGGAAACCATACTTTTGGGTATAGGTATAGTCTGCATGTCCCGGACGGAAGGTTTGCGCGATATTGCCATAATCTTTCGATTTCTGATCCGTATTACGGATTAAAAGACCGATTGAAGTACCGGTAGTTTTACCCTCAAACACACCTGAAATAATTTCAACTTCATCTGGCTCTTTACGCTGCGTTGCAAATTTCGATGTACCCGGCTTACGGCGGTCTAGATCCTTTTGCAAATCAGCTTCAGACAGTTCAATTCCTGGTGGAACCCCATCAACAATGGCCATCAGGCCAACACCATGAGATTCACCACAAGTCGTTACACGGAAGAGTTGCCCTATACTATTACCTGCCATGCCAACGACTCCTTATGAATTAACAGATTGAATGAATAAATCACGGTATTGACGGCATTGTGCTGCAGTCAATGCAAAGATACCTGAACCACCACGTTGGAATTGCAACCAGTAGAAATCAACAGTATTGAAGTTTTGCTTCATTGCCCATTCAGAGTTACCGACTTCAATCACGATCAGACCATCTTCAGTCAGGTAATCTGCTGCTTGAGCCAGCATTTTACGTACTAAGTCCAGACCATCCTGACCTGCAGCCAATGCCATTTCAGGTTCATGGTGGAATTCATCTGGAAGGTCTGCCATGTCTTCAGCATCTACATACGGCGGATTAGACACAATCAAGTCATACTGATTTTCAGCAGGGATTTTTGCGAACAGGTCAGATTCAAGCAAAGCAATTTGATATTGCTTGTTGTGATGTTCACAGTTGATCTGCGCTACTTCCAAAGCATCTTTAGACAAATCAGTTGCATCCACTTCAGAATCAGGGAAAGCATATGCCAATGCAATCGCGATACAACCTGAACCAGTACACATATCTAAAATACGTTGTGGAGTTTTTGGATTCGGGTTTTCTGGCAGGTTATTTACTGCTGCGCCCATTTCACCATTTTCAGTCAGGCAATAAGGAGCAAAGCGGTTTTCAATCAGTTCAACGATTGGAGAACGTGGAATCAGCACACGCTCATCCACATAGAATGGCTTGCCGAAGAAATAAGCCAGATTTAATAGATAAGACGTCGGCATTCTTTCATTGATACGACGACCTAACAGATTCAAATACTCTTCTTTTTCGCTTGGAAGCAGTTTTGAATCCAGAATTTCTGGATCAGCATTCCAGTCCAGAGAAAGTGTTTGTAAAACCAGTGCTGAACTTTCAGCAAAATAATCTTCTGTGCCTTGGCCCAAGTGCGCATCGTATTGACGTAATGCTGTAACACCAAAGCGAATAAAATCACGAATGGTTGTTAAATTTTCAGCAGCTTCCTGCAAATGTTCAGGGCTAATAGTCGGTCGATCCACTTAAGGCGTCTCCAGAGTCATATTTTAAAACGCCTTATGATACCTTGTTTCGCCTGCTTTTATAATGCTAAAACCATGAAAAATACGAAAACAGCACGACTTAGCACTTGCTCAATCTGATTCTAGAAACCTAAGTTTTTGATGATGAGAATGATCAGTAATAGGTCTCTTAAACCAGAATTTGAATACCTTAAATTATGAGACATAACCTGATTCTGTCATGAATAAATTAATGAAAATATTGCCGAGCTAATACAGAGATTTTTCCTGCCTTCTAATAAAAAAGCATAACCAGCCGACTAGCCAGTTATGCTTTTAAATCTCGATGAGATGATTAGCGTTTAGCGACAAATGAGCGAGATTGGTAATAATTGCTCTGCTCAATCACCATCGCTAGTGCACATTGACCTTGCTGGATTTTGGTATAGTTTCCAGCGCGGATCCGACCACATTGTTTATTCAATCTGGATTCAAACAACACATGCTGATTTTTCACCACAGCAGCATTATTTGCGTTTAATTTAAGATAATTTTTATAGCTTTTTTTCAGGATTTTAGTCTGACCTTTTAATTCCTTGGCGACACACTTTTCAGTCTTGGCACGATCACCATAAGTGAACTTCATACATTGTGAATATTCCTTGGAATAATCCTGAGCTGCCTGTGTATTTAAAGCTGTACCTACCAGAACGGCAGTTAATAACCATGCAAAACGCATACATTCCCCTTTGCCAAATTGGCATGATGCTCACAATCGCAATCATCATTTTTGTTGTAAATTATGTTCTGATACTACCTGAGTCCAGTGAAAATTCCTATTCCTTTATAAGTACCAATTTTACGTACATGCGCAATTGAAACTCTTACAATTGCCTCCATTATATAGTGAACATAAACAAGTAAACGAGTTGAATGTTATGAGCTACAAGCATAACAACCTGATGGCTATGCGCCAGAATTATTGGAATGATGTACAGTCTCATAACGTGCAGCAAGAAAAAGCATTTTTACAAACCCTCCTGATTCAGCAAGGTGTTTTTCAACAAGCAACCCTGGATGATGCTCGTTATCTGTTTTTTAGCCTGCCAAGTATCGTGATCGTTAAAGGTTATGCCCTAGGCTTTCAACATAAATCCGTGATTACATTGATTCAACAGCACATTCAAACAAATATCCAACAGTTACAACAAAGAACTGAATTAAAAATTCAATTTCAGATGCCATAATGCCTTGGCTAATATAAATACAGGTCATTCAACCTGATCATTGTTCAGCGTAAATTCAATCTGTTAAAACTTTTTTAATACGTGAAGACAGGTTAATATCCGCTACAATGATTTACTTCTGCTATATGCTGGGAAAGGATTTATTCTACATGTCAGATCAGAACGATAAGCTCAAACAACTGAAAACTTCATCCATGGATCGACGCTTATCGATCGCCAAGGCATCCCTACTTGCAGGCACCCGCTGGGCAGCATCGAATGCGACTTCGATGTTCTCAAGCGAAGAAGATAAAGAGAAAAAACGCAAAAAAGCCATGAAAGAACAGGCTGATTATCTGGTTGCTGAAATCGGCAAGCTGAAAGGTTCAATCGTTAAGATTGGCCAGATGATGGCGCTCTATGGCGAACACTTCCTGCCTGAAGAAATTACCCAGGCACTCAATACCCTAAACAACCAGACTGTAGCCCTTGCTTGGCCTGCAATTAAAGCTCAACTGCAAGCTCAGCTCGGTTCAAAGCTTGATGATCTGATTATTGATCATGAACCTTTAGGTACTGCTTCACTGGCTCAGGTACATCGTGCCAAACGCAAGTCTGATGGACTAGAACTGGTTCTGAAAATTCAGTATCCAGGTGTGGCAGAAGCCATTGATTCGGATATGAGCCTGTTTAAGAATATGCTCAAGCTGACCCGCATGGTTCCCCAAACTCGCGAGTTCGATCAGTGGTTTGATGAAGTCCGCGAAATGATGCATCGTGAAGTGGATTATAAGATTGAAGCGGCTACTACCCGCCGTTTCTGCCAACGTCTGCAGAATGATCCACGCTATATTGTACCGACCATTATCGAAAATTATTCGACCGATCGCGTGCTGTGCATGACTTACGAACATGGCGTACCCATCAATAGTCCGGTGATGCTATCGCTGCCGCAGGAACGTCGTAACAAACTTGGCGAAGCTTCTTTAGAAATCGCAGTACGCGAGATTTTTGAATGGGGCGAAATGCAAACCGACCCTAACTTCGGGAATTATCTGGTACGTCTAGGTAATGGTGATGATGCACAGGATAAAATTGTCCTGCTCGACTTCGGTGCGATTCGTCAGTTTGACCAGCATCTGCTCAGTGTGGCACGCAATCTGATTGAAGCAGGTTATCACCATGATTCAGACATGATGGTCAAAGCGATGACCGGCTATGAATTCTTTGACTCAATTCCGCAAAGCATCAAACCGGATATGGCCAAAGTTTTCTTATTAGCAACTGAAGCATTTAGCTCGCCAATGAACAATAAAGACTTACCTGCTGGCGTAATGGATTCACAAGATCGTTATGACTGGAAAAAGAGTCAGTTGCATAGCCGTGTCATGCAGCAAGCCTCTAAGTCGATGGCATCACGTTATTTCAGCGTACCACCGAAAGAGTTTATGTTTATCAGCCGTAAATTTATTGGTGCCTATACCTTTATGACCGTGATTGATGCCAAAACCAATGTCCGCGCCATGATCAAAAAACATCTATAAATCTTTTCACTTGATGTTATAAGTTGACCCGAATGATTCTGTCATTCGGGTCAACTTTTTGTACTTTAATATTTTCTAATTATAGTTTTTTATGAATTATTTCATTAGCTTGATATCAATTTTAATAAAATAAATCCGCTTAATTATTATCCACCATTCATGTCATTCCTGACATGGTTTTTTAATCAACAACCTGTCAGCATAATCCTGAAAATACCTAAAAACATTTACAACAGGATAATGATAATGAGCAATATGGTGAATAAGGCCCAAGGAGTTGGCTTATCCATACTGACTAAGATTGCAGGCAGTGAGCTGCTGGATCAGTTTAAGCTACGCAAATTTGTTGAAAAATCTCTCTACCAAAGCTCAAAGGCAGGTTTCAAAACCTTGAGCCAGACGCAAAAGTTGCTGAAATCTGGAAAAAAAATCAAAAAACAGCGTTTGCCAAGCCAGAATAAATCTTTATTTGATCTCAGTCTGACCGAAGAACAACAGATGACTGTAGATGCGATGGAACAGTTCTCGACTGAAGTACTTTATCCTCTTGCACATGATGCAGATTACACCGAGACCTTTCCAGAAATTCTGTGGCAGCATAGTACCGATTTAGGTCTTAACTTCTATGCTTTACCTGAATCCCTAGGTGGTGTCGCGACTGAAAAGAATATTGTGAGCAATGTACTGATTGCAGAGCATTTGGCCAAAGGTGATTTCAGCCTGACTGCGGGCTTGCTTTCAACATTTAGTGTGATTAATGCCCTGACCCAATGGGGTTCAGAACAGGTTCAATCGGATTATCTCCCAACTTTCGCGAATGATGCTGATATTCGAGCCACATTTGCAACTCAGGAAAATACACCGGCTTTCAATCCATTCACCTTAAAAACCCAAGCAACACCGCATGCAGACCATTATCTGATTCAAGGGGAAAAAACATTGGTTTTACTCGCAGCGACCGCAGATCTCTATCTGGTCAGTGCGATGCTCAATGGTCAACCGGATATCTTTGTGGTGCAACGTGACTCAAGCATCAGCATTCAGAAGTCACCTGCGATGGGGCTTAAAGCGAATGAAACAGCCACACTGCATTTCGACAATACGCCAGCACAACGCCTCGGTGATGAAGACTTTGATTACAGCGCATTTATCGATTTGGGTAACCTGATGTGGTGTGCCATGGCGGTTGGTACCTGCGAGGCAGTTAAGAAATACTGTATTCAATATGCCAATGAACGTACCGCTTTTGGTGAACCGATTTCACACCGTCAAGGCGTGGCTTTCATGATTGCCGATATGGCGATTGAAACAGATGCTATGCGTATGCTGATACTCAATGCAGCCAGTCTTGCAGAAGCAGGCAAACCTTTCCATCGAGAGGCTTATTTAGCCCGTATTTTATGTGCAGAAAAGTCAATGAAGATTGGAACAGATGGCGTGCAAATCTTAGGTGGACATGGCTATACGCGTGAACATCCGGTAGAGCGCTGGTACCGCGACCTGCGTGCGACTGCTGTCCTTCAAAGTGGGCTACATGCCTGATCATTGACGTTCATATGGAATAATTATAATGAATCTGCAAAATCCAAAAAAATTTAAATTACTGATCGATCAGGCCCATGAAGTAGCTTTAAATGTCCTACGCCCTATTTCCCGTAAATATGATAAGGCTGAACATGCCTATCCGAAAGAGCTGGATATGCTGGCTTCTGTCGTAGATGGCATGAATGCAGGTAGTGAAGGTATGAATGCCGGTGCTGCAGTAAATAAGCGTGGTGATACCGATACCTCGAATAAAAATGGCGTCAACATGTCGACTGCACTGAGTATTATCGAGATGTGTTATGGTGATACAGGTCTGCTCCTGTCCATGCCACGTCAAGGTCTGGGTAACTCAGCGATTGCAGCAGTGGCAAATGATGAACAGTTAACTCGTTTTGAAGGCACTTGGGCGGCCATGGCAATTACTGAACCGGGTTGTGGTTCAGACTCCGCTGCGATCCGTACCACTGCCACCAAAGATGGTAATGATTATATCCTGAATGGCGAAAAAATCTTTGTCACCTCAGGTGAACGTGCAGACTCTGTGGTGGTATGGGCAACTTTAGATAAAAGTCTGGGCCGTGCAGCAATTAAATCCTTTGTCGTATTTAAAGGTACACCAGGCATGAAAGTCGAGCGCCTGGAACACAAACTTGGCATCAAAGCTTCTGATACTGCTGCAATCAGTTTTGTCGACTGTCGTGTGCCTGCGTCTAATCTATTAGGTAATGCCGAGATTGATGTCGCTAAAGGTTTTGCTGGCGTAATGGAAACCTTTGATAATACGCGTCCACTGGTTGCGGCAATGGCGATTGGTTGCTCTAAAGCATCTCTAGAACATATCAAGGAAATCTTTAAAGATCATCTCGATCAAGACTACGGCACGCCTTATCTACAAACTTCCAATATTGCTGCGCAAATTTATCGTATGGAAGCAGAATGGGAAGCAGCACGTCTATTAATGCTAAAAGCTGCATGGATGGCAGATAACCGTAAGCCAAACTCACGTGAAGCTTCGATTGCTAAAGCCAAAGCCGGGCGTATGGCCAATGAAATTACACTGAAATGTGTCGAACTGGCTTCCTCTGTAGGTTATAACGAAACAGAATTACTGGAAAAATGGGCGCGTGATTCTAAGATTCTGGATATTTTTGAAGGTACACAGCAAATCCAGCAGCTGATTATTGCTCGTCGTGAACTAGGTAAATCATCCAGTGAGCTGAAGTGAAACTCAAAATCCTAAAATTGAGAGTTTCTTGAAGGATTTATAAGCTAAAAAGATGGATTTTTTACAGTTTTCGGACTATAAAATTTCCATCTTTTTTATTGTCATGACTTATGTATTCTATTCGCCTGATCCAGCCGCAAGATAATCCTCAAATTGCAAAAATTATTCGTGAAGTTTCTGTGGAGTTTGGTCTCGCTGCTGACTCTGGTTTTGCAGTTGGAGATTCTATTCTGGATACCCTGTATCAAGTCTATCAACAACCAAATGCTGCTTACTGGGTGATTGTTGATGAACAAGATCAAGTCTATGGTGGTGGTGGTATTGCGCTTCTACAAGGTGATGACAGCATTCTAGAAATCCAGAAGATGTATTTCCTGCCAGCAATTCGTCAACATGGTTTTGCCAAACAGATTTTAAATCTGGCTTTTAATTTCGCTCAACAGCAGAACTTTAATAAGATTTATTTGGAAACGACAAAATCACTTTGGCAAGCGGTCAAATTATATGAAAAACTAGGCTTTGAACATCTAGCTCATCCTGAAGGCAATACGGGTCATAGTGAAGCCTGTGAAATCTGGATGCTAAAAACTTTAGTTTGAAACAAGCCAAATAATGACGCTTAGGAAAGTTCTATATAACAAGAAAAATATGATTCCAGTTAGGGCTTTCCTGATCAAATATTATTTAGTCAATTCCTTCATAAACGCTCCATGATTCAGTCACCTCTATCCTTGCTTTGTAAACATTTCATCTAATTTCTTGACGATTTGTATACAGCTACCTAAGATCAAACTGATTTTAAAACACATGGAAACTGAAAATTGTTGGGCGCATTTTCTGTCAAAAAATATTTTTTATCTTTCTTTAATAAGATGACTTTTAAAATGGGATTACTGGGCTTGAGTACGGTTTTACTCAGCGCCTGTACCTCTTTTGGAGGCAATTCCCTTGAAAAACGCTCTGCAAAGTTATCTCAAGGTATACAAAATGCATATGCTGTTCCAGCATCTACTGCAGATCGTGTTTCACCGCTGATTATCCAGCATGCAGAAAAAAATAGTCTGGATCCGCTGATTGTTGCTGCGATTATCCGTCAAGAGTCGACCTATCGTAGCCAAGTGACTTCACCGGCTGGTGCTGTTGGACTCATGCAAGTGATTCCACGTTATTGGCAATCTACTTGTGGTAATAATCTTTATGATGAAGCTGCCAATATTCAATGTGGTGCTTACATCCTTTCTCACTATCATCAATCTGCTGGTGATATTAAAAAAGCGCTTGGTTACTATAATGTTGGTCCAACCAATTATGAGAAAAACCGCAATATGCGTAAACAGGGTAAAAAATATGCTCAACAGGTAATGAATCATAAAGATATTTTAAAAAACTCTTTTTAATTTTTCTAAATAATATAATTAAGCATAATACCATATTATGCTTAATTAATAATCATAATATCAATTCCACACTTTTAAAGTATTATTTGATGTAATTCACCATTAATTAGCTACATAATATCCCCATCACTTTTTATTCTAAATATACAAAAACCTATATTGTTTAGTAATACAACACTTAAATTCTTTAATTATATTTTTTTTATATTAGTCTTAATTTAAATGATTAACTTTAAATACCTCTAAATATTTCTACACATAGACATCATAATATGATGTTAATACTAAAAAAATACTAAGATCCATATCACCTTAAATCATTCTTCAATTATTTTTAATAACGCTATAATTCAATCTATAATATTGCTATAAGCTAATTTTTAAATATTTTCGATTATATTCCAACTTGTATTGTTGGTTTTTTTATATAACCATTCTTGCGATAAATTTATTTATCTTGATTATTCAAAATTTTACCGGGGATATTATGGCTAAGCTTACTTTAGATGCACTTACAGATACTGATGGTTTCGTTGCAGCAGCACTTGTAGACAGCGACAGCGGTCTTGCATTGGCAACTCTTGGCAACAATACAATTGATCTTGAACTTGCAGCTGCAGGTAACACAGAAGTTGTACGTGCGAAACGTCGTGTAGCAGCAAGCCTGAATCTGAATGATTCAATCGAAGACATTCTAATCACTTTAGGCAAGCAATATCACTTGCTACGTCCACTTGATTCAAACGAAACTTTGTTCCTTTACTTAGTTCTTGACCGTAGCCGTGCCAACCTTGCCATGGCGCGTCACGAATTAAAACGCTTTGAAAAAGGTTTAGATTTCGCTTAATTAAGCCATTTAAGAGCTACTTTTCCGGTAGCTCTTAAACTGAGTACATCATTATGAAAGATACTCTCCATATTTCCATTTTTGGACTCAGCCTCTCTTTAATCAATGTATTTAAAAGTACAATGATGAATGTTTTGAGTGAAAAATATAATCTGGTATGGACTAATCTTACTGACCAGAAATTGCAGCTTTTATTAGTAAATAAGGACTTTATTGATTTACCCCATATTCAAAAAATTAAAGATAATAATCTTACAATTCTTCAAGTCGAAAAGAATCCTGCGCTGTCATCTCAGGTGATTGAGGACACATTGTTCTTACCTTTTGAACAGCCCCATGCTTTAGTTGAATGGCTACAAGATGAGTTTTTGTCAGGTGCTCAAAGACTTCATACAATCACACAACTAACACCAACAACTTCGACGTACAGTGCAAAAATAGCGTATCAGTCATTTAGATCAATATTGGATGAGCTATTTCAATCCTCAGGTCATAGCAAATACATGATCAAAAATGGTGATGAACGTGTTGCACTTATCGATCTAGAACAACATTGTTTCTATCCAGCAAATGACTGGTATCCAAATTCCAATACAGAATTAAGCATAGAACCTGCAGATCTAAATAGTATTGTACAATTCCGTACACAAACACGCCCAGAAGACCTCAATCAAGGAATCTGGAATTTTGTATGGTGTCACCTGCAGTTTGTAAACCTTGAATATCCAGACTATTACAGATTAACAAAATGGCCACAGATCAAGAACTTTGAAGAACGCAAAGACTTATTCAAATTAGCTGCGCTTTTTAGCGAAGGTTCATCTGTTGCTTATGCACAACAACAGCTGAAATTAGGTGAAAAATATATTCATCAATTCTTATGCACTGCACAACTCGCCAATATGCTTGAACCTATATCATCCGATCAAGCCAAATTCTTCAAAAATGCAACCGATCCTATTCAAAAGCAAGGTAATAAAATGATGAGTTTCTTTAGCAAATTACGCAAGAAGCTCGGTATCTAGGAGTAATTTAGTTTGATCCTGCACCAATTTAAATTGGTATTTGCTGGTAGCATGGGTGCTGGCAAAACCACAGCTATTCGTACCATCTCTAATATTGATGTATTAAGTACCGAAGCAATTAATACCGATCTTGAGGCCCACCAAAAGTCACTAACTACAGTGGGAATCGATTACGGTGAACTCGTGCTAGAGGATGGCATCAAAGTGGGCTTATACGGCACGCCAGGCCAACAACGCTTTGACTTTATCTGGAACGTGATCACACAAGGAGCAATTGGAGTAATCCTCCTCATTGATGACAGTATTGATGAGCCATTACAAGAGTTAGAATTTTACCTAGATTATTTTAAGGATAAAGTTAAAAACGTTGTCATTGGCATTACCCATATTGATAAAAAAGCTAAAAATAATGCTGCGCTCTATCATGACTGGGCTGAAAATCAGGACTGCATTCATCCAATGTTCTTTATTGATGCCCGTGAAAAAAATGATGTGTTAATGCTAGTTGATGCTCTAATCGCAAAAGCTGAAGTCCAACTCACTGCCTAAAGAAAAGTCCATGTCCTTAAATGATCTCGCAAAACGCACTGCTCCACAGGAATTAACAGAATTTGCAGCCAAGCAGATTCAAGAACTCTTACTGAATGTGCAAGGCGTAGAACTCACTATGCTCTGCTCTTCAGATGGATTTGAATTGGCTTCATTTGAGAAAATCAAAACCAATGGTAAAGGAAAACTTGCTGCAGTAAGTAGTTCCATTGTGGCTATGGTTCAAGCATTTATGCAGGAATTACAACTTGAAGGCTGCCAAAGCATTACACTAGATGCTAATAATGGTAAAGCAATCTTAACTGCTATTCCTCATCAAAAATACCCTATGCTAATATTAATAATGACATCCAGTGACGTACTTTTAGGACAGCTACTATACTGTACTAAAAAAATCGCTCAAGATATTTCTGGCTTTCAGATTTAATATCTTTTTAAATATTTAAAGCCTGAAAACTCAGGCTTTAAATATTATTCTAACTTGAGCTTAAGGTTCATAATAACCACTAATGATGGCTGTTGAAATTCCTGCAAGAAAAGCATATTCAAATATATGATCAGGAACTCCAATACTAATTAAAATCAAACAGAATACACTCGCTGAAAATAAACCACTTATTGCAAATGTCAACGGCATTTAAAAACTGACCCCTTTTACCTTACGAATGGCAAAGTAAAATTGACCCCTTTGATTTCCTATTAAGTTTCAACCTGAGGCTGAATCCCAATTCTTTTTTTATCCTTCAAACGATAACTCTCACCTGATATTTGTACGACATTACAATGATGCAGTAACCGATCTAACATTGCAGCAGTCAATGTCACATCATCTGCAAAGGATTTTGCCCACTGGCTAAATGGTAAGTTACTCGTCAATATCGTACTGCCTTTTTCATAACGCTTGGCAATCACGTTAAAGAACAGATTCGCTTCTTCACGCCCAAAGGGCAAATAACCAATTTCATCGATAATCAGTAATTTCGGGGCGAGTATCACGCGCTGCATATAGCTTTTCAATTTACCTTGCTGATAGGCTGTACTAAGTTGCAGCATGAGATCAGCAGCGGTAATAAACTTGGTTTTGATATTGTTCATGATGGCCTTATAGCCCAATGCCATGGATAAATGCGTTTTTCCAACACCACTAGCACCAAGAAACACCACATTTTCTGCTCTCGGGATAAAGCTCAGGTTGAACAACTCAACCACCTGTGATTTGGGAGCACCCAGTGCATAATTAAAATCGTAGCCTTCCAGCGTTTTCACTTGAGGCAGCCCTGAAAGTTTCATTAATACCTGCTGACTACGCTGTTGCCTAGCAGCATATTCATGCATCAGCATGGCTTCAACAAAGTCAGCATAACTTCCATCCTGACCTAATGTTTGTTGTGCATGATGTGACCATTGTGATGCGATGGCGGGTAGATTGAGCTTTTGGCAAAGCTGCTCTATACGTTCGTATTGCAGATTCATCATGAAGCTCCCAGCAATTGGTCATAGACTGATAATGGATGCTGCAGACTTTCGTAGGGCATTACATGCTGTGCCGCTGCAATAGGCACAGTGCCGGAAACCGTATTTGATTGCGGTAATGGCGCAAATCTTTCCTGCTCCTGCTGCAGACGAATAACCGGTTTTGCTTGTGTGGTGGCATGGATTCGCTGATTGGCTGTTTCATGTAGCCATCGACCAATATGTGCGTTGGCGGTCACCACATCTAAAGTCAATCCTGCAGTCTTTAAAGTTGCCTTCAATGGCACAATAAAACTGGATTTTAGATAGCTGTTAAAACGTTCAACTTTACCTTTGGTTTGTGCACGGTAGGGCTTACATACGCGGGGGCGAAAGCCATAATTCTTGGCACAGTCGAGCAGTTTGGGGTTCCATTTATGCTGCCCCTCTTGATAAGCATCCCGCTCAATCATAATAGTTTTGGCATTATCAAACAGGATTTCCTGAGGCACTCCGCCAAAGAATTGGAATGCATTTTCCAATCCATCAATCCATGCTTCAGTGCGTTCGTGATCATAAAATTTGACAAAGGTTGCTCTGGAGTAACCCAATGTGGCTACAAATGCTTTTAAAGTCGTGTTGTTGCGTCGAATCGTGGTGAAGTCAACCTGCATTTGTTGGCCAGGTTGAGTTTCAAAACGAATAACGGGTTCCGGTTTGGCGACTGGTTTTAATGTTGCAAGATATTGCCTCAATATCCTGATCTTTCCTGGATATCCAAACCTTAAAATTTCCTGGTAGAGCACAACGGCAGGAATCCATTCAGGATGTGCTGCATTTACACGTTGGAGTAAATAGGGTTTATATGGATCAAGAATACTAGTTCTAGGTTGTGTACGCCGATACTGAGGTGTTTCCTTGTGCCGTAAATATTTACGCACAGTATTTCGGGACACCCCAAGTTCACGACTGATCCCTTTAATGGATAGACCTTGTTGATGAAGAATTTGGATTGTCACTGCTTGCTCCAAAGTTAACATGTTGAGCAGTCCAAAATGACCGCTATATTAACCAAGGGGGTCAGTTTTTAAATGCCGTTAGGGGGTCATTTTTACACTGCCGATAACACAAAGGCAGCTTTAGCTTCTGCGAGATTTCCAGCACGATCTGGAACCACAGTATTTTTTATTTTTTCGATTCAAATAATATTTATTAAAAAAAGGTAAACGGATAATTATTATATGCATTATGACTACACCAAAGACTCATGCAGCCATCAATATCCCCTTATGATAAGTAATATTTTTAATAAGGCTTATACAAGTAATATAAAAATTACATCCCACAATATTGGCTAAGAAATAATTAAGATAATATTTTGGATACATATGAATATTCTGTTTTAATCATTATGTGAGTTTAACTAATTTTATCACCCATAAAAAAAGCCCCCTGGCTAGCAGGGGGCTTTTGGAATAATGAGCTGGCGATGACTTACTCTCACATGGGAAACCCCACACTACCATCAGCGCTAAGAGGTTTCACTTCTGAGTTCGGGAAGGGATCAGGTGGTTCACTCTTGCTATGGTCGCCAGCACAACTGGTATGCTTACTCGCTATGGTCTTCTCTCAGAGCAGTGCTCTTCGTGCCTAGCTTTCTTCAAATAGAATTCATTAACAGATGTATCTGAGTTGTCGTAGTTTGCGCTTTAGCGTTCACTAAATCAAGTTTTTGTCTGATCGTTAGATCAATATGAAATCAATTGATGCTCACTTCTTTCGAAGTTCGTATACAACTGCTTGGGTGTTGTATAGTCAAGCCTCACGAGCAATTAGTATTGGTCAGCTTCATGCATCACTGCACTTCCACATCCAACCTATCAACGTCGTAGTCTTCAACGGCTCTTTAGTGGACATAAAGTCTCGGGGAAATCTTATCTTGAGGTAGGCTTCCCGCTTAGATGCTTTCAGCGGTTATCCCTTCCGAACATAGCTACCCGGCGATGCGACTGGCGTCACAACCGGTACACCAGAGGTTCGTCCACTCTGGTCCTCTCGTACTAGGAGCAGATCCTCTCAAATTTCCAGCGCCCACGGTAGATAGGGACCGAACTGTCTCACGACGTTCTAAACCCAGCTCGCGTACCTCTTTAAATGGCGAACAGCCATACCCTTGGGACCTGCTTCAGCCCCAGGATGAGATGAGCCGACATCGAGGTGCCAAACACCGCCGTCGATATGAACTCTTGGGCGGTATCAGCCTGTTATCCCCAGAGTACCTTTTATCCGTTGAGCGATGGCCCTTCCATACAGAACCACCGGATCACTAAGACCTACTTTCGTACCTGCTCGACTTGTGGGTCTCGCAGTTAAGCGCGCTTTTGCCTTTATACTCTACGCGTGATTTCCGACCACGCTGAGCGCACCTTCGTACTCCTCCGTTACTCTTTAGGAGGAGACCGCCCCAGTCAAACTACCCACCAGACATGGTCCTCGTCCCGGATAACGGGACAGAGTTAGAACCTCAATATTACCAGGGTGGTATTTCAAGGACGGCTCCATGGCAACTAGCGTCGCCACTTCAAAGCCTCCCACCTATCCTACACAAGTAAGATCAAAGTTCAATGTCAAGCTGCAGTAAAGGTTCACGGGGTCTTTCCGTCTAGCCGCGGGTACACCGCATCTTCACGGCGAATTCGATTTCACTGAGCCTCTGCTGGAGACAGCGCCCCCATCATTATGCCATTCGTGCAGGTCGGAACTTACCCGACAAGGAATTTCGCTACCTTAGGACCGTTATAGTTACGGCCGCCGTTTACTGGGGCTTCGATCAATAGCTTCGCTTGCGCTAACCACATCAATTAACCTTCCAGCACCGGGCAGGCATCACACCCTATACGTCCACTTTCGTGTTTGCAGAGTGCTATGTTTTTAATAAACAGTTGCAGGGGCCTGGTTTCTGAGGCTGCCAACAGCTCAAGGAGCAAGTCCTATCACCGCCGGCAGCGTACCTTCTCCCGAAGTTACGGTACCATTTTGCCTAGTTCCTTCAGCAGAGTTCTCTCAAGCGCTTTGGTCTACTCGACCTGACCACCTGTGTCGGTTTCGGGTACGATTCCTGTTTAACTGAAGCTTAGAGACTTTTCCTGGAAGTATGGTATCAGCCACTTCACTGTACAAGTACAGCTTGCTATCAACTCTCAGCATAGAGCACCCCGGATTTGCCTAAGATGCATGCCTACAGTCTTCCACCTGGACAACCAACGCCAGGCTGACTTAACCTTCTCCGTCCTCTCATCGCATTAAACAGAAGTATTGGAATATTAACCAATTTCCCATCGACTACGCCTCTCGGCCTCGCCTTAGGGGTCGACTCACCCAGCCCCGATTAACGTTGGACTGGAACCCTTGGTCTTTCAGCGAACGGGTTTTTCACCCGTTTTGTCGTTACTCACGTCAGCATTCGCACTTCTGATACCTCCAGCAGACTTCTCAATCCACCTTCATCGGCTTACAGAACGCTCCCCTACCACTTGCAATAAATTGCAAATCCGCAGCTTCGGCATATAGTTTTAGCCCCGTTACATCTTCCGCGCAGGCCGACTCGACTAGTGAGCTATTACGCTTTCTTTAAAGGGTGGCTGCTTCTAAGCCAACCTCCTAGCTGTCTATGCCTTCCCACATCGTTTCCCACTTAACTATAATTTAGGGGCCTTAGCTGGCGGTCTGGATTGTTTTCCTCTTGACTACGGACGTTAGCACCCGCAGTCTGTCTCCCGGATAGTACTCATTGGTATTCGGAGTTTGCATCGGTTTGGTAAGTCGGGATGACCCCCTAGCCGAAACAGTGCTCTACCCCCAATGGTATTCGTCCGAGGCGCTACCTAAATAGCTTTCGGGGAGAACCAGCTATCACCGAGTTTGATTAGCCTTTCACCCCTATCCACAAGTCATCCCCTGGCTTTTCAACGACAGTGGGTTCGGTCCTCCAGTCAGTGTTACCTAACCTTCAACCTGCTCATGGATAGATCACCCGGTTTCGGGTCTATACCCAGCAACTAAACGCCCTATTAAGACTCGGTTTCCCTACGGCTCCCCTATACGGTTAACCTCGCTACTGAATATAAGTCGCTGACCCATTATACAAAAGGTACGCAGTCACCACTTGACGTGGCTCCCACTGCTTGTATGCATGCGGTTTCAGGATCTATTTCACTCCCCTCACAGGGGTTCTTTTCGCCTTTCCCTCACGGTACTGGTTCACTATCGGTCAGTCAGGAGTATTTAGCCTTGGAGGATGGTCCCCCCATATTCAGACAAGGTTTCACGTGCCTCGCCCTACTCGACATCATCATATCAGCCCTTTCGTGTACAGGACTATCACCCACTATGGTTGCACTTCCCAGAGCATTCCACTAAAACTGATATGACTTAATGGGCTGTTCCCCGTTCGCTCGCCGCTACTGAGGGAATCTCAATTGATTTCTTTTCCTAGAGGTACTGAGATGTTTCACTTCCCTCCGTTCGCCTCGCAACACTATGTATTCATGTTGCGATACCGACCTTATAGCCGGTGGGTTTCCCCATTCAGACATCTCCGGATCACAGGATATTTGCCGCCTCCCCGGAGCTTTTCGCAGGCTATCACGTCTTTCATCGCCTCTGACTGCCAAGGCATCCACCACATGCACTTAATTACTTGACTATACAACCCCAAACAGTCGTTCATCCCTACAAGTAGGATAAACAACATAATCAACCGATCACTCAGTTAATTACACAGTTAGAGTTTCGTGAACTTAATCACTGTACAGCTTCAATTAGATTCATATACCAAAACGCTTGATTCAGTTTAATCGCTAGAACTCATTTAATCGCTTCACAGTTGCCTGTGTTGCTTTCAACGAGTTTGAACAAATTATTTCAACTCAAATATATTCTGTTAATGATTTAATGCATCCTCGTCGGAGTACATTACTGTGATAAATCACAGAGATTATCAAGTGGTGCGTATCTTAACGCTTCTACTTGTTAATCTCTAGGATCTACGCACTTGATCGCTTAGGAACTAAACAACATCGCTGCCGTATGTTCACATACTGCGCGAAGCGTAGCTTCTTGCTTAAATTTCAAGTAAAAGCAGTGCTTTTATGATCTTGAAATTTGGTGGAGACTAGGAGAGTCGAACTCCTGACCTCCTGCGTGCAAAGCAGGCGCTCTACCAACTAAGCTAAGTCCCCAGCTTATCAATTAAGTCAATGTTCTGATTTTCTATTCGCTCTGCAATTGCTTGCTTCGTCAGTAGTGGTGGGTCTGACAAGACTTGAACTTGTGACCCCACGCTTATCAAGCGTGTGCTCTAACCAACTGAGCTACAGACCCTCAGATACATCGTCATGAAGAACAACTTGTTGTGGATTCTTACCAATCGTCAATCTTTCGTTAAGGAGGTGATCCAGCCGCAGGTTCCCCTACGGCTACCTTGTTACGACTTCACCCCAGTCATCGGCCACACCGTGGTAAGCGTCCTCCTTGCGGTTAGACTACCTACTTCTGGTGCAACAAACTCCCATGGTGTGACGGGCGGTGTGTACAAGGCCCGGGAACGTATTCACCGCGGCATTCTGATCCGCGATTACTAGCGATTCCGACTTCACGCAGTCGAGTTGCAGACTGCGATCCGGACTACGATCGGCTTTTTGAGATTAGCATCTGCTCGCGCAGTAGCAACCCTTTGTACCGACCATTGTAGCACGTGTGTAGCCCTGGCCGTAAGGGCCATGATGACTTGACGTCGTCCCCGCCTTCCTCCAGTTTGTCACTGGCAGTATCCTTAAAGTTCCCGACATTACTCGCTGGCAAATAAGGAAAAGGGTTGCGCTCGTTGCGGGACTTAACCCAACATCTCACGACACGAGCTGACGACAGCCATGCAGCACCTGTATCTAAGTTCCCGAAGGCACCAATCCATCTCTGGAAAGTTCTTAGTATGTCAAGGCCAGGTAAGGTTCTTCGCGTTGCATCGAATTAAACCACATGCTCCACCGCTTGTGCGGGCCCCCGTCAATTCATTTGAGTTTTAGTCTTGCGACCGTACTCCCCAGGCGGTCTACTTATCGCGTTAGCTGCGCCACTAAAGCCTCAAAGGCCCCAACGGCTAGTAGACATCGTTTACGGCATGGACTACCAGGGTATCTAATCCTGTTTGCTCCCCATGCTTTCGTACCTCAGCGTCAGTATTAGGCCAGATGGCTGCCTTCGCCATCGGTATTCCTCCAGATCTCTACGCATTTCACCGCTACACCTGGAATTCTACCATCCTCTCCCATACTCTAGCTTTCCAGTATCGAATGCAATTCCTAAGTTAAGCTCAGGGATTTCACATCCGACTTAAAAAGCCGCCTACGCACGCTTTACGCCCAGTAAATCCGATTAACGCTCGCACCCTCTGTATTACCGCGGCTGCTGGCACAGAGTTAGCCGGTGCTTATTCTGCGAGTAACGTCCACTATCTCTAGGTATTAACTAGAGTAGCCTCCTCCTCGCTTAAAGTGCTTTACAACCAAAAGGCCTTCTTCACACACGCGGCATGGCTGGATCAGGGTTCCCCCCATTGTCCAATATTCCCCACTGCTGCCTCCCGTAGGAGTCTGGGCCGTGTCTCAGTCCCAGTGTGGCGGATCATCCTCTCAGACCCGCTACAGATCGTCGCCTTGGTAGGCCTTTACCCCACCAACTAGCTAATCCGACTTAGGCTCATCTATTAGCGCAAGGTCCGAAGATCCCCTGCTTTCTCCCGTAGGACGTATGCGGTATTAGCGTTCCTTTCGGAACGTTGTCCCCCACTAATAGGCAGATTCCTAAGCATTACTCACCCGTCCGCCGCTAGAAATCAGTAGCAAGCTACCTATTCCCGCTCGACTTGCATGTGTTAAGCCTGCCGCCAGCGTTCAATCTGAGCCATGATCAAACTCTTCAGTTTAAAATCAGTAGTACCTTTAAAGGGTACCAATCTTGGCTCATCAATTTTCTGACAAATATTTCTCAAATAAACTTCGAGTAATTTCTACCATCAATCAATGAAAATAATTTCGATCGATCAACCAGTAAAAATCCACACAAGTTGTTCTTCATAATCTCTTAATGATCTCACTTAAAACCTCATCAGCTTTAAGTTCCAACTCAATCACTTAACGTTTCGTTTCGTGCATTGCGTTGGTGTGCTGCGTATTCTATACAGTTTCACAATGAGCGCAAGTGCTTTTCATAAAAATATATGAAAATATGATTTGGTCGTTCATTTTTTATCCTGAATGCGTATTTTTAGCAGCTTTGTGGGTATAAATCCATCATTTCAGCCTGTAATGTATTTTCAAAATGTAACCACCCTTCAAAACAAAAAAGACCGAAATAGCTTCGATCTTTATCATGTGATTATTAATTGCTTTCTAATCAGCCTGTTCAGCCAGCCAGCTCATAAATTTCTGACGTTCTGCTTTAGATGCTTTTTGCCAAAGCTGAATGAGTGCTTGATCAGTTGAGGTTTGTGCTGCAGTTTGAGCAGTATTTACTTTAGCAACTACAGGTGCAACTGCTGCCTGGGTATAAACTGGCGCAGGCTGATTCACTGGTGTAAGTGTTTTAGTGGTCAGGTCTACCGCTTTACCCAGCACACTCTTGCCCAATAATGGTTTGGCTTCGCTATTTGCCCCTACCTGCTGTACCAGTAGCTGATTTTTAGCATCATATAAACCAATAATCGGTTGGTCTTTATATTTTTGTGCTACATTAAAATCTTTAGGTGCATTAATCAAAGCCAGACGGTAACTTTCTCCATCTTTCAGTTCTGGTGTTTTTACGGTTACTACGCCTGATTTTAAAATGTCATGAGTACTGTCCGTATGCTCAAAGAATTCTGTATAACGCACACTAATACTATTTGAACCTGGATCTATTTTATAGGTCTGGTTTTTACGTATTAATCCACTATTCACCTCTTGCTCATTTACCGCAACAATGTTGATTTCTTCCGGTGCCGTCAAAGTCACTGCAGAAAAAACAGAAGTACTTCCCATTAAAGCCGCTGCTGCGATCGCAATACGTAAATTCATTTGCCTCATTCTTCCTGATTATTTAAGTCTGTTTGCACTATGTGGAGTATACGTGACAATTTTATGATAAATCACTTAGACAAACAGCCAGTACTTCAAGCATATATCTGTATATCCATCTGATTTATTCAGCTAAGTACCTAGACTTAAATAAGAGCAAAATAAAAAGGAGCACCGAAGCACTCCTTTTTATTATTCCACTAAGTCTTAGTTAAAGGTTTTAAAACGCTCTTCATCATTCATAAAGGTTTTCTCACCTGCTGGCGCCTCAATTGAACCAAAGACTAGTTGAGCGCGTAGCTTCCAGCTTGAAGGCACATCAAAAGCAATGGCAACTTCATCATCAATGATCGGATTATAGTGCTGTAGCGATGCACCAATATTTTTCTCCGCTAGTGCTGTCCAAGTCGAAAATTGGGCAATTGCTGAAGAGTGTTCTGACCATACTGGGAAATTATCTGCATACAATGGAAATTGTGCTTGCAGTTCTTTTACCACTTCCTGATCTTCATAAAACAACGCAGTACCATAGCCTGCTGCAAAACTATTGATTTTATTGTTCGTAGCTTCAAACGCATCGGCTGGCACAATTTTCTTCAACGTATCACGGACAATGTCCCAGAAATTTTGATGTGATTCACCAAACAGAATCACCACACGAGAAGTTTGTGAGTTAAAAGAAGATGGACTATGACGTACTGCTTCTTTAATTGTATTTTCAATTTCTGCCTGATCTAAGGTTACGTTATTGCCAATTGCATAAATGGTGCGACGTTGTTTGATTTGATCTAAAAATGCCATGAAGAACCTCTTGTATATCTTGTCTTGTTCAAAATCGATAAAGAAAGATTAATCTTTTTATCACCCAAAAACAGGCGCATATAAGAAACGTAGTGTTTTATTTATAGAACAATAAGAGGATTTTTAACGTTTAATATTTGTATTGAACCCACTGGCACGTATTTCCAGCAGGTTCTTTATCTTTATGATTTTAAGCAAATACGCGGAAGCGATCCTGAAAGTTAGTCTCCGGACGCGGTTCTGCAGGCTGCTCAATAGAACCAAAACAAAGTTGCGCGCGTAGCTGCCAGTTTCCATCAATTTTAAAATGTGCTGCGACTGCCTGATCCACCGTTGGATTATAGTGCTGTAGTGATGCCCCTAAACCTGAATCTGCCAGAGCTGTCCAGACAGCAAACTGTGCCATACCGGAAGTCTGCTCAGACCAGACCGGAAAATCATCCGCACTCATTGGCATTTTTTTCTGCAACTGATGAATCACCGTTTGATCTTCATAGAACAGCACTGTTCCAAAAGCTCTAGCACATTGATCGATCTTGATTTCACTCCCTTCAAATACCTGAGCAGGCATGTCTTGGCGCTTAACCTCTTTCACGATTTCCCAGAATTTAAAATGTGAATCCCCAAACAGAATCACGATTCGTGCACTTTGAGAATTGAATGCCGAAGGACAGCTACGTACTGCAGCCTGAATCAGTTCAGCAATATACGCCTGGCTATAATGCACCCGCTTCCCCAAGGCATAAATACTACGGCGCTTTTTCAGCTGATCAACAAATGTCAGCTCATCCCCTTGTTCAGTTTTGCTCTTTTTTGAAAATTTAAAATCTTTAGTCAGGTCTGTCGTCAGTACATGCCCAATCTTATCTAATAACGCCATTTACACTTTCCCCAATCAACACATGCCAGCCAAAGGCTAGACCTGTTTATTGTAATGGCTTTGGCCTAAAGGCTTATGGCATAAGCGTTCAAGGCTGTTTCTTTTTACAGCAATCAATTCATTTAAAAACAAAAAACTCCGCACTAGGCGGAGTTTTTGTGACTTATTGCACGATTATTTATTTTCAGTTTCAAATAATGCAGCAACAAATGACTTGGCAGAGAATGGACGAAGATCGTCAATTTTCTCACCCACACCAATAAAGCGAATTGGCACATGACTGCGGCTGGCAATATTAAATAGCACACCACCTTTGGCAGTACCATCTAACTTAGTAATAGTAATACCAGTCAGACCTACAGCTTCATCAAACATTTCTACCTGATTAATCGCGTTCTGACCTGTACCCGCGTCAACCACCAGCATCACTTCATGTGGTGCAGTGGCATCAATCTTCTGCATCACGCGTTTTACTTTGGTCAGCTCTTGCATCAGGTTGCTCTTGTTGTGCAAACGACCAGCTGTATCTGCGATCAGGACATCTACACCTTTGGCACGCGCACTTTCAAAAGCATCAAAAATTACAGAGGCTGAATCTGCACCGTGACCTTGAGCAACCACAGCGATGTTATTGCGCTCACCCCAGATTTGCAGCTGTTCAGTTGCCGCAGCACGGAAGGTATCACCCGCTGCCAGCATGACTTTCTTGCCTTCACCTTGTAAACGCTTCGCCAGCTTACCGATAGTAGTGGTTTTACCGACACCATTTACACCGACAACAAGAATCACATAAGGATTTTTGTTCGGGTCAATGTGCAACGGTTTTACACGCGGTGCCAATAAAGCAACCAATTCTTCCTGAAGCGCTTTGTACAGCGAATGAGAGTAAATCAAATCACCACGAGCAGTACGTTCGGTTAGATTGGCAATAATGGTCTTGGTTGCATCTACACCAATATCTGCAACCAGCAATTGCTCTTCTACTTCTTCTAGTAATTCGTCATCAATTTCCTTGCCACCGATCAGGATATTTACCATACCGTCTGCAAAGTTCTTGCGGGTCTTGGTCAAACCTTCCTTCATACGGCTAAAGAAACCACCTTTGGCAGTAGATTCTTCACTCGACGTTTCTGTTGCGGCAGGCGCTGAAACAACGGCTTGTTCGCGTGGCGTTTCTATAATTGGCACATTGACCGCAGGTAAACTCGGTAATGTGACATCGTCATCTCCGATATCAGCATCAATCAAAAATTTGTTTTGCCCATTAGATTGCTGTTGCATGCCGAATCCTTGAAAAGCATTGCGTTAAAAAATGGGATTCTACCATAAGTTATAAAGTTTTAGCTTTAGATTAAACTTCCATTTCTATTACACCAAAAAGCAACAACAGTGGATTGCTTTCAATTACACAAATCTTAAAATGGCTTATAAATACATCCGCTTATTTTGGAATAATTCGTGTCCAAATCACTTATTTCTATGCACGCTCGTCCACTCCAGCTTAAGCGATATCTGTATTCGCTTGGTGCAGTACTAATGTGTTTAAGCAGTAGTCAAATTCAGGCACAAACTACACAAAAAACCCAATCTGAGCTGACGCGCAGCACTTTTGAAACCACCTTAAAAAATGGTCTTAAAGTGATTATTCGGGAAGATCATCGCGCACCGATGGTGATGACTCAGATCTGGTATAAAGTTGGCAGTGCGGATGAGTCCGGCAACACCCTCGGTGTATCGCATGTACTGGAACATATGATGTTTAAGGGCACCAACAAAGTTCCAAATGATGAATTTACTCGCATCAGCCGGATCTACGGCGGCAGCGTGAATGCGGCAACCTCCACCAACTACACCAATTATTATCAGCTTTATCCTAAAGCCTATTTCCCAATGGCATTAGAACTTGAAGCAGATCGAATGAGTAATCTGCTACTACGCCAGCAGGATTTTGAACCAGAAATTAAAGTCGTAATGGAAGAACGCCGCCAGCGCACTGATGACAATCCGCGTTCACGGGCCTTTGAACGTTTTAAATGGATCAGCTATCCAACCAGTCATTACCGCCAGCCGGTAATTGGGCATATGAAAACCCTGAATAATATCGAGATCAGCGATGTAAAGCAGTGGTACAAGACCTGGTACACCCCGAACAATGCCATTCTGGTCATTGTCGGTGATGTCGAGTCTGAAAAAGCGCTGCTGCAAGTCCAGAAATACTTTGCTGATACACCTTCGCGTACTACGCCGCCACGCAATGATGTAGTTGAGTTTGAACGCTTAGGCTATCGCCATATGGAAATCAGTACCGATGTACAAGTGCCAAACTTATACATGACCTGGAATGTCAAATCACTGGCTTCAGCAATCAATCATCAAGATGCTTATGCACTGACGATTATCCGGAGCTTGCTGGACAGTGGTATTTCCTCGCGCCTGCAAGACCGCTTGGTCCGTGATCGTAAGCTGCTGACTTCCGTGAGCGTGTCTTATGACCCATATAATCGTGGTGACAGTCTATTTAGCATTTCCGCACTTCCCGCGACTGGTGTCAGCTTTGAAGATGCGCAAAAAGCCATTCAGGCAGAAGTTGATGCCTTAAAAACTGAAGATATTCCTCAACATGAACTGGATCGAATTATTACCCGCTTTGTTTCCAGTCTTATTTATAGTCAAGATAATATTGCCGGGCAAGCCAAGATGATCGGCAATCTGGAAGTGAATGGTTTAAGTTACCGACTCATGGATGAACTGCCTAAACATTATGAAAATGTCAGCATGAGTGATATTCAACGGGTCGCGAATAACTATTTCATTCGTGCAAATCTCAGCACGCTTTATCTCGCACCGGAAGCAAAAGCACAATGAAGGATAAGTTCAAGTCAATATTTTCAAACGGTCTTTTACTTGCCGCATTAAGCTGTACTTCTCAGGTCTGGGCTGAGAGCTTTCAAAACACTGAAGACCTATCAGAAGATAATCCTAGCCTATTACAGTCAATTCCCCTGCTACAAAGCTTAAAAAATTTGAATAGCGAAAAGCAGTTTCAGGCACCTTATGTACATGATTTAAATAACCGCTTCAAAGTCCGTACGTTATTTGTCGAAACCAAAGACATGCCGATGGTTGATATTCAGCTGACCTTTAATGCTGGTTCAGCCCGGGATGAAGAAATCCAGAAAGGCTTATTCGGCTTGTCCAGCATGGCAGCCAAGCTGATCCGTGAAGGAACCGATCAATATACGGCCCGGCAAATTGCAGATGTATTTGATCAAAGCGGTGCTCAGTTTAGTGCCCAAGCCTACCGGGATATGTTTGTCATCCGCTTACGTGTCATGTCTGATCCGAAAAAACTGGAACCTGCTTTAGCAATGATGGTGGAAGTGCTTAAACATGCATCTTTTAAAAATCAGAGCATCAGCCTGGCAGTGAGTAACACCAATGTCGGTCAGAAACAGCTACAGGAAAATCCAGGTCGCCTAATGGATATCCGCTTCTATCACACCCTGTATGGACAGCATCCTTACGCACAACCAATTACAGGCACCATTGGCGGCACTCAAAAAGTAAATCCTGAACACCTTAAAAAGTTCCGGGATCAGTTTCTGGTCGCACAAAATATGAATATCGCCATTACCGGGAAACTTAACCCTAAAGAAGCATTAGACCTATCAGAACGTATTGCAGGCAACCTCAAACAAGGTACACGTGCACAGCCATTGCCTGATCCGCAATTAAAAGATGATATTGAGGTGGTGCATATTCCCTACAATTCCAGTCAAGCCCATGTGATGTTTGGTCATATCGGACCAAGCCGTTTTACTGAAGAAAAACTGGCTTTAGAAGTGGCAAATCGTATCTTTGGTGGCAGTGGCTTTAATGCGGTACTGATGCAGGAACTCAGGATTAAACGCGGCTTTACCTATGGAGCTTATAGCACTTTTAGCTTTAGTCAGGCACCGGGTGTCTTCAGTTTTCGCTATTCCACTCGTCAAGACCAGCTACTTGATAGCATTCAGGTCGCACATCAAGCCTTTATTAACTTTGTGAATCAGCCGATTGATAAAAAACGGCTCGAAGAAACCAAATCTGGCATGTTAAGGGCATTTCCGAATAACTACAGCAGCAATGCCACCATCAATGCCCAGCTCGGTACTATCGGTTTTTATACAGAACCACGCGA
The DNA here is from genome assembly GCF_002688565.1 of Acinetobacter sp. LoGeW2-3. Classification (NCBI taxonomy): domain Bacteria; kingdom Pseudomonadati; phylum Pseudomonadota; class Gammaproteobacteria; order Moraxellales; family Moraxellaceae; genus Acinetobacter; species Acinetobacter sp. LoGeW2-3. The sequence continues at coordinate 2,509,865 of NZ_CP024011.1, read as the reverse complement.
TTATTTGGCGACTTACCCAGAACGCTTAGCCAAAATCACTGCAAAAGATGTAGAAAATGCAGTACGTAGACATCTACATCCAGACCGTCTAACTATAGTCGTCGTTAGTCAGACATTAGATAAAGAGGAATTGAAAGCGGCTTTGAAAGCAAATTTAGAAAATACAGCTACAACTGATGGATTAATATCCACCCCTTAAAATTTTAAGGTTGGTCCGCTTCTACTGGAGGTAACTGATGTGCGCGGACTGATTCCTGTTGATAAGCCTGCATTAGCTTAAGGTATTGTCCACGATAAATTGATGGCTGTTCAAGTAAAGTGATAGCCATGTCCTGTGTTTGTGGCAACTGCTGTTGTATGGAAAGTTGCTGAATTTGTTCAGATTGAACCATAGTGACAGGACGATAGAGAGCGACACTTGCCAACACAATAATAAATAAAACAATAAAGACAAAAACGCTGTTATAGATTTGCTCTAGCGTTAATTTGGACAAAAACGTCCTGATTTTTTCTAAATCAATAGCCATACACTACCTCTAATTCAAAGTAGTGTATGGCTGCATTCGAATAAGTTCAAGTAATTGACTGGAAATTCACTCTATTAGCAGATGGCTGATCCTGTACAGTATTCTGCCCGCTTATTTAAATAAACCAATAAAAACAGTACTTCCCAACATACCGGCAGTAATCGCCAGAATCAGGAAAATCGCAAACTTGCTTACTCCAGACTCGGCACTGGCTGGATGCAAACGATCCGGATCAGCAAGACGTACCAGTTCTGAATTATAAAGTTTGTAGAATTGCTCACGCTGGTTCTCATCTAGCTGACGAGTAAAATCATAAACTGCCTTACGCTGTGTCAGACTGTACTCCCCTAAATGGATCTCCTTATGGAAAATGGCTGCATCTAATTTTTTTCGGTGCAGTTGAGCCAATGCCATCACTTGTCCAGCTGTCGGAGGGATATCAAAATCAATTCCATCTAATGTACGCGACATGTTATTCTCCTTGTTGTTAGCTTAATAGTTACTTTATATACTAATAAAAAATATTTTTGATGATAGTTTAATCATGTAAACTGTAAAACAAGAACAAGATCCGACGAAATAATTGACATTTCAATCATTCTGTAATATTAGTTTAACATTACTCAGTTATATTTGAAGCTAGACTAAAAAGTCTATCCGTAATCATAATTAAAATTAAGGAGTTTTATATGATTCAACAATTCTCTCCACATGAACTTGAACATCTGTATGCTGAAGCTGTGAATACAATCCAGTCACAAATGAACTTTTCAGATGCAGTTAAACAGTTAGAAGATGCTGCACGTGCAGGACATGGTAAAGCGGCGCTTTTTTTAGCTGAACTTTACTATCAAGGTTTCCGCGTCGAACGCGATTCAATGAAAGCTCAATACTGGCAAAGCATGGCCACCATGCAAGCCTAAATAAACGTCACCGCGGTGGCGTTTTTTTATATCTACAATATTACTTATACATGATGAAGCATTACTGTAACGATTCCTTGCAAAGCTAAAACACTAGTTTTATCTAATTTTCTTACAATGACAGCGTTGTTCCACCATAACTTGATCATAATGAAAATGCCAAATATTAAAGATATTCAACCATTACCTAAAGACCTTGCAGTTAAACTTACTATCCTGAAATCGATGATGTATTGCGGGGTACTTTGGGGACTATTTCATGAGGGTTGGGGCATGATGCGAGATCAGGATGAAAACCTATTCCCGTTCTGGCTCAATTCTTCGCATGCAGAAAACTATGCCAAGAAACACTGGCCAAACTACACCCCTCGAAAAATTACCCCTGAGGATTTTGAGCAGGTACTTTTACCTACCCTACAACGTTTCAATGTTAACCCTGTTCTGGTACGTGGCAGTGGCAAACAAATCAAGCTGACAATTGGACAGGTGCGTCATTTCTTTTTTTCAGGACAAGGGCTGCACTTCGCTGCATAACATGTTATTTATAGAGTCAGGACAACAACTACCTGAAGATAAACAGCTTAAACTTCAGGATAAATAATAACAGCTAAGGACTTAATAATGACGAATGTAGCCCAAGTACTCAAAGACAAGCCAAGTCAGGAAATTTATACTATCCATCCAGAAGCCACGGTTCTTGAAGCCATTACTTTAATGGCGGATAAAGACATCGGTGCGATTGTGGTTATGGAAGAAGATAAAGTGGTCGGGATTCTTTCCGAACGTGATTACACCCGAAAGATCGTGCTGATGGAACGTACTTCCTTTAATACCACTGTCAGCCAGATCATGACTTCCAATGTCATCACGGTAGATTGTCACACTTCTGTGCCAGACTGTCTTAGCCTGATGACTAATAAACACTTGCGTCATTTACCGGTGGTGGAAGCAGGGAAATTGGTAGGTTTGGCTTCAATTGGTGACTTGGTCAAAGCAGCAATGAATGATCAGCAAATACTGATTGATCAGCTACAACAGTACATTTCAGGTTAATATTAAGTTCTAAAAGCCATTTTGTAATGACGTTAAACTGACAAAGCAATAACAAACATAAAAAAACCGCTCAAATCGAGCGGTTTTTTTATTGAGAGCTAAATTAGTTTAGACCCAGTTTTTCAGCCACGTAGTCAGAATCTTTATCGCCACGCCCTGACAGGTTTACGACTATCTTCACCTCTTTTGGCAATTTACCGGCTTCACGAATTGCCCAAGCCACCGCATGTGAGCTTTCCAGTGCAGGAACAATACCTTCAACACGTGAAAGAGTCATAAAAGCATCCAGACATTCTTGATCCGTTGCCGTAGTATATTCCACACGCCCTAAATCTTTAAGCAAACTATGCTGCGGACCTACACCCGGATAATCAAGACCAGAAGCAATTGAATGTACCGGTAAAGGTTCACCCTGCTCGTCTTCCAATACATAGCATGCCATGCCGTGAATCTGGCTTGGTTTGCCTAGAGTCAGCGTTGCAGAATGCTTGTCAGTATCCAGACCATGACCTGCCGGCTCTACACCAACCAATTTGACATCAGCATCATTCAGAAAAGCAGTAAACGCACCGAGTGCATTGGAACCACCACCCACACAAGCGACAATATAATCTGGGTTTGCACCAAAACGATCATGACTTTGTACTTTGATTTCATCACCGATAATCGATTGGAAATCACGCACCATCATCGGGAAAGGATGTGGACCCACCACCGAACCAATCGCATAGATATAGTTTTTAGGATCTTTTAGGTATTCTTCAAAGGCACTATCCACCGCATCTTTTAGAGTTGCCGTACCACGCGTCACAGAAATCAGTTTGGCACCGAGAATTTTCATTTTCACCACATTCGGGTGTTCTTTCTCGATATCCACCTGACCCATATGAATTTCACATGGAATACCGACCAATGCACATGCCGTTGCCAATGCAACACCATGCTGACCTGCTCCCGTTTCAGCAATCACTTTGGTTTTACCCATGTATTTTGCTAACAGTGCTTCGCCGAGGCAGTGATTGATTTTGTGCGCACCTGTATGGTTTAGGTCTTCACGTTTCAGGTAGATTTGTGCACCACCGAGCTGATCAGATAGGCGTTTAGCATGAAATAATGGACTTGGGCGACCAACATAATTTGCAAACAGATCTTTCAGTTCATTCTGGAATTCAGCAGTTTGACGAATTTCCTGATAGGCAACATTAATGTCATCCATTGCCTGCTTCAGATCTGGCGGAATAAACTGGCCGCCATAGTTCCCAAAAAAACCCTCTTCATTTGGCAATGCAATGCCATTTATTTGATGACCCATAATGATCCCTAACAATCTGGATTAAATTTATAAAAACCACTTTATATTAAATTGTTTTATTTTGAAGAACTAATCACTATAAATAAGGTGATCAATAGATAAATGGAATCAACGCGCCAGATATTTGGTCATATCTTCAATGCCTCTTAAGGTCATTGGATACATATGACTTTCGAAGATCTGCTGAATCATTCCGATAGTCTGGGTATAGTGCCAGTAGCGTTCTTCTTCGGGATTCAGCCAGGCAGTTTTTTCAAAATGCTGACGCAGACGTTGTAACCAGACTTGTCCTGCTTCATCATTCATATATTCCACCGACCCACCGACTGAATGCAGTTCATACGGTGCCATGCTGGCATCACCCACGACAATCACCCGATAATCGCGACCATAAGTATTGAGCAAATCCCAAGTATTCATCCGCGTACTAGAACGACGGAAATTATCTTTCCAGACGTAGTCATACAGACAGTTATGGAAATAGAAATATTCAAGTGTTTTGAATTCAGTTTTGGCAGCACTAAACAGTTTTTCACACTGGGCAATATGCGCATCCATAGAACCACCGACATCAAATAGCATCAACACTTTGATACGGTTACGACGTTCCGGCACCAGCTGCACATCCAGAATGCCCTGTTTGGCAGTTTCACGAATAGTACCATCAATATCCAGTTCTTCGGCAGCACCTTGACGGGCAAACTTACGCAGGCGACGTAGTGCCAGTTGCATCTGACGGCTACCCAGAATCTGTTCATCATCCAGATTACGGTATTGACGCTGTTCCCAGACTTTGACTGCTGAACGTTTACGTCCCGGCCCGCCAATACGTACACCTTCCGGATGATCGCCATAAGCACCAAACGGTGAAGTACCACCGGTACCAATCATCTTGTTGCCACCCTGATGTTTCTTATGCTGTTCGCGCAGACGCTCTTCCAGCATTTTCATCAGTTCTTCCAGCGATCCAGCTTTTTTCAGCTCTTCACGCTGTTCAGGGGTCAGGTGCTTTTCCAGCAATTCCAGATCAAACCAGTCTTTCGGTAACTTCTGGACTTGATTCAGCAGTTCATCAAGATCAAAGGACTGAATGCCATCAAAGTAGTCTTTCATGGCGCGGTCGAACTTATCGAAGTAACGCTCGTCTTTCACCATCACAGTTTTAGCGAGCTGATAGAATTCATCCTGATCAGCAAAGACGATTCCGGCAGCCACTGCCTGATTCAGATCAATCAGCTCACGCGTTGAAACCGGCACACCGTATTTGCGCAAGGTATAAAACAGTCGCACGAACATGCGTGTTTCTCCCTTAGCGGCGTGACATAAATGCTAGGCGTTCAAGCAGCTGGACATCCTGCTCATTTTTGATCAGCGCACCATACAACGGTGGAATGGCTTTAGACTTGTCGGTATTTCTTAAAATATCTTCTGGCATATCATCTGCCATGAGCAGACTTAACCAGTCGATCAATTCTGATGTTGAAGGCGGTTTTTTCAGGCCCGGAATCTGACGCAATTTAAAGAAGACTTGCAGCGCCTCATTGACCAATGTCGCCGAGATATTCTCGAAATGCACATCAATGATTTCGCGCATGGTCGCTTCATCCGGAAATTCAATGTAATGGAAGAAACAACGGCGCAGGAAAGCATCTGGTAGTTCTTTCTCATTATTCGAGGTGATGATGACGATTGGACGCTGTTTTGCAGTAATGGTCTCGCCTGTTTCATACACAAAGAACGACATCTTATCAAGTTCATGCAACAGGTCATTCGGGAATTCAATATCGGCCTTGTCAATTTCATCAATCAGTAAGACACAACGCTCTTCACTGGCAAAGGCTTCCCACAATTTTCCAGGCTTGATGTAGTTCTTGATGTCATAGACACGATCATCACCCAACTGGCTATCACGCAGACGCGATACTGCATCATATTCATACAAACCTTGCTGGGCTTTGGTGGTGGACTTGATATGCCAGGTGATGAGTTTCATCCCCAGGCTTTCAGCCACCTGCTCTGCCAACAGGGTTTTACCTGTACCGGGTTCGCCTTTGACCAGCAGCGGTTTTTGTAAGCTGCGTGCGGCTTTTACAGCCAATTTTAAACTGTCAGTTGCAATGTACTGACTTGTACCCGAAAACTGTTGATGATCCACAGACATGATTTAACCTTATTTTTCTATTTACAGCGGTGAAGTATTTTTGTTTACAGTATTTACAGCAGTTTTTGCTTTATTCGTTACATAAGTTGACCAGCAATAGCCGATCAGTGACGCGATCCCTATCACGAACAGAATCAGTGAGGCATTGATCCAGACCAGTTCTTGTTCCTTGGTCAATACACCAAACATCAATCCAAAAATTGCCGGCGCCAATGAAGCATTCGGACCTTCAGATACCGTCGGTGTCAGCAGAATGGCAAATCCGACAATCCAGAGAAAGCCACCTGCCGGTTTTGGCAGGCGCTTGGTCACGCCGTACCAGCACAGCAATGCAATCGCGCTGCCAATCAGATACACCGTGATGGCAATCGATTCTTCAGGAATTGAATCTAATACAGTTACATAACCATTCATTTTACAACTCCTGAATAAACATTAAGCACCACGCAGACCTTCTGGCTCTACAGCATTCGGATTAATTAAACCTTCAGGCGGCATTTGCAGGAAGAAACCACGAGTTTCAATAGAGTCCATCACATGCAGCACATTGGCACGTGCCAGCTTACGGGTTTCGCTCAGTTCAAGATGCATGACAAAAGTCGCACGACCAAACGCTACGCGGACAGCATCGCCCAGTACCTGAAGTGGATCGAAAGTTTCAGCTTCATTTTCATCAGCCGGACGAGACACATAAAGGTACATTTCGTCCTTTTTGCTCGATTTGTAGATAGACACTTGCATGATTTTGATTCAGACAACAATTTAGAAAAATCAGTGGCAAGGATACCTCAAAACATCCTTTGAGGCATTAGCCATAATTAACGCATCAGTCGTGATTTTGTATAATTGCTCTTTCTTTAATCAATTTTTCAGGCGAGCATCCACTTCGGATTTAGTCGACAACTTTCATTTGCGTAGAAAGATAGGATTCATCCTGGCGTAGCAACTGAACTAATGGCTTGGTCAGATGTTCATAACGCCAGCCAAGCAGGAAGTCCGGCAGATCCTGTTCATCATTATGGAATACAACATGCTGGTACAACGCGCTCATCCATTTCTTGCGCATCAGCACTTCTTTTGGAATTGAGGTCTCATCCACCACATTTTGAATAATGGCATCAATTTTTGTACCGATGTCATTAGAAGAATGACGGATTGGGCGTGCCAAACGTAGCGGCCATTCAGATTGATCTGGCAGGAATTTCAGCAGATCCAGAATACATTTTCCATGATCACGGATGATATTGGCACGTAGGTCCTTCACAGTGCTGAGCTGGAACATATTTTTCGGATTCTTTTCCACCAGGTTAATCATGGTTGAGTTTCTCATGATAAAGCTGCGTGGAATATTCAGCGCCTTGGCAATCTGCTCACGCCATACTGCAAGCTGTTGCAGCTGCATCAGTTGACGGCGTGAATGGCGATAGTTGCCTACATCCTGATACAGCAACTCGATTGGCGTTTCTTGACCAATTTCCTGAGTCATAAAACGGCAATCTTCCAGAGCAAAATCCAGTAAATGCTTTTGCTTCAGCTCTGTTTTGATCTGGTCACCCAGATGTACCAGATAATGCACATCATTAGCCGCATACAGCAATTGTTCATGACTTAAAGGACGTGCCAACCAGTTTGAACGGGTCTGATCTTTTTCAATCTCCACGTCCAGCATTTGCTTTAAGGCATTCTGATAGCTGACCTGTAGACCATGACCCAGGAATGCCATGCCTACTTGAGTATCAAACACATTACTCAGAGATTTTTGCTGGGTATAGTGATAGATCAGATCAATATCTTCACCGCAAGCATGGAAAATATTCTGTTGTGCAGCAAAGAGACGCTTGAAGAACTCAGTCAGATCTAATGTCGTACCATCGAGTAGATAGACATTGCCACAGACATTAATCTGGAACACACCAAGTTTCGGCCATAAAGTATCGACCTTGATGAACTCTGTATCCAAAGCATAAACTGAGCTTTGATCCATTTGTGCAAGTACTTGATCGAGTCCAGCTTGATCTTGAATAAATTGAAACATAAATGACTGAGTCAACGTAATTGGATGTCCGAATGCAGTTATATTAACTGATATTTCTCATATTTATGACAAAATAATAAACATTTAGCTATAAAATTTAATGATCACAATATCGATAAAATGAATGAATATTCTTGTATTTTTCTAACTTGTTCTTCTATTTAGTAAAACGCCTGCGGAGAAACGATTTTATTTCATCCGCATGCGGTTATGTACAGCCTGACTCAAGGTATGACTGTCCACATATTCCAGTTCACCACCTTGCGGTACACCTTGGGCGATCCGGGTAATCTGAATCGGCAAATGCTTGCTGGCTTCCATCAGATAATGTGCAGTGGCCTGGCCTTCTACAGTAGCATTCGTTGCCAGAATCACTTCACGGATCTGACCTCTGTTTAAACGCTCCAGCAGATACGGAATACCGATTTCTTCTGGTCCAATACCATCCAGCGGTGACAAATGTCCGCCCAACACATGGTACTTACCACGAAAGCTGCCACTCTGTTCAATTGCCATGACATCAGCCGGTGATTCCACCACACAAAGCAGTTCATCATCACGTTCAGTCGATGTACAGATATTACAGACTTCATCTTCAGTCAATGAATGACAGACCGAACATTCATGAATATGGTTGGTCGCTTCAGTCAATGCATGCGCCAGACCAATCGCACCTTCACGGTTTTTCATGATCAGGTGCAATGCCATACGTTGAGCCGATTTCGGCCCAACGCTTGGCAAGATGCGTAATGCTTGAACCAGTTGATCAAAACGATCACTAAACATTGCGCATATTTCCTTAGAACAAGCCAGCCAGACCTGGAGGTAAACCCATGCCTTGGTTTGCAGACTTCATACGTTCTTCAGAGATGGCTTCAGCCTGACGCGCCGCATCATTCATTGCTGCAGCGATCAGGTCTTCGATCATATCCGGATCATCTTGCAGAAGTTCTGGATCGATCTGAATGCGTTTCACTACATTACGTGCAGTCATGGTCACTTTCACCAGACCACCACCTGCTTCAGCATGTACTTCTACCAGTGCAAGCTCTTCTTTGGCTTTTTTCAGGTTATTTTCCACTTCCTTTTGCATGCGCTGGGCTTGCTGCATTAACATGTTAATGTTCATAAAAATCTCCGAACATAAATTTATAAAAATTAAATCAGATCTAAACCACGCTGAATGTCACGGATAATATCATCAATATCTTCTAAACCAACAGAAACACGAATTAAACCTTCAGAAATTCCCGCTGCTTGTTTTGCTTCTGCAGACATTCTGCCATGTGATGTTGTCGCTGGATGAGTAATGGTTGACTTCACGTCACCCAAGTTACTTGTAATCGACAAGAAACGCGTATTGTCGATAACAGTCCAAGCCCCTTGACGCTCGCCTTTCACAACAAATGAAACCACGCCACCGAAGCCAGATTGTTGTTTTTTCGCCAGGTCATGTCCAGGATGGTTTGGTAAACCAGCATAGTAAACTTTTTCTACGTTTGGATGTGCATCGAGCCATTCTGCAAGTTTTTGTGCGCTCGCACAATGTGCTTTCATACGTAGATTTAAAGTTTCTAAACCTTTTAAGAAAATCCAGGCATTGAATGGGCTCATTGAATTACCCAGTGTACGAATCACACCAGTAATTTCTTCCATCAGTTTTGCAGAACCAACAACTGCACCACCTAAAGCACGACCTTGACCATCAATATACTTGGTTGATGAGTACACTACTAAATCTGCACCAAATTTAATCGGTTGTTGTAACACTGGTGTACAGAAAGTATTGTCGACCGCAAATAAGGCATTGGCTTCATGTGCAATATCTGCAATTGCTTGTAAGTCACCTACTTGCGCCAATGGATTTGACGGAGTTTCAATAAACAATAAACGCGTATTTGGACGAATCGCCTGTTTCCATGCGTCAACATCTTCCAAGTCAACAAAAGTAACTTCAACACCAAATTTCACTACATATTTTTCAAATAGTGAGATAATTGAACCAAATACGGCACGTGAACAAACGACATGATCACCGGATTTCAAATAGGCCAATGTGATGGCATGCACACCTGCCATACCTGAACTGGTTGCGACTGCTGCTTCAGCCCCATCAAGCACCGCTAAACGCTTTTCAAAGGTTTGTACCGTTGGATTGGTATAACGAGAGTAGGTATTCCCTTCAATTTGCCCAGAGAACTTTGCTGCTGCATCCGCCGCACTTTCACATACAAATGATGATGTCAGGAAGATTGGCTCGCTATGCTCACCTTCAGCTGTACGTGTATGACCGGTACGAATCGCCAAAGTGTCTAATTGATATTCGATCTCGTCGTGTTGGCTCATTGCGCTCATCAACCCCTAAAGGCTGCCTGTTGTAAAAAATTGCCAACATTTTGAGCGCCTATGCTATTTCAGGTCAAGGCATAATAAGCAATTATTGCTTAGACTTCGATCACTCCCTACCGGACACGGACAAAATATCTTTATGATTCAGTTAAAACAAAATCTGCAACGTCAACGAAAAAAACTCAAACATCTGGGTGCACGGTTTTTCAATAGCTCTTCACTGGTGCTGTCTCAGAAAACCCCATTTGAGTACATCAAGGAAACTGAATTATATAAAGTCCGGCATTATCCAGCACCAGAGAGACAGTTTAAGGAACCTTTGGTCTTTGTCGCACCGCTGGCGATTAATATGGATATCTATGACCTGTATCCCTACCGTTCTTTAGTGAAGCATTTTCAGCACAGCGGTTTTGAAGTGTATCTAGTGGAATGGAACCGTTTTAGCTTCAAACACAAAAACCTGAATTTCTTATCTTTTATCGATCAGGCCATTCCGGATGCCATAGAACGTATTTGTGAACATTCGGACAGCCCATATATTTCCCTACATGGCTGGAGTATGGCCGGTGTCTTTGTAATCCTGTATACCGCGCTACATTCTCCCGAACACGTGAAAAACCTGATGGTCATGGGCAGTCCGATTGACAGTTATGCTTCTGGCCGTGTCGGTAAACTGTTTGAAGCCACCAATAAACTCATTTCACAAAACCCAGCGATTCGAGACACGGTACATAAAGGTCTTATTCCCAAGCAGTATATTCATACCCCGGGAATTTTGAATGCCTTAGGCTTCAAACTTTTAGATCCTGTGGGCTGGTTTAAGAGTCAGAAGCAATTTTTATTGAATCTGGAAAAACCGGAACATGTCTATGAACATGCCACTATGGGTAATTTCCTGAATAAAATGATCGATTACCCGGGTGGGATTAATCAGGATATGGTGCTACACCTATGGCTACAGAATCCGCTGAAACACGGTTCAATTGATCTGCATGGCAAGCATGTTGACCTAAAAAATATTTCCTGTTCGCTGCTGGTGGGTGCCGGTTTATCGGATCAGATTGTTACCCAAGAAGCTGCGGAGCCTCTGACCCAACTCACCAGTAGCAAGGATGTGACTTTCACCCTGATTCCCGGTGGACACCTTGGACTCATGTCAAATCAAAAGACAGCCAATACTTTTTGGCCTAAACTAACGACTTGGCTTGAGCAGCGTTCTACTCGACTAGAGCAATAATTCGAGAGATGCCCTCAAGCTTATACTTTTTAATGAAAAGATTTTGAGGGTTATCATGATTCAATCAGTTGCATTTCTCGGCTTGGGTGCTATGGGCTATCGCATGGCTGCACATTTACCAAAGCATTTTGATACGGTCTATGTATGGAACCGTACTGCTGCAAAGGCGGAGCAACATGCAGCTGAATATGGTACGCAAGCAGTGAATCTGGAACAGGCCATTCAGGCAGATATCATCTTTTCCTGCCTGCCAACCAGTGCCGATGTTGAAGCTTTAGTTCAAGGTCTGGAATTAAAATCTGGCAGTATCTGGGTGGATTGCACTAGTGGTGTACCAGATGCCGCTCGTCGCCTGGAAGAAGCTTTGGCAGATCAGGGTGTGATTTTCCTGGATGCACCTGTCAGCGGTCAGACGATCGGTGCTGAAAATGGCACATTAACTGTTATGATTGGGGGTAGCGCAGCAGGTTTTGAACAAGCCCTTCCGGCTATTCAGGCATTTGGCAAGCTGATCAAGCATGTCGGTGAATCTGGCGCGGGTTTTGCAGTAAAAGCGGTCAATAATATGTTAATGGCTGTAAACCTGTGTGCAGTTGCAGAAGGCTTTACGACGTTAAAAGCGCATGGGGTAAGTCTGAATGAAGCGCTGGAATGTATCAATGCATCAAGCGGTAAAAGTAACGTGACTGAGACTGTAATGCCACAGCGTATTTTAAACCGCAGCTTCCCACTTACCTTTGCTTTACCACTACTTGCCAAAGATACTGGCATTGCCGTGGATCTGGTTCGTGATGCCAAGCTATCTGCGCCGTTGCTGTCGCTGACCCAGAACCTGATTCAGGCAGCCAACCTACAGGCAGACGAAAATAGCGACTTTTCTGCTGCGGTAAAAATGTATGAATCGTGGAGTAAAATTACCATTGAGTAATATATCGCCATTGAATCGTGAGAACAAAACCCAATATTGTGTTTAGGTATAGACACATGGTTTAACACCAGAGGAAACCCGCATGAAAAAATTGACTGTTGCGACAGTGATGAGTTTTGCAGCATTGCTAGGGGCTTCAACTTCAGTTTTAGCTTCTGAGCAGGAATGCAAAAAACTGAAAAATGATCATGATGTGATTTACGCGTCTAAAGGCTTCTGTTTTAAAGATCCTGAAGCAAAAGCAAAGTACGGTAATGACAATTGCTTTACCACCAAGCCAAAATTTTCAGAAAAAGAGCAACAACGTCTTGACGCGATCAAAGATCGTCAGAAAGAATTGAACTGTAAATAATTTAATTCAATGACGTTCAAGGAATGCCCTCATGACTTACGATGATCAAAATATTTTTGCACGAATTCTGCGTGGTGAATTGCCCGCAATCAAGGTGTATGAAGACGACCAGGTTCTTGCATTTATGGACATCATGCCTCAGGCAGACGGTCATACATTGGTCATTCCTAAATCGCCTGCGGTGACGCTGCTTGATTTAGATCCTGAAGTGGCTGCATATACTATCAAGATCGTACAAAAGATTGCCAAAGCTATTGAAAAAGGCTTAGGTGTGGAAGGTATCGTGTTAATGCAGCTTTCTGGTGCTGCAGCGGGTCAAACTGTACCACACGTTCATTTCCATCTGGTACCTACTTCACTCCATAATCTGGGCAAGCATGCCTTGGTGATGGGTGATCAGGAGAAGATCAAAGCTCTGGCTGAGAAAATCAAAGCAGCCCTATAAATCTGGTTTAAACCAATATAAGAATGGAGCTTCGGCTCCATTTTTTTTTGTTTGTGTCTTTTTGATAGCTTCACTTTTAATAAGCTGAAGAATCACAAGGCTAATCTCACCCAGTGCTCATAGACAAACAATAATAACAAGGATTTAGTACAAGGCATCAATGCCGCTAGGGAAACCACCCTCAGACTGTTTATTGATATTCGTTACGACTACCAAGCACTACTTTGGTGCAACTCTTTAATCAAACTTAAGGAACATATTCATATCTGTTCTTGCCTATTTACTGGCCATAAAACCAATTCTGCTTAAACATTAAACAATCCTATCTAACAATCACTATTATTTTAAAAATCTAGATTTATTAATTCCAAGTATTTTAGTCAATATTAAGTTTGACTAATAATAGAATAAACCAACTGTAATAATAAGATTTAAATTGATAAAAATTTAATATTAAACCAAGTATTTTAATTGGATTTAAAATAATAAATATAAGCAAAAAGGTCGGATTTAAAAATCACTCAGTTACACAAAATAATCACAGATTTTTTGAATAATTTTTAAAAAATTAAATTTTTAAATTATTAATATTCAAATATTTATAAATATATATTTATTTAAACTGTTTGGTCTATTTATTTTTTACCACATTAGATTAATAATAAATTAACACGTTTTAACAACAGGCTTATTTATATGAGCTTAGTTCCAGAAAATCTAAATCAAAAAGTGGTCAGAGAGATCACCTTGATTTTAATTATCAAGGTCATTCTATTACTGACAATCAAACATATCTGGTTCGATGCGCCCACAATTCCTAAAAATTTTGACTCTCAAGTTGCCGAGCGTATCGCTGGCAGTCCTTCCCAAATCAAGGAGACACGTTGATGATTGCTGAAAGCGTGGTCGATCTTTCGCGGTTCCAGTTCGCTATGACTGCGATGTATCATTTTATTTTCGTTCCGCTGACCTTAGGTCTGGCCTTTATCCTGGCTATTATGGAAACCACTTATGTGGTTTCCGGCAAGGAAATTTACCGGGACATGACCAAATTCTGGGGGAAACTTTTCGGGATTAACTTTGCACTCGGGGTAACTACTGGTCTGACCATGGAATTCCAGTTCGGTACCAACTGGGCCTACTATTCACACTATGTCGGTGACATTTTTGGTGCACCGCTGGCGATTGAAGGCTTAATGGCATTCTTCCTGGAATCTACCTTTATTGGTCTGTTCTTTTTCGGATGGGATCGCTTATCTAAGGTTCAGCACCTTTGCGTGACCTGGTTAGTGGCGCTTGGCTCTAACATGTCTGCATTGTGGATTCTGGTTGCTAATGGCTGGATGCAAAACCCGGTTGGCTCGAAATTCAACTACGAAACCATGCGCATGGAACTGGTTGATTTCGGGGCACTGATCTTTAACCCGGTTGCTCAGGTGAAATTCGTTCACACCGTTTCTGCAGGCTATGTCACAGGTGCAATCTTCGTTCTGGCAATTTCAAGTTTTTACTTGCTGAAAAAACGCGATGTTCCTTTTGCACGCCGTTCTTTCGCGATTGCAGCAGTGTTCGGTCTGGCATCTACCCTATCTGTAATTTTACTGGGTGATGAATCTGGTTACGAAATCGGTGACGTTCAAAAAACCAAACTGGCTGCGATTGAAGCAGAATGGGAAACAGAACCTGCACCCGCTGCATTCACTTTATTTGGCTTCCCAAATCAAGAAACCATGCGTACCGATTATGCAGTAAAAATTCCTTATGTAATGGGCATCATTGCAACCCGTTCAATCGACACTCCAGTGATGGGGATCAAGGATCTATTAGTTGAACATGAAGGTCGTATCCGTAATGGTATGCTGGCTTACGAACAACTGGAAAAATTACGTGCAGGCGATCAGTCTGCTGAAGTAAAAGCGGCATTTGAAAATACTCAAAAAGATCTTGGC
The DNA here is from genome assembly GCF_002688565.1 of Acinetobacter sp. LoGeW2-3. Lineage (NCBI taxonomy): Bacteria > Pseudomonadati > Pseudomonadota > Gammaproteobacteria > Moraxellales > Moraxellaceae > Acinetobacter > Acinetobacter sp. LoGeW2-3. Next base: position 2,494,594 of record NZ_CP024011.1, on the reverse strand, counting down.
TACGGCTTACTTCTGAAAAAATATACAGAAAATGTAGTAGATGCTTCTGACGAACACATTAAAGCTGCTGCTAAAGACACTATTCCACATGTACCAAGTCTGTTCTGGGCATTCCGTGCCATGGTGGGTTCTGGTTTCTTGATGCTACTTCTGTTCGTTCTTGCTGCCTTTGCAGTTGCTAAACGTAATGCAGAAAACAAACCTTGGTTATTGAAATTTGCCCTGTTCTCTTTACCACTACCTTGGATTGCAGCGCAAACCGGTTGGTATGTAGCCGAAGTAGGTCGTCAACCATGGACGATTGGTGAAGTACTGCCTACACACCTGTCTGCTTCTACATTGAGCACTGGCGATGTAATGGGCTCTATCTTTGCACTAGCTGCGTTCTACACAGTATTACTAATCATTGAAATGTACCTGATGATCAAGTTCTCTCGTTTAGGACCAAGTTCATTACACACTGGTAAATACCATTTCGAAAAACCTAATTCTCAAGTAACAGCCGAGCAAGAAGACACAGCTCTTCCAGAAGGCGTAACTGGCGAGGTTCAATCATGATTGAATACGAACTGCTCAAAATTATCTGGTGGGTACTGGTTGGTGTCTTGCTGATTGGCTTTGCCCTGACCGATGGCTTCGATATGGGCTCAATGGCGATCATGCCATTTGTGGGTAAAAATGATCAGGAACGTCGTGCGGCAATCAATACGATTGCCCCACACTGGGACGGTAACCAGGTCTGGTTCATTACTGCCGGTGGTGCCCTGTTTGCTGCATGGCCAATGGTTTATGCGACTGCCTTCTCAGGTATGTATTGGGCACTGCTATTAGTGCTATTTGCGTTGTTCCTGCGTCCAGTCGGCTTCGACTACCGCTCAAAGCTGGAAAATACCAAATGGCGTAATGCTTGGGATTGGGGTCTGGCAGTTGGTGGCGCAGTTCCTGCATTAGTCTTTGGTGTCGCATTCGGCAACATGTTCCTCGGCGTACCATTCACTTTAGATGAAACTGTTCGTTCAACTTATTCTGGTAGTTTCTTTGCTCTGCTGAATCCATTTGCAATTGTTTGTGGCCTAGTCAGCTTATCAATGCTATGTGCACACGGCGGTGCATGGTTAATGCTACGTACTGATGGTGCGTTACGTGAACGTTCTGCGAAAGCAACCAAGATCATGGGGCTTGTTTATCTGGTGACTTTCCTGGCTGCTGGCGCATGGTTGTATTTCGGTGGTATCCAGGGTTATACATTGGTGACTCCATACGATACCAATGGTGTTGCAAATCCATTAGCGAAAGAAGTACTGACTAATGGTAACCCTGGCTGGATGAATAACTATACAACTTATCCAATCACCATGATTGCGCCAATTATGGGTATCCTTGGTGGCATGATTGTCGTGCTGGCTGCATCTAAAGCTAAAGCTGGATTAACTTTCCTGGGTTCATCTATGGTGGTGATCGGTGCAATCTTAACTGCTGGTTTTGCCTTGTTCCCATTCCTAATGCCTTCTAGCATCAATCCTGTTGCTAGCTTAACCATGTGGGATGCGGTATCTAGTAAAAATACCTTAACCGTGATGACTGTTGCTGCGTGCATCTTCGTTCCAATCATCCTGCTTTACACCACTTGGTGTTATTACAAGATGTGGGGCGTCATCACCAACAAACACATTCAAGAGAATTCACACAGCCTGTACTAAGTCTGTGTCCTAAGGAGACGAAATTATGTGGTATTTTGCATGGATTCTCGGCATTTTAATGGCATGTTTTGCCGGTGTACTAAGTGCACTTTATATTGAAAATCATCAAGACCTGGATGAGAACTAACACATGACAGAGCTAGCGATGGAAAAAACAGTTGTAGATCCTAAACCAAACAAGTTTGCGATGGTGATTTCCTGCCTGTTGGCATTTCCACTCGCAGCAGTGTTATTGGTTCATCCGGCTATGATGCTGGATGACAGTGGAGCATATAGTCATCGTACCTTGATGTTTATCATGATTGGCATTTCAGGTGGTTTTATTCATGGCGTTGGTTTTGTGCCCCGCCATGAAGTCTGGAAATGGCTATTTAGCCCTATCCTTTCTTGGCCGCTGATGCTTTGGGGCTATTACACCTGGTTCATTGCCTGAATCAAATCAATTAAACCCTCTTCGGAGGGTTTAATTTTATATAAATACTAGAATTTTCAATAAGTTTAGCTAAGATGCATGATTCAAGTTTTTTAAAGTTATATTCTCATGTTAAATAACCTACTCGACAAAGCCAAAGTCCAAGTGAGTCAAGCCAACCCTGCTGAACTATGGAAACAACAGAGAAGAAAAATTGAAAGTCTTGTTGTCGATGGTTTATTAGATTTAGCTGAAGACAAACTGGTCAATGAAACTGAAATTCGCGCTATCATTACCAAGGTTTATGAATTACTGCCTACACCTGTACGCCTGGTTTTACCGCGTGACTTTATGATCAACAAAATTCTTGAACAAAAAGGACCATTATTGAAGAAAGTCACGGATACCCGTCAGAAGCGTAAGCAAGCGAATTAAAAAAAGCCCATTTGGGCTTTTTTATTTTTTCACGCAACCTGTTTCATAAGTCGTGCCTAAATCCTGTAAAGACTGATTAAAACCTATATCTAGTGAGCTAATAAATTGCAACTCATCTTTAGCTTCTGCCAGATGCAGATTTTGCTCAGAAAGATGCTTAAGCTGTTTCAGGCCTTTTGAGTAATCACATGCCTTGGCAATCATGATGGATGGATGTTCGCGACGATCCAAGGATGCATTGAGCGCTGCCTGTTTCTGTTCCAGTGCATTATAGTACTGTTTCACTTGAGACTTAAATTCAGTTTGACTCAATGGCTGTGCCCAGATAGTCGCTGATAATCCTATCAGTCCCAGCATCAATATTATTTTCTTCATAGTTCCCCCAATATGAAAATATAAATTTTTATCTAAGTTATTGAATATTTATAACATAAAATTTCAGACAATAAAAAAGCCAGGATCAATCTGGCTTTTTCTTTTCTTCTATTATTTATCGATGGGTATGAATCGACATGACGATGCCCATACCAGCAAGCAAGGAAATCACCGCGGTGCCGCCGTAACTCATCAGTGGTAATGGGTCACCTGTCACTGGAAGAATCCCGCTAACCATGCCAGAGTTCAGAAACACAAAGAAGAAGAAAGTTAAACCTGTCGCACCCGCATAAAGACGGCCAAAGTTATGGAAACTGTTCATCCCAATCATCAAGCAACGGACAATAATGGCGGTAAATAAGCTAAATAGTAAAAACACCCCAATAAAGCCAAATTCTTCGGCATAAGTCGACATAATAAAGTCAGTGTGATGTTCTGGCAGATAACCGAGATGTGACTGCGTCCCTTGCGAGTATCCTTTACCCGTCATCCCACCAGAACCGATGGCGATTTTGGACTGAATAATATTCCAGCCTGCACCCAAGGCATCCGATTCAGGATCAAACAAGGTCAGGACACGTTTTTTTTGGTATTCCTGCAATAAAAACATCCACAACAAGGGTGCAACCACAGCCAATGCTGCCATTGCCCCACCGATCAAACGCCAGGACATACCACTCAGAAATAAAACAAAGATTCCTGGAATCACCAGACCAATATTCAAGTCGGGTTGCAATGCCACGAGTACAAATGGAATACCGAGTAAAATCAAGGCACCAACAATATGAATGAATTTCGGTGGAAATGGTTTCCGAGCAAAATACCAAGCCATCATCAGCGGCATGGCAAATTTCATCACTTCACTCGGCTGCATACTTCCTACACCCGGTAGCGTAATCCAGCGTGTCGCCCCAAGTCGTCTTTCACCAATCACAAAGACCAGCAACAGCATGAAGATTCCGAAGGCGTAAAAGTACGGGCTTGCTGCTTGATACACTTTTGGCGGAACCTGCGCACAGATGAACATCACCACAAAACCCACACCAAAACTGATCGCCTGACGGATCACCATGCCAGAATTTTCTGAGGTTGCACTATAGACCACCATCAACCCCAAGGCAGCATTAAGCAACAGGAAGCATAGCAACCATGGGTCCAGATGGAGCTTGGCCCATCTTGAGGAATCGTGTTTTATACTCAATCCATCGCGTGCGGATTGTCGTAAAAATCGATACTGCTGTGAAGGTATCATTGTGACAAAGGGTTCAAAATTAACAATGGCAAAATTATAAGTGAAAGCAGCGGAGAATTGAGTGCCACTGCTCTATTTATTATGTATTTCTTCAAATAAATTTACGCTTGCGCGGCCAGAATCAGGCGCGCCAGTTCCAGGTCATCTGGATAGGTGATCTTCAGATTATCAGATCGCCCTTGTACCACGCGCACCGTTTCACCTATATGCTCAAGTGCACTGGCCTCATCGGTGATATTAGCACCATCTTTAAGTGCCTGTTCAATGGCACGCTTTAGCTGACCCAGTTTCGCCATTTGTGGGGTTTGCGCCTGCCACAAAGTTGAGCGATCGACCGTAGTTTCAATATCATGATCTTGCACGACTCGCTTTAAGGTATCCCGTACCGGAATCGCCAAAATCGCAGCTTGGGCAGTTTCAGTTGCAGTATTGACTAGATCAATCAGTGCATTTTGACTGACACATGGACGTGCTGCATCATGAACCAATACCCAATCCTCTTCCGAAGTGATTTCAGACAAGTAAGTCAGTGCATTAAGGACAGAATTGACCCGCTCTGCACCACCGGCACAGAAATGTGCTTTGTCTTTATTCGAGAATGGTAGAGTTTTGGCAACATCATCCTGACTGCTAATTGCTAGCACATAGCCAGCCAGAGGTAATTGATTCAGACGTGCAACTGTATGTTCAAGAACGGTCCGTTCTTGAATCATTTGATATTGCTTTAGTTCTGTTTTAGAGAATCGACTACCCGAACCTGCAGCTGGAATAATGGCCCATAATTTATGGTGTGCTTGGGGTGTCAGCTGACTCATTGGTACGTAGGTCTACTTTAGAATTTTCGAGATAAATCGGCTTATATTGAGTACTGATGGTACTCATCTGAACAAAGGTTTCATGTGGCTTGATCAGGCCGAGATCCAGACGTGCATGTTCTTCAATGGCTTGATCACCATTTTTCAGATCATAGACTTCAGCTGCTAGCACACGGTTGCGCTCTTTCAGCTCTTCATTCAATTCTACTTGTTGTTGTATTTTCTGAGTCAGTGCCTGATGGTCTCGATAACCACCCTCACCAAACCAGTATAAATATTGAAACCCTGCGATCACAAGGATCGCAAGGCCCAACAGTACTTTACTCATCAAAGAGTCGAATACATTTAACATCAACGATAATCGCTTAGTTCAAACCTTTGAATTCAGCTTTACCGCGATATGCAGCATTAGTCAATTCTTCGATACGAAGTAATTGATTATATTTCGCTACACGGTCAGAACGGCAAAGTGAACCAGTTTTGATTTGACCTGCGCCAGTACCTACTGCAAGATCCGCAATTGTAGAATCTTCAGTTTCACCAGAACGGTGAGAAATAACTGTAGAATAACCATTTGCTTTAGCAAGGTAGATTGCATCTAAAGTTTCAGTCAATGTACCGATCTGGTTGTACTTGATCAGAATTGAGTTAGCAACTTTTTCGTTGATACCACGTTGAAGAATCTTAGGATTCGTAACGAACAGATCATCACCAACCAACTGGATTTTGTCACCAAGAATAGAAGTCAGGTAAGACCAGCCTTCCCAGTCAGATTCGTCCAGACCATCTTCGATTGAGATAATTGGATATTGGTTTACAAGACCTGCAAGGTAGTCAGAGAACTGGTTGTTCGTGAATGCTTTGTTGCCTTCACCAGCCAGGATGTATTGACCATCTTTGTAGAATTCTGAAGATGCACAGTCAAGCGCAAGCATAATGTCAGAACCCGCTTTGTAGCCAGTTTTTTCAATTGCTTCAAGAATAACAGTGATTGCTTCTTCGTTTGAACGTAAGTTCGGAGCGAAACCACCTTCATCACCAACAGCAGTATTTAAACCTTGTTTTTTAAGTACTGATTTAAGTGAGTGGAAAATTTCCGCGCCAGCACGAAGTGCTTCAGAGAATGAAGTGAAACCAACAGGCTCAATCATGAACTCTTGAATATCAACATTGTTGTCCGCGTGTGAACCACCGTTCAGGATGTTCATCATTGGAACAGGCATAGTCAAAATGCTGTTATTACGAAGATCTGCGATGTATTGGAAAAGAGGAAGTTTCTTTTCTTCAGCAGCAGCACGTGCAGCAGCAAGTGAAACTGCCAAAGTTGCATTTGCACCTAGTTTTTCTTTGTTTTCAGTACCATCTAAAGCAATCATCGTGTTATCGATGTCTTTTTGTTCAAATACTGATTTACCAACCAAAGCGTCACGAATCAAAGTGTTTACGTTGTTAACCGCAGTTTTAACACCTTTACCCAGGTAACGTGCCTTGTCGCCATCACGAAGTTCTAAAGCTTCACGAGAACCAGTTGAAGCACCAGATGGTGCACATGCACGGCCAACTACGCCAGATGCTAAGATTACGTCAGCTTCGATGGTAGGGTTACCACGAGAGTCCAAAATTTCACGTGCACGGATGTCAACGATTTGGCTCATGAACAATTCCTCAGTCAATTAAAAGAGCTGCTTTTTAAAGGCAGCTCATGGGGGTACATTCTTAGTGTGTATCTAACTTGTCGAAACCTTTTACCAAGGTATCCAATTCTTTCAGCTGTGCCAGGAAAGGCTCAAGCTGTGACAGGCGCAATGCGCAAGGACCATCACATTTGGCTTTTTCTGGATCAGGATGGGCTTCCAGGAACAAACCTGCCAGTCCTGTTGCCATACCTGCACGTGCAAGTGTCGTGATCTGGGCACGACGACCACCGGCAGAGTCAGCACGACCGCCCGGGGTTTGCAGCGCATGGGTCACGTCAAAGAACACAGGCACATTCATTTCTTTCATGATGTCGAAGCCCAGCATGTCAACAACCAGGTTGTTATAGCCAAATGCTGAACCACGTTCACAAAGAATCAGTTTGTCATTCCCGGCTTCCAGACATTTATGCAAAATATGACGCATTTCATGCGGAGCAAGGAACTGGGCTTTCTTGATGTTGATAATGGCATCAGTTTTTGCCATTGCTTCAACCAGGTCAGTCTGACGGCTTAGGAAAGCTGGCAGCTGAATAATGTCCGCAACTTCTGCTACAGGAGCCGCTTGGTACGGCTCGTGTACATCAGTAATGATCGGCACATTAAAGTGTTTTTTAATATCAGCTAACCACTCGATCCCTTTTTCGAGGCCAGGCCCACGGTAAGAGTTCAAACTTGAACGGTTGGCTTTATCAAAACTTGCCTTAAACACGTATGGAATACCCAAACGTTTACAGATATCCACGTAGGTTTCTGCAATTTCAAAAGCCAAGTCTTTGGACTCGAGTACGTTCATTCCGCCGAATAATACAAATGGCAAATGATTTGCCATTTGTATATCGCCTAAACGTACAATTTCTTGTGGTTTTAACTGCGACATTTAAACTTCCTAGTTGTGTCCTAACACCAATTATTATGCTTTTTGATGCTGTTTTTTCGCAGCGTCGATAAAGCCAGCAAATAATGGGTGACCATCACGTGGTGAACTTGTAAATTCCGGGTGGAATTGTACCGCAATAAACCAAGGATGTTCAGGTATTTCAACAGTTTCTACTAAATGTTGTACTGGTGAATAACCTGAAATCTTCATGCCTTTCTCTTCCAGCACTGGGATATAACGGTTGTTCATTTCGTAACGGTGACGGTGACGTTCGATGATTTCATCAGAACCGTAAACAGCAGCTGTCTTAGTACCTGATACCAGTTCAGATTTCTGTGCGCCTAGACGCATGGTGCCGCCAAGGTCAGAATCGACAGAACGTTGCTGTACTTCACCACGCTCATCTAACCATTCAGTGATCAGACCAATCAATGGAGATTTGGTTGAACGGTTGAATTCAGTCGATGTCGCGTCTGTGATACCAGCCACGTTACGAGCATATTCAATTACAGCTAACTGCATACCTAAACAAATACCTAGGAATGGCACACCATTTTCACGAGCGTATTTAATTGCCTGCATCTTGCCTTCAGTACCACGTTCACCGAAACCACCCGGAACCAGAATCGCGTCCGCATCTTTCAGTACTTCGTTTACGTCTTGGCTTTCAAGCTCTTCTGCATTGACATAGTCAATCTGAACTTTAACGCGGTTTTGAATACCAGCATGTAAAAGCGCTTCGTTCACAGATTTGTATGCATCTGGAAGTTCAACGTATTTACCCACCATCGCAACACGTACTGTGTATTCAGGATTTAGTAAAGCTTCTACCACGTTATCCCAATCTGTTAAGTCAGCTTCAGGAAGGTCGTTATAACCAAAACGTTCACAGATGAGATCATCAACATTTTGTTCATAGAAGGTACGTGGAATCTGGTAAATCGTACGCGCATCTTTACATACCACAACCGCACGTGCTTCAACATTCGTGAACAGTGCAATTTTACGGGTAGTATCTGCATCAACATCGTGTTCAGTACGACAGATCAGAATGTCTGGCTGAATACCAATTGACAGAAGTTCTTTAACAGAGTGCTGTGTTGGTTTGGTTTTTAATTCTGCTGCAGACTTAATGTATGGGAGTAACGTTAAATGCATAAGCATCGTACGCTTGTGACCAAGTTCAACCATTAACTGACGTACAGATTCCATGAATGGGAGAGATTCAATGTCACCTACTGTACCGCCGATCTCAACGATCGCAACGTCATAACCTTCACCAGCGCGAAGTACACGTTCTTTAATGTTGTCAGTAATGTGTGGAATAACTTGCACAGTACCACCCAGGTAGTCACCACGACGTTCTTTATTCAGAACATCCTGGTAAACACGACCTGATGTGAAGTTATTCAGTTTGGTCATTTTCGCACGACGTAAGAAACGTTCGTAGTAACCCAAGTCTAAGTCTGTTTCAGCACCATCTTCTGTAACAAAAACTTCACCATGTTGGAATGGGCTCATGGTCCCCGGATCGACATTAATGTATGGATCCATTTTTACCATGGTCACTTTTAAACCACGGGCTTCTAAAAGTGCAGCAACAGAAGCAGCTGAAATACCTTTACCTAGTGATGAAACAACACCACCAGTAACGAAAATAAAATGGGTCATTGGGTTTCTCGTACAATCGAGCCTAAATCGGCCTGCAATGTTGCGCAATTTTACTTTACCTTGTGCCTAGAAAGCAAAGTCAATCCGCATCAATTCAAAGAACAATAAACAATTGGCTATTCTAGCAGCATTTCCGATAAAAAATTAGAGTAAGTTCGGATCATTTCTATCTGGTAAATTACTGCTATAATACTGTAATCCCATCTACATTTACGTATGAAGTAATGATGAATAAGAAACTTTTAATCTGTGGCGCACTTGCAACCGGACTATTACTCACGGCATGTGTCAAGAAAGAAGCTCCCAAGGAAGAAGAACAGACTGAAGTTGCTGCAGCATCGGAAGCAACACCAGCAGAACAGCCAAAGTTTGAAACACTGGAAACAGCAGAACAGGATCAGCCTTTAATTGAAGAAGTTCCTGAAACAGTTGAAGTGATTCGTGAAGAAACACCGAATACCACAACTGAAATTCGTCGTGAAACTCGCCCTGCTCAAAGCAATCCTACTCCAGCGGCTACAGCACCAGCAGCATCACAACCTGCTCAAGCACCGAAAGCCCAAGATTCTGAAACGAACAACAAGCCAAAAGCCAATTCAAGTTCAGAACAGTCTGAAGATGATGCTGTGGCAGCTGCCATTGCAGCAGCTACACCAGCACTTGAAAACTGATTTGCTGTTTTCATTAAAAAACCCAGCTTATGCTGGGTTTTTTAATGCCACATATTCCGGTTCAGCTTCTTCCATTTTCTCTGCTGTAACAGAAAGCTGTTTCAGATATTGTGCCATCAGGCGAGTCGCCCATGATTCGGTTTTGGTTAGGCCTTGATAAAACCCACAATGACTGCCCTTCTTCGTAGTCACCACAATAATATTCGGCATGGCACGAATACGGTCTTTATAAGGATGCAGGTTATTGATATGACAGACCGGATCATCTTCTGCATTTAAAATCATCAGTGGGATTTTAACATTTTCAAATACATAGATTGGATTGGTAGCTTTGGTATAGGTTTCATAGTCTTCATAACCAGTCAGCTGAAAATACAATTTTTCAAAATCAGCCAGGTTCTGGACAGAAAGAATCTGCTCCCAGGAAGGAATATTTTTCCATGTGTCTTGATAAGGATGAATAAATTTTTTCAGTAATTTTTTAGCCATAACCTTGCTGTAAAATGGATGCACATAAGCAAAACCACTTTCAGTATTATAGCCTGGACACAGTGCAAAGGCAGCTTTGAGCGGGGTCTGCGCACCTTCTTCGCCCAGATAACGCACCAATAAACCTGTTCCAGCCGATGAACCTACACCATATAGTTCAGATTGCGGGAATTTATCCTGAATATAAAGTAACTGTTCACGTAAATCTTGAGTGGAACCAAACAGGTTCATTTTCGGAACAGGCATGGGTAAATCAGCATGACCACGGCGTAAACACAGTGCCACTCTCCAACCAGTATGCAGATGCAGATCCCGAACCAGTTCACTCATTGATTCTGGTGAACCGGTAATAGTATGTAGAAGTACAATGGTTGGTGTATCTGCGGGCAGGTTAAGTCCATACCAGGCAATGCCGGTGATCCCGCCATCAGACATGTTCAGCTGTTCAATGGCATCATATTTAAGTTTAATCGTTTTCTTTTTGATCAGATCAAAATACAAGATATGTGCATGCGCATTACACAGCCACGGTGTAGGACGGTATTTTTGCTTTAACTGAGGCAAATGATCAATCAGATCCTGAAAAACGCCATTTGGGTTGTAATATAAAGTAGGCGTATCCGCACCAATCATACGATCCAAATATTCACCTGAAAGCTGAACTACATTTTTTATCAACATTTTCATTTGTCTTTCCATCCAGTTATCCTTCAGTGACTTACAAATTTCATGCCGGATTGTATGATTGCTCCTGAATCAGACTAGTTTTGAAAGGTCATCATCCTCTGCCCCATTTGTGCAGCAAGTGCTTCAAGACCTGACTTCGGTCGAATCATCACTTCAAAGTCGATCATCTTACCTTCATCATCGAACTGAATCATATCAATACCTTTTAATTTCTTATCCCCCACATTGGCAGAAAACTCAAGTACAACATGGTTACCGTCTTCTGAATAGAAAGTTCGGTGATAAGTAAAGTTCTCAAACACCTGTATTACATTGGTCAGAATGAAAAAGACAACTGGTTTGCCTGAGTAAGGGTTAAACGCGATTGGTGATCGAAACACGACTTCATCTGCGAGCAGTTCATTCAGGATATTCATGTCACGGTTTTCTAGCATTTCGTGCCAGCGTGCAAGTGAGGCTTGGGTGGTTTGTAGAGTCATGTTGGGGTCCTTTTTTGTTTTAGTATTTTTAATTAAGTAGAGTCCCCCTTTGAAAAAGGGGGACTTAGGGGGATTATTTTAATTTGAAATCCCTTCTTGCGAAGCAGTGCTTCTCACCCTTAGAAAAAGGGAGGAGTTTTCTATAGAGCAACTCCTGCCTAAAGATCAAAGTTCCCTCTCCTTTCAGGAGATGAGCGGCACTGCTGCGCAAGGGAGAGGTCATTTATATAAGGACAAATTTTTACTTTTTTAACGCTCTAAAAAGATTGAAATTATATTTACCCTCACCCCAGCCCTCTCCCATAGGGAGAGGGAGTATTGAAGAATTAAATCCTCGCCGCCAATTCAGCACCCTGACGAATCGCTCGTTTGGCATCTAACTCACCAGCTTCTTTGGCACCGCCAATCAGATGCACATTTTTACCTGCCTGTTTCAAGTCATCATACATTGCAGTATAGGATTCCTGACCGGCACAGATAATCACGTTATCCACTTCCAGTACAGTTGGCTGACCATTGACTGTGATATGCAAACCTTGGTCGTCAATTTTTTCATAGCTGACACCTGGAAGCATTTTCACATTTCGGTGTTTTAAGCCAGTACGATGAATCCAGCCTGTGGTTTTACCTAAATCAGCACCTACAGATTTCGCTTTACGCTGCATCAGGTAAATCTCACGACTTGGCTGCTCTACACTCGGCTGTTTTAAACCACCGATATTGTCATAATCCGTATCAATACCCCATTCATCATAGAATTTCTTCGGATTAACACTGCCACTTTCACCTTCATGGCTTAAGTATTCCGCGGTATCAAAACCAATACCACCGGCACCGATAATGGCAATACGTTGACCTACTGGTTTACGATCCTTTAAAACGTCCAGATAAGACAACACTTTTGAATGGTCAATGCCTGGAATATCCAGTTGACGTGGAGTCACCCCAGTCGCCACCACAATATCATCAAATTCCGATGATACTAGCTGCTCAAAAGTGGCGGTATGATTCAGTTTAAGCTGAATACGCGGTTGCAGTTCAATCTGGCGTTTGAAATAACGGATCGTTTCGTAGAATTCCTCTTTGCCCGGAACAGTTTTAGCAATATTAAACTGCCCACCAATCTGATTCGATGCCTCGAGGACAGTGACATTATGACCACGACCTGCAGCATAAATGGCAAAACTTAAACCGGCTGGACCTGCACCAATCACCGCAATATTTTTCGGTGTCGAGACTTCTTTAAAGTTCAGTTCAGTTTCATAGCAGGCACGTGGATTGACCAGACAGGTCGCAATCTTCATCGAGAAGATATGATCCAGACAGGCCTGATTACAACCAATACAGGTATTGATTTCATCACTACGGCCCTGTTCCGCTTTTACTACAAACTCTGCATCGGCCAGCATCGGACGTGCCATGGATACCATATCAGCATGGCCCGCAGCCAAGACATACTCTGCCATTTCCGGCGTATTGATACGGTTCGAGGTAATTAAAGGAACTTTTACTGAACCTTTCAGCTTTTCAGTCACCCAGGTAAATGCAGCACGCGGCACTTTGGTGGCAATGGTTGGAATACGTGCCTCATGCCAGCCAATACCAGTATTAATAATCGTCGCGCCGGCTTTTTCGATTTCCTGTGCCAGTTGAATCACTTCTTCTAAAGTCGATCCACCTTCAACTAAATCCAGCATCGACAGACGGTAGATGATAATAAAGTTCTCACCCACACTTTCACGGGTACGGCGCACAATCTCAATCGGGAACCGGATGCGGTTTTCGTAGCTGCCACCCCATTCATCATCACGATGGTTGGTACGGGCGGCAATAAACTCATTAATCAGATAACCTTCCGAGCCCATGATTTCTACACCGTCATAGCCGGCATATTGGGCTAAACGAGCACAATTGGCGAAATCATCAATGGTCTGTTGTACTTCAGCAGAAGTTAAGGCATGCGGTTTAACTGGATTAATTGGCGCCTGAATTGAGGATGGTGCAACATTTTCAGCCTGATAAGAATAACGGCCAGTATGCAGAATCTGCATGGCAATCTTGCCACCCGCGTCATGTACCGCCTGGGTAATCACCTTATGCTTTTCGGCTTCTTCTATGGTGTCGAGCTTAGAGCCGCCCTGAAAAGTTACACCATGATCATTTGGTGAAATACCACCTGTTACGATCAATGCCACACCACCTTTGGCACGTTCAGCATAGAATGCCGCCATACGATCATAACCACCCGGTGCTTCCTCTAACCCGACATGCATGGAACCCATTAGGACCCGGTTTTTTAAGGTGGTAAAGCCCAGATCTAATGGGGCAAGTAAATGCGGATACTTTGACATTTTGACTCCTTAGCGTGCCTGTCAGCTGGCTATTTTTATATCGGCTGATGTGAAATTTCCCCTCAATCACCAGCTTTTATGCAACTTGTTGCATTAATTTATAGTTCAGAATTGATTTTTATGCAACATGTTGCATAATAATCCTGAGTCATTTTTCTTGAGACGTTTATGTCTTTATCGCATGTTCTATTGACCAGTTTACTGGAAAAACCAAGTACCGGTATTGAGTTAGGACGCCGCTTTGACCGTTCGATGGGCTTTTTCTGGAATGCTTCCCATCAGCAGATCTATCGTGAATTGAATGCCATGTTACAAAAAGGCTGGATCTCGACCATTGAAGAAGAAGACAGCGGCTCACGCAAAAAGACTTATAAAGTGGAACGTCCAGGACGTGAAGAACTAGCTAACTGGATGCTAGAACAAAGTCCCCCAGCCCAGCTACGTGAGGAGTTGATGGTGCGCCTACGTGCTGAAGCCCAAATGGGGAGCAATACCATCTTGCCGGAGCTGGAAAGACATCTGGAACTGCACAAAGAAAAGCTCAATATTTACCAGCAAATTTTTACTAAAGATTTTGCAACAGCAGACGAACAGAACCGCACCTTGTATATTCATAAAATGATTCTGCAACTCGGCATCGACCTGGAAGAAGGCTGGATTGCCTGGTTAGAAACCATTATTCCAAAATTAAAACAATTCAATGATACAGCTGCTGGCTAGCATAGAACAATAAGGACTCAGTCTATGTCATATTACAAAATGCCCGACGGCGAAAAGCTTTTTGTACGCGAATATGGACAGGGTCAGCCTGTGCTGGTGTTGTCTGGTCTAGGGATGTTGAGCTGGCAATGGGCGGCATTTCTCTATCCACACCGGCATCAGTTTAGATTTATTATTCCAGAATGGCGCGGTTTTGGCGCCTCCAGTGATTGCAAGATTCCAGAGATGGATGCGATTTCCAGTCACTGGCTGGATGTACAATCCGTGATGCAACAGTTAAATCTCGATAAGGTGATTGTGATTGCCTATTCCATGGGTGCAACAACCGCCATGCATGGCATGCAATATGCAGATTTTGCCGAGCATGTCACTGCCTATCTGCATATTGACCAGACGCCGAAAATTCCAGTCGATGACAGCTGGGCTTATGGCCTGTTTGGCGAACATCATCCGGTCTTTATTTCTCTGTTGACCCAGATTTCAGAATTACTGGCACAGCATCAGGATGTGAAATACATTAAAGATCTGGACAGCAACACCCGCCATCAGATCGCCAAGCTCTGGCTGCAGTTTATTGGCCTGCAAAATAACAATAAATACAGTCTGAAAGCCTTTGAATGGATTTTAAATCAGCCACGCCTGCAAAGCCTGTTATTGCCGTCGAATCTGGTCGACTATATGGCTTGGTATATCAATAATTATCTCTATCATCGGGAAGATTACCGTACTGCGATCCAGAAACTGCAATGTCCAGTGACGTTCCTAAGCGGTGCACAGTCCAAGCTGTATCCCGTTGAAGGTCAAACTCTGATTGCCCAGAGCATTCCGCATGCCAAACATGTGCGTTTTGAGAAATCCGGGCATACTCCGCTGCTTACTGAACCAGTCAAATTTGGTAAGGAAATTTCAGCATTCTTAAAAGCTAATGCCAAGTCTAGCTATCACACAGCTTAAAGGAATAAGGAAGCAAGATGAAAAAACTGGTGGTCTTTTCAGGTGCGGGCATGAGTGCCGAAAGTGGGATTAATACTTTTCGTGATAGTGATGGTCTTTGGGAACAGCACCGTGTCGAAGATGTAGCGACACCTGAAGCCTGGCGACGTGACCCTGCTCTGGTACAACGTTTCTATAATGAACGGCGTAAAAAGATTCTGGCTGCTCAACCGAATGCCGCGCATCAACTGATTGCCGAACTAGAAGATGCCTATGATGTACATGTAATTACCCAGAATATTGATGACCTGCATGAACGTGCCGGAAGCTCGAAGGTCATTCATCTACATGGCAATATCCGTCTTGCGAAAACCTCTGGACCGAAGGCTCAATACAGCACCGAATTTTATCCGATTGAAGGTGCTGAACTGGATCTCAACAAACATTTCTGTAAGGATGGCTATCCATTGCGTCCACATGTGGTCTGGTTTGGTGAAGCGGTTCCAGCTTATGAAGAAGCACAGGACTGCGTCCAGGATGCCGATATTTTTATCGTGATAGGTACCAGCTTACAGGTCTATCCGGTCGCTGGTTTAATTCATGAAATTCCACCAAATTGCACCGCTTACTATATTGATCCAAAAGCCAATCAGCAGCACTTACCTCCTCAGTTTGAAAAGATTGTCATGACAGCAACTCAAGGCATGCAATATCTCAAAGATAAGCTACTGAATGAAGTTACCTAAGTGATAAAAAGACAAAGCCAGCATTGACACATTGCAACAATAATTTTTTAATCACTTCATTGTTGCGTATATGGAATGAACTGATGCTAACGGATCTAGATGATTTTTACTGTTTTGCTCAAGTGGTGGAGCATGGTGGCTTTAGTGCAGCAGAGCGTGCGACTGATATTCCCAAATCTAAGCTGAGTCGCCGGGTCTATAATCTGGAAGAACGGCTGGGTGTGCGTCTGATCCAGCGCAGTTCACGCCATTTTGCTGTCACTGATATCGGTATGAATATCTATCGCCATGCGCAGGTTATGCTCAATGCTGCTCAAGCCGCTCATGATCTGGTCGATCATCTAAGTACTGAACCACGCGGCATTATTAAGCTTAGTCTACCCGTATCTATCGCACAAAACGAAATTGCACGAATCCTTCCCACTTTCCTGAAGCAATATCCTGAAATCAAGATTCAGATGATGGTGACCAACCGCCGTGTGGATATTATTAATGAGGGTTTTGATATTGCCCTACGTGTACGTTCCAGTCTGGATGATGATCCAAATCTGGTGATCCGCCAGTTTGACCAGATCGAGCAGCATCTATTTTCTAGCCAAGGTTATTTAAATGAATTTGGTCATCTGAAAAATCCAGAAGAACTTTCTGACCATAAAATCCTGAGTATGGCTGATGAACATACCGAGCAGTTTTTGGTTTTAAATAACGGTCATCTGGAACAGAAAAAAATTCGTGTCACGCCTACTGTACTCGGTTCCGATCTGAGCATGCTGGCACAACTGGCAGCTTCGGGCTGTGGCATTACCCTGTTACCGGATAACGTGGTGCAGCAATATGTTGAACGCGGTGAACTGGTACGCGTTCTCCCAGAATGGAAAGCAGCACACGGGATTTTCCATATGGTTTATCCATCGCGTCGTGGCTTACTACCTGCAGTTCGGGTATTTATTGATTATCTAGTTGAACATCTGCATCATGACTAGAAAAGGACTTTTTGCGAAATACTCTTACCTGAATCAATTAAGATTTTATTTTGATAGTAAAAAATGAAAAAATTGGAAATTGTCTTTTTAATAATTATAGTTTTAATCATTTTATGGGCAATGCAATGGATGTTTCATGGCTTTCCATTGGGGAAATAGAACAATATTTATTTAGAGTATTTGAGAGGGGAAATATATGTGGCTACTAATAATTTCTATAGGATTAATTTTTACTAGTGAATTTTTGATTAAAGCTTCAAGACCAGAAATTGCAAAAAATGATAAACAGATGAGACTCATTAGATCAATTTTATTAGCTATAACCTCTCCTTTCTTAGCTGTTGGCTTACTTTCACTGAGAGGAGATGATATATCTGAAAATATATGGTTTATTGCTATTTTAACGATAGCTCTTACAGGTATTGTGATAAAAAATGCATTGGCCTTTAGAAAACCGTAATTTTCAATTAACAAAAAAAAAAGCCCATCCACCAGGGATGAGCTACTCAGAGTCACTACAGCATTAAGGGGTATACAACTACTCTGGAAAACAAAAATATGAATATGATATCTTTATCTTTCTTTGCAGCTTGAATCACTTAGTGTTATGAAAATAGTGAATAAGAAAGACTGATAGGACATATCTATTTACTTCATATAAATATAGAGAATGAATATCATTTACTCCACTGCGGGCTGTAGTATTTTGTATCGTTTTGAAATCGTGTGTATATGCTCATTTACAATAAAAAAACACTGATTCCTTCAAAATCAGTGCTTTCTATAGTTAGATAATGATCTTTTATTTAGATTTCAGGATAAGAGCCTGTACCTTCTGGCCAAGGTGATAACAATTCAAAGCCGGTATCAGTCACATAAACCATGTGTTCCCATTGCGCAGATAATGATTTATCTGCAGTGACAACTGTCCAGCCATCTTTAAGTTCTTTCACACGCGCTTTCCCCAGATTGACCATTGGCTCAATGGTAAACACCATGCCTTTTTTCAGCACAATGCCCTGACCTGGTTGACCATAGTGCAGCACGTTTGGCTGTTCATGGTATACCTTACCAATGCCATGACCACAGTATTCTCGTACAATGCTATAACCTTCACGATGAGCAACAGACTGAATCGCATAACCGATATCACCCAAAGTTGCACCCGGTTTGACTGCATGAATACCAGCAACCATCGCCTCATAAGTGGTTTCAACCAGTTTTTTCGCTTCAGCTGAAGGTGTACCCACGTAATACATACGGCTGGTATCACCAAAATAGCCATCTTTAATAATTGCAACGTCGATATTGATAATATCGCCATCTTTTAAGATAGTCGTTGGTGATGGGATCCCATGACAGACCACTTCATTTGGTGAAATACAGGTGGTTTTGGTATAACCGTAATAACCCACATTCGCCGGAATCACCTTGAGGGTATTCACGATAAAGTCATTACAGATATCATCCAGATATTCAGTCGTGACACCCGGCTTCACATGCTCCCCGATCATCGCTAAAACCTCAGCCGCCAGACGGCCCGATATACGAAGTTTTTCGATATCTTGTTCAGTTTTAAGACTTATCGTAGAAGCTCTCATGTGCTTATCCTCAGTTTGAATAGATGAATTATAGTCCTTTTTAGTGATCAATGTCGCACATCAATTGCTACTATCGTGTAGTACGCTTCAACTGAAAAATAAAATCGTTGACTATTTGTACAACTGAATATCTTCTTGTTTTTAGCATTTTTAAAATTAGAACACACTAAAAGTTTAATTATTAATAAATTTCAATTATATATTTCTACCAGAATTTGAATGATCGGTTTTACGATGATGGCGATCAGTAAAATCAAGGCTTGCAGCCACAAAATAGACTGCAAAAATTAGCCCATTTCCTCTAAAATCGCTTTCTTTTATCTGTTTATTCTCCCTCTATGACAAGTCTCCGTACCCGGGATATTGTTGCCTTAGGTTTTATGACCTTTGCACTGTTCATTGGTGCCGGCAACATTATCTTTCCACCGATTGTGGCTCAACAAGCCGGTGAGCATGTATGGTTAGCTGCCCTAGGTTTCCTGGTTACTGCAGTTGGCCTGCCTGTTATCACCATCGTGGCGTTGTCTCGTGTTGAAGGTTCAATCCAGATCTTAAGTTCTCCTTTAGGTAAAGCTGCAAGTCTTTTACTGACAGTGGTCTGTTATCTAACTGTTGGACCTTTATTCGCAACACCACGTACTGCAACCGTTTCTTATGAAATTGGTTTCTCATCTTATTTTGGCAATGAACCAAGCAACCTGCTGATCTATAGCGTGATCTATTTTGCTGTGGTGACATTGGTATCTCTTTATCCAAACAAAATTCTGGATACTGTAGGTTATTTCCTGTCTCCATTAAAAATTATCGCTTTAATCATTTTAGGTGTGGCTGCAGTGTTTATTCCAGCCAGCAATCCACCTGCGGCAGTAGGCAACTATGTCACCAGTCCGGTTACTGAAGGCATCGTCAATGGTTATCTGACCATGGATACTTTAGGTGCATTGGTGTTTGGTATTGTGATTGTCCGCGCTATTACTTCTCGGGGCGTAACTGACCGCAAACTGATTACCAAATATGCGGTAAATGCTGCCATTATTTCCGGCATCGGCCTGACTCTGGTTTATCTAAGCCTGTTTAAATTAGGCCTAGGCAGTCATGAAATTGCACCGAATGCTGCCAATGGTGCGATTATTCTGCACGCTTATGTACAGCATGCCTTTGGTGATATGGGTGCATATTTCCTTGCCACCATGATCTTTATTGCTTGCATGGTAACGGCGATTGGCTTGACCTGCGCATGTGCTGAATACTTCTCGTCGATTACCCGCTTGCCATATAAAGCATTTGTATTTGTTCTGGTTGGCTTTTCGCTGGTGATTTCAAACCTCGGTTTGACCAAACTGATTGCTGTTTCTGTGCCTGTACTGAGCGCGATTTATCCGCCTGCCATTGCAGTGATCCTGCTGAGCTTCTGCGGACATTTCTTTAAAAAGCCTGCTCAAGTCGTTGCACCAACCACACTGGTTGCATTCATTTTCGGTGTATTTGATGGTCTTAAAGTTGCCGGCTTTGATTTACCTGAAGTACTACAGAATTTACCGCTTTCTGAACAAAACATGGCATGGCTTATCCCAGCCCTGATTATTCTCGTGATTTCAGCTGTGATTGACCGTATCAGAAACTAATCTTTCTGGGCAGTGTCAGTAAATCGTCTTTTTACCCAAAACACGATTTAAGCATGATCAATAATTGTCAGGTTTTACCCAAACGGACATTTATTGGTTCAATTCACTGCATAATGTTTCATCCGAAAGCGTTTAATTAAATGAAGTTGATGAAAACCCATCTATGAAACAATCCAGATATTCATTTGACCAAACCGCTACAATCATTTTCAAAATTATTCAATTTCATTAACTTATATCAATATTCCAACACAATTTATTATTCTTACGCATTCCATATACACGTGCTTACACTCTCTTCCCAGTAAATCACAGATTGTGGCGTACAATTTGCATTTTTCCGCTTGTACCATTTAAGTTTTATTCACTAATCCACCCTTAAACCCCAATTTAAGCGCTTAAATGGTCCAGATAAATTGCTGTACTTTGATATTTTTTTTGGCTCTAAGACTAAAGTTTCTGTATTTCTCTAACACAGTCATCCGGAGCTATTGAAAAGTTCTAGTATTCGCAGTACAACTGTATGTTCAATTCTGATTAATTCACTCAGTTTTGGACATCAATAACACTAAAAATAGGAGGGATGGAGATGTTATCAATACATTTCAATAAGCAAGTCTTCATTGACGCTCTTAAAGCCAATTCAAACCTTGTGGTGTTTTTAAGCACCACCTTTGCGCTTATGTTGACTTTAATCGTGCATTGCGTAATTCAAGGAAATTTAAAGCCAGAGTACTTAGCGTATGCGCTGATCGTCTCGGCTGCATTTTACCTGTGGGTGGTCATTGACCAGAAATATCGCTAATCAACACCGGTGTTGAACCATATGGATGACTTGGCCACTCATCCATATGGTAGAAGAAAAAGAAAAGTCCAATTCAAGTATTGTCTCTTCCAACTTAGAATAAAAATAACCTAAAAAAGTCCCTGCGCTGCGCCCCAAAGCAAAACTCCTGTTCCACCCAGTTCCGCCAAAATTAATCCGATCATCGCCAAAGTCATCAATATGCCTGGTAATTGAAATTTGCCCAATTGATGCGGTTTTCTGAATTGGTTGGTGGTATCTTTCAAGATGCCATGCAAGATATAAGCGCCAATTGAAAAGCTGAAAAATGCCAGATTCGATACCACGCAAATTAAATTTATATTGTCTGAAAATTGAGAATAATAAGCCAGCACCGCAAGAATCAGCGCTGCCGGTGCATACAGCAAACTACTACGATGCGCGATATCCACATAATAATGTGCCCGTGACTGAGCTGAACTGCGGATCTGCAAATATTTCCACACTCCTGTCAGCATGCCCACCCACAAGAAAATTCCACTAAATAAAATTGCCAGCTTGACTGCCAGACTAAGTTCCATTGGCTGCATAACTCTATTCCATTACATTCATTATTTTGACTTTTTAGTCATATTTTAAAGCCGTTCCTATTTGGAACTGGTGTAGATTAATTCTTGATAATGATTCCAAAAATATAGTGTAGCGCATGTCCGAATTCGAAACATTGACCATTAGGTGCAAAGATGGCTATCCATTGATAGCACGTTTTTATGCAGCCAATGAAGCCGCCCGAAAAGCTTTACCGGTATTGATCTGTCCGGCGACTGGGATCACAGCTCAGTTCTACCACAGCTTTAATGTCTGGCTGCAAGCGCAAGGCTATGATGTCTTATGTTTCGACTTCCGTGGTATTGGACAATCGCTGAATGGATCTTTAAAGAAATCCAAAGCCAGCATCGTGCAATGGGGGCAGTTAGATATTCCAGCAGCGATTGATGCTTTACTGGATAAAACCAAAGCAGAAAAAGTGATTCTGGTCGGTCATAGTGCTGGCGGTCAGTTACTCGGTATCGTGCCAAACTATGACAAAGTAGCGAAAGTCGTCGCTGTTTCTGGCTCAACGGGTCATGTGAAAGGTCTAAAAGGTCGAACCAAACTACTCGCCCCTGTCATGTTTGATGTAATCTTCCCGCTTTCACGTTTTACTCTAGGTTATGGTCCAACCAGTAAAATTGGTATGGGTGAAAACCTGCCGAAAGATGTGGCGAAACAATGGGCACAGTTCTGTAGTAAGCCGGGTTATGTCATTAATGCCATTGGTAAGACTGTGCCAAAAACTGAAGATCATCATGAACGCATTACCTGTCCAATTACGGTGCTTTGGAGTTCCGATGATGAGATTGCGACTGAAGCCAATGTAAAGGATTTGATTCGCTTATATCCAAATGCCAAAGCCAATCATAAAGAACTCAAGCCTTCCGCTTTTGGACATAAAGCGATTGGTCATATGCTGATGTTTAAACGTAGTCACCAGAATTTATGGCCGGTAATTGAACAACAGTTATCTACCTAAAGATGATTTAAATAGTTATTTACAGGTTAATGTGCTTTAATACTCTCAGTATGAGATGAGCCTCTTACAGTATGTGCCTTAGATGTGCATACGACTAGCCCCTAACCATGGGGCTTTTTAATGCCTATCTTTTAAGAAAAATTATTGAATATCATAAACCCAATTTTTGGCTTGTTGGTCTGTGGTGGTTTCACAGACATAATAGTCATGATCCCATGCATCTTGATGGAAGATTTCCTTTTTATAGTAAGTCACCTGTTTACCATTCTCAACACAGACAAAGCTGTCGCCTTGGTCTTTAACCTGAGTTCCATTGAGGAAACCACCAATACAGAGGAATCGGGATTGTTTGGACATTTTTAAAAATTTAAAAAAAAGATATCTTAGATTAAACGTATTATTAAGTTAATGCCAACAAAGTATCCTTATAATTGTTCTTCCAAAATATTATTAAAATTAGGCATTAATTCAAATAACTTACCTTCACTACTAAGATCTTTTAACAATCCTTTTTTAACTAATGAAGTTATTGAATCAACGTATCTAAAATAGGTTGGTGCATTATCACTTTCATTTATCTGCTTTCCATTTAATAAAACAAAATTTTGGCCATTTACTCTTTTCTTTTGGATACAACCATCTTTACTTTGATTAATTTCTTTAATCAATTGTTTTTCATAAGTTGATAAACTCTTTAATATTTTGTGCTCAAAATTACTATTATTATGTACTAATTCATTTCTATTTTTTCTAAGTTGATCAATCTCACGCTTCAAACTCTCTTTAAGTTTCTCATCTTCAATTTTATCGATATCCTCGTCTCGTTTCGCTTGCTCAATTAACTCCTTTTCTTTATTTCCTAGCTCAATAGCTCTCTCTTTTTCTAATTTATTTTTTTCAGCTAAATATTTATGTTCTCTTACTAATTCTTGCGAATTTAATTGCTCATAAGCTGATCTTGAGATCCGCCCAAATAAAACCTTTAACCAAGGTGTTAATAAAGTAATAGTAAGAGCAACTAAAATTGGATATACAAATAAATTTGTAAAAGAAGTATTTAAGTCAAAAATATCTAATCGTGCTTGTGCCGTTCCATTTGTGAAGCATAATAAAAACAAAGCTCGCCAATTAAATGCTAAAAAAGATAGTAGAAAAAATCCCCAGTATGGCTCTTTAACACGCGTATTAATTGCATCCAATAGATCTTTCATTAAACACCATATTATTTTTTAAATATTAAAATCTTATGTCCAACTTAGCTTCGGTACGTCAACAATACCTAAACTTTCTTTCGTAGTTTTTTTAAGTTTATCCAAATTGGTATAAATCCAATCTACAAATTGCTCGCCTTCCATAATATTTATCTGATTTTCTTCAGCGTAAAGTTTAGACTCATCTGAAATATGACCAGTCGTTATTACCCACTTATATGCATTAGATGTTGCCTCAGCCTCATAGGCAATCAACTGATTAATAGCATGGTTACTGGTCTCACCATTATGGTGTTTCACTTGAACAAGAATATCTTTTAGGAATGGATTATTTTCAGATGTTGCCTGAATATCCACATCAGCTATACCTTCACCATTTTTCTTATCTAAAATATCTACTTGTGAATATCCTTCAATTTTTAAAAGTTCTTTTACTAGCTCCTCTAAGCCTCGTCCACCAGCTTTTAATCTGGTATTACCTTTACATATTGCATTTAATAATTCTTTTTTAAATTCCTGTTCATAAAAACCTGCTTTTTCTTGAAAACTATTATTGATTTCAAAATTTCCATAATTATTCAGGTTTTGTATTAAATGCTCTATTTCTTCATAGAATCGGGACAAATCCCCTATCGTAGTCCGAAGTTTTAATCGGCTCTCTAAATTCTGTTTCAATGTAGATCGTGGAATTCGAATGATTTTATTGTCTTTTCTAAAGAAGTCTACTTTGATCTGATTAGCACCATGCCCACCAGTGAATGATGGCTCAAAAAATTTTTCACCTAATACCTTTGCTATGGCAATACTTTTTCCTAAAGGCACAATAACAATATCATCTTGTTTTAAGTTAAAGTAATTTTTAACCTGGTTTGTCATCCGACCAATAGAACCATTTTTCTGAATAATTTCTTTTATGAGAGAATCCGCATTAATGTGATTAGCGAAATTTATTTGTTTCCACCCATACCCAATTTTATTCTCTTTGATTAAAGATTCCGGACTTCTGACCATTAAATATTTTTTCATTTTTCTATACACAAAGAATAAGGGCTGATTAATCAGCCCTTATTTCTAACTCAATTTAATTTATTTTTCAACAAATTAAGCTAATTGAGCAGCAGCAATTTTCTTAGTATCGATGTCTTTAGCAGCATCTGTATACTCGCCCATCTTGTCGAAGTTCAAGTATTGGTAGATGTCAGCAGACATGCTGTCGATTTGAGCAGCGTACTGTTGGTATTCTTCTGGAGAAGGTAATTTACCCAATACAGCAGCAACAGAAGCAAGCTCAGCAGATGCTAGGTAAACGTTAGCACCTTGTCCAAGACGGTTCGGGAAGTTACGAGTAGATGTAGACACACAAGTTGTGTTTGGAGCTACACGTGCTTGGTTACCCATACATAATGAACAACCTGGCATTTCAGTACGAGCGCCAGCTTTACCATAAATGTTATAGAAACCTTCTTCCATCAATTGGTGCTCGTCCATACGAGTTGGTGGAGCCAACCATAGACGAGTAGACAATGAACCACCAGGTACTTTATCAAGTAATTTACCAGCAGCACGGAAGTGACCGATGTTAGTCATACATGAACCAACGAATACTTCGTCAATTTTCACGCCTTGAACGTCAGAAAGAAGTTTCGCATCATCTGGGTCGTTCGGGCAGCAAAGAACTGGTTCAGTAATAGTTGCTAGGTCGATTTCATACACTTTAGTGTATTCAGCGTCAGCATCAGCTTTAAGAAGTGATGGGTTAGCCAACCATTTTTCCATGTTCTCAACACGGCGCGCCATAGTACGAGCATCGCCATAGCCTTGTGAAATCATCCACTTAAGCATAGTGATGTTAGAACGTAGGTATTCAGCAACTTTCTCTTCAGAAAGCGTGATCGCACAACCAGCAGCAGAACGTTCAGCAGAAGCATCAGAAAGTTCGAATGCTTGCTCAACAGTCAGGTCAGTTTCCATTTCTGTCAGGTCGATCTCAAGGATACGGCCAGAGAAGATGTTTTTCTTACCTTTCTTCTCTACAGTCAGGTCACCTTCTTGGATCGCTACGTAAGGAATTGCATGTACTAGGTCACGTAGAGTGATACCAGGTTGCATTTTACCTTTGAACTTCACAAGAACTGATTCAGGCATATCAAGTGGCATAACACCAGTTGCTGCAGCGAACGCTACAAGACCAGAACCCGCTGGGAATGAAATACCGATCGGGAAACGAGTATGTGAGTCACCACCAGTACCAACGGTATCTGGAAGAAGCATACGGTTTAACCAAGAGTGGATAATACCGTCACCTGGACGTAGAGAAACACCACCACGGTTCATGATGAAATCAGGAAGCGTGTGTTGCATTTGAACGTCAACTGGTTTTGGATACGCAGCTGTGTGACAGAAAGATTGCATTACCAGGTCAGCAGAGAAGCCTAGGCAAGCAAGGTCTTTAAGTTCGTCACGAGTCATTGGACCAGTTGTATCTTGAGAACCAACAGTTGTCATACGTGGTTCACAGTAAGTACCTGGAACAACACCTTGACCTTCTGGAAGACCACAAGCACGACCAACCATCTTCTGAGCAAGGGTGAAGCCTTTGCCAGTTGCAGCAGGTTGTACTGGAGTACGGAACAATGTAGATACAGGAAGACCTAATTCTTCACGTGCTTTAGTAGTCAAGCCACGACCAATGATCAGGTTGATACGGCCGCCAGCGCGAACTTCGTCAAGAAGAACTGGAGTTTTAAGTTCAGCTTCAGCGATTTGAGCGCCGTCTTTGAACGCAGTAACTTTAGCAGCAGCTTTGTCAATCTTAAGGGTGATTTCGTCGCCCATGTTCATGTTTGCTACGTCGATTTCAACTGGTAACGCACCAGCGTCTTCCATAGTGTTGAAGAAAATCGGAGCAATTTTAGAACCTAAGCAGTAACCGCCTTCTTTCTTGTTAGGAATGTGAGCGATTTCGTCACCAAAGAACCAAAGTACAGAGTTAGTAGCAGACTTACGAGAAGAACCTGTACCAACAACGTCACCTACGTAAGCAACTTGGTTGCCTTTCGCGATCAGTTCTTTGATTTGGTTTAATGGACCAACTTCACCAGGAACTTCTGGGTTGATGCCATCACGTACGTTTTTCAACATTGCATTTGCGTGCAATGGAATGTCTGGACGGCTCCACGCATCTTGTGCTGGAGACAAGTCATCAGTGTTAGTTTCGCCAGTTACTTTGAAAACTGTCAGTTTGATTTCTTCAGGAACGTCTTTACGGTTTGTGAACCATTCAGCGTCAGCCCAAGATTGAAGAACTGCTTGCGCATTTGCATTGCCCGCTTTAGCTTTGTCAGCTACGTCGTGGAACGCATCAAATACAAGAAGAGTTTTCTTCAACGCTTCTGCAGCAAGTTCACCTAGTGCAGCGTCATCTAGAAGTTCAACTAAAGGAGCAACGTTATAACCACCAAGCATAGTGCCCAGTAGGTAAACCGCACGTTCTTTAGAAACTAATGGAGAAGTCGCTTCGCCTTTTGCCAATGCAGCTAAGAACGCAGCTTTTACGTATGCAGCTTGGTCAACACCTGCAGGAACACGGTTTTCAAGCAAGTCAACTAGGTATGCTTCTTCACCCGCTGGTGGATTTTTTAATAATTCAACTAATGCAGCAGTTTGAGCATCGTCAAGTGGCTTCGGTGGGACTCCGAGTGCGGCACGTTCTTCAACGTGTTGGCGGTAAGCTTCTAGCACGGTTTATTCCTCTTTTTTAAAAAATTATCTGTGAATTCCTACTTTTTAAAGCTTCACAAATAATATGGACTCTCAAATTTTACTAAAATTCCAGTTAAAAGTTAATGCAAGTACAGTGTTTCTTTGTGATGCTCATTATTTTGTAAATAAATGATGTGCATAATGATTATTTGATAATCAAAAGTCCATTTTCTTGCATAAATTAAGCTCTATTTGAGCACTTTTAGCTGAATTTCACTTATAAAAAAGGCAACACGAATGTTGCCTGAGTTATAAGAAAAAAGATACTCCACCTTAGTGTACTGTGCTTGTGCTCAAATATTGATTAAATGCATCACGACAGCCCTCAAATTTGAGGACACACTGGTCTTCATAACTGCCATTGTGATTGTTACTGGCAAAGGAAATATCCACCAGATAGAGTTTTTTGTTTTGATCGAGAATACGTTTTAAACTGACTTTATCACCGACGCTGAGCACGTAGTTTCCACCACCAATGATGGCCATGCCCTGTTCATCTTCGAGCAACAGATCTGCATGATGTAAATAACCAACAACGTTCATATTGCTGCTCCTTTCTAGTTATTCTGGAGATGCTTTCATTATTCGATATTCAGATAAGTATTGCTATATTTTAGATTTAGAATTTGTCACAAATTGTACGTATTGCTTAGGCTATTTTTATTATTTATTAGAATCGCATAAATAACTTATTTAACTCTCCTAAAATGCTTTGAGCATGGCAAAGGCATAAAAAAACCGTTCATTAGAACGGTTTATAATCTGGCAATTCATCATGCGGTGTCGCAATACATTTCTCGGTATATTCGGCACGGATTTTTTCACGGGATTCTTTCACATCTTTGGTGATTTCATCCAATGGCATTTTATAAACTTCATCAATAATGGTCATGACAAAGGTCTTGGTGGTTTCATCTTCAACCTTGCTGGCATGTTCAACAGCTTTTTCTTTCTCGATGCCATTTTGACGGTCCAGCATGATACTGCGAGCCGCATTGCCCACACTACGACAATAACCTTGCCACTGCTCTTCAGGGGTGAGTGGTTTCTTTTCGGCACAGCCAACCAAAGCCACCAAAACAGATAAAGCGAATAACTTTTTCATGAACTTCTCCTTACGCAGGGCAATATAAAAGATCACAGCGCATTTGTCATTTAATTTGCAAAATCAGCCCACAACAAAAAAGCCCTGTATAGGGCTTTCTTATTTAAAATGATTTAACCACAAGTGGACTGGACAATTTTTCCAGTTTTCGGGTCAACGGTAACAGTAACACGGTCTTCACGAAAATCCATAGTCACTGCTTGTCCCGGTTTGACCATTCGCACAATTTTAGCTTTGGTTTTGGCTTTAATTTGCGCTTCACTCAGCCCAGACTGACCAATCAGACTATGCGCTGCCTCAGACAGGCAGATGTCCTGATTACTCCGATACAAGGCCCACTCCTCCACGACTTTACCATCTGGCAGATGACAATAGCCGACCTGACCATCGACTTCATTATGGATTTCAAGCTTACCGCCCTGATCCACACAATAAGCACTGGCTGGATTTGGCATGCCAATACGCGGTGTTTCGTCCGGCTGCTGCGCGGCACATCCAGTTAATGCTGCAATCAACATACCCAGATATATGATTCTTTTCATAGGCGATCTTCTTCTAAGGATCATTCCGGATTAATTTAGCATAGTCATGCCCAAGAAAGTTTATCTAAATGTATGTAAATCAATGTGGAAGCATCTATTAGCAATAAATTAGAATACTACGATATCGCTCTGCTGCAATTGATACACAAGAATACTCAGTAATCTGGTTTGAGTGATATATGCGTATACGCTAAGATTTAGTTGAATTTTAAAATTTTCTGCGGCCATGCAAGATCCTCAATTCTCCCTGAAAGAATACCTCTCTACTGTGCAGAAGGTAGTTAAACTCACCTTCGATACACCGGTGTGGGTCAAGGCAGAGATCCGCAATCTAAATATTAAGGCTGGTCATTACTATCTGGAGCTGGCGGAAAAAGATCCGGACAATGATCAGGTGATTGCCAGCTGCCGTGCCACCATCTGGAAATTTGCTGCACAGAAAATTGTGACGCCATTTGAGCGCGAAAGCGGGATTGAATTAAGCCGTGACTTAAATGTTCTGATTAAAGTCAAAGCCAGTTTTGATCCACAATATGGATTTTCTCTAAATATCGTTGAAATTGATCCCAGCTATACTTTGGGTGATATTGCCCGACGTTATCAGGAAATTGTGCAGCGATTGACTATTGAAGGCTTGATTGAACGTAACCGACAATTACCCACACCATTTGACCTCAACCGCATTCTGGTGATCGCCCCTGAAAATGCAGCTGGACTCGGTGACTTCAAAAAAGATGCTGATGCACTTGCCGATGCCAAGGTCTGCGAATTTATTTACCACTCGGCGACGTTTCAGGGAAATACTGCACCACAAAGTATTCGTCAAAGCCTGGCTCAAGGGCTAAAACAGTGGGCGGAAGATTATACGACGGCGCCTGATTTAATCGTGATCATTCGTGGTGGTGGCGCAGTCAATGATCTGGCTTATTTGAATGACTATGATCTGGCTGTGCTACTGTGTAAACGCAGCGTGCCGATCTGGGTTGGTATTGGGCATGAAAAAGACCGAACCATCCTGGATGAAATTGCGCATCGTTCCTTTGATACCCCGAGTAAAGTCATCGCCGGGATTCGCAATCATATTGTGGAACGTGTGCAGGATGTCATTACAAACCTGCAAACCATTCAACGTAGTTCCCAACAGCAGATTCAAGCCTATCAAAGCCAAAATGATCAACTGATGACATTGATTCAAAGTATTGCCAATACCAGAGTTTCAGATGCCTTCAAAGAAATCACGCAGTTGAAATCCAATATTGGCAATCTAGCACGACAGCAAACGCGTATTGCACAGCAACAGATTGAAGCACTACTCCGCGAAACCCTGATCCAGAATCCAAAAACTGTACTTTCCAAAGGTTATGCCATCGTCCGCCAACAAGGTCATGCTGTGCGATCTGTACGTGAACTCAAGAATGAGGTTCAGGTCGAGATGCAGGATGGTACTTTTGTCGCCCATATCACACAGGTAAATCCACATGAGCAATGACACTACTTTAAGCTTCAAAGAAGGCTATGAAATCCTAAAGCGTAATGCAGAATTATTGGATGCCCAGCAGGAACCTGACATTGATAATCTGATGAAGATTGTTGAGGAATCCATGGCAGCGTATAAAGCCTGTAAGACACGTGTGGATGCAGTGCAACAGGCATTAGATGAAACTTTTAAGGAATAAGCTTTAAGTTTCATCCCCTGTCATGTTGCTCTATTACCTCATACGATAAACCTTAAAGTATAGCTTAGGCTATTTCCCTATTTAAAAGCCTTCTTCTCGAAGGCTTTTAAAATTTTCACAAATTACTTTTGCTCTCTCAGCGGATGTTCAGGTTCAGCATCGGGTTTTTTCTCTGGTTTAACATTCTTATAAGAAGCCTGATTGCCCTTATCGTCATTGGATTCTTTGTGCGGTGTTACGTCTTTATCTGATTCTTCTGTTAGCTTCGTCATAATATGCGTGTTCCCTTTTTGAATATGCTTACTTAATAGATATGACAGAATGAGAGCCAACATCAATGATAGAAATGTTGTCTCTTTAGTATTAAATAAACTCGCTAGAACCCTTACCCATAGATCTCTTTTGCACATTCATGAGGCATTAAATCAGCTTAGTAATTCTTGAATAAAGGATTTCTATCTCATCAGATAATTATTCAATTTACGTTTATCATTTAGCGATTGATTTCAAAATAAATTTCGGATAATTTTTAAATATGCCTTTTGGCATTATTTATTCATTCCACGCCTAGCAGATATCGGAATGGATATGTAACTAACTTTTGTTAATGCATATTCAATTTGTAGGTACTGCTATGTCTAAAAAAGATATTCTTCACTTCAAAAAATTCGTTCTCTAGCTTATCAAGAGCAATTCGGTTTGTGTTACTACTGTAATCAACCGATGTGGGAAAATGATCTCCAGTCATTTATATCTCAATACAAAATAAATCCTTCTAAAGCATCCCTATTGAAATCGACTGCCGAACATTTAAATGCTCGTAAAGATGGAGGAAAAGATGCCAAGTTTAATATCGTTACAGCCTGTAAGTACTGCAATAATACACGCAACAAATCAAAAAAAGCTCTTTCACCTACGGCTTATAAACAGCATGTTCATAAGCGATTAATCAATAATAAATGGCATCAAATCAGATTAATTGATCTAAAACAACAAAGCCCCCAATTATGAGGGCTTTATTACTTTAGAATCGCCAGTTATAGAACAAGTCGATGGCTCGTTCGAGGGATTGGCTGGCTTCCAGATACAGACGCTGATTCATTTGATAACGCAAGGTCAGTTTATTCACTGGAGTAAAGACACCGACACCATAACGGATAAACAGATCTGGCGTGATATAACCAGTAACAGACACCTGCGTATCATCCCCTGTACCCTGTGCATCCAGTGCCAAACCACTCAGACCAAACGTACGACCGATCTGATTGGTCAATGCACGTGTACCGCCCAAGCCCAGACTAATCCCTGCAGCAGCAATGGTATTGTTGACATCAGACCTGAAACTATCAGATTGACTCAATGCTGAACTACCTTCATTGATACGGCCAGTGATCAAGGCATTCAATGCTTCCTGTTCAGATAGACCTGCATCGTTATAAACCTGAATAGCCGGACTTGAAGCTGTACCAGTGACACGTACACCTACGGTGCTGCCCTGTACAGCCTTATTGGCATCAATATCCAGTGTCGGATTAGACAATGGACCATTGAAACGGGCAATGGCACGGTTCAGATCCAGACTCTGGCCATAGGCTTCAATTTTCACGCGCTGAGATACACCAATCGCGCCATTGGCACGCATTGCTGTTTCCAGACCACGCTGGGACAGATTCACTCGGCCAAGCAATGGAATACGGCTATCAAAGCCCTGGAAAATTACCTGATTACCCAGTGACACTGCAACATCGGCGCGGATATCCCATGGACGTGCTGATTTTAGAATCGCCAATTGGTCCTGACCTTCCTGCACCACGCGCACATCTGAAGATACACCAACCACTGGTTTAGAAGCTTCAGGCATAGAAATCAGCGCGCGCGGAACATCAACCGAACCGTTCAGACTCAGTTTCTTGTTCAATGGATAAAGATCCAAAGCCAGATCTGGTGTGACAACTGCGGTAATCAGCGGCGCTTGACGGATTAACAGGTTTTCACCTTTCAAACGCAACTGAACACGTGGATCATTTTTCCAGTCTACCGAACCGGTCAATCGACCTACACCACGACCACTATTGAATGCGCCATTAATCGTTGCAGAGTCCTGCCGTACAGATGAATACAACTGCACATTGGTCAGATTCACCGGCAGGGAAATCATGCTGATTGCCCCGTCCTTCACCCGAATTTCACCGTTTAACAATGGCTGAGTCAAAGTACCACTGATCTTGCCGGCATAAGACAAGGTACCTTCTAGCGTACGTACATCCTGAATAAATGGCTTAAATACTTTCAGCTGCACCTGATTAAAGGCCACTTCACCACGCATCGGCTTGCTGTCACGATATGGATCAATAATGACATTGGCATAACCAGTCCCGATATCCGGTGTTTTTACATCCAGACGGATCTGTAAGCCTTCAGCCACACTTTTCGCGACCAGTCCAACTTCATCATATTTCAGGGTTTGACCCAGATATTGTGGATCTTCAGCAGCCAGTCCAACTACACCATTACGTGTCACCAGTCGTGCATCAATTTTTGGTTTGGCACCTTGCGCCCATGACGCACGTGCATATCCGTTGACCTTACCAGTAATCGCCAAACCTTCAGGCAAGAAAGCACTGAAATCGTTTAGGTCCAAGTTTTGGGTTTGGAAAGAAACACTGCCACGGGTTTTATTGACACGAATTGGCTGATCAAAGCACAGCTGACTTTGCTGACTCATCCAGCAATGCGCACCAATAAATAGATCTGATTGTGCTGTGTTATAGATTACAGAGGCATTCTGACGTTGTACTAAACGGGTACGTAAAGAATCAAAATCACCATTTTGAATCTGGCCTAGCCAGTTATCTTGCGCATTAAAACCGCCCGCCAGCTGCACATAGAATTTAGACAGTTTATTTTCTGCCTGAACTTTTAAGATATGTGCTGCACGCGTCCCAGCTAAAGATATTTCACCTCGAGTAATCTGACGATTACCACTACGCAGGTTATCCATGATTGCAGTCAGCAAAGTTGGTGCACTCTGTGAGGTTGGCAACTGGCCTTGTACCCGAATTTTCTGCACACTGAACAAGTTATTAAAGGCAAAATCGTCAACTGCCAGATTAGTAGATGCACGTAGACGCGGTTGTGCCTGCATATTGATATAACCGTATGCACGACCACGTAGTCCTAGATATAACTCATATAGTGCTGGTGCATTGACCTTCAACTGAAGATTCTGTGCATTACCCGTCGCCTGAAGTTGGTTATTGGCATATGACAGGAACAGATTATTGGCTTCAAACTGCTGTGGTACAAATCCACTCTGTTTGGTATCAATAATCATCGACAGATTACCTGTACCACGTACCGGCTTATTATTCAGCATTCCGGCAAGATTCAGACGTTCAATCTGAATCCGTTTCAAGGCATCTGACCATACACCGCGGGTTTTCACATTCCCTGAAAGCTCACCTTTAACACTTGAAGCAAAATATTGCGGCTTAAAGCGAACCAGTGAGGCATTGATATCCCAGCCAAAACCATTCGCCAGGTTGACCAGACCACTAGCATTGATCTTGCCCGCGATACCATCATGCTTAAATTCATTAATTTTTAGTAATTCAGGCGTACCAGATACCTTCAATTTAAGTAGACCTTTGCTGGCAGCAAACTGGCTGGCATTTAAATTACCATCATAATTCACTGCATAGCCTTTAAAGCCACCACCATGTTTTTCATCATGGAACAACAAGGCTGCAGTACTAGTCCCGGTGAGTCGAACAGTTTCATTTTGGCCTGCCAGACGACCCGTTAAATCTACTGCTTTTAAGTTAATAATCTGCTGATTTGGCTTGGCATAACCACTCGCTGTAACTCGGCCATTGAGACGATCTACTGGAGAAGCAGCTGCCAGTGCCTGAGTATTTAGATCTTTTGCATTGAGTACTGCGCTCCATTTTAACTGGCGCTTTTTATCCGGCAGCTCTACTACGGCGTTGCCAGAGAGATTGCCACTTTGCGCGCTATAGTTAAAGCTTGGTACTTTAAGAATATTATTCTTCAGATTCAGTTTAGCCTGATACATACCAGGTGGCAGCATACCTTGCTCATGCGCGGCGACACGTGTTGCTACAAAGATGTCCTGCTGACCTTCAGTCAGTGCCAGATTCACATCTCCAGATTCGCTCTTTAACCAGCCCACATAAGGCACAGCACGGTCGATATTTTTCCAAGCCACATTCATTAGCATCGGTTGGGCTTTTTTATTTTTCGCCTCATTCTGATCCAGCTTGATGTTCCAGGTTTCATAGCGATCAAAATCAACCAGCGCTGTCAGATGTAAACCTTTTTCCAGTGTCCCTTTGGAAGCAACATTTCCATCCAGGCTTGGTGGCAGGAAGTCCTGTACGACCTGCGGAATCACTTTGTCCTTAGGATTAAGGTGATTTACACGTCCAGACACATCCCAGGTGACCTGATCATGCCAACCAACCATACCTGCAAGACTGACTGAGCCTTTCATCAGCTGACCATTAAAATCAGTGATATTCAGCTGATTGACCAGATCCGTATACATCATCGCATTGTACTGACCTTCAGGAATATCTTTGCCGCTGAGGTCAGTATTAAGATTGATATTAAGTCGCTGGATATCACCATTAAACTCAGCCATACCATCTTTGGAGAATAATTTTTGATCTTCTAATATTGGCCAGTGATACTGGTTAAATTTGAGTTTACCGAACATCGGCACATACGGATTCATCGGATGAATCACGGCCCATCCGGTCAACAAGTCTGGGGTATACGTCGCGACACCCGCTTCAATGGTTTCTAGCGTACCGCGTGCTGCGACACGAATATCACGAATGTTCAGGCTATTATTCAGTGATGGGATATTCAAGACACCCGTAGCATTCAGTGGGTATTTACCATGGAAATCCATATCACCGCTGGCATTATAGACATACAGATAACCCATGTTCATGCGTGATTTTTCAAAGGTCAGCTTGGTTCCCGACCAGAGTCCGTCATTGATCACTACATCGTAAAAGTCGACTGACGAGCTATGGGTTTTAATCAGCAGGTGATCCAGATCCAGATGATCGACTCGCAACACGAATGGCAGACGGATGTCATTATAGGCAAAGGGCTTATCACTCGGTGGATTCTTGGTAATGATCTGTAGATTACGTACATCGGCAGTATTCAGGTGAATTTCCCGCTTAATAATCGCCCGCCAGCCCAAAGTGACATCGGCACGATCAATTTTGACATCAACCGGTTTCAGGGTGACCAGTACATTACGCAGGATAATCCCGCGCCACAGGTTTCCGCCCTCATATTCATAATGAATAATCTGCTGGCGTTGCAGTACCTGATCCAGCAGAAACTTACTGCCGCGATCCGTCGAGAACATGATCGCCAGTGCTGCGAGTAAAAACAGAATCGAAAACAGCACCGACAATAAGATGCTTCTTAAAACACGGCGCTTCTTAGGCAAAGGCGTATTTTCTGGTTCTGCGTCTTGTGGTTGCTGGTTCTCGACCATGTTCTTCCCAAATATCTAAAAATTTTAAATCAGTTTGTTTTATAGCTGTGAGCCAATAAAGAAATGCAGGCGGATTGGATGGTTATCATCCGATATGCCTGAAGCCACATCAATACGAATCGGGCCAATAGGAGATGCCCAACGCACACCAAGGCCTACCCCATATTCTGTTGGGTTACTGAAGTCCTTGTCATAAGCATTCCCGGCATCAGCAAATACTGCTGCACGCCAGCCTTCCTTGAATTGGTAGTTATATTCCAGGGAGCCAATTGCCAAGGCCTGACCGCCCACTTTAAAGCCATCAATTTCTGGTGACAAACTCTTATAGTCAAAACCACGAATACTTTGATCACCACCGGTGAAGTATCTCAGGTTATACGGCACTTTGGTAAAATCTTCAGTAAAAATATAGCCTGCGTCGGCACGACCAACAAATTGGTGATCGGCATTTTCACCCAGTGAATAGATAAAGCGCCATCCAGCATTGGCAATCGCCATATCTGCATCGGATAGTAGTGCTTCACTGCCCACCTCAAGCTTATAGGTCTGTTTAAAGCCTTTGGTTGGGTTTACCCGACGGTCACTGGTGGTACGAGCGACTTCATAACCAAATAACAGCGATTGTTGTTCTTCTGCAGCACTTCCCAAGAATGCATCTGGAATATCAGACGCGTCTACTGTGCCATCCTGGGTTAAGCGATCTAAACGATAACGTACGCCATAAGTATGTTGCCAGCTGCCACGTGGATTTTTAATAAAGCGATCAGCACCAACAACCGCAGACTCAATCAATAGGCCATTGCCTTGTGCGACATCATCACGTTCTTCACGCTCATAACCACCAACAATACTGATGTAATCATTCAGTGGATGCTTATATGGAATATTATAGCGGCCATCAATAGATTGACGGATTTGTGACAGCTCGACGTTGGCATCGAAAGAATGTCCACGCTTATTAACGATGGCACGACGGTACTGACCACGTACACGTGTTCCGGTATCAGTTCCATAACCTAGACCCGCTTCAGCACTATTCAACTTGTCAGCATTTAAGGTCACGATTACCGGAACAACTTTCTCCTCACGTGCCTGTGCTTTCAGACGTTCCTGTTCATTAGCCTTAGTTTCCTGTGCAG
The DNA here is from genome assembly GCF_002688565.1 of Acinetobacter sp. LoGeW2-3. Lineage (NCBI taxonomy): Bacteria > Pseudomonadati > Pseudomonadota > Gammaproteobacteria > Moraxellales > Moraxellaceae > Acinetobacter > Acinetobacter sp. LoGeW2-3. The sequence goes on along the minus strand of NZ_CP024011.1, from coordinate 2,456,741 downwards.
TACGCAGGGCACGTAGATCCGGACTTTCTTCCTCTCGACTACCCGCGAACTGGCTTTCATCGACAACACTTTGAGTCACTTCCTGGGTAGAAGCCACCGCTTTTTTCTCTTGTGTCAAAGTGGCTTCAGAGATTTTTTGCTGATCGACCAGCAGCTGCAGATCAGGTGGCAGTTCAAGTTCTGCTTCGACTGGATCCGGTTTTACCGCATCGACCAAGGTATAGTTAAAATACCGTGAGTTGGTCAGGTTATTCGCCAGCGTATTTACCCGCCAGAAACGGTAATCAGCATCTTCTTGCCACGGCACAAGACTTTGCAGGATATCTGGATCTAGCGGGAATTCTTCATCCGGATCACTCATCCGGAAAGTTACCGGTCCAAGCTTGTACGGATCGCCAGTTTCATAACGCAGATTCACATCAGCCGTATTCTGTGGCTGTGCCACCTTGGCATCATGCAGACGCCAGAACGCATCAAAGTAGCCGTTATTACTCGCTGCTTCGACGATACGTTCCTTGGTTTTTTCATAATTGCCATGATTAAATACGTCACCCACTTCCTGATCTGGCAATACACCAATTACCTGGAACTGTGGTTGCTCAGCACCCGCACCGGTAAATTCTACATTCTGACTTTGGATAATCACTGGTTCATTCGGTGTGACATGAACTCTCACCCGTGATTCAGAAAGTTTTTCAAAACGGAATTCAGCATTATAAAAACCGACTGCCTGAGCAGCCTGATTAGATAGACTTCGCAATTGTGGCAAAGCTGACTGGAAATCACTAAAGGATTCTTGGGTAAAACTTGACAGTTTATTTTCAATGTTCTCTGCCAGGTTTTCATACGCCTCTGCACGTGCAGTCGCGCTTAACTCATTACTCGATTGAGTATTAATTTCACCATTACGAATCACCACGTCTGCATCAATACGCGGCACTTTAGCCGTCATAATCTGACGAGGTGGACGGATCTTATAGAAGAGTCGTTTAAAAATATTCGGCTTTTTGTCATCTTGCGGCGTAAGTTGTCGTGGAGAGATTTCCGGCAAGGTACTGCCTGCTTCATTCGCCTGCACAATGATCTGACTATCAGACTGAATGCTTTGCATCAGTTGATCGACATTCACTGGTGCCTGATTGATTTCCAGTAATTCCTGCTGACTGATATCAGCAACTACAGTTTCTGTTTGCTGGGTCTGACGGTAGCTTTGCGCTTCCTGTTTAGCTTGTTCAGCGACACGGTAAATTTCATCCGCCATCGACTGATCAATCGGTTGCACTGGTAGTTCTTCTAGATCTTCAAATTCAATCGGCTTAAAGACATCGAGCTGTGCACCTTGCTGTTCCTGCTGCTTTAGCATTTCCAGACTGTCTACTTGATTTTCTGGCTGCAACACCTGTTCGATTTTCTCGGCGGCTTCATCTTCAGAATTCGCAACACCTTGTTGAACCGCCTGCTTGGACAGTTCATCAATCATTTCTGCCTGTGAAACTGCCACTGGCGTTTCCGTCTGTGGAGTTTGTGCCATGCTATATTGGGTTAACATCATGAAGAAAATGCTCATACACAGACGACCGCCTGTATGTGCAGATATGAGTGGACTCATACTCTGACTGAGCATTGTTTCTTTAAATTTTCTCTTTGCAGGCATAGCAAACTCTAAACGAATACATTCTTTAATTGATTATTTGACCGAAAAATATAAGCTAAGAAACTTGAATCTATAGGATTTTGCCATTTCCGTGGTCAAGCGTATCTTACATGATTTTTCATGATGTTCACGCATCACTGACATTTCTTAATAAATCTTAATGTAGCACGTCCAATATGAACAACAACGAACATTTGTTAGGCTCACGTCGTTTTTTACCCATGTTTTTGACGCAATTTTTCGGGGCATTGAATGATAATGTATTCAAACAGGCATTATTGCTGGTCATCACCTATGGATGGATTCAGCAAAGCGCGAGCATCAGCACCTTAAATAACCTTGCTGCATTACTATTTATTTTGCCTTATTTTATTTTTTCTGCGACTGCCGGACAAATTGCCGATAAATACGAACGCTCACATCTGATCCGCTATATCAAAATTTTAGAAATTGTCATTATGGTACTTGGAACCATTGGTTTCCTGATGGGCAACCTGTGGATTCTCATGTTTGCATTGTTTCTGATGGGGACACAGTCCACCTTCTTTGGGCCGATTAAATATGCGATTTTGCCTGAAGTGCTGAAAAAAGACGAATTAATGTCTGGTAATGCGCTATTCCAGTCTGGAACTTCCTTGGCAATCCTGTTCGGTATGATTCTAGGCGGTGCCGTGATTGCAGCATCGGAAGGTAATTTACTTTGGATCAGCCTGACCGTACTGATTATTGCAGTGCTAGGTTATATTTCCAGCCGTTTTATTTTAAAGCAAAGCATTCCAGCACCTGATATTCAAATTGACTGGAACTTTTTCCGCACCAGTTTTCAAACCCTGAAATATGCCAAAAGTTTACCTTTGGTTTTTCTGATTCTGATTGGCAACTCATGGTACTGGTTCTACGGCGCGACCTACTTAACCCAGATTCCACAACTGACCCTGCAGAATCTACATGCCTCTGAAAATGTCGCAAGCCTACTATTAACCTTCTTCTCGATCGGAATTGGTTTGGGATCTTATTTATGTCGTAAATTGGGCGGTACAGAAGTCAATATTCGTATGGTACCGATTGGTGCAGTCGGACTGACGGTTTTTGCAATTTATCTGGCTGTGAGCATGGCTTTTGTGCCTGAACGTACTGGCGAGTTACTGGGTTTAGCGGACGTGTTCCATGAGGGCTGGAGCTATTACCATGTCATGTTTGCAGTCACTTTATTGGGCATTAGCGGTGGTTTTTATATTGTTCCGCTGTATGCCATGATGCAGGCGCATTCTCCCCGCTCACATCGTGCACGAGTGGTTGCAGCAAATAACATTTTGAATGCAATTTTCATGGTATCTTCTGCTATATTCTCGATTATCATTTTAAGTGTCTTAAAGTTTGATCTTAAAATACTTTTCTGTATTACAGCGGTCTTAAGCGGCATCTTTACCTTATGGTTATTGCTGAGTCTTAAACCGATGATCAACTCTGCACAAGCATCATTGGAGGATTAATGCATGCGTCAATTTACAGGTGTCGATAAGCTCATTCATTCTTTTGACCAGGCATTACGTAGTCTTGTTCCAGGTACGACTTCCGCACAACGCAGCAATCCTGCCGAAAATACTGAAACCCAACTCGCGGTTTCCGATGCACGTCATGTTGCGGGTCTAATGCGTGTAAATCATAGCGGTGAAGTTTGTGCACAGGCGCTGTATCATGGTCAGGCGCTGACTGCTAAATTGCCAAATGTACGTCGTGAGATGGAACAGGCTGCGATTGAAGAACAGGATCATCTGGCTTGGTGTGAAGACCGTTTAAAAGAATTAGAGAGTCATACCAGCTTGTTGAATCCAGTATGGTACGGTCTTTCTTTCGGCATGGGTGCGATTGCCGGAATTGCTGGCGACAAATACAGTCTTGGTTTTGTTGCAGAAACAGAACGTCAGGTCAGTATGCACTTGCAACATCATATTAGCCAGTTACCACCACATGATGAACGTTCACGTTGCATTCTGGAACAGATGAATGAAGATGAATTACATCACCGTGATACGGCTCTGGCTGCAGGTGGTGTGGATCTACCCTTACCCGTAAAAATTGCCATGACCGGTATTTCAAAATTAATGACCAAGACCAGTTATTATATTTAAGCCGTCACGTAGAAAAGCCCACGATCATGTGGGCTTTTTTTATTCTGATGATTATGTCTTGATCTAGATAACTTATTGATAAGTTTTAAAGAGCTGATCCATCAATTCAAATGTCTCATTACAGAATATCGGTTCATCTTTCATTCAGCCTTTATTCTTCAATGAAGATGATATGATTAAAATTGCTCAGTACTTAGGTTCAATAGAACTATAAAATAATTGAAACTATATACAGTGACTCAATACCCATTACCAACGTAACAACAAAAATAACGATTCAGAGGTAAGTTATGGAAACGGGCATTATTCTTGGTATTTTGTTAGCGATCGTTGTGCTATTAATAATTTTTTATAATAAGAAAAAATAGTCAGCCATTTTTGATGAATCCGGATCTTCTAAATTCAACAATCTGTTCCAGCCTTATACAAATAAAGAAGCCTACGGGCTTAGGCTTTTGAAGATTTAGGACTGACTACAGGTCATGCTCACGTTTAAAACGTGCCAGTTTACGCTCTGCATCAAAATAATTAAATTCGATCCGTTCCTGTTTAATTTTCAGTTCACGGATACGGTGAATATAACTATCCCGATTTTCCTTGGTTAGCTTTGGATCAAGTAAATAGCTTTGATAACGCTCCAACTCATCAAACCACTCATCTTGAGCTTTTTTAGCCTGATAATATTGAGCTGCAACCTCATGATAAGGTTTCAGTTCTGCATGCTGTGCATAAGGACAGACCTGATAGGAACCGCCACCATTAAGACTGGCATGAAATATGTTTACAGGCTGACAGTAATCAAAACGCCCCTTGGTATAACCCACGTCATATAAACTTTGGTTGGGCTGGATATTTCCTTTTGCGCAGGCCTTTTCATATTGAGTAAAGCGGTTATAGCGCCCTGCTGCACCATCACGTTGACCCACGTCCATCCAGTCCGCAACCTGACATTCCTTGACGGACATCACCGTACAGCCACTAAGTAATAAAACTGAAGCCGTCAATACAACATGCACCAGACGCATCAAGCTTCCCCCTAAATAATCTTGATAGTGTGAAAATTCAAATTTTATTAACTACATAAGTTTATATTTTATTTAAGGATTTCAAAGCACATTTTTTATCGGGCTTAAACTCAGGATTTAAAGCGCAGATTTAAGCCTTAACCTTTGGATACTGTAGTTGGCGATTATATTCAAAGGCTGGATGTGACCAGATATCATGCATTGGAATTTTGACATCTAAGGCCAGCGGTAATTTTTTTGGATTAAATTCCATCTCACTGAGATCACTACCCCAGGCAATCAAGTCGATATCCAGACTGATCTGATGCGATGGACGAACTCGTCCTGAATCGGCTTCCATCTGTTTAAGCTGCTGAACCATTTCTTCGGCAGTCATTTCAGCTTTTAACAGACATGCTGAATTCCAGTAATCCTCACCAATCCCGTCACGGCACGGAATAATATAGATGGGAGAAAACTGAACTTCTCCCCAAGTGGCAATACGTTGTTGTGCAGCTTGAAAATGTTGCTGAGGATGACAATTACTCGCCAGTGCTAAGGCGAATATCGTTTCGGTGGCGTTCAAGACGTATCCCTACAGAATTGGCTTGCGCGATAATGGCAGGCTTACGAATCGTAATCTTAATCGATTCAATTGCTGCAAAGGTAGTAAAAAGTGCGTTTAGCACTAACTTTGCTGCATGTTCAATCAATTCTGGCTGTGCCTGCTGAATTGTTTGTGCAGAAATTTCACAAATCTCGGCATAATTCAGCGTATCTGCCAAAGCATCAGAATTGGAAGCCTGTTCCAAATCAGTCTGAATGATTATATCCAGCATTAAAGGTTGAATAATCTGACGTTCCCAGTCAAAACAGCCAATCACTGTTTCAACCTTCAAACCTTCAATGATAATTGCGTCCATTTGACCACTCGGAAGTTTGATATATAAAAAATCTCCCTAAGTCCCTCTTTAATAAAGAGGGACTTTTATCCCTTAAATAGTATTCATCAATAAGGAACTTCTCCCTTTATCAAAGGAAGGTCGGGAAGGATTAAAGATAAATTAATTCTTCAACAACAAATTCGGATCCATGGTCTGAATCATCTGCAAGCGTTGATCCGCATAGATATCGGTATACGGCGCCAAGATACGCATGAAGCGATCGAAATACAGCATTTGCTTGAATAACAATGCGAAGTCACGCGGGAAGCGAATACCGTGACGCTCTCCTACCGCTACCATATCCATCATCACATCATTTAAATCACTTGGATTCGTGCTCAGCAGTTCTTGTGGATCTGCCATAATGACACCACTGAATAAACGTTCTAGATCTGCTGCCAGCACTTTGGTGTCGATTGCAACCGCAGTCATACCCATTTTCAGCATGTTTTCTGCCATCAAATCGTAATTGGTATTTTGGAGCGCATCCATAAAAGCAATACATGCTGTCCAGACTTCTGGCTTGAGCTGACCCACAATACCAAAATCAATAAAACCTACACGACCGTCTTCAAGCAGCATCAGGTTACCGGCATGCAGATCTGCATGGAAGCTTTCACACATCATCAGACTACCGAACCAGGTGTTCATGGCGGTAATCAGCACCTGAGAAGGATCTTTAGCCACCTGTTTCACCACATCAAAATCTGTCAATGAAACACCATATAAGCGTTGCATCGTCAGTACACGACGGGTTGAATACTGATGATAAACTTTTGGCGCTGTTGCTGCACGATTATTTGTGACATTCAAATAATTAACAAAGTCATCCAGATTTTTGGCTTCTTCGATAAAATCAACCTCACGCACCATACGTGTTTTGATCTCTTCTACGATATCTGCCAAAGATGCAAACTTCACTTTTGGCACCGCTTTCTCAAGCAGCTTAGTTGCCCAGTGCAGTACATTCAGATCCGTGTAAAGAATGGTTTCTACACCCGGTTTTTGCACCTTGATGACAACATTTTCACCAGAGACTAACTTTGCTGCGTGAACCTGTGCGATTGATGCCGAAGCGAGTGGCTTTTCCTCAATGGAGGCAAAGATTTCATCCAGATTACGGCCTTCAAACTCGGATGCCAATACTTGTTGTACATAGCTAAAAGGCAAACTTGGTGTCTGGTCTAAACAGCCCTGAAATTCTTCAACAAATTCACGAGGAAATAACGATGGTGTAGAGGCAATAAACTGCCCTAATTTGATATAAGTTGAACCTAAAGATTCAAATGTTTCACGCATCAGTTTGGCATTACTTGGTTTTTCAGTTGCGTACTTGATGCCTGCACGTGCTGCAATGACGGCCGTTTCACCGACACGCGCCACAGAACGCAAACCATCCAGGAAGATATTATTTTTCATAATGTCAGCGTAATTTCAAATTTTCTCGAGTGTAACAAATATTCAGGCCAATCTGTTCTATCTTGCCTGACAAATTGGACAATTCGTATCTTTCTCAAACTTAAGAATACGTTGCTGCATACTATTACCATCCCATAATAACAACTTTTGTCGTAATGGCATTTTGCCCAATCCCAGATAAAGTAAAGCATGGTGCGCTTGCAAGCATGCCATAACATTCGGTGTCGTTGCCAGTACACCAGAATCCGCACAGCGCATAGCTGTATCAGTTTGATCTTCTTGTGGGAACAGGCAGTTATAGCAGGCTGAATCACCTTCGACCATAAACAGTTGGCCTTGCAGACCAATGGCAGATGCACTGATCAGTGGCACATCAAATTGTCGACAAGTTTGATTGACCAGATAACGGGTTTCAAACTGATCACAACCATCTAAAACTAAATCCTGATGCTGAATCAGGGCTTGAGCATTATCTTTAGAAATTGCCTGATTATGATATTCAATTTGCAGATGCGGATTAATCTGTTGCAGACGTTTCGCCAGTGTTTCTGCTTTATAAAAACCAATATCCTGCGGAGTAAAAGCCAGTTGACGCTGCAGATTACTGATCTCAATCGTATCTGGATCAATCAGGGCGATCTTTCCAACACCTGCCCGTGCAAGCAGTTCAGCTAAGGCACAACCAATACCGCCACAACCAATAATACAAACATCGGAATATTTCAATTTTTCCTGAGCTTCAATGTCCCAGCCGTCTAATAAGATTTGACGTGCATAGAGATGCATTTCCGCATCAGTGAGTTCAAATTCAGCGTTTGGAGCGTCTACCACAATACCGTCCGTGTTCATTAAAAGATGAATCAATTATTTCCATTCATCTTATTTCGTTTAAAGCGTAAATAACTTCTATTAAAACCATTCGGCTAGAATAACGTCATAACTAGAAGAAATTTAATTATCTACCAAATTAAGCTCGGAATAAGGCATTCACTGAACTATCAATCAGCCTATATATTTCTTGTAGATCGATATGTTGTTTCTTGAACAGCGAATCAATAAAAGCTTTGGCAATACCGGCACCGAATAACATATCTACCAGAATTTCACTAGAAAGCTTTAATGTTTTCTGTTGCTCAGGAATCCGCTCAACACACGAAATCAAATGATTACGACTGGTCGAAATTCCCATTTCATAAAAAGTATCAGCTAAACCTTCCATACCGAGTTGTCCCACAATCGTGAGACGACATAATTTAATATGTCTTTCTGAAAGCACATGCTTAGCAATCATATATAAACTTTCTTTTAGCTGATCAACTGGATCTTCAGAAACATCCTGAAAAGCATCTTCTGACCAAATATAGGAACAAGTCACCAAAGACTTAAACAGTTCCTGCTTATCAGTAAAATGCACATATAAGGTTTTTTTGGACATGCCTGCAGCTTCAGCAATTTCAGACATGGTCACACTTTCAAAACCTTTTTCCCCAAATAGCTGCTCTGCCACATTTAAAATTTCTGTTCGGCGTTCTTCTGCTGTCATCACCACTGGGCGACCAAGTTTAGACATTGCAACTCCCCCTAACTTAAGAAACTTAAAAATTCATAAAGTGCTGCTTTTTTATATACGAATCTCATTGAATTATGACAGCAACTAAAAATCGTGCAATGCCAAAACTATTCATTATTTATGTACTGATCTGATTATATAGCCTTGGCAGATTTTACCTATATCGCCGATTAGTGTCTCTATTACTGATAAAGAATCTAGACCACTCGAAACTTATTGAATTATTAGTATTAGATATATAACTGTAATTGCATTGTTATTACCTTAGCTATACATCAGCTTCAATGAAGTGGTTGCCACATATATTGATCTTTTCTTGTATAAGTATTTTACTCACTTGAAATCTCTTATTCCTTTTGCATTTCAGCGAACTGCTTTGTTCCCTTAATTTTTACTGCGCTGTAACTGGAACCAGTTTATTTATGGCTTCTGTAGCCTCTCCTCTTATTTGAGTATGGAAATGTACGAGTTCAGTGAGACTTGCTGTATCCAGTTATAAATATGACTAAGCTGCTTAACGTTATCTAAGTTTAACGTTTAACAAGAAGATGGAGCAGCATATGACAGAACAATATTCAGAACATAATGATCGTGAAAAATTATGGGAACTCATTAAAGATGTACGTTTCACCATGATCAGCCATCAAACTGAAACTCAGGAAATTCATTCCCAGCCAATGACCATGCTCAATTCTGAAAAGATGCATGAAAGTCAGAACCTGTATTTCATCATGAAAGATACCAATGATATCATCAAAGCCATCAATGCTGGTCGTCAGCATTTAGGTTTGTCCTTCGCTAAACCATCAGATGATATCTATGTGTCTATCAGTGCACATGGAGAAATCAGTACTGATCGTATCCTGATTGAAGAGTTATGGAATCCTTGGGCAGAAAACTGGTTCGAAGGCAAGGATGATCCAAGTGTACGAATACTTATTGCCAAAGCAGTAAGCGCGGAATACTGGAATGTAACCGATAATAAGGTCACTCACCTGCTGAAAGTTTTAAAAGGCAACATTACTGGCAATCCTGATGAACCAGATGCTGAGCATAATAAAGTGCAATTATAAAAATCAAAGCGACTTTTCTTTGTCATTTAGCCTCTTAAATAAGAGGCTAAATTTTTAGAAAAAATATTCTCAATTCAGTAGAAATCAATAATCACTAAATAAATTTTGAGCTTCTTTAATAAAATGACCACATCCACTCTATGGTTAGGCCTGAATAGTGACCCCAAATAATCAATAAAACTTAGGCTATTTTGCTGCCATGCGAATTGCACCATCCAGACGGATCACTTCACCATTCAGATAAGGATTCTCAAGAATATGGCCGACTAATTTTGCATATTCAGATGGCTTGGCTAAACGTGGCGGGAATGGCACCATTTGTCCAAGAGAGTCCTGTACATTTTGCGGTAAACCTTTAAGCATCGGTGTTTCCATAATGCCTGGAGCGATGGTCATGACACGTATCGCATTCTTGGCAAGTTCACGTGCCAAAGGCAAAGTCATTGCAACCACTGCCCCCTTAGATGCTGAGTAGGCAGCCTGACCGATCTGCCCATCAAATGCAGCTACTGATGCTGTATTGATAATTACACCGCGTTCTTCTTCGCCTTCCTTTAATTCATATTTGGCAATCAACTCTGCAGCATAACGCAGCATGTTAAAGGTTCCCGTAACATTTATATTCAACACACGCTGGAACATTGCCAGATCATGCAAACCTTCACGGCCTAGCACTTTAGCTGACGGCGCAATTCCAGCACAGTTCACTAATCCATTGAGCTGTCCATGCGTTTGTTCCAATGTCTTAAAAAATGCACTGACTGCTGTTTCATCGGTGACATCTAGTTGCTCGAATTGTGCTTGCTCTCCCAGTTCTTGTGCCAGACTCTGTCCGAGTTCCTGATTCATATCCACCATAATTACTTGAGCACCCTGCTCAACCAGATAGCGTGATGTCGCCGCCCCTAATCCAGAAGCTCCACCTGTCACTACAAAGACTTTATTTTGAATATCCATATCTGATCCATGTTATTTTGAATTTTTCTTAGACTAATCTTTGCTCAAATGGGAAGCAAATCGAACTGTGACCGCAGCGGTTTATTTATTAACTAAATCTATTTATTTAGACTTAAAAACGATTATTTATACCTTATTTTATTTAAGTTTTTATTTTTTCAGAACATCTAGTTTTCAAGCTTTATCACCAAAAAAAATGAGACTCTTCGGTCATCCCAATACCTTTGTATTTATCGTTAATTTGGATTATTTTTCACACAATTTGATGCATCTCTTCAGTTGCCCATCCACCTTCCCTACTTAAGGTACTCTTATGTTAAAGATGACTGACGTTCTTGGCCAAAACCTGGTTCAAAACTTCTCTAATGCTTTATTTCATTCTGCAGACCTTCTTTCTGAACAGCTCAATCAAGGGATTCTAAACGCATCTGATTCAGCTTTGAAAGATGCAGTAATTGCTTTCCTTAACCGTATTGATGTTCTTGATGCAGCTGCGGCACTTGAAATCTCAGCTGAACGTATTGAAAGCCTGAAGCAAGGGATTGCACTGAAAGATGAACAGTTCATTGCAGATACATTGAAAGTGGTCACACTCTGTCTGGCTATGGAAACCAATACACTGGATCAGGTGGAAGTTTCTGACTGTCTGCAAGATTACCCTATGTAAAAATATGAATTAAAAAAAAGCGACCTATTTAGGTCGCTTTTTTATTGAAATAGATTTTGAAAATTAATGTGGCCACTGCGCCAAGGTCACACGGTCATTGCCGCCATAATCCTTCACAGTACGTACCTGTTTATAACCAGCCTGAGTAAATAGATGACGAACCGCATCACCCTGATCATAACCATGTTCTAGCACTACCCAACCATTCACAGTCAGGTGTTTTTTAGCTTGAATAATAATCTGTTCTAGATCAGCCAAGCCTTTATTATCTGCCACTAAAGCACGTTCCGGCTCAGTCGCAAGACCCTGCATATGTGCATCAGCTGGATCGATATATGGTGGATTAGAAACAATCACATCAAAGAACTGACGACCTAATGGCTTGAACCATGAACCCAATACAAACTGCACCTGTGACAAGTTATGCTGTTCAGCATTGAACTTCGCTACTTCTAAAGTAGGCTCGTAAATATCAGTTGCAGTGACTGACCACTCTGGACGTTCAGAAGCCAAAGATAAAGCAATCGCACCCGTGCCTGTACCCAAATCTACGACACGGGCATCTTCAGGCAAGTCTAGCTTTAAAACAGTTTCAACCAGTACTTCAGTATCAGGACGTGGCACCAAGGTATCTTTGGTCACTTTCAGATCCAGTGTCCAGAATGGCTGTGATCCTGTCACATAAGCCAATGGCTCACCCGCCGCAATACGCGCTAGACCATCGACATACGCCTGTTCTTGTTCAGACGTTAGTTCCTGATCCTTTTTCATCACCAGATCAAAAGAATCAATCTTGGTAATGTGTTCCAGTAACCAGGCATTTTCCTGGCGTTCATAGCTTTCCGGTTCACCACGTAAAGCCAAGGCTTGTGAAATATTCATTATCCACCATTCTGCTGTGCAAGCATGGCAAGCTGATCGGCCTGATATTCACGATGTAAGCTGTCTAACAGTTCAGTCAGGTCACCTTCCATCACTGCATCTAACTTATATAAAGTCAGGTTAATACGGTGATCGGTCATACGGCCTTGCGGATAGTTATAGGTACGAATACGTTCTGAACGATCACCTGAACCCACCAAGTCACGACGCATTTCAGAAGTTGCGGCATCTGCTGCTGCACGTTTGGCATTTTCCAGACGTGAAACCAAAAGCGCCATCGCTTTAGCTTTGTTCTTATGCTGTGAACGTTCATCCTGACATTCCACCACAGTACCAGTTGGAATATGGGTAATACGTACGGCAGAGTCGGTTTTGTTAATGTGCTGACCACCGGCACCCGACGCACGATAGGTATCAATACGCAGATCCGATGGGTTAATGTCGACTGAAGTATCAACATCGACTTCTGGAAGAATCGCCACCGTACAAGCTGAAGTATGAACACGACCTTGTGATTCAGTTGCAGGTACACGTTGAACACGGTGTGCACCACTTTCGAATTTCAGACGGCCATATACACCTTCACCATTAATCAGGCAAATGACTTCTTTATAACCGCCATGCTCGCCTTCATTTTCAGACAAGATTTCGATACGCCAACCTTGAGACTCCGCATATTTACTGTACATACGGTACAAATCACCTGAGAAGATTGCTGCTTCATCACCGCCCGTTCCAGCACGGATTTCAAGATAAGCCGAGTTAGCATCATTTGGATCTTTTGGAATCATCAGGATGTTCAAATCAGCTTCAAGCTGTTCGATCAGGGATTTATTTTCCTTAATCTCTTCCTGTGCCATTTCTTTAAAGTCTGGATCGCTGAGCATGGCTTGGGCAGTTTCGATATCTTCTTCAGCCTGCCTGTACTTGGTCCATACTTCAGTAATTTCGGTCAGGTCATTATGCTCGCGGGAAAGCTGGCGAAAGCGTTTGTTATCTGAAATGACTTCCGCGTCTGCCAATAAGGCAGTTAATTCTTCGTGACGGTCGGAGAGTTGGTCTAATCGTAAACGTAACGATTCTTTCATTTTTCAAAGTATCTCAAACAAAGGCTATAGCTAAATAAAGGTCTTAGCACAGCGAAATCAAAAATTGCGCCTAGTTTAACGATTCTCAGGCATAAAGAACATCTTTATTCAGTACAAGCCTTCTGTGTTTAAAGCATCTTAATAAGCCGCGCTTTAAAAGCTCAAAATTCAAGCTAACGTCGCTTTTTTAATCAATTTAATCCGCATTCTTTACTTATTTTACAAACTCGCAAATAAAGCATCTAAATATGGAGATATTTCTTCACAATGTAATGGCGATGTTTTGTTACATTTTCTGCCATCGAAACACAACACAATCCGATCACGGATATGGAGTTCCAACATGAAACTGAGCGCAGTTTTATTAAGTACCGCTTTAGCCGCTGGGTCAATGATGACCGTTAATGCTCATGCCGACAGCACTGCTCGTGTTGCTGCAGCAAGTGCGTTAGGTAGTGTGGCTGGTACAGCTTTGGGTAAAAACATGGGGGGCAACACAGGTGCAACAATCGGTGCAGCACTTGGTGGTGCTGGTGGTGCAGCTGTAGCAAGTAACAAGAAAAACCGTACTTCCTCTGCAATTGGTGGTGCTTTAGGTGGTGGTACAGGCTACACCGTAGGTAAAAGCATGGGGGGTTCAAACGGTGGCTACATCGGTTCTGCACTAGGTGCAGCAGGTGGTGCAGCACTAGGTAATAAAATCTCTAAAGATAAAGCTGCTGAAAAACGCTCAAAACACTGGAAAAAACGTTACCGTTAATTCAGTGCGTATAACCTTTAAATCGCATATTACATTTGACTCAAAAGCACCTTCGGGTGCTTTTTTAATTGCCGCTAAATGATGCCAACTTGCTGTAATACGTGAAAATTATTGTTTAGCAATTATGAATAAATTAAGGAGAGAAAAAACACATTTCGTCTACAGACTCTCCATGCTGTTTTGCTCTTGCTAGATTAAATTTAACTCATAGACAAATACAGCCAAATATATAAAAGGTGTACTCATGAACTACAAATCTCTAATGATCGCAGTTGTTGCTACCTCAGCTATGGGTATGGGTATGACAGCAGCGAATGCGGGTAATACAACAAATACTGCTCTTGCTTCTGCTCTCGGTGGCGTAGTGGGTGCTGCTGTAGGTAATAAAGTTGGCGGTACAACTGGCGCAACAATCGGTTCTGCAATCGGTGGTGGTGCAGGTGCAGCAGTTTCTGCAAATAAACGTGACCGTAACGGTGCCATTATCGGTGGTGCATTAGGTGGCGGTGCAGGTTATGCCGTAGGTAAAAATATGGCTGGTAGCAATGGCGGTTTAATTGGTGCAGCATTGGGTTCTGCTGGTGGTTCTGCACTTGGTAAAAAAGTAAGTGAAGACCGTCGTTACGATGACCGTTATGACCGCCGTTATAACTCTTCACGTAACTACCGTTATAACGACTACCGCTACAACAACCGTCGTCGTTAATCGTTAAAAATAAAAGCTAAGTCTCTTTTACAACTCTTCCCTCTTTTTAAGCATCTTCGGATGCTTATTTTTTTGCCTCTACATTTTGTTTACACTTATATCGTTTTTTTTCGATATACAAATCCAGTTGAACGTCGTATGCTCTTAGCCATGTCAAATAAAGAGTAATATTATGCGTACGCTTAACGATACTCAGTTCTCTATTCTTGAACTGGTTCCTGTTCGTGACGATAAAACCATTCAATTCTCCCTACAGCATGCCTTGGAACTGGCACAAACCGCAGAAAAGCTGGGTTATCGCCGCATGTGGTTAGCCGAACATCACAATATGGACGGTATTGCCAGTTCAGCCACCGCTGTCCTACTCGGCTATTTACTGGCAAACACCAAAACTCTGACCTTAGGCTCAGGTGGCATCATGTTACCCAATCATGCACCTTTGGTCGTTGCCGAGCAATTTGGCACTTTAGCAACCTTATATCCGGAACGCGTTGAACTCGGTTTGGGTCGTGCACCGGGTACTGATCAAATGACTATGCGAGCCTTACGTCGTGGCCGTCAGGAAACTGAAGATCAGTTCCCGCAAGATGTACTGGAAATTTTGCAGTATTTTAAAGATCCAATTCCGGGTCAACGTATTGTAGCAACGCCAGGTCAAAGCACTCATGTTCCGGTTTGGCTACTTGGCTCTAGCCTGTTTAGCGCCCAGCTGGCAGCGAAACTCGGTTTGCCATATTCATTTGCATCACATTTTTCGCCGCGTATGCTGGGTCAAGCCATTCAACTTTATCGTGAGAATTTTGAACCGTCTGAATATCTGGACCGTCCTTATGTCTCTATGGGCGTGCCGACCTGTGTCGCAGATACGGATGAAGAAGCACAATATCTAGCAACCAGTGCCTATCAGCGTGTACTGGCACTGATCCGTGGCCAAAGCCTGAAACTGAAAGCCCCGATTGATTCAATGGAAGGTTTATGGTCACCACCTGAAAAAATGTCCGTAGATAATTTCTTTGCGATGGCTCAGGTCGGTTCTAAGAAAACCGTCAAAGCTGGACTGGAAGCACTTCTAGCGAAATATGAAGTAGATGAGTTTATCTTTACCTGTGACATCTATGACACAGATAAGCGCCTACATAACTTTGACCTGCTGATGCAGGCGAAACAAGAAATCTAATTTCTACTTATATAAGTTAAAGAAACCGCTGACTGATAGCGGTTTCTTTTTGGAAAAATAAAATATTGATTCCTTAGCTTTATTTTGCATAATGAATAAAAAATAAACAATTATAAGTTCAGGATAAGAATATGAATCAATACATTAATAAACCTACCCCAGCCTTTGTCGCAGCCAGTTGGGTAGCTTTACTTATTGGGGCTGCTGCGTATGGGATCGGACTGTTTAATGCCAATATGCCGTTGAATGAAAAAGGCTATTATCTGGTGATAATTCTGTATGGATTGTTCGCCGCTGTATCTCTACAAAAAGTTGTACGTGACCGGCTCGAAGGTCTAAAAGTCACAGCAATTTATTATGGTCTGTGTTGGGCTTCAATTGGGATCTGTATCGCCCTGCTATCCATTGGCCTGTTTAATGCTGAACTGCTACTGAGTGAGAAAGGCTTTTATATCATGGCATTTTTACTCAGTTTATTCGGCGCCGTTGCTGTTCAGAAAAATATCCGGGATATGGAATATCTGCGTCAGCATCAGCTTAAAGAAACACTGGTATTGCCTGACAGCATTGATATCCAACAGCATGAGCACAACCCATAAATAGCTTTATAAAGATTATGCTAATTTCAAAAATCTATAACTGAAGTAGATTTTAAAATGTCGAATTATTAATGACTCGGGATTCTATGAAAGCTGCTTTACGCTCCTGCCGATATTGTCTATATCTATCCTAACAGAATAAAAATTAAGCAATTACAGGACATCAACATGGGCGTTAAGCAGGATGCAGGTGCTGGTATTTTTGAAAATCACCCTGAGCACTTTAAACAGTTTAGTGGGACTAAAGTCGATTCTGCCGACCTTAAAGACATGGATTTTCAGGATCAACATGTAGCCGTGATTGGTCTTGACCAGTCTACTGTGAGTCATCTTGACCGGATTTGCCAGCAGGCAGCATCAGTGAAAGTCTTTCAGATCGAACCGCAATTTGTGATGCCCAGTACCAGTCGAACTTTACAACGTGTGGTGAATCATCCACTCATTAGCAAGAATAAAAGTCTGATCAGTAACCGGATTAAAGGACTACTTTCTTTACGCTTTTTGGAACAACAAGTCAAAAATCCCTGGCTAAGACGTCAACTGATGCCCAACCTGGCAGCATCTAATCGTAATTACTTTAAATCGGATAGTTTTTATATTGCCCTGCAACGGGAGAACTGCCAGCTCATTACTTGGCCAATTTTAAAAATTTCTGAGCAAGCAATTCATTGTGTGCATGGTGAAAATTACCAAGTTGACGTGATCATTCAAACCTTTAAGTAAATTTCTATTTATTTTTTTTTGATATTTATTTCAAAAAAAATGCTAAAAAGGAATAATGACTTTAAATTTATTGAATAATTTTTAAACAATTTTGAGAACCTAACACGTTTATAATTTTTCTATGAGGTATTTCGTAGCGAAATAATAGCGATTGATTTTAGCTATCATATTATCGTTATTTTCTATGATTCATTATTTTGATGGATAAATTTTGATAAAAAATGGAGCCAAAACTGGCTTTGACTCCATCAAAAATGCTTTAGCCAATACGACGTTTTAAACCGGTCATTTGCAGGACACGTGTGGAGATTTCTTCAATCGACATCTCGGATACATTTAAGTATTTAATGCCTTCAGAAATGTAAATTCCTTCAATCGCACGCAACTCCATTTGACACTGATTAAAGCTCGCATATCGACTATTTGCTTTGCGTTCAGTACGAATAGCCACAAGGCGGTCAGCATCAATCATCAGGCCGAAAAGCTTGTGTTTATGCGGGCGCAGCACCGCTGGCAGGCGGTTGTCATCCAGATCTTCTTCGGTTAATGGATAGTTCGCAACACGAATTCCAAATTGCAGAGAAAGATAGATTGAAGTCGGTGTTTTACCTGAACGCGATACCCCAATCAGGATCAGATCGGCCTTGTCATAATGACGGGTACGTGCACCATCATCGTTATCTAAAGCAAAATGCACCGCATCAATACGTGCTTTATAGGATTCTGAGTCCGTTACTGCGTGAGTTTGCCCTACCAGCGTCGTCGGCTCAGTGCCTAATTCTTCTGAAAGTTTGCTTATAAGTCCTTCAAATACATCAAGATTTACTGCATTTGCAGTATTGATAATGTCACGCACATATGGGTCCACCAGGGTATCAAAAACCAGTGGTTTCTGCCCTTCTGCCTGGGCACGTGCATTGATCTCTGCTACGACATTGGTCGCAGCTTCTTCGGAGCTTATATAGGGAATGATATGTATATCAAAATCGACATGAGGGAACTGTGCCAAAAGTGAGTGTCCCAGCGTCTCTGCGGTGATCGCAGTACCATCAGAAACAAAGAAAACACTGCGCTTTATCTGTTTACCTTCCGACATTAAAATTCTCCTCAAACATTTGTCTTCGTACTATATAATCTTTATAGTAAACCGATCTTACATGACTGTCGCTTAGTAAAATCATCCACCTAGATGGTTTGCTATATTCTCATGCCAAGATAATGATTAATACTGCAAAAGTGGAGTAACAACTTTGGAAGCGCGCGTAATTGGTCTGGAAAAATTAGGGAAACACGATGTTGAGCTTGTTGGTGGGAAAAACTCATCTCTAGGCGAAATGATCAGCCACCTAGCAAACGCTGGCGTATCTGTACCAGGTGGTTTTGCAACTACTGCTGGTGCATATCGTGAATTTCTCGAGCAAAGCGGCCTAAACGCTAAAATCAATGCAGAGCTTGCTAGCCTAAACGTTGATGACGTAAATGCTCTTGCTGAAACTGGCGCTAAAATCCGCCAATGGATTGTAGAGACTCCGCTTACTGCAGCATTAGAACAAGAAGTTCGTGCAGCATTTGACGCACTTTCTAACGGCAACCCTGACATCGCGGTTGCCGTTCGTTCATCTGCAACTGCAGAAGACTTACCAGATGCATCTTTTGCTGGTCAGCAAGAAACTTTCTTGAACATCCGCGGCATCGATAACGTTCTGATCGCGATCAAAGAAGTATTCGCATCTCTATATAACGACCGTGCGATCTCTTACCGTGTACACCAAAACTTTGCGCATGACGTCGTTGCCCTTTCTGCTGGCGTACAACGTATGGTTCGCTCAGAAACTGGCGCTGCTGGTGTAATGTTCACACTAGATACAGAATCAGGCTTCCGTGATGCAGTATTTATCACTGCTTCTTACGGTCTGGGTGAGATGGTAGTACAGGGCGCAGTAAACCCTGACGAATTCTATATCTCTAAACCGCTTTTAAACGCAGGTAAACACGCGATTCTTCGTCGCAACCTGGGTTCTAAACACCAAAAAATGATTTACGGTGAAGAAGCTTCTGCGGGTAAATCAGTTGTTGTTGTAGACGTTGAAAAAGCAGATCGTCAACAATTCGCTTTAACTGATGCAGAATTGCATGAACTTGCTAAACAAGCATTAATCATCGAAAAACACTACGGTGCACCAATGGACATCGAGTGGGCGAAAGACGGTGATGACGGCAAACTGTACATCGTTCAGGCGCGTCCTGAAACTGTGAAGAGCCGTGAAAATGTCGGCACTATGGAACGCTATCTGCTTAAACAAAAAGGTACTGTAGTATGTGAAGGCCGTTCAATTGGTCAACGTATTGGTGCTGGTAAAGTTCGTATCGTTACTTCTATTAAAGAAATGGACAAAGTACAAGACGGTGACGTACTTGTATCTGACATGACTGACCCGGACTGGGAACCAGTAATGAAACGTGCTGCTGCGATTGTTACTAACCGTGGTGGTCGTACTTGTCACGCTGCGATCATTGCACGTGAACTGGGTGTTCCAGCAATCGTTGGTTGTGGTAATGCAACTGAAGTACTTGTTGACGGTCAAGACGTGACTGTATCTTGTGCTGAAGGTGATACTGGCTTCATCTACGAAGGCGCGCTTGATTTCGAAGTTCAAACCAACTCAATCGAATCTATGCCTGACCTTCCGTTCAAAGTGATGATGAACGTAGGTAACCCAGACCGCGCATTCTCTTTCGCGCAAATTCCTAACGCAGGTATTGGTCTAGCTCGTCTTGAGTTCATCATTAACCGTATGATCGGTGTGCATCCTAAAGCATTATTGAACATTGACAGCCTGCCACGTGAAACTCGTGCTGCTGTAATGGCGCGTACTGCAGGTTATGCATCTCCAATCGAATTCTATGTAGAAAAACTGGTTGAAGGTATTTCTACTCTTGCTGCTGCATTCGCTGACAAACCAGTGATTGTTCGTATGTCTGACTTCAAGTCAAATGAATATGCGAACCTGATCGGTGGTAAGTTGTACGAACCAGAAGAAGAAAACCCAATGCTGGGCTTCCGTGGTGCGAGCCGCTACGTTTCTGACAACTTCCGTGACTGCTTCGAACTTGAATGCCGTGCACTGAAAAAAGTTCGTGACGAAATGGGCTTGACTAACGTTCAAATCATGATTCCTTTCGTACGTACTGTAAACGAAGCGAAACGTGTAATTGAACTGCTAGAGTTAAATGGTCTGAAACGTGGCGAAAATGGCCTTAAAGTGATCATGATGTGTGAATTGCCAACTAACGCATTGTTAGCTGAACAGTTCCTTGAACACTTCGACGGTTTCTCTATTGGTTCTAACGACTTGACTCAGTTAACACTTGGTCTTGACCGTGACTCTGGTATCGTTTCTCACCTGTTCGACGAACGTGATGCAGCTGTGAAAGTTCTTCTTTCTATGGCAATCCAAGCTTGCCGTAAAGCAGGTAAATATGTAGGTATCTGTGGTCAAGGTCCTTCAGATCACCCAGACCTTGCTAAATGGTTAATGCAACAAGGTATTGAATCTGTGTCTCTAAACCCAGACTCAGTATTGGATACCTGGTTCTTCCTTGCTGACCAAGAAGCGAAATAAGCTGATATTCAGTAGATAAAAAAGACCCTCACATGAGGGTCTTTTTTTGTTTTAGCAATTTATAAATATAAATTTTTGAGCCAAGTCTCTTCTGATAATTTCTTTGATTTTTATCAATAAAAACTTATTGGTAATTACATTAAAATTACATCTTTTTAATTACGAATCTTGAATACTTTATTTTGATATATGAGCTTAAGAATTCAGGATTCTCACTAATTTAAAAAGTTCATCTGTATTCTTTTGTATGGTTCTGGTTGTACTTCGCCTAAAAATGTCCGACATATCCGCATGTTTAGCTTAAGATTTTGTTTGTGTTATGGCTATAATTCAATAAAATCAAAGTTAACCTTTTTCAACGTACATTTTGAGATTCAGTCTTTATGCAGATTTACCTGGCACGAAACAATCAACAAGCTGGACCATATACCCTTGAACAGCTAAATCAGATGCTTGCCAGCCAGCAAGTATTATTAACTGATTTGGCTTGGCATCAAGGCATGACCGAATGGAAGGCTTTGGGTGAGCTTACGCAGGGTAAATTCGTTTATCAACCTGAGGGCTATGTTACACCTGCACCAGTTGCTGAGACAGCACCATTTGAGCAACCTGTTGCTGCTCCAACCAATACTTATGCGCGCACTACAGCAAAGGCAAATACCTTCGAACTGGCAGGTATCCCCGCCCGTATTTTTGCCAAATTCGTTGATCTGCTGCTCTGGATTCCAGCGACTTTTATTTTGACTGCGTTCTTTACAGCGGAAGAAAAAATTCGCTTTACCCAGCTAAATGAACAGATCATGACGCAGGCGATGGGTGGTAATCCAGATCAGAACCGTGTGCTGGAACTACAGTCTCAGATGCTAGATATGTTCTCGACTCAGGCATGGACAGCGGCGGGTTTATACCTGCTCATCATGCTGGTCATTCAGGGTTACCTGATTGCAAAATCTGGTCAAAGTATTGGTAAAAAACTGACTAAAATTAAGATTGTAGATGCTGAAACTGGTTCTCAAACCTCACTGATGCGTGCCTTTACTCTACGTAGTATCGTGTTTATTTTGCCGACAATTTACTTCATTCCACTGTTCTCTCTGTTGGACTGGATCTTTGGATTGGGCAAAAACCGCCAAACTTTGCACGATAAACTGGCAAAAACCAAGGTTATCAAGCAATAAAATAATGTCTATTTAAAGGGATGATCTTCATCCCTTTTTTTCGCTCATAACTTTGAAATTAAAATAAAATTACTATAAATATTCGCCAATCCCGAGCAGTAAAATCGGTTTTTATTACAGTCATTTAAAGCCTCTTTATATATAGCTTAGTTCGCTGTAATCAGGCATAATGCCCTACAACGTAGCGGTGTCTCATGATTAGGAAGATTTTTCGTTAAAAAATGAATCTTTTTAATCATGCGACACTTTAATCGCTATCCCATATTAAATTAGGGAATGGGACTCTTCACCGAGGTTGTAAAATGAGACAAACGATTTTAGCTGTATTGTCTTTATCTGCGATGTCCGCACTTTTAACAGGGTGTGGTGGTGATTTAGTACTTCTGAACTCTAAAGGTCCAGTTGCAGCAGGCCAAAGTAGCCTGATGATGACTGCGATTTACTTAATGCTATTGGTGGTTATTCCATCAGCAATCATGGCATTATGGTTCGGTTGGAAATATCGCGCATCGAATAAAGACGCAGACTATAAACCTACTTGGGCACACTCTACTGCAATTGAAATTGTAGTTTGGGGTATCCCAGTTATTATTATTGCTATTCTTGCCTGGTTAACTTGGTGGGGTTCCCACAAGTACGACCCATACCGTCCGCTTGAGTCTGACAAGGCACCATTGACCGTTCAAGTTATTGCTGAACAGTTCAAATGGATCTTTGTTTACCCTGAGCAAGGCATTGCGACTGTTAACGAAATCCGTTTCCCAGAGAAAACTCCGGTAAGCCTTCGTATCACTTCTAACTTCACGATGAACTCATTCTTCATCCCAGCGTTAAGTGGTCAGATCTATGCAATGGCGGGTATGCAAACTCACCTGAACTTGTTGGCAGACGAAACTAGCCCAGCTGAAGGCTACCGCGGTTTCTCTTCTAACTATTCTGGTTACGGCTTCTCACAAATGCGCTTCCGCGCTCACTCTGTGACTGATGCTCAGTTTGCTGAATGGGTTTCTGCTGTTCAAGCAGGTAACGGTACTTCAGTAAATCCAGAAGCTGTTCAAAAATCTGTATTAGACCAGGCTGAATTCGCGTCTTTGCGTGATGGCAACCGTGGTAAACATCAGATTGAAGCGCTAATCGCAAAAGCAAAAACTCCTGAAGAGAAGGCTGCTGCAGAAGCATTGAAGCCTTACCCATCTAAGCCACATCCAGTGACTTATTACTCTTCTGTAGAGCAAGGTTTGTTTGAATCTGTGATCAATCACTACATGAGCAACTACCACGGTGCTGACCATTCAGCTCCTGCTGCAGAGCACGGTGTTGCGCACGAAGAAGCTGCTGCTTCTGAAGCACATGTAGCGGATGCACATGCGACTGCTTCTCAAGGGGAATAAGACATGAACTTATTAGGTAAGTTAGGTCCAGATGCAATTCCTTACGATCCAATCGTATTGGTTACTGTTGCAATGATGATCTTAGGTGGTATCGCTGCTGTTGCGGGTATCACTTATTTCAAAAAATGGGGCTACCTGTGGAACGAATGGTTCACATCTGTAGACCATAAAAAAATCGGTATCATGTATATCCTCGTGTCGATTGTCATGCTTGTGCGTGGTTTCGCCGATGCGATCATGATGCGTCTTCAGCAGTTCCTTGCAAAAGGTGGTGGTGAAGGTTACTTGCACCCAGAACACTATGACCAGATCTTCACCGCGCACGGCGTGATCATGATCTTCTTCGTAGCTATGGGTCTTGTTGTTGGCTTGATGAACATCTCTGTACCGCTTCAAATCGGTGCACGTGACGTTGCATTCCCATTATTGAACTCTCTAAGCTTCTGGCTATTCGCTGGTGCTGCGGGTCTGATGATGGTATCTCTGGCTCTTGGTGAATTCGCCGCGACTGGTTGGATGGCATACCCTCCACTATCAGGCATTGAATATTCTCCAGGCGTTGGTGTTGACTACTATATCTGGGCACTTCAGGTTTCAGGTCTAGGTACGCTTCTTACTGGTGTTAACTTCTTCGTTACCATCATCAAAATGCGTGCGCCTGGCATGAAAATGATGGATATGCCAATTTTCACTTGGACTTCTTTAGTTACTGTAGTGTTAATCGTTGCGACATTCCCAGTGTTAACTGCAACGCTTGCAATGCTGTCTCTTGACCGTTACTTCGGTTTCCATTTCTTCACAAATGACATGGGTGGTAGCCCAATGTTGTACGTGAACTTGATCTGGACTTGGGGTCACCCAGAAGTGTACATCTTGGTATTACCAGCTTTTGGTATTTACTCAGAAGTTACTGCTGTGTTCTCACGCAAGGCATTGTTCGGCTACAAATCTATGGTGTACGCAACTGTAGCAATTGGTGTTCTTTCACTGGTTGTTTGGGTTCACCACTTCTTTACAATGGGTGCTGGTGCCAACGTTAACGCGTTCTTCGGTATCATGACCATGATTATTGCGATCCCGACTGGTGTAAAAATCTTCTCTTGGTTATTCACCATGTACAAGGGCCGCATCACTTACACTACCCCAATGCTGTGGACACTTGGCTTCCTTGTGACTTTCGGTATCGGTGGTTTAACAGGTGTATTGATGGCAGTTCCACCAGCGGACTTCCTGGTACACAACTCTTTATTCCTGATCGCTCACTTCCATAACGTAATTATCGGTGGTGTAGTATTCGCGATGTTCGCAGGTATCATTTTCTACTGGCCAAAAATGTTTGGTTGGAAGCTAAATGAAACTTGGGGTAAAGCAGCGTTCTGGTTCTGGTTCTTCGGTTTCTACTTTGCATTCATGCCACTTTATATCCTTGGTTTCATGGGTATGACTCGTCGTCTGAATACATTTGATAACCCTGAATGGGACCCATATGTAAATATCGCTATGTTCGGTGCGATTCTTATTGCACTTGGTATCGCAAGTTTCGTTATGCAGATCGTTGTTGGTTTCCTTCAACGTGAAAAAGGCACTGACCATACTGGCGACATCTGGGATGGCCGTACACTTGAGTGGGCGACTTCATCTCCAGCTCCATTCTATAACTTTGCTTACATTCCAAAGATCAATGGTATTGATACTTTCTGGACTGACAAAGAGAATGGCGTTGCGTACGCAAAACCAACCAAGTACGAAGACATCCATATGCCGACTAACCGTGCTGCTGGCTTCGTTATCGCTATGTTCATCACAGTTATGGGCTTCGCGTTAATCTGGCACATCTGGTGGTTAGTAGTTGTTGCTTTCGTTGGCGCTATCATCAGCTTCATCAACTCTTCGTTTACGAAGAAAGTGGACTACTATGTTCCAGCTGCTGAAGTTGAACGCATCGAAAATGAACGCTATGCGATCCTTGAAAAACACTTGAAGAAGGACTAAGACATGGCTGAAGTACTTCATCACGACAACCACGGACACGATGAGCATCATCATCACGATGATACTGACATCACTGTCTTTGGTTTCTGGTCTTACTTGATGAGTGACCTTATCCTTTTCGGTACACTCTTCATTGCATTCGCTGTTTTAAGCAGCCACGTTCCAGTAGGTACACCAAGCGCGCAAGAGCTGTTTGGTGATTCATTAGGCTTCGTTTTAACTGAAACGTTTGCCCTCTTGATCTCTTCTGTTACGTTTGGTTTTGCCGTTCTTGCTGCATACAAGAAAAACGTTGGTCAGGTGCTTACTTGGTTAGCGATTACTTGGGTATTCGGTGCTGCCTTTATCGGTATGGAACTTTATGAATTCAATCATCTAGTTCACGCTGGTCACGGCCCTAGCACTTCTGCGTTCCTGTCTGCGTTCTTTACGCTAGTGGGTACGCACGGTATCCACGTGACTTCAGGTTTGGTATGGATGATCGTGTTAATGATTCAAATCAAGAAATATGGTTTGACTCTTCCAAACACTCGTCGTCTTGCGTGCCTAAGCTTGTTCTGGCACTTCCTTGACATCGTATGGATCTGTGTATTCAGCGTAGTTTACTTGATGGGAGTTCTGTAATGAGTCATGATCATAACGCTACTGGCGAATCACACGGTAACGTGAAGCAATACACTGTCGGCTTCATCCTGTCTGTTGTCCTTACTGTAATTCCATTCGGTATGGTTATGGCAGGCGGTTTTGGCCGTGGTACATTGATCACTGCGATCGCGATTACTGCGGTTGCTCAGATTCTTGTACAGCTGGTTTACTTCCTGCACATGAACTCTTCTTCAGAGCAACGCTGGAACGTAATTGCATTTGTGTATACCATCTTAACCATCGCTATTCTTTTAGTGGGTTCTGTATGGATCATGAACTACCTTCACTACAACATGATGATCTAAACTGGTTGTCATGCTGAAAAAGTATTTATTCCTGACTAAGCCAGGAATTCTCTTTGGTAACTTTGTTACCACTTTGGGCGGCTACTTTGTAGCCGCTCAAGGTTCTGTAGATTTCCTTCTCCTGCTCCTTACCCTTTTTGGTACCACCTTCGTTGTGGCATCAGGATGTGTGGTCAACAATGTCATTGACCAGGACATCGACCAGAAAATGCAACGCACAAAAAACCGTGCTCTTGTTAAAAAAACCATTTCTGAACCTGTCGCGCTTGCCTTTGCTTTAGTATTAGGCCTGATCGGTTTTAATGTTCTATGGTTTTGGGTAAATGCATACGCTTTCCTATTCGCAGTTATTGGTTTTGTCGTATACGTTGGTTTCTACAGCTTATGGACAAAACGAACAACTATTCACCAGACACTGGTAGGCAGTATTTCTGGCGCAGCTCCGCCTGTGATCGGTTATACCGCAGTTGCAAGTCAGTTTGACTTAGGTGCCCTACTGATCTTCGTTGGGTATGCCTTCTGGCAAATGCCTCATTCGTGGGGAATTGCAGTCTATCGTTTTGAAGATTACAAAAATGCAGGTATTCCAATTTTACCTGTAGCACGTTCAATTCACCGTACTAAAGTGGAGTCACTGATTTATGTGATTCTGTTTGGTGTTGTCATGAATGGTCTGTTTGTATTTGGCTATGCCAACTGGCTCTATATGGTGGTGTTGAATCTCTTAACCCTGTACTGGATCTATTTAAGTATTCAGGGCTTTAAGGCTGAAGATGATCAGGCCTGGGCGAAGCAGTATTTTATGTATTCTGTGAAACTGATTACTGTTATTAGTATTCTGTTCTGCTTTACCTCCACTGCTCCGAAAATGCCCTATATCATTTTCTAAGAAGATAGAGTTTTACTCTATCTTTTTTTATTCGAGCCTTTTATTTCCTTAGCTCTCTTTTAATAAATACATTTACTCTCGCCTTCTCTTAGTTCTCTCCAAGCCAGTTTTTTTAAATCTTCTTTGATTTTTCCAGAGCACATATAACTCAATAAATAAGATCTGCGGTGAATAAGAGGATATGCAGTATGACCCAGGTAAAGGCTCTTTTATAAAACTCACTGTAATTAGGTACAGTCTCTAACAAATCCAATCTAATATGGCTTTTTCAATCTGATTAAGTGTTACTAATTCCAACTTGCACAAAACCGCTGTTTAATTGTGCAATTCCTGCCAATCTGGTTGTAATTCTTCCTAAAACCCACTAAACTTCACGCTTCGCAAATATTGCGACACAACCTTGGTTGTGACTCCTTGCTTCAATTAACTTAATAATTGGGGCTGTTTAAACCGTAAGGAGCTGACAATGCGTCACTACGAAATCGTACTATTGGTACATCCAGACCAAAGCGATCAAGTTGTGGGTATGGTAGAACGTTACCTAACTCACATCAAAGAAGCTGAAGGTCAAATCCACCGTCTTGAAGACTGGGGCCGTCGTCAATTGGCTTACCCAATCAACAAGATCCACAAAGCTCACTACATTCTTATGAATGTTGAGTGTGGTCAAACTACTCTTGATGAGCTTGAAGAATTATTCCGTTATAACGACGCAATCATTCGTAGCCTTATCATCCGTCGTGAAAACGCTATCACTGAAGAGTCACTATTGGCTAAGAGTGCTGAAGAAAAACGTGCGCGTAAAGCTCAACGTGAAGAAGCACAACAAGCTCAAGACTCTGCTGAAGCATAAGGAGAACCTAACATGGCACGTTTTTACCGTCGTCGCAAGTTCTGCCGCTTTACAGCTGAGAACGTTACGTACATCGACTACAAAGATATCGACACTTTAAAACAGTACATCACTGAAAACGGCAAGATTGTTCCTAGCCGTATTACAGGTACTAAAGCTCGTTACCAACGTCAATTAGCGCTTGCTATCAAACAAGCTCGCTACTTGTCTTTGATCCCTTACACTGACAATCATAAGTGAGGTTGAGCTGTGGATATTATCTTATTACAACGCATTAAAAACCTTGGTAAACTTGGTGATAAAGTTTCAGTTAAAGCTGGTTACGGCCGTAACTTCTTGATCCCACAAGGTAAAGCAGTTGCAGCTACTGAAGCTAACACTGCTGCTTTTGAAGCTCGTCGTGCTGAACTTGAGAAAGCTGAAGCTGATATTTTAGCTGCTGCTCAAGCACGTGCTGACCAATTGAACGAAGTTAACATCGTTATCACTGCGAAAGCTGGTGACGAAGGTAAACTATTCGGTTCTATCGGTACTCGTGACATCGCTGACGCGTTGACAAATGCTGGTTTAGAAGTAGACCGTGCTGAAGTTCGTCTTCCAAATGGCGCACTTCGCAACACTGGTGAATTCAACATCGCAATCCAATTGCACCATGATGTTGCTGCAGAAGTTCTGGTTACTATCGTAGCTGAGTAATTTCTCACCAAGAAAAAGAGCATGCTTTTAGCATGCTCTTTTTTTATCCTTAAAAAAAATCAAGCTGTTTTCACGATGGAATTTACCCATAAATTATTCATTACACAGCCCATATTTTTTTGTTAGAGTGGCTATTGTTTCTTGATTGTAATTTTAACTGTCGTAGAATCAATTCTATTCATTGTTATACCCTTTACTATATTAGAAATCAGGGCTTTATATGTCACAGGCGACTGCTAGTAAAAAGCAAACTACCGCTAAAACAGAAACACCCATTGAGTCTGGTCAGCTAAAAGAATTTCGCACACCACCTCACAATTTAGCGATTGAACAAGCTGTACTTGCTGCCTTGATGACTGTTGCCGAATCTTTTGAACAAGTCGGTGATGTGCTGACTGAAAATGATTTTTATGCTACCCGCCATAAATATATTTTCCGTGCCATTGATCAACTCTCGAAAGAAAGCTCACCTTATGATGCGGTACTCGTCCACGATTGGCTCATAAAACAAAATTTACTTGATGCCGTTGGCGGTGAAGAATACTTAATGCAATTGATGGCCGATTCACCATCAAGTTTCTATAACTTAGAAACCTATGCAAACAAGATTAAGGAATTCTCGACGCTGCGCAGCATGATCAAGGTCAGTTCCGAGATCCTGCAAAATGCCTATGACACCAAAGGTCGGACAGTCAGCGAAATTCTGGATTTAGCCGAAACTACAATTTTCTCGATTGCTGAGCAACATAACAATAATGCCAAAGCACAAGGCCCTAAAGCCATTAATACCGTTGTGGCAGATGTCTTTGATAAATTGAATGAACTTTCGCAAATGGAAGGTTCTATTACCGGTTTAACTACAGGCTTTGTCGAACTCGATAACAAAACATCTGGGATGCAATCCGGTGACTTGATTATTGTTGCCGCACGTCCATCCATGGGTAAAACCACCTTTGCCATGAATCTGGTGGAAAGTGTACTGTTTAATAATAACTTGCCTGCCCTTGTATTCTCTATGGAGATGCCAGCAGACTCGATTGCGATGCGTTTGATTTCATCATTTGGTCGTGTGCATCAAGGACATTTACGTGCCGGTAAAATGGACAGTGATGAATGGTCGAAAGTCACCAGTACCATTGTGCATTTACAGGAAAAGAATCTGTATATTGATGACTCCTCTGCTCTGCCACCGACAGAATTACGTTCTCGTGCGCGTCGTATTGCCAAAATGCATGGCGGCAAGCTCGGCTGTATCATGGTCGATTACCTTCAGTTAATGAAAGTACCTGGTATGGGCGATAACCGTGTTGGCGAGATCTCGGAAATTTCCCGAAGCTTAAAAGCATTGGCCAAAGAAATGCAATGCCCTGTGATTGCCTTGTCACAGTTGAACCGCTCTCTGGAAAACCGTCCAAACAAACGTCCAGTAATGTCGGACTTGCGTGAATCAGGCGCGATCGAGCAGGATGCCGATTTGATCATGTTTATTTATCGTGATGAGGTCTATAACAAAGAATCCAAAGAAGCTGGTACGGCTGAAATTATTATTGGTAAACAGCGTAACGGCCCTATTGGTACGGTACGTCTTGCCTTCGAAGGTCAATATACGCGCTTTAGTAACCTTTCTCCTGAATTCTATGCGCAGTATGATGATGAAGAATAAGCATCTCGCTTTGATCTGATTCTAAAAAGAGGCCGAAATGGTCTCTTTTTTATTGCTGAGCAAAGGTTTAAGCGAAATTGTACAAATCAGCATGTCCATTTACGGTAGATAGGAATACAATATTGGCAATTTTGAAATGACCGATTTTGTTTTAACGATTAAGTTATTTCTCTCCCTCTTTTGTGTATTCCACACGATATTATTTTTGTCATCCCGCAGGAGTATCTAGGGTGCGCCAAGCAACAGTTTATATTGACAGTGCAGCACTGCAATATAATTTAAACCGTGTCAAACAACTTGCCCCAACCGCTAAAATCGTCAGCATGGTCAAAGCCAATGCTTACGGACATGGAGTTAAAGACTGCTTAGCAGCCTTAAAAGATAGCGATGCCTTTGGTGTCGCCTGCCTTCAGGAAGCCCTAGAAATTCGTGAGCTTGGTTATCAGCAACCAATCACCTTGATTGAAGGCGTATTCTGTGCTGATGAAATGCAGGTGGTGATTGACCAGAATGTTGAAGTGATCGTGCATCATCAGGCACAACTCGACTGGTTACTTGCGAATAAAGATGCCTATATTGCAAAGGGCCTAAAAGTCTGGGTAAAACTGAACAGCGGCATGAACCGTCTGGGCTTTAAAATTGATGTAATTAAAGATGTGATCAATCAACTCAAAGCTGAAGGTTTTACTTGTGTCCTTGCGATGCACTTTGCCAATGCCGATGCTGACCATCCGCTCAATGAACAGCAAATCCAGCAGTTCCTTGAAGTGAAAAATGACTGTGCACCTTTAATGGGTTCTTGCTGTAACTCAGCGGCAATCTATAAATATCCAGAATTGCATTTTGACTTTGTTCGTCCGGGCATCATGCTTTACGGTGCAACCCCATTTGCTAACAAAACCGTGCATGACCTAGATATCAAACCTGTGATGACTTTTACTGCTGAAGTGATTGCATTAAATGATATTAAAGCCGGTGAGCATGTCGGTTATGGTTCGACTTTCACAGCGGATCAAGACATGACTTTAGCTATTGTTTCAATTGGCTATGGTGATGGTTATCCACGTGCCTTCCCGAAACAGAACTATGTGGCAATTAATGGCCAGCAAACACGTGTGATTGGCCGTGTGGCGATGGATATGATCGCCATTGATGCAACAGATCTAAATCTGCAGCTGGGCACTGAAGTCGAACTATGGGGTAAAACCCGTCTGGTTGATGATGTTGCTGAAGCCAATGGCACCATCGGTTATGAATTGCTATGTCGTATGTCTGCACGTCCAGTGCGTAAACTGGTTTAAATAATTAATTCCGAGAATAAAAAAGCCCGTTTTTAAACGGGCTTTTTTATGGGATTTTTTACTTTAAGCTGCTTCTTCATCCTGTGAGCGCAACTGTTCTAAAAGTGCATCTACATGAACTTGTTCAAAACTATGTGGCGTAAATTCCTCAAAGCCCATGCTGGTGCAGAAATCCCGGATTTCATCACGTCGTGAAATATACTTCATCGACCAGCCGGCAAAATTAATCTGCTCCAGCGGACGCATTTCAAAACGTTTGATATTCTCATGCCGTGGATCTTTGCTCAGCTTTTCAAACAATACATTCAGATGTTCTAATTTTCCTTCAAGGCATTGAAAGAAATAGCCATCTGCAAAATACAACACCCCGGTAATACCATGATGATGATTAAAATCTCGAGCCTCGGCCAGAATATCCGTTAAGTCATCGAGCAAATTCGACTTAGCAGAGGTACTCTGGCTGGCATAACAAAAATGATGCATGCTAACCTCTGTTATTTAAGTTTTCTTAAATGTAGCACGACCACTGTAACGGGATATCAATCAGATAGATAGTTTTATTGAAAATAATCTAAAGTTGGCTTAGGTAATTCTTGCAAACCTTTCTTCAATGTATCCGACCATTGTTTGCTAATTTTGGTAAAGTATTCATCATCCTCCTGAATACGCTTACCTGCCGGAATTTCAAATGAGTCCTTATTGTAGACCAGTACATCTAAAGGCATTCCCACAGAAACATTAGAACGTAAGGTAGACGCAAAAGAAATCAGCGAGCATCGCAGTGCTTCATCTAGCGGCATGTCATAGCTGAGTGCACGATCCAGAATCGGCTTGCCATATTTACTTTCCCCAATCTGGAAATACGGCGTATCGCTGGTTGCACAAATAAAGTTACCTTGCGGATAGATGTGATAAAGCTGCATATCCTGTCCGGCAATCTGCCCACCGACCAACAAACTGCAATAATAATTACTCTGTTCCATGGTATCTGAAGTGACACTTTCAATGACATGCTTCAAGGTATGGCCGACCAGTTCAGCCACTTCAAACATGGTATGTAAAGTCAGAATATTTGGTTCCTGATTCAACTCCAGTTGATTTTTAATATGCCCGATTACTGCCTGTGTCGTGGCCAGATTTCCTGATGCCTGAATAACAATGACGCGCTCACCCGGAATACCAAAGGTATACAACTTGCGAAACACCGAGATGTGATCGACACCCGCATTTGTCCGTGTGTCGCTAATGAACACCATCCCCTGCTCCAAACGGAGCGCACAACAATAAGTCATTTTTTGTCCTTACTAACAACTTAGAACCTGGACGATGGAGTACATTGATTCCACTCCGCCCTTTTCTCTTACCCCACGTACCGGCGCAACGTCCCAATAGTCACGCCCAATAGCAACATAAATATGTGCACTAGGTACAAATAACTGATTACTTACATCAAAGCAATACCAAGCCTGGTCAATAAATACCTCTGCCCAGGCATGACTGGCCAAGTGAGAGGTATTTTGTGCAAACAGATAACCTGAAACATAACGTGCCGGTAAGCCAAGATACTTACACATCGCAATGAAAATATGCGCATGATCCTGGCAAACGCCCTGTTTTGCCTCAAAAGCGTCAATGGCTGATCCATGCACAGAGCTACTATTGGTGATATACGGTACATGCTCCAATACAGCCTGAGCCAATGCGATCAGATTTAGACGCGTTGGAACTGGCACATACTGTTTTACAAAGTCCTTCATTTCCTCATTACACTGAGTAGTTGAAGTTGGTTGCAAAAACAGGTTTGGATTGATCTGGTCATTCATCCCATGATCATGATTCAGCGGATTTAACTCGACAATGCCTTGCGCCATAATGCTTAAATGCTGGTAAGGCGTACGCTGGGTACTGGTAATCCACAGATTGTGAAAAGCATCCCGACTTAACTCACGACTGCCCGGCACACTGATATCCCAAGAATGCACCTGCTGATGTACATTAGTGGAAGGCATCATCTTAATGTACTGAATACTGCTGGTGACCGTCTCGGTATAGTTATAGTGTGTTTGGTGATTCACCATCAACTTCATACATTAATCTCAAACATGTGATGAATATAATCACTGAACTGATAGAAATTATTCAGATCCGTATTTTCACGTAGCTGATTCCAGTATTCATCCAGATCAGACCAGCCCATCTCCACCAGAGTGTCAATCACATAATCAACTTTTGCAATTGTAGTGGCGGTATCTTCACCTAGGCGCAACTCTTGATCGAGCTTTTCCAGACATTGACCTAAGCTAAAGAACAGGAACACATCTGGAGATTCACCTTCCAGAATATCCTGACAATCTGTGACTACATCACAGATATAACCCGCATTCTGGTCGGCAGTACGAATCAGATGATTCAGTTCTGCATAGGCTTTGGCAGACAGCACACCGCGTAACTCCTGAATATTGTCACGAGCCACTTTAAACTGCTGATGGAATGAATATGGCTGAGCCTGATCCAGCACCATTTCATTCAATGAACTGGCATCAAAGGCTGGCAGGCAGAATGCATGCGCATAGGCAACTGCTGCATCATCTTCTAAGAATGGAAAATGGGCACATAAAAACTGCGTTCTTGATAAGTAACGACCCAACCAAAAAATATACTGCGCATTGGAATTAAGTAAAAGCATTTTGAATTCCTTCTTTGCTATTTTTATGAATGGAGGTTATCGACAATCCAGGTGTCCTTGATGCCACCGCCCTGAGAGGAATTTACCACCAGCGAACCTGCTTGCATTGCCACACGTGTTAAGCCACCTGGTACGATTTCAGTACGGTAAGGCGAGCTGAGTACAAATGGACGCAAATCAATATGGCGTTCTGCAATGCCATAATTGGTCATGGTTGGACTAACGGAAAGATCCAGCGTTGGTTGGGCAATATATAAATGTGGCGCAGCCATGATTTTCTCTCTAAAGGTTTCAATCTGCTGTCTAGACGCCTGTGGACCGATCAGCATGCCGTAGCCACCTGAACCTTGGGCTTCTTTTACAACCAGCTGGTCAAGATGCGCCAATACATAACTGAGATCTTCAGCTTCACGGCATTGGTAGGTTGGAACATTCTTCAGAATGGGTTGTTCACCAAGATAGAAATTGATCATCTTATCTACATAAGGATAGATGGATTTGTCATCTGCCACACCGGTTCCTGGCGCATTGGCAATGACAACATTATTCTGCAAATAGGCAGACATTAAGCCTGGTACGCCAAGGGTACTATCAGGTTTAAAGCAAAGCGGATCGAGATAGGCATCATCGACACGTCTATAAATAACATCCACCTGCTGACGACCACGAATCGTTTTTACATAAACTTTCGCGTTCTCTACATAAAGATCACGTGATGTCACCAAAGGCACATCCATTTCCCTTGCCAAGAAAGCATGTTCATAGTAAGCGCTATTGAAGCGACCCGGAGTTAGCACCACAATAAATGGATTATCGATAGCTGAGTTTTCTGCCAGAATTTCTCTGAGTAAATGTGGGTATTGTTCTACACCGGCAATAGGTGTCTGTTCAAACAGACCTGGCATCAGCTTTTCACTAATCTTGCGACTTTCCAGCATGTAAGACACGCCTGAAGGTGTTCTCAGGTTATCTTCCAGTACATAGAATTCACCTTTCGAATCGCGAATGATATCTACGCCGCTAATCTGGCTGTAGATTCCGCCTTTTAGGCTATGCTGATACATATGTGGCTGATAAGCCTCATGGGTGAGCACTTGCAGTTCAGGCACAATCCCTGCTTTCAGAATATCCTGCTGATGATAGATATCATGCAAAAACAGATTTAGTGCTTTAACACGCTGTTCACAGCCAAGTGCCACCATATTCCATTGCTTGCGTGCAATTACACGTGGAATGATGTCAAAAGGAATGGTACGTTCGGTGCCTTCTTCATCACCGTAAACCGTGAAGGTAATTCCTTCATAAAGAAAATGTTCTTTCGCTGCTTTATTTAACGCGTTAAGCTCATCTAAAGTGTGTTTCGACAACCACTCTTCGATTTTCTGTCCAGCCTGACCATTCATATTCTGGTCATCACGCATTTCATTAAAAAATTTAGATGACATCTGCTGTAGCACTTGTAGTGGTTTAGCTGTTTGAATTGCTACCGCATCCTTCGCTTCTGAAATATTGGTACTAATCGCCGTTGTTGAAAAATTTTCTATAGTCGTTGTGACATTTGTATCCTGGGTTTCTTTTAGCATACAAACCTCGTCGTATTGTAATCAAATTGTATATTAAACAAAGCAATATCCATGCCATGCGGTATTTTTGTACTTACCATTAATCCCTTTATTCACCAGTGACTCAATGGCATTTTTGCACCAATATGTATTTATTCTGCTATTCTCGATTACGTAAAATACTTGCGAAAAAAATAGAGTTTTTTTATTGTGTTAATGATTTTTTCTCAATTTACAGATCCTGATTTCAGCTTATGACCGGACAAGAAAAAGAAACTTCGAATAGCCTTTATCGCCAATGGCAGATTTTATCGCGCCTGACGACCGGAAAATGGATGGGCACTCGCGAATTGCAGGAAATCCTGGAACGTGAAGGTGTAGAAATCAGTTTGCGAACTATTCAGCGTGACCTGAACCAGATTGCACAGCGATTTCCAATTGAAAGCAGCAAGACCATTCCTCAGGGCTGGCGCTGGCGTTCCGATGCCCCGATTCAAAGTTTGCCTCATATGACCAGTTCACAGGCAGTAACCTTTATGATGGTTGAGGAACATCTGAAACACCTGTTACCGCCTAGCCTGATCGAGGAAATGAACCCCTGGTTTGATCTGGCACGTCGCAGCCTGTCGACACAAAACAATGTACGTCAGTGGATTAACCGGGTTCGTATCGTTCCTGCGACTCAACCGCTAATTCCACCAGTCGTTGACCGTCAGGCACAACAGGCAGTTTATGAAGGTTTATTGCAGGATAAACAGCTGGAATGTATCTATCAGGGCCGTGGGCAAAATAGCGAAGAGAAAACCTATATTCTTAATCCATTAGCCTTGGTACAAAAAGGTTCGATCATTTATCTGGTATGTACCCGCCATGACAAATCCGATATTCAAACCTTTGCCCTGCATCGCTTCAAGTCTGCCAATGTATTGAATACTCGTGCTCTGCATCCAGTGAACTTTGACATTGATGAATATATTGAATCCGGTGCTTTGGGCTTCCGGGTCAACTTCGATCAGCCGACTGAAAATGTCCTGCTGAAACTGCACATGCCTGAAGCAGATGCGCACTACTTTGAAGAAAGTCAGCTTAGCCGCGATCAACAGATTGAAAAGCTTGATAATGGCATGGCTCTCATTAGTGCAACTGTCCCTTTCACGTCTCAGCTAGTGTGGTGGTTACGTAGTTTTGGCAACAAGATTCAAAAAATTGAGCCTGAGCAAGTGGCTCGAGCTGTATATCAGCAAGACGAAGCATAAAATAGACATAAAAAAAGTCCCATTCCCGGGACTCATAATTTTTTATATTCTTTTTGTCATTGTTCTGGTTGATCTGCTGCTGATCCTGCATATATCTGTCTCGTTCCCCCAGATATATGCAGTTTGGAAGTTTCATAGTAAAGGTCATTACATACATGAGCACGCCAGCTCTGCAGTATTGAACCGGATCGCTTTCTTCGTCATACCTTCTCCTCCGTTATTGAATAAGATTACTTTAAGTCAGCTTTTCCAGCATGTGAAATAAAAAGAAGCGATGCTTTTTGCAGATTTTTTGCATAGGATTTATCCTGCTAAACATATCTATTTTGCTTAAATTTCAACCTAAATAATTTTCCAACTTAAACCTATAAAATCCAATAACAATTTTGCTCTTGTATAAAAGCACCAAGCCTTGAGAATTTGAATGTCTGATAAGAACAACAGGGAATCAAAATTTTATGGCAAATCCAGCACAACTTGTCCGGCATAAACTGCTGAATACCTTCTTTTCACGCTATTCAATCTGGTTCCTTTGCATCTTTATCGCGCTGGTATTTACCGGCTTTCATATCGGCTATTCACCCCGCTATATTTATTATTTCATGCCGCAAACGCTGGTCAATACGCTGTGGATCATCACAGCAGTATTGAGTGTGGTAGGGCTCTATGATGTGCTGCAACGCCGGCATTCTATTCTCAGAAACTATCCGATCATGGGACATTTCCGTTTCCTGTTTGAAGAGTTCCGACCGGAAATTCGTCAATACTTCATTGAAGCCGATCAGGATGCTCTGCCTTTCTCCCGTATGCAGCGCAGTCTGGTCTATCAACGCGCCAAAAATGAAAATTCTGACAAGCCTTTTGGTTCGATCATTGATGTCTATCATCATGATTATAAGTTTGTTACCCATTCGATCATTCCTTGTCAGCCTGCAGATCCAGCCACGTTCCGGATCACCATTGGTAACGAACAATGCAAGCAACCTTATAGTGCTTCGATTATGAATATTTCAGCGATGAGCTTTGGCAGTATGAGTGCCAATGCCATCCGTGCGCTTAATCTGGGTGCGAAAATGGGTAATTTCTATCATGACACCGGTGAAGGCAGTATCAGCCCCTATCATCTGGAAAATGGGGGTGACCTGGTTTGGGAAATCGGCAGTGCTTACTTTGGTTGCCGAACGCTGGATGGTCAGTTTGATCCAGTCAAATTTGTTGAAAAAGCAAAACTTCCCGAAGTAAAAATGATTGAGATCAAGTTATCTCAAGGTGCCAAACCTGGGCACGGGGGTATCTTGCCTAAAGCCAAAATTTCTGAAGAAATTGCCGAGATTCGTGGTGTTAGCCGAGAACGTGACTGTGTATCGCCTGCCAGTCACCCTGCATTTGGTACGCCAATTGAGATGATGGAATTTATTCAGCAATTACGAGAACTTTCTGGTGGAAAACCAGTTGGATTTAAACTGTGTCTGGGGCAGCCCTGGCAATTTATGAGTATCGTCAAAGCCATGCTACATACCAAAATTCTACCGGACTTTATTGTAGTTGATGGTTCAGAAGGTGGTACGGGAGCAGCACCGATTGAGATGATTGACAATATTGGCGTCCCACTTCGTGAAGGTTTATTGTTCGTTCATAACACCTTAGTGGGTGCTGGACTTCGCAAACATGTCAAAATTGGTGCAAGCGGTAAAATCATTAGTGCGTTTGATATTGCCAGTACGCTCGCTATTGGGGCAGATTGGGTCAATTCAGCACGTGGTTTTATGTTTGCTGTGGGCTGTATTCAGGCACAAAGCTGTCATACCAACCAATGTCCAGTCGGTGTAACTACCCAGGATAAGAGCCGCCAAAAGGCGTTGCACGTGCCTACTAAGGCTGAACGAGTCTATAACTACCATCGAAATACCCTAAAAGGCTTCTCTGAAATGATTGCTTCCGCAGGTGTTTGTCATCCATCTGACATTAAACCTCATCAACTGGCCCAGCGAATTAACAGTCATGAGATTAAAAACTATGCTCAATTGCACTTCTGGATGAAGGAAAATGAGCTATTGAACTGTGAAAACCGCGATGAAGAAAACTTTTATTACCGCATGTGGAATATCGCAACTGCAGAAAAATTTTAAATATAGCTAAATAAAAAAGGCGATCCCACAGAATCGCCTTTCCATAATATTAATCATCTGAACTTAATAATAGGCACGTCCACCTTGGGCATGCAGGAAGGCGGGAATCAGACCTGTCAGTGCTGCACGAATGTCAGCACGTTCATTAATCAGCTGATGAGAGCCTTCTTCGAGCATCAACAGTGTCTGTAAGCGGAATTTACGTCGAATGAACTCGATGTTATAACGCCAGTCTACCGTCTGATCCTGTGCCCCCTGCGCCAACCATACCGGGATACGGCAAGC
Source organism: Acinetobacter sp. LoGeW2-3 (assembly GCF_002688565.1). Classification (NCBI taxonomy): domain Bacteria; kingdom Pseudomonadati; phylum Pseudomonadota; class Gammaproteobacteria; order Moraxellales; family Moraxellaceae; genus Acinetobacter; species Acinetobacter sp. LoGeW2-3. Next base: position 2,416,932 of record NZ_CP024011.1, on the reverse strand, counting down.
TGGACGATCTTCCATCTGCTGCATCCAGCGTGACATTGCCAGAATCCAGTCCATACCCATCATGCGTGGCTGTAATGGGTCTTTAAGTCGGACAAAACGCAAGAATTCAGGATTATGGTTATTACGTCTGAAATGACGTGGCACTTCACGTTTGATCCGACGAATAATGCCAAGACCCACAGAATTATGCCACCAGGCTGTTTTGGCTGGACGAATTAAAGGAGATAGTAGCAATACACGATCTACAAACGGATTTTCACGGCGTTCAGCAAATTCCAGCAAATGATGCATCCAGATCGCACCACCAGTACTTTGTCCAATGCCCAGCCAAGGTTTCGGTAATTGAGTCGCATGACGTACATAACGATGCACCGCATGCAATACCTGCTGGTAATGGTCAAAGTTCTGGATATTGGCAGATGAGCCATTACTCAGGCCATGTCCCGGCAAGTCAAAAGTCAGGACGCTAAACCCTTCTTCTAGCAATTCTTTGACAATTGGCTGATAGATCCCGCTATGTTCCAGATAACCATGCAACAAGAACACGGTACCCTGAATTTTATCAAAGCGGCTTTCAGTCAGATCAGGCTCAAATACCTGTACATGCAGCTTGAACAATGGCATCTGCACATAGCCTTGCCAGTGTTTGGCATTCAGCAGGTCAAAGCCATACAGTTTCTGATACGCCTGTAATTCCAGTGTAGGCTGCATATCCCGATTCAGATTCAGCGGTTGCAGCAGCTGTGGCGTACTCTCCCGATTGGGAACCGGTAATTCCAGCTGTTTCAGGATCGTCGGGTTTAAAAATGGGATATCTGACATTAAGGTACCTCCCGACAGTCACTTGATCCAAACCACACATCTCGCAGTGTTGCTAAGAGTTCATAGTTAGCCCGTCGGCTATGGTCATAGTTTTTCACACTTGGACGCCATGCGGTGAGTGTACTTGGCATTGGAGCTTCCACTGGAATGGTCTGGATACCGTTTAGCGCGAACAGACGGCGGGTTCGTGGCATATGATAGCGGTCCGTAATCAGGATCACCGTAGGTGCTCCACCCTTCTTCTGTAACAGTAACGAGCTAAAGCGGGAATTCTCACAGGTGTTCATACTGCGGTCTTCAAGCAATTTGGCATCTACATCATAGGCCTGTAACCAGCGCTGCATATAGGGCGCTTCTACACCGCTTAATACAATCGGTAGATCATACTGCTTTTCAACTTCTAAAGTTTTTTCAAGACGCAGACGGGTATAGTCATTAACGATGATATCTTTGCCATTTTCATGCAGGGTCAAACCACCACCCAGAACTACAATGGCATAAGGTTTAGATATTCCATCCTGAACTGGCTGGGCTTGATCATGATTCAAAGTCTCAAGGTCTTCGGCAAATTCAACATTGCTCATCTGCGCGATATTTTCCTGATGCTGCTCAATATCGTAGCTTTTCAGGAATTCCACAAACTGCTCCATCTGGGCAGCATTTTCATCACTGCTTAAACTCAATAGTTCAGGAAGAGCATCTTGTTCAATGTCATCATCTGCTTCTGTTTCAGTCACCAGCAAAGGCACCTGAACTTTTTGCTGTTCAGATTTTTCTGCTTCAGCCTCACGCTCATCTTCAAGTAACTGCTGTAAAGCTTTATACCGTGCCTGTATCAGGGACAAATTCTGTGACTGATTCTTGGAAATATCTTCTTCCATGACTTTGAGATAGGCTTGGCGCGCAATCCACAACTCAGAACCCGGCTCCAGTGTTTCATTGACACTTAAAGATGCCTGTTTCTGGCTTTCAGCAGCAATCTGATTGACTTCAACCGGAACGAAATAGTTCAGGCCTTTAACCACCAGATGCGAATAAAAAGGCGAATAAAGAAAGACCATGAACAGTGCAAGCAGCACAAATAGTACAGAGACTATTTGAACTATTCGAACCATCCAGTGTGCTTTATCCATCTATTTATCCTTTAATCCTGATGTGATCTGATCAGGCCATCTTCACCAAATAAAACCGGTTCCGGCTCAAGCAGAACACCAAATTTTTCCCGAACATCGGCCTGTACAGCCTGATAGGTGGCACGGACATCCTTGAGCGAGGCATTGGCATAATTCACTAGCACCAGCGCCTGCTTATGGAACATACCGACCGAACCCAGCTGTTTGCCTTTCCATCCACTTTGGTCAATTAGCCAGCCGGCTGCCATTTTAACTTGATTATTCGGCTGCGGATAATGAGGTAAATTCGGGAATTGTTGAGCAATTTGGTCAAAGAATTGTAAATCAACTATTGGATTTTTAAAGAAACTGCCGACATTGGGATAATCTTTAGGATCAGGCAATTTGCTCTGACGGATCTGAATCACCTGACGTTCCAGATTTTCTGGGGTCTGTTCATCACCCACTGCTGTTTTCAGGTCACCATAATTGAGCTTCAATTGTGGCTGTTTTAACAGGCGGAAAATTACATGGGTGATGATGTATCGGCCTGGATGATCCTTGAAAATACTATGACGGTAGGCAAAGTCACAATCAGCAGCTGTGATTAAACTGAAAGTGTGATTTTCACGGTCATAGACTTCAACGCTTTCGATGAATTCACCGACTTCTACCCCATAAGCACCAATATTCTGTACTGGTGAAGCACCTACCAGACCTGGAATCAAGGCTAGATTTTGCAGACCATAAAAACCTTGTTGCGTCGTCCACAGTACAAAATCATGCCAGACCTGACCGCTACCAACGCAAAGGCGTTGCACTTGATCATCAGCATCTAGAAGTTCAATGCCTTGAATATTCATATGCAGCACGAGGGCATGAATCTGTTCCGGTAATAGCATATTGCTGCCACCCGAGAGAATCAGGATATTTAGCTGTTGCTGTTTGGCGAATTCTAGTGCCTGAATCAGGTCATCAGTTGATTGAATTTTGCAGTAATGTGATGCAACTGCATCCAGACTGAGGGTATTAAAAGGTTTAAGTTGAACCTGTGTTTGGATTTGCATGACTTAAACCTTAAGCTCGTTTTTGTTGCATTTTAAAAATATTGATCCACGCCAGACTGCTGGATTCACACTGATTCAGCACGCGTTCAAAACCAGCTGCACCGCCATAATAAGGATCAGGTACAGCCTGTTTTGGATAGTCAAGATCATATTCGCTCATCAGGGCGACTTCGGCACGTAATTGACCAAGTGCATCTTTGGCACGTTTCTGAAGCGCAAGAATATCACTGAGATTATCTTCATCCATTGCAAGAATCAGATCAAAATCAAGGAAATCCTGAAGAGTCAGCTGACGGGCACGCAATGCGGATAGATCATAACCACGCTTCAAAGCATGTTCCTGACTGCGCAAATCGGGTGCTTTGCCCGGGTGATAATTACTGGTTCCCGCCGAATCGACCATGATATTGAGATTATGTACATCGCAATAATGTCTGAGGACCACTTCTGCCGTGGGAGAACGACAAATATTTCCCAAACAAACACATAACACCTTATATGGCGTTCTGGATGACATAAACAACCTCAGCACTACTTTATTTTCAGGATTCTTATGTTAAGTTATTTGTATAGTGAATCCTATATCACATCGCCACAATAATATGAATTTGGATAAAAATTAAGGAAGCAGCATGCAAAGATTTCAATTCCAGACTGTTCCCAACATCATTGCCGGACTGGGCACGATACGTGAGCTGCACCAAATTCTACAGAAAGGTAAATATGTACGTGTGTTGCTGGTGACCGACCAAGGCATGATTGCGCAGAATCTGCATGAGGAAATTTTATACATTATCAATGAAGCAGGTCTGGATTATGCGATCTATGCCGATGTACAAGCCGACCCACCGGAACATATTGTGGCGGATGCGGTTTCCTTCGCCCGTCAGGAACAGATTGATGTGGTGATTGGCTTTGGTGGCGGTAGTTCACTCGATGTCGCTAAGATTATTGCTGTTTTGAGCAATCCACAGCAAAGCCAATGTCTGAATGAGCTATATGGTATAGATCAGGTTGAAGGCCCACGTCTCCCCCTGATCCTGATTCCAACGACGGCAGGCACCGGTTCGGAAGTCACGCCTATCTCGATTGTGACTACAGGTGAAATCACTAAAACTGGAATTGTTTCCCCATTTTTATTCGCTGATACTGCAATTTTAGATGCAACGCTTACCCGAGGCTTACCGCGACATATCACCGCAGCCACCGGCATCGATGCTATGGTTCATGCCATCGAAGCCTATACCTCCAAAATCAAGAAAAATCCTTATTCAGATATGCTGGCTAAACAGGCTTTGAAGCTCCTAAACAATAACCTGTCTCGTGTCCTAGAAGATGGTGATGATCTAGAAGCACGTCAGAATATGCTGGTCGGTTCGATGCTCGCTGGTCAGGCATTTGCCAATGCGCCAGTCGGTGCTGTACATGCGCTTGCTTATCCACTCGGCGGACATTTCCATTTGTCTCATGGGCATAGTAATGCCATTGTGCTAACGGAAGTACTGAAATTTAATGCGCCTGCAGCCAAACAGAAATATGCCGAACTGATGACCTGGCTCGATCCTTACAGTAAAGGCTGTCATGATGGCTTAACCGACCTATTCATTGACCATTTTAATAATCATCTAGAACGCAGCGGTTTGCCTTTGAAACTTGGTCAGCTGGATATTCCTGAACATATGCTGATGCTACTGGCAGAAGATGCCATGAAACAAACACGTCTATTGCAAAATAACCCGCGTGATATGACGGTTGAAGATGCCTTGCAGATCTATCAGGCGATTTATGTCTAACGCCCACCTATTAGAAGTAGAAGCTTCAATTAATATTAATTTTCATAAGAACGGATTCATGAGCAAAGCAACTATCAAAACGCGTGAGCAATATAATTTTTTCTTTAGTATCCAGACCCGCTGGGCGGATAATGATCTGTATGGGCATGTCAATAATGTCACCTATTACAGCTATTTTGACACTGCGGCCAATGCCCTACTGATCCAACATACTGGGTTTGATCCACGGACGTCTCCTAATATCGGACTAGTCGTGAATTCTAGCTGTCAGTTTAATCAGGAGCTGTCCTATCCTGAAGTGATTGAGGTTGGTGTAAATATTGCTAAGCTCGGAGGTTCTTCCCTGACGTATGATCTGGCCATCTTTAAGCAAGGTCATGATCAAGCCGCAGCTCAAGGCAGTTTTGTACATGTTTTTGTCGATCGCCAGACACGAAAAAGCACCCCAATTTCCAATGAAATGCGGGATGCTTTATGTCCGTTTATACGGAGCAGCTGTGCAATCTAGAACTTATTTCAGCTGAATATTCTTTAATTCAGCATCGAAGTTTTGTACCAGATCTTTCACGGCTGGTTCTGCATGTAGCAATTCTTCGGCACGTTTATATGCACGTGCCTTCCGTTCATGCTGCATGGTGTACGGTGTCAGTTCATTGACATCTTCAAATTTCACCTTGAAGTGCGTACCTGCCCACTGCTGTTTCAGTGCTTCTTCTAGTTTATGTTGTAACTGAGTCAGTAGCTGCTGGTAACGTTCTGGAATATGAAAAACTGATTCTTCCCCAATCTGTCCAGTCATGATGCCGTACTGCGCCAGTTCCTGTACGGCTGGTGAAAGTTGACTATTCCGGAACCAGAATTCCCATTTTTCAACCGTCCATTCACCCTGCATGTCCTGTACCGGAATTTGCAGGATATCCTGTGGCATTAAGTTACGATCTGTTGAAATATCCACATTTGCTGTCTGGAGAGGGACAGCTTCTGTCTGAATTTCAACTGCTGTATTCGTAGCAGTTTCTTGTTCAGGTTCTGCTGACAAATTCAATTCAGGCTTATTCTGTTCTTCTAGTACAGCAACCTGATCCTCAGGAAGATATTCTTCCAATAGGAAATCATCACTGCTAGCTTCAGAACTTGCTTCAGCTGGTTCTGACGGCACATCATCAAAACCAAACAGTCCGTCTTCCACGCTTGGATCAAACATAATCTGATCTGCACTTGGCTGCTCAACTGGAGCTGTTTCTACTGGCTGCACTTCAGCAGGTGCTGTATTTAGATCTGGTTCAGCTTCATCATCAAGAAAATCATCGGAAGATGGCTCAGACTGTGCCGATGCTGGGCTATATTCAGGCTCATCCTCATAACCATCATCTAATGGGAAATCTTCGACTACAGCTGGTGCCACTGGGGCACTTTCCTGTTGTGGCGCCACACTTTGCTGAGATACTGCTGCTTGTTGCGGTGAAATTTGTTGTATTTGTACGGTATTGGCTGGAATTTCATTCGGCTGCAATGGTCGGAATGCTAACAATCGCAGCACAGTCATTTCAAAACCTTGTTCCTGTGTCACTGCCATTTGCAGATCAGCACGACCCTTACAAGCAATTTGATAATATAGCTGTAGATCTTGTGCTGAGATCAGCCCTGAGAGCTGCATGATTTTCTGGTTAATTTCAGCGCTATATTTCAGGCTTAAATCTGGCAGGTATTGTAAAAGTGCCAGTTCATGCAAGGTTGAAATCAACTGATCCAATACCAGTGAAACATCCAGTGCCTGCTGGCGGAACTGGAATAACAGTTCACTAACACGTGCTTTCTGGTTTTGGTGAATTGCCAAAATCAGGTCATAGATAATGGTACGATCAATCAGACCCAGCATATCTTTCACGTCTTGATGCTGAATCGCACCCTGACCATAGGCAATCGCCTGATCAGTCAAAGACAGTGCATCACGGAGCGAGCCTTGTGCTGATTCGGCAATTTGCCAGATCGCATCTTGATCCGCCTGGATACTTTCTTTTTGTAAAATATGGCCCAAGTGATCGGTAATTTCATCGACTGCCAATGGGCGCAAAGTAAACTGCAGGCAGCGCGAAATCACGGTAATCGGGAGCTTTTGCGGATCTGTGGTTGCAAACAGGAACTTCACATGTTCAGGCGGTTCTTCCAGCGTTTTTAACAAGGCATTGAAAGAATGGGTGGAGAGCATGTGCACTTCATCGATCAGGTAGACCTTAAAGCGACCTTGAGTCGGTGCATAGGGAACGTTATCTAACAGTTCACGTGTATCTTCAACTTTTGTACGTGAAGCAGCATCAATTTCGATCAAGTCGATAAAACGGCCTTCATTTACTGCTGTACAGGTTGGACATACTTCACATGGGGTCGAAGTCACGCCAGTTTCACAGTTCAGACATTTTGCAAGAATACGTGCAATTGTAGTCTTACCCACACCGCGCGTGCCCGTAAACAAATAGGCGTGGTGCAGACGACCGCGTTCTAGTGCACTGGTTAAAGCACGAGAAACGTGGTTTTGACCCACCAATTCATTGAAATTACGAGGACGATATTTTCGCGCAAGTACCTGATACATGTATGCTCCTTTTTACAGGTCTAAGCATACTGTTTTTTTGATAAATAGTGAAATAAATGCAGGAATTGAATAAATAAAAATCCCTTTTCTATTCAGACTAAAAAAGGGATATAAAACAGAAGCTTTTATTAAGAATTGAGACTTTCAGCTAAAATAAAATCACTTTGCATCTGGTAGCGTTTGCCTGTTTGATCTTCACGTATTTCTAGCAAGCCCTTTTCCAGATCAACAAACAGTAAATTACGTTTAGCGACATTGACCAGCTCAATCTTCTGGCGACTATCATCCCGGAAACGGATTTTACCGGTGATGATTTCGATCTCGTTATGACCACTTAGACTTTCACGTTCCAGCACAAAGGTTTCATTTTCATTCAGTCGAAGTTTCACTGCCATGCCCGGGCAATCTTCACAGCTGGATAAACATCCCATACAGGGTGTGGTCCCTTGATATTCACCTGCCCAAGCTGTTTGCATTGCCTTTGCTTCAACTGCAGTTTGGGCCTTATCCTGCTTTGTCTCCTGACAACCCCACAGTGCAGCAGTTGCGACCAATGGAATCAAAACAACTTTCTTCATGACTCTAGATTCAGCAAGTTCATTGTGCGGCAACATAGCATAGTGAATAGCGTTAGGTAAATTGCATTAATTTATCTAGAATCCTAAAACCAACCCTTTCGTCCAGTCTGGATCTGATCAGCACAGCGTAAAGCTTCCTGGGTTAACCCCCAAAGACGATAATCCCCTGTAATGGAAGCTACTGGAAAATTATGGGTATAGGCAAAACTCAGGTTCCGATCTGGATCACACCAAGCTCCAGAACCATTAAAACCGACATGACCAAAGCCTTTAGTCGATTTGCCCAAAGTTAAGATACGGTGGTAACCCAGACGCCAATGCATCGGAAGTGGCATGATCCGGTCACGATGGGTATATTTCACCGTGCTTAAACGCTTAAAAATATCTTGTGAAATCAGTTCTTGTTCTTGCCATTGGCCTTGCTGTGCCAGCATGGCGTAGACTCTTGCCAGACTGTTCGCCGTAAATACACCCGTTGCAGCAGGTATAATGGCTTTTAACCCTTCATCACTAAAGAAATTCAGCTTCTTCATGCCTTTGGGAATCATGGCATCCTGAAAATCCTGTGGATTCTGCCCACTCCATTGCAAGACTCGTTCCATCAGATTTGGTTTTCTTGCTCTCGGCTGAGTCTTTTCTGCTCGTGGTTGGATCTCTGTTTTCTTACGATGAATTGGTCGCGCTACACGTGAAAACTCATGTTCAGGCACACCAAAATAAGCGCCATCCAACTGTAATGGCTTTACCAGATATTCGTTCATCAATTTAGCTAGCGTTTTGCCGGTGGCTTTTTCTAATGCTCCACCCACTTGCCAACCAAAGGTCAAGGGCTGATAAGCCGCAGCTGTACCTAGTTCAAAACGTGGCTTAGTTGCAGCAATCCGTTCCAGCATATGCGACCAGTCTAGCATCTCGCGGGCATCATCAATGATATTGCGAATATCATAAAGACCACTTTGATGACTCAGCATGTGTGCCAGCGTGATCTGGCCTTTACTCTGCTGGGCAAATTCTGGCCAGTATTCTGCTACAGGCGTGTCATAACTGATTAATCCACGACTCACCAGAATATGTGCCAAAGTCGCGAGTACACCTTTCCCGGTGGAATAACATACCGACATGGTATCTGGCTGCCACGGTTCCTGTTCAGATTTCTTGCCAGTATAGATATCTAGCACCTTTTCACCCTGATGGTAGACCACTAATGCTGCACCACCCTGTCCGGCACGGGCATCCTGAAAACAGCTAAACTGTACTGCCAAATCATGAAAACGTGGATATACATAGCCCTGATAATTATCAGTACTGACAGTCAAAAATTCTTTAATCGGTTTCATGTGTCCTTCCTTGGCTCATGTTGTAACTGAAATCGAATATTTATTAGGAATCCAAATAAAAAAGCCTAAATCAAGTTTAGGCTTTTTCTAAATCTTTACAGTGCTTTGATGCTTCCCGAAACATGTGGTTTCTGACTTTTCGAGTTACGGATTAGAAACTCGGTATCATTACCTGATTTTTCGGTCATGAATTGTACTTTAGATGGCAGATACATTGGCAACTTGAACCAGACATCTGCTTCATAAGCATCTGGTAAAGTCAGGCTCGCCAAGGCTCTTGCCTTGCTCCACATGCCATGTGCAATCGCCTGTTTGAAGCCAAAAGCTTTAGCTGTTAGCGCATGAATATGGATCAAGTTGAAATCGCCTGAAGACATGGCATAACGACGGCCCGTGTTTTCAGAGATGTCCCATTCTGCATTCACTTCATAATTTGGTGTCTTGCTTTCAGCAGCTTTTACAGCCGCTTTACCATCAGTTTTCTGACGTGACAGATAAGTCGTCAATGCTTCTACTACAACATCATTACCCACTTTCACGGTAGTGATGAAATCAAACTGTACGCCTTTATCATGTGGCTGTAATTCACCAAACTTGCAAGACAAAGTCAGCTGTTCATTTAAGCCCACTTTACGGTATTGCTTGACCTGATTACGAATATGTACCAGACCCAAAATTGGGAATGGGAAAGCTTCAGAGGTCATCATGTGCATTTGCAGGCTTTGTGACAGTACCGCCAGATAGATCGCTGGAATATAGCCATTGTTCTTAAAGCCACATACAGCGTTATAAGCTTTTAAATGCTTTTGATCGACCTTGAATGAATCCACCACATATTCAACTTGCAGCAGAACTTTTTCACCCTTTGGCTTTTTCGCAATCAAGCCCTGAATGATTTTTGGATAAGCAAGATACGGCTTTGGAAGTTGACTAAAATGGCGAGTATGCATACTGAACCTTTGGAAATATTATCTTTATAAAGTGACCTCTCCTGAGCATACTTCAATCATTGTATGAAAGTGAAGTACTGGAGAGGTTTTGAGAATGCTTGGAGTTTTAATCCCCCTAAGTCCCCCTTTATAAAAGGGGGACTTCTCCTCTCTTTATAAAAGAGAGGTCGGGAGAGATTCCATTAAGCCCCTAACAGACTCTGACCACAAACACGAACCACGTTGCCATTCAGACCTGTAGATGCCGTTGAAGCAAACATCGCAATTGTTTCTGCTACGTCAACCGGCAAGCCACCTTGACTCATCGAGTTCATACGGCGGCCAGCTTCACGAATCGCAAATGGAATCGCTGCAGTCATTTGAGTCTCAATAAAACCAGGAGCAACAGCGTTAATGGTAATGCCATTGCTTAACGTTGGTGCTGTATATTTCACAATACCGACCACACCCGCTTTAGACGCTGCATAGTTAGTTTGCCCCAAGTTACCTGCAATACCAGAAATTGAAGATACACAGATAATACGGCCATTGGCATTCAGACCATCATTCGACAATAGATAGTCATTTACACGTTCAATTGCTGACAGGTTGATATTGATCACCAGATCCCACAGCTCAGGCTTCATGTTTGCCAGTGTCTTGTCACGGGTAATACCAGCATTATGTACGATGATATCTAAACCACCCTGTGCAGCTGCAGCAGCTTTGATTTTCTCGCCTGCATCAGCTGCAGTGATGTCGATTGCCAGTGTAGATCCACCAATTTCACCAGCTACACGGTCAAGATCTGCTTGCTGTTGTGGAACATCTAAACAGATTACATGCGCGCCATCACGTGCAAGTACATGTGCAATCGCTTCACCGATCCCACGACTTGCACCTGTCACCACTGCAGTTTTACCTGCCAATGGTTTAGTCCAATCTACATCTTGAGTTGCTGCTGGAGATACGCGAATCACCTGACCAGACACATAAGCAGAACGCGGAGAAATCGCAAAACGTAGTGCAGACTCAAGATTTGCTTCAGCACCATTGTCGACATAGATCAGGTTCGCTGCGATGCCTTTCTTGAATTCTTTACCGACTGATTTCACAAAACCTTCAAGTGCGCGTTGTGCAATTGCCTGTTTCACTGAAGTTGCAGATTCAGGAGTTGTTCCTACAATCACCACACGACCAGATGCCTGAATTTGACGCGCAATCGGATTAAAGAAATCGTATAGTGCTTTTAAGTCATCAGAATTTTGAATACCTGACGCATCAAAAATTGCCACTTTGAATTTTGACTCTTTATCACCCTGGTTAAATGCACTCAGATTCAGACCTGCTTGTGCTGCTGCTTGCTGAAGCTCAGCATTATTACCTGCATAACTATTGGCATGAATATTTGCCAAAACATGTGCAATTGAACCGGTCAAAGTACTACCAGGTGCAGCACCTACTAAAACAGCACCTTTTACTACAGGCGTTGCAGACTCATAGCGCTCAAGAAAAGTTGGGGATGGAAGCCCCAGGTTTTTGATGACAAATTTACCAATAGGAGATTTTGCGAACGCTTGGTACTGGTCAGTCATGATTATTATCTCTCTTACAAATTAATTTTTGATTGATCTAAAGTTATCCTTTAACTTCAATATGATGTCAGATACTTATATTTCAATAGATCCATCAGATTCCGGTCAATAATACTTGAGATAATAAGCAGATGACTTGACCTAAGCGCAGTCTGTAATGTCATTCTAGTCAATTCAGCCTATAGCCTTCTATGCTAATGTACCTGCCAAGAAGATGATCAATTTGCCTGGTTAAGCCTTATGAGCAAAACAACTCAAGAAAATCCAGCGGTCGAGAATCCTGCAGTCGAAAGCGTGTCAAAACCATCAACAGCACGCAAACGCACCAGCAAAACGACGAGTGCAACGCCTGTAGAAAAAAGTCCGACGAAAACCACGCGCACCCGTGCTGCGTCTAATCGTGCGGAAAAAACGACTTCAAGCAATAAAACCTCAACACCAAAAACACAGATTTCTGTTCAACAGGACCAAAACATGAGCCAAAACACAGTTCGCCGCGTTGCTATTATCGGTGGTAACCGCATTCCCTTTGCACGTTCTAACGGTGCTTACTTTACGGCATCCAATACTGATATGTTCACCGCAGCCCTGAATGGCCTGATTGAACGTTTTAATTTACAAGGTCAACGCCTGGGTGAAGTGGTTGCGGGTGCGGTATTGAAACACAGCCGTGACTTTAACATGACCCGTGAGTGCGTATTGAATACAGCACTAGCACCTGAAACCCCTGCTTATGACATTCAACAAGCATGTGGTACGGGTCTGCAAGCTGCATTTCTGGTTGCCAATAAAATTGCCCTAGGTCAAATCGAAGTGGGTGTGGCTGGTGGTGTAGATACTACTTCTGATGCGCCAATCGCATTTGGTGATGGTTTACGTAAAGCTTTACTTGAACTGAACATTGCAAAAACTGCAAAAGACCGTTTGAAAGCTTTAACAAAAATTAATGTGAAAGACCTGATGGATGCACCAAAAAATGGTGAGCCGCGTACTGGTCTGTCTATGGGTGATCATCAGGCGATTACGACACTGGAATGGGGCATTTCTCGTGAAGCACAGGATGAACTGGCTGCATCTTCTCACCAGAAAATGGCTGCTGCTTATGAAGAAGGTTTCTTTGATGACCTGATCACCCCCTTCCTAGGTTTAGAACGTGACAATAACCTGCGTCCAGATTCTTCAGTTGAAAAACTGGCAAAACTTAAACCAGCTTTTGGTAAGGGCGATGCACGTACCATGACTGCAGGTAACTCTACTCCACTGACTGATGGTGCATCTTGTGTACTGTTAGCATCTGAAGAATGGGCAAAAGCCAATGGTCATGAAGTACTTGCTTACCTGACTTTCCAGGAAACTGCTGCAGTTGATTTCGTTGAGAAGAAAGAAGGTCTATTAATGGCACCTGCTTATGCAGTTCCACGTATGTTGGAACGTGCTGGCCTGAAACTTCAAGACTTCGATTACTATGAAATCCATGAGGCATTTGCATCTCAAGTCCTTTCAACCTTGAAAGCATGGGAAGATCCGAAATTCTGCAAAGAACGTTTAGGCCTGGATGCACCATTGGGTTCAATTGACCGCGCGAAATTGAACGTAAAAGGTTCTTCACTGGCTGCGGGTCACCCATTTGCTGCAACAGGTGGTCGTATCATCGCGACTGCTGCAAAATTATTAAACCAGAAAGGTTCAGGTCGTGTACTGGTATCGATCTGTGCAGCGGGTGGTCAAGGTGTCACTGCGATTATTGAAAAATAATCTTTAAACTTTACTAAAAAAGCACCTTATTTAAGGTGCTTTTTTATGGGTTATGAAATGCCTTAAAGCAGATTAACTTTTAGCATATTCAGGGCGAATTCCCATTTTTAGCTCAATCTGGTCATAAAACCACTGGAAAATGAAGGTATAAACCAAAATACACAGCGTCAAACTTAGATCAGTCAAAATTGCCTGCCACAAGCTCATCTCTAAGGCATAAGCCACCATTGGAATAGTTGCCAACATCAGACCACCTTCAAAACCGATGGCATGGGCAATACGTATCTTAATGGTTCTTTTCAGCTGATGTTTAGCTTCGATCTTTTCAAAATAATGGTTAAACAGCATGTTCCAGAAGACTGAAGTAACTGCCATGGCAATACCTAAAGTTCCAGTCACTTCCATCGGCATATGAAAAATATAACTCAGGGCAATCGCAATAATGACCAACAGAATAATCTCATAGCTCAGCGCATGCACAATCCTTCTGCTTGAAATTAACATCTCTGCTTACTCAAATAACTTAAATGATGTTGGTTAGTTTATTTCCAATTATTTGATTATTCGAGTTAGAATCTTTCAAAAATATTGATAGATTAAAAGATGAACATCAATCAAGAACAATTACTGTTATTTAAAGCGGTTATAGAAACTGGTTCTTTCTCTGCGGCTGCACGTAAGCTCGGCAAAGTGCCCTCTGCCGTGAGTATGGCGATTGCCAATATGGAAATTGATCTAGATCTACAATTATTTGAACGAATTGGTCGTGAGCCGCAACCAACAGCAGCTGCTCAAGCGCTGTATAAAAAAACAGAACAGCTATTGGTGGAAATGAATCAGTGGAAGCAACATGCTCAAGCATTAAGTTCAGGTCTAGAATCTGAACTGAATATTGTGATCGTCTCTGAGCTATTACATACGCGATGGACCGATTATGTGGTATTGCTGGAGCAACAATTTCCGGATTTACAGATCAATGTTTTCTCTGCCCCGCAGGAAGATGCGCATCGGATGCTATTTGAAGGCTCGGCACAGTTGGCATTGATGTTTGAGCGGGAACAACTGGAAACCCGAGAACAATTTGTCGAGTTAAAAAAAGAAAGTCTGGTCGCTGTAGCAGCGAAATCCCATCCCTTAAGTCAGCTTGAACAGGTCAGTTATGAGCAGATTCTGAATAGCCGCCAGATTGTAGTGGCTAGCCGTGATCGTCAGATCAAGCCGGAACTGTTATTTTCAAAACATTATTGGCGTACTGACAATCATCATTCAGCCTATCGACAGATTAAACAGGGGCTGGGTTGGGGAATTTTACCAATAGAAATGCTGCAGGAGCATCCGCATATTCGGGAACAGCTGCATATTCTGGATTTGTATGATTTCACACCAAAGTTTGACTATTTTGTCGATCTGGTCTGGAGCCGTGAAACTAAACTCGGCAAAGCTGCACATTTTTTGATTAATCACATCAGAAATCAACGTAAAAACACAGTTTAGTTACCGAAATTAGTCGGTGAACGCTTGGGAAATAAGCACTTTGTGATATAACAGAATGCATAAGCAATAACCTAAGAACTAGATCCAAATGACTCAAAGTGCGTTAAACCAATTAAAACAATTCACCACCATTGTTGCAGACAGTAGTGACTTAGCTGCAATTGAAAAGTTCCGTCCACTCGATGCGACCACCAATCCTTCACTGATTACTGCGGCGGCGAATCAGGCTGAAAACAAGGCGCTTATTGAAGATGCTTACGCTCAAGCTAAAACTGAAGGTTATGTGGGCAATGAACTGATTGAACGCACAATTGATATTTTGACCGTTAAATTCGGTGTAGAAATTCTTAAACTGATTGAAGGCCGTGTTTCAACTGAAGTGGATGCATCCCTGTCTTATGACATTGAAGCAACAATTGCCAAAGCCAAAGAATTGTTGGCATTGTATGCACAATACGGTGTTTCTTCAAACCGTATTCTGATCAAGATCGCATCGACCTGGGAAGGTATTCAGGCTGCCCGCGCCCTTGAAGCTGAAAGTATTCATACCAACTTGACCCTACTCTTTGGTCAGCATCAGGCACAAGCTTGTGCAGATGCCAAAGTTACCCTGATTTCTCCATTCGTTGGCCGTATTCTGGACTGGTACAAAAAAGCCGAAGGCGTAGATCACTACCCGATTGAAAAAGATCCTGGCGTGTTATCGGTGAAAAGTATTTATAACTTCTATAAATCACACGGTATTCAGACTGAAGTGATGGGTGCCAGCTTCCGGAGTATTGATCAGGTTCTTGGTCTGACTGGATGTGATCTACTGACTGTTGCGCCAAACCTACTTGATCAGCTGGAACAGGATAACCGTGTCGTTGAGCCACAGTTATCTGCAAATCATGTGACAGAGCAAGGCTCTTTAACGCCAATTAGCCAAGAAGACTTTAAGCAACAATTGCAACAAGATCCAATGGCATCTCAGTTATTGGAGGCTGGTATTCAGGGCTTTATTAAGGCACGTGAACAGCTGTCTACCCTGTTAAAGCAAAGTTTTACAGCAGATTCAGAAATTAAGGCTTAAATCTTAATTCAGTCATGAGCCGATGCGGGTATAATGCCGCATCGGCTTTTTTGTATGTGGTTTTTGTGTGTTTGGTATCACTGATTTAACGACCTTTATCATTGGCACAACGTTAATTGTGATGTTACCCGGACCAAATTCCCTGTATGTCATGTCGGTAGCTTCTCGCTATGGGATTAAAACTGGCTATCGGGCCGCTTTCGGCGTCTATGCCGGAGATATGGTCTTAATTTTCCTGACCGCACTCGGTGCTGCATCTTTACTGCATGCCTTTCCGGTCTTATTTACTATTCTGAAAATAATCGGTGCAATTTACTTAAGTTATCTGGGTATTAAACTGCTGATTGCGGCTTACCACACCTGGAATACCACACATAGCAATGCACATATCCAGCAAGCTGAACAGAGTCTAGAACAGCTACATCCTTTCCGTACCGCGATGACCATCAGTATTTTGAATCCCAAAGCGATTCTGTTTTATCTCTCCTTCTTTGTGCAGTTTGTTGATCCCGCCTATTCCTATCCAGCGCTGACTTTTACCATTTTGGCCATCATATTACAGATGATTAGCATGTCTTATCTGAGTATTCTGATTTTCTCAGGTGCCAGTCTGGCCCAATTCTTTGGTCATCGTGATCGCCTGACTTCGCTCTGTGTAGCCAGCGTAGCGATCCTGTTTTGTGGCTTTGGCCTTAAACTGGCAACCTCAACTTTATAAACTGCATCACACTCCAACAACTTTAAATCACACGTGATTTAGGTTGTTTCTGCCTTTAAGGATATTCCTGATGGGCGTATGATGAGTGCACTTTTCACTCATACTGATTATCTCTGCAATGGATATGCAAAAATTTCTTCAAGACGTCTCCCTACCCGCAGTTTTTGCTGGTTTTATTACTTTTTTAGTGGGTATCAGTGTTTCCTCCGTGCTGGTGATTCAAGCCGCACAGCTCTTGGGCGCGAATACAGCTGAAATCACCTCCTGGTTCTGGGCCTTAGGCATCGGGATTGGTCTTTGTGGACTGATTCTGTCCTGGAAGTTTAAATATCCAGTTGCGACGTCCTGGTCGACGGCAGGTCTGGCCTTAATCTTGGCGACTGGAACGGGTTATAGCCTACCTGAAGCATTAGGTGCTTTTCTGATTTGCGGACTCGTCACCGCAGTATTGGGTTTTCTGGGTATTTTTGAAAAAGTCCTGCATGCCATTCCACAAAGTTTAACCAGCGCAATGTTAGCCGGGGTTTTGCTTAAATTCGGGATTGGTCTGTTTGCCAGCTTGCAGCATGAACTGGGTTTTATCCTGTCTCTACTGGCTGCCTATATCATTGCCAAACGCCTGTCACCGCGTTATAGCATTGTCGTTACCGTGATTGCTGGTGTAGCCCTATGTCCAATATTTCTGGACTTTCATCCACCAAGCCTGCATTGGTCACTGGCTCATCCAGCCTGGGTGAATCCTGAATTTTCCTGGACTGCGATTCTTGGTCTGGCTTTGCCACTCTTTGTTATCAACATGGCCTCGCAATATCTACCCGGCCTGGCGATGATTAAAAGTTATGGTTATACCCCACATGTTAATCAGCTGATTGGCTGGACCGGTACTGCTCAAACCTTATTGGCTCCGTTCGGTTGCTTTGCCGTGAATATTGCTGCGATCAGTGCCGCCATCAGTCTTGATGATCAGGCCCATCCAGATAGCAAGAAGCGTTATATCGCAGGCATGAGCTGTGGTTTCTTCTATATTTTGATGGGATTATTTGCAGCAACCCTCACCAGTATTCTTTTAGCCTTCCCGGCTGTATTTATTACTGCGCTGGCCGGTATTGCCCTGCTTGGCACCATTGGTCATAACATTGCGCTTGCTTTTAACCAGATAGATGAACGTGAAGCGGCGTTATTGACCTTCCTGTTCAGCGCTTCAGGGGTGCAGTTCCTTGGAATTGGCTCTGCATTCTGGGGACTATTATTTGGCCTGGTCGTACACCTGTTCTTTAAATGGCGTAAAACCTATTAAGATCTTTATCTTCGGTTAGGTGTAGATGACACACCAATGGGTGATTGCAGAAATTGTAGTGTCCGCTCAAAGGTTTGCTGGCTTTCTTTTTTGCCCATATAAAATTGATATTCATGAATCAGCCAGGTTTTCGATTCTGGATAAAAGACTTCCTGTACCGGCACCTGATTGGCTTTCAAGACCTGCACAAATGGATAAGATTGCGTTTCAGTGAGAAAGTCCTTGTTTCCGCCACTAATTAACACAGGTGGATAATTCGGGGTAATATGCTGAATCGGTGAAATCTGTTTCAGGAAGGCTGCATCTTGTCGTCGATCACCCGTATAGGCCTGCACCATATTATAAACACCCCATTCGACCAGCTTGATTTCTTCCGGTGCTGTATCGACAAACGCATTCAGATCATAAATACCACAGTGCAGAATCAGACCTTTGAGTTGTGCAGGCTGAATCGAAGGAATAAAATTAGAATTTTGCGCAAACACTGGATTAGTCAACAAGGCGGCATAATGACTGGCAAGATTGGCACCTGCCGAATCTCCTGCCAAATAGAGTTGTTCTGGATTAATATTGTATTGATCTGCATGTTTCTGCAAATAAGCCAAAGCTGTATTAATCTGCTGAAGCTGACTTGGATATTGTGACTTTGGAGCAAGCTGATATTGTACAGATACTACGTTATACCCTTTTGATGCCAGCAGCTTAAAATAACCTCGTGCATGTTCCCGCGATCCGGAAATCCAGCCACCGCCATGAATCCAGATCACCGTTGGACGCGTTTCAAGTTGAGCAATATTTGGTGGCTGATATAGGTCCAGACCCAGCTGCCGATCAGAATCATAGAGAATATTTTGCTGCACAATGACATCATCCGGTGCATAACGGTCCATGATTTTCTGTTGAACGGCGGTAGTCATATTAAAAGCAGTCGCAATAATTTTGCTGTTCTGCGCTGTACTCTGACAGCCATATAATCCCCATAAAAAGATGAGACTCAATAGTCCTGTTCTTCCACTGATGATATGCGTTTTAACCATATTCAAAATATTTCCAGTAATAATTTTCTAAGTTTCAATGCTCTATAAATTTAAACCCAGCCAGCTTAATACAGATTTATGAAATCTGCTAAAAATCCGGGTGTTTTAGTCTATTTTATCTGCCAAGCAGTCTACAGTTTTTTGTAAATATATCACTGTAATTTAATGAATTTTCAGATTTTTTTATATTTTGCAATTGAACCCCCATCATCACTGTGCTATCAATAGTTTAAAGCAAGACAACAACGAAAGCGGAGTATAAATAAGATGGCCTATCAACATATTTTAGTCCCTGTGGACGGTTCAGAAATTTCCTTTTCAGCAGTACGTCATGCTGCGAAAATTGCAAAAGCATTTGGTAGCAGACTGACAGTCGTGAGTCTGATTGCAGAAAACCCATTTACTGAGGCAGATTTCTACTATAGCTCTGCCATTATGAAAGAATATTTTGTAGAAGCACATGCCAATGCCAAGAAAGCATTGAAGCAAGCAACCATCATTGCTCAAGAGGAAGGTGTGGAAGCTGAATCACATATTGTGACCGGTTTGGTCAATGCCGAACATGTTTCAAACACTGCAGAAGAAACGGGTGCAGATTTGATTGTGATGGGTTCACATGGTCGTAAAGGCTTCCAAAAAATCATTCTGGGTAGCTTTGCACAAGACGTTCTGGGTGTTTCTGAAATCCCTGTGCTGATCATTAAAAAATAATCAGTATGTGCGTGTCACTAGATGCGCAGTACGAAAAATTATGGTTTAACGCACTGCAATCATTCATCACGCCAGCTACAGCTGTGTTCTGTTTCCAAGCGTGCATCATTATCAGGAATTCTTATGGCACATTATCACCACATCCTGGTCGCAATTGATGAATCGCCTATCTCATATGCTGCTGCGGAACATGCACTCGATATTGCAAAAGTGTTTAGCAGCAAAGTGACTTTGATCAGCGTCATTGCGGTTGACCCTTTTTCTGGAGTGGATTTTTACAAGGTTGCACCAGCAGTCACCGATTATTTTATGCAGGCTGAGCAAAATGCGCTGGATCGGCTCAATGATTTAAAACATACCTTTACCCGTGAAGGTATAGATCTGGATATTCGGATTTTGCATGGCATTTCACCATCGGATGGTATTCTGCAAACCAGCCATGAAATACCTGTGGATTTGATTGTAATGGGTTCACATGGCCGTAAAGGGTTGCAAAAACTGATTTTAGGCAGCGTGGCACAAAATGTACTTGGCTTGGCTGATATTCCAGTACTGATCGTGAAAGAATAAATTTATTTTCTAAACAAAAAGCCTGTCTCAAATGACAGGCTTTTTGCATTTCTAGAAGCTAGCGAATTTTCTGGTTCAATTGGTTGAGGAACATTTCCGCTTCCAACTGGGAGCTGAACACTTTGATATATTCGCCAGACTTCTGTACCGAATTTGGTGTGTATTCTAAATGAACCTCGAACACTCCACGCGTACTATCCTTGATAACTCGCACACCAATAATATGTTGCGTATTTAAATAAAATCCATCTTCAATTTTCAATAACATTTCAATTCGCCCAATTATCAGATCATCTTGATCTTTACATCGTGAGCGCCTGAAAATGGCGTCACACATACTCCGATATGTGTTCCCATGTTAAAGCAAAATTTAATACATGCTTTCTTTAATAACATATTGAATAAATATTACTGATTAACGAAATAAAAAAGCCGGATATTAAATCCGGCTTTTTACTTTTTATAAATTAAACACTAAGCATACTGTTCAGGGTTTCACAGACATTTTTAGATTTTACCAAAGGTTTTAATGCTTCAAGTTGCGCCTTCACTTCACCACGTTGTGGTTCAGCCAAAGTGTACCAACGAGATAATACTTGCAGCAGACGTGAACCAACAATCGGGTTTTTCTCATCCAGATACTTCGCCAGTGTAATGTAATGTTGTACACCAAAGCTCCATGTATTGACTGGGTTTGCATTCAGGCCACCGCTCACTGCACGGATACGGTTTGGCACAGCCAGATCATAATCAGGATGCTGGGTCAGATAAGCAATTGTTTCAGCGGTGGCTTGAGGATGTGCAGCCTGAACCATGAACCATTGATCTAGAGATAAAGCTTCATCTTCAAAGCGGCTATAGAAGTCTGCCAAAACTTCTTGGGCTTGTGGTGCATCATTCCAAACCAGGACTTTAAGCGCTCCCAAACGTTCAGACATATTGCCAGTATGATACTGCTCATAAGCTAAATCAAAGGCAGATTCATCCCCATGGCGTGCCATCATAGTCAGCATGATGTTTCTTAATGCACGGGTACCCATCGCCTGAGAAAAATCGGATTGCAGATCCGGATCAAGAGACAGGTAAATTTCTTTAGCCGTATCACCAAAAGCACGCGCCAGTTTATTCAGCAAGGCATTACGTTTTTCCTGAACCTTGCTTGGACGATAATCAACATCGATACGACTGCCCAGATAGCCTTCAGTAGGTACATCAAACAGACGTGATGCCAGTAATGGATCCTGTTCAATAACACCCGGTAAAGTATTCAGCATTGCCTGAACATAGATGTCTGCTGCAGACTGATCATTCAAAAGAATACGTTCAAGTAAAGTCTGGGTCGCCTGCCAGCGGTTAAAACCATTGGTTTCATGCTGCAGCAGGAAAGCGAGTTCTTTATCAGAATAGTTAAATTCCAGATTCACCGGCGCCGAGAAATTACGCAGTAAAGACACGATAGGTTTAGCTTTTACGCCCGTAAACTCGATACGTGCCTGATCCTGATCAAACAGGTACACCCCATCTTTCACACCATTTTCAAATAGTGCCTTTGAATTTAAGGTTAGCTGTTCACCGCTTTCTGCATCAAATAACGCCAATGCCACTGGAATCGGGACAGCTTTCAGATTTGGATATTTCGGATGTGACTTCAAACTTTGTTTAAAGTTCAGGCAATAAGACTGTGCTTCTGCATCATACTCGCCATGTACTTCCAGTTTTGGTGTACCCGGTTGGTTATACCAGATCAGGAAGTTAGACAGATCGACACCAGACCCTGCACTTAATGCTGCAACCCAGTCTTCTACTGTTACCGCTTCCCCATCATGACGGCGGAAATATTCATCCGTGCCCATACGGAATTTAGCCTTACCAAGTAAGGTGGCCATCATGCGGTTAATTTCCGCACCTTTTTCATACACCGTCGCGGTATAGAAGTTGTTAATTTCAACAAAATGGTCTGGACGTGGCGGATGTGACAATGGACCAGAATCTTCAGGGAACTGATGTGCCTTAAGTACAGCAACATCATCAATACGCTGAACAGCTGCAGACTGTAAATCTTCCGAGAATGATTGATCACGGAATACAGTCAAACCTTCTTTTAGACAGAGCTGGAACCAGTCACGACAAGTAATACGGTTACCAGTCCAGTTATGGAAATATTCATGCGCAATCACGGACTGTACCCGCATGATTGCAGCATCAGTGGTAAATTCTTCATCTGCCAGTACACATGAGGTATTGAAGATGTTTAAGCCTTTATTTTCCATTGCACCCATGTTGAACGCGCTGGTGGCAACAATCATATAATTGTCAAGGTCATAAGGACGGCCATAATGCTCTTCATCCCAACGCATAGAATGCTTTAAGGCTTCCATGGCAATTTTACATTTTGGAATGTCTTTTTCTTCAGCGTAAATTTCCAGTGCTACATCACGACCTTCAGAAGTGGTATAGCGATCTTTCATTACCGCCAGATCACCAATCACACAGGCAAATAAATAACTTGGTTTCTTGGTCGGATCTTGCCAGATGGCATAGTGACGGCCTTCACCTGCATCACCAGTTTCAATCAGGTTACCGTTGGCAAGCAGAACCGGGAATTTCTTATCTGCTTCAACGCGTGTAGTAAAAACAGATAAGACATCTGGACGGTCTGGATAGAAGGTAATTTTACGGAAACCTTCTGGTTCATTCTGGGTTACGAACAGATCCGAACTGGCTTGATACAGACCTTCTAATTGGGTATTCGATTCAGGATGAATACGGACAACAGTTTCAATGGTGGCATGATCTGGTGCATTGCTAATCACTAGCTGTTCAGCATCGATCTTATACTCACTTTCAGAAAGTGGCTTACTATTAAGATGAATAGATTGCAGTTCCAGATCGCGTCCGAGTAAAACCAGATCACCTTCAGTCTGACGCTGCATTACCAGTGTAGAGCTGACCAGTGTATGATCTGCATACACCTGAATATTCAGCTCAATCGAGTCAACGATATAAGAAGGTTTTTGATAGTCTTTTAAATAAATGGTTTGATCTGCTTCGATCGCTGGATTAGCCGCAATATTCATATCATGTCCTGATTATCTTGTCGAAATCGACATTTATAGTCTTTAAATCATACGCCAAGTTGCAAACACTGTCTGTGTCATTCACTGTTTGAAACTAATATGGGCATTCTTTGCACCAGTTTCAATTCATTCTGCCTAAAACAGCAGCAGTTACTTTGCTTAAATGTTGAATATAGCAATCATTTTGACAATGTCATATTTTTTTACACTTAGATAAATAAATGATTTTAAATTATTTAATATAGATGAATAAGTTATGCAGATCTTTTTATCAAGTTTTGAGCATGGTTTTTGCTAGATTAATACACGTAGCAGTATGACGTACTCGCCCACCCAATACAGGCAAAAAAATACGACAATACATTGAATGAATACAACAAAAAATGAGGTAACACATGTATTTAAAAGACCATATCGTACGTGTTGAAAATATCAAGACACTACAAGCACTCGATCAAGCCAATATTGACCATAAAGTAATTGCCCTGTTCATGAGCTGTGAAGGCATCAAAATGAAAGACTATGAAGTTGGCGCCATTCTAAATAGCTATGATGCACTCGGTTCCAAGAAGATTCAGCCTAAAAAAGTACAGGCGCTCATCAATGCCAAACATCTGGGTGAAGAAGACGATACCCTGCCTTGCCCAGTCTAAAGACCAATTTTTAACTATAAATGAAGGACCACTTGAGTGGTCCTTTTTTGTATCAGATGTTCAGTTCATAATGAAATCTTTATCCTGAATCTCACCCGCTCAAGCTGCACTGTGTATAATGATTTTCCTTCTTCATTTTTCGATTGTTAGTTGATATGACGCTTAATGTTTTGCAGAAACAGCTTGATGAAAGTACAGCATGCCCCTTGTGTCAGGCAGCGATGTACTGGGTTGAAGCAGAACAATTTGATCAGGAACTGAATTATCATGAATGCAGTCACTGTCATCATCAGCTTTATCCGGATCAAAAGCACAATTGTTTCTGTGAAAAATGCCTGGCCAATCGTAGACGTCAAATGAAGGAAACACGTCTACAGGAAAATCGTCAGCATCAAAAAAGCAAACAGGATGTGCATCAATATGAACTGGGGCAGCTCAGCTTTTTAAACAAGCTGTTTCTCCTCGCCATTCTGGATGATCAGGTACATGAACACAGTCAGCACGCCGAATATATTGACTGGGATAGCATCAAATATCACAACATCAGTCCCAATTATCTGATGCAGAATGCCTTGGTGAAACGACTCAGCAAGGAAAATATTCTCAGTCTGAAAGACTTTAATGCTGATCAGCAGCACTATTATATTAATGTACGTCTGGATGGTTATTCAGAACCAAGTCTCTTTAGTATTACCCAGCAATTACGTCACTGGTTCTATGAAAACTTAAGCAAAGGCGTGCCCTTTAAAAGTGCAGATGAAGTCAAAGAGACGCTTTATTTTCTGCTGTATCAAGAAGTGATCCAGTTTGCCCAATTCTATTGTCGTAGCTGGGGTATCCAAATTGCCGGTAATAAAAGCTTTCAAACCTTCTGCTACCGCATGCTAGATGTATTAGCCGTAGGCCAGATTTATTATTTGGTGCAAACAGCGCTGGAATACTTATACAAACAGAAAGCGCTGCAACCACGTAATGAAAATTTCATTAATACCAATTTGCTGAAAAAGACCTTGCAGCAGTATCGTGAACGCGCAATCACCGAAAAATGGGAAACCTCTACCCTGCCGCGTCCACCGCAATTGCCTTTAAGCAAAATGAGTGCAATTCTATTCTTCCATTTTCTTGGCTATGATGAAAATATTTTCTTCCAGCCGATCTGGCGTTCCTGGCAACAGATTGAGCCTCGTTTAAAATTCTATTCCAATAAACGCTGCATTCATTGTGGTTCCGAAGAACTGACCGTGGATTATGATGCGACGGATTATGTCAGCTTATTCTGCCGTAATTGCAAACACCAAGATCATTATTTTACCCGCTGATGGATTCAGCTCAGATGCACTGTGAATATCAACATGAATACAAACCTTTCCCAACTGCACCATGACATTCTAAATGACGTTTGTGATGCCTGGACAGCATTGCAACAACAGCAACCTTTGGTGCATATCATGACCAATGTAGTCGCCAGCAACTATGTAGCCAATGTACTACTGGCTGCCAATGCTGCGCCTGCCATGATTGATAATCCGTTTGAAGCTGAAAATTTTGCCCGCATTGCAGCAGCAGTCAGTCTGAATCTGGGCACACCAACGTCTGAACAAGTCCAAGCGATGTTGATTGCCGCACAGACCGCAAATACCACCCAAACCCCTTGGGTGCTAGATCCAGTCGGTTATGGGGCAATTCTGCACTGGCGCTCGGAAGTGACTGATCAATTGATGGCATTTGAACCAACGATCCTGCGTGGCAATGCTTCTGAGATTGGTACGCTCGCAGGTAAGCAGGTCACAGGCAAAGGTGTAGGTACCACATTGGACAGTTCAGAAGTCTACCAGCAGGCTCAATCATTACTGACACAATGCCGGTGCGTGGCTATTTCCGGAGAGTCCGATTACATCATCTCGCAAGATTATCCGGTGATTCAAGTGATAGGTGGATCAGAGTTACAGCCGCGCGTGACTGCAACAGGTTGTGCCTTGGGTGCATTGATCGCAGCTTATAGTGCTGTGGCGACACCGGTCATTGCTGCAACTGCTGCACATCTACATTTTGCGATTGCCGGTAAACGAGCTGCTGAAATAACATCTACACTAGGCAGTTTTAATGTGGCGTTTATTGATCAGATTCATTTACTGAATCCTGAAATCATTCGTCAACATGCAGACTTCAAACTGCTTTGATTTATTTATCCTCATTAAGGGAAACTGTGCCTAGTGCACAGATTTCCCAAAAGCCAGATTCATTGTAGTTTCAAAAATCGTTTTAAAATCTAGCCGGCAAACACACATCAATCCTTTCCCGTCAAAATAGTCAGGCACATGCTGCATAAAGAACTGGTAATGATCATCACTGCGTTTGCGCAGTCGGATCAACTGATCAGGAGTAACTTTAGGCATTAGCGCTGGTGCAACATGAATGCCCTGCCCACGCTCATCTACCTGAGACTTATATCTATGCATCAACTCAAGTACAGATTGATGAGCTGTCGGCATGTTGTAGCCTTTTCTTGGATAGAAATAACGGCTGCGTGATGCAAACAAGGTATAGACCTTCGGTTGCATCAAGGTGGTGACAAACCACATCGGAATGCCTGGATAGCGTAGACGATGACGCACAGCTACACGAATGGCAGTCTTCAAAGTCAAATTACCACGACGATATTGTTCCAGCACACCAGCACGAGACGTCACTACAAATATCGGATTATCCTGCAGCTGTAATTTGAGAATCGGCATAATATTCTGGCCAATCAGCTGTTCTCCGACGAAATACTGTATGACAGGCACAGATACCGCTTCCGGATCATAAACATATTGATAAAGCTGCTCGACCGATGCAAAGGGAAAAATCAGTTGGTCAAATTCCAGCATCTGCTGAAAAAAATCATGTTTCTGCTGGGCTGGCAATGTTGCAAAATCAATGACGGTTTCTCTGATTTTCATGTATTTCATCCATTGAAGCGGCAGTTGCATCATTTAATTCATGATACTTTTCTACTGTTTCTGAGCTAAAAGCGTGTGATTAGTAAATCTTCTGGTTTGGCAGGTTAGCACAGGATTTTTAAGTTCTTATACACAATATAAAACTCACCAGTTACCAAATAGTTCACTATAAATTTAAGTTATTGAAATTAATAGCTATTATATAGAGTTAATGTGGCTTACATCAAGCTTTTTATCAATTAAGCAACTTGAGTCTAAATTTTCCAGATGAAGTAAGCCATTTTTAAAGTTTTTTATTGGCATGATTTATTTTGGTCTTAAAAATATTCTGCTTCCTGTATCACAGTAATTGGATACAAAAAAGCCAGTGAGCAGCTCCTCACCGGCTTTTCTTAACTCTGAACAAAATTAAGTCAGAGCATAAGATTTAAGCTTGATAATGGATACTCACCGACTTAATACGATTACCTTCCATTTCAGTCACTTGGAAATTAACCTGTTGGTATTCCAGTGTGGTTCCAACTTCAACATGACCATTAGTTTTATCCAGTATTAGCCCTGCAACGCTGATATAACCTGCATCTTCTTCAATCAGATCCAGCATACCCAGCTCTAATTCCAGCTGATACAGATCCAACATGCCTGAAGCGATCCAATGCATGTCATCAACCCGAACCAAATCCAGTTGTTCATCTGCATCAGGGAATTCCCCGGCAATCGCTTCAAACACATCCAGCGGTGAAATCAACCCCTGTACATGACCAAATTCATCACTGACTAGAACCAAAGAACCCTTTGAAGTACGCAAAGTATTAATTGCATCAATAACTTTCATCTTTTCAAAGATATAGATTGGACGATGACGCTTTAACAATGCTTTTAACGCTTCTGGCTCTTCCAGTACGTCCAGTAACTCTTTGGCACGAACCACACTAATTACCTTATCTAGACTACCTCGGCAAACTGGAAACAGACTATGCGGTACCGACAGGATTTTTTCACGGATCTGTTCTGGGCTGTCATCCAGATCTACCCATGAAATCTGGCCACGCGGTGTCATAATTGAAGCAACGGAACGCTCCGCCAAAGTCAGCACACCACCGATCATATAGCGTTCTTCATTAGCAAAGGTTTGTTGTGCTTCATTTTTTTCTGTGGCATGAGTTTCAATTCTTCCACCCATCAGTTTCAGAATAGAGTCCGCAGTACGGTTACGCAGTGGAATTTTAGCTTCATGTTTCGCCGCATTTCTTTGGCTAAACTGGTTAAAGGCTTCAATCGCAATAGCGACGCCAATACCGGAATAGATATAGCCTTTCGGAATATGGAAACCAAACCCTTCAGCAATCAGGCTAATACCAATCAGTAACAGGAAGCTGAGACATAAAATAACCACGGTTGGATGACGGTTCACAAAGGCTGTTAATGGTTTGGATGCCAATAGCATCACTGCCATGGCAATCACCATTGCCGCCATCATGACGTAAATATTGTCGACCATACCAATTGCAGTAATCACTGAGTCAAGTGAGAACACCGCATCCAGGATCACAATCTGGGCTACTACTGCTGCGAAGCTGGCATAAGCTACCTTGGTAGAAAGATTAACTTCTGGTTTTCCTTCAATTTTTTCATGTAGTTCTGTAACGGCCTTATACAGCAGAAACAGACCACCACCTAACAGGATCAGATCCCGCCCGGAAAAACTAAAGTCAAATATATTGATCAGAGGTTGGGTTAAAGTCACTAACCACGAAATTGCGAACAACAAACCCAAACGCATAAACAAGGCAAGAGATAGACCAAGTATTCGGGCCTTATCACGTTGTTCTGGAGGGAGTTTTTCAGCAAGAATGGCAATAAAAACGAGATTATCAATCCCAAGGACAATTTCCAGAATAATAAGAGTTATTAAACCTACCCAAATCGAAGGATCTAATAAAAATTCCACTAGATACACACTCCGTTTTGACTAACTGGAAATATAGAGCAGAAACCTACGCACGGCGAGGGATCCATAATTTTAACCTTTTTGACTTAAGACCTTCTTATTATGCATAAAGCCTTTAAGTTGTAATGGCCTTTTTATATGAATTAGGTAAATGCTTGTTTATACGGAAGTCTGTGTTGGTAGACAGCTATAAAAGCTAGGATTATTTATAAATTCTTTATTAAGTCTGCCTCATAATATTGGTATAGTTAATGCAATAAAAAAATTGTGTTGCTTTCCAAGTCATTCATCAGTTTTCATAAACAATCATTAACTTATCAGAAATATCAATCCACGCTTTTCTAAGAGATATCCTTAAACATAGATAATGCCTGAAGATATATTAACCATGATTCCAAATCACAAGTTTTTGAGTATTGAGATAAAGAAGAGCTAAACAAAGATAATACTGATAGCGAATCCGTGATTCTCTCTCTGCTTTGCTTATTTAATTTAAAAAATCAAAGTGACATTCATCGGGTTTAATGCACCATTTAGTGTCAGTCTGATTACTAAGTCTTTATTTCCTATAAACTTATTGCAAATTAATTCACACTTTATTTCAAATTTCCCGACGTATGGCAGAAAAGACTATGTAATAGTCGGGTTAAAAATAGGTAAACTTAAGCCTTTCTCGACCATTCGACAATTTTTGTCAATGATTAGCATTATTAAAAACATTGACTCACATTTTGTCGCATTTTTTTTAAATAATGGTTGAAACTTATATAAACATTTTCATAGAATGTAACTGCCTTACAAAAATAAATAACAAGGAATCTACCATGACCAAAAAGTATGCGAAGTTTTTACCTTCAACTGAAGAATTTACCTTAGAAAATTTTCCCTATTATTGGGTTACTCAAGTCCACGCACAATATGTTTTAAATGTTGATCACGCGCTTAAGAAATATGGCGTTGATAACTCACGTCGTCGTATTCTGCTTGCCCTTAAAGCAAAACCTCATGCAAGTGTGTCTGATCTTTCAGAGATGGTGGTTTCTAAAATGTCGACGACCACAAAAATTGTCTATCGTCTAAAAGATGAAGGCTTGGTCGATACTTATTCTTGTGAAGATGATGCACGTATTACCCGTGTAGTTCTCACAGATAAAGGACAGGAAATGACCCATAAGATTAACGACCTGACCAACGTTGTTCTGGAGCAATCATTTGAAGGCTTAACACCGCTTCAAATTGAAAAGACCATGGAAAGTTTACGTCACATCTTTAAAAACCTTGCGCGCTAATCCCCAAAATAAAAAACTAAACGGGTACTAGCGTGATTTAGCAGAAAGATAAATTCATTAGGCTAGATTTATCTTTCTGCTTCTCAAGGGATTAGTCAAAGAAATTCATTTGGGGACTGGTTTTTTTGACCACTTCCTTGGGTACATGTAAACATTCGAACTCCTCGACGGGAAATCCCTCAACGAAAGGTTGTATATTCGGTGATTTCAGATTTAGCCATTCATCCATACGCTGATGTGGAATCACGATAACAGAGCGTTTGATATTTCCCGGCTCATGAAAATCCTTCATCATGGGATGATCAATTGCGTCCATGGTAATCATAGTACTTGAACGAACGATTTCATCTTGAACGCGTGCAATTTCATATAAGGCAGCAATATAAAACGCCTGTCCATCCTTACGTCTTACACCCCAACGCTGCGGCTTATTGTCAAAATATTTAGACTCATAAAACTCCGATACCGGAATCACGCCAAACTTACATTTCGATGTCGCCTCGGCAAAGCTGGGTTTCTGCAACAGTGTTTCATTCCGCGCATTATAAGTGCGTGTACCAATGGTTTTATCTTCAGCCCATTTAGGAATCAGACCAAAATTGACTGAGCGCCATTCCAAGCCCTGATCCGATTTAAACAATAAAGGCAGCTGATAATTTGGATAGACTTCTTCTGGGTATTCAAAAGGAATTTCAGGTAGGTTCAGAGCATGCAATTGCTGCAAGGTGAGCGGTTTAAAGTTAGCGCACATAGAGTCTTTAAAAACAAAAAATCACCGAAGTATTATAGCGCTTCGGTGATTCTAAGCCTGTGTGTTTTTGCTACCAGAGTTATTGCTTTGGCAAGGTCATCCAATGCGTACGGGTAAACTCTTCAAAAATCCAGCGTCCATTAAAACGGCCTAAGCCTGAGTTTTTCTCTCCACCAAAAGGCGCATTTGGCTGGTCAGCTACGGTAATCCCATTGATATGGGTCATACCTGCATCTATTTGCGCTGCAAAACGTTCACCCCGTTCAATATTTGAGGTACAGACTGCGCTAGAAAGACCGAATCGAGAGTTATTGGCCAGATTTAAAGCATGCTCTTCATCGTCTGCTTTTAGGATGGGTAAAATCGGACCAAAGCTTTCTTCCTGAGCGATATCAAAGTATGGATCGACATGGGTAAAGATATGCGGTGCGACCACATTCCCTTCGATGCCACCCTCATAAACCAATTGTGCATCTAGCTGTTTGGCATGCTCAATAATCTTACGGTGTTTCTCGACCTGACTTTGATTAATAATTGGACCAATAATCGTATCTGGCAGGTTTGGATCACCGACTGGAATGGTTTTGACGCGCTCTATCAGCTTATCTACATAGGCATCATGCAGGCTTTGATCGACAATGACACGGTTAGTGCTCATGCAAATCTGCCCTTGATGCATAAAACGGCCCATTACCGTGAGTTCTACTGCCAGATCTAGGTCTGCATCATCCAGAATCACCAATGGTGCATTACCGCCTAATTCTAGAGCGAGACGTTTCATCCGGGAACTGGCTAGCGCCTTACTACCAACGCCCTGCCCAACTTCAGTTGATCCGGTAAAGGAAATCATTTTTGGAATCGGGTGTTCAACAAAGTAATCACCGATTTCTTTACCCGCACCGACTACAACATTGAATACCCCATGTGGCGTACCGGCTTCTTCCAAAAGCTTGCCAAGTAACGTTCCACCTGTAACAGGCGTATCGCTGGCAGGCTTAAGGACTACTGTATTACCACATGCAATTGCAGTAATGACTGAACGCATAGATAAATGAAATGGGAAATTCCAGGGACTTATTACTGCAATTACACCCAGTGGTTTGCGTACCACAATGCTTCTACGTTCAGGATCTCGGCTTTCCAGCTCCTCTGGCTGAATCAAATCTGGGAATTTGGCACTTTCCTGGATAATTCCCAGCGATGCATCTACTTCAAGATTCGCCTTAAACCGAGTGCTCCCTGATTCCTGAATTAACCAATCTATAATCTCTTCGCGGCGTCTTTGAATAATAGTGGACAGGTTTTGAATCAAGCCCTTACGCACCTCTACCGAAGTTAAGGCACCTTGTTCAAATGCCTCAAGCGCTGCTTGATAAGCAGCATCTACATCTTCTGGACTTGCTGCCTGTAGGGTAAAAATTTCCTGTTGAGTATAGGGATTCAGGTTTTGAATGGTGTGGATCGAGCCGCCTTGTTGCCATTGCCCGCCAATAAATTGTTGATCTAGATTTTGATAGGCTGTCATTTCCATCCCTGCAACTTGTCAATTTTCCTCTACTTTATCAGAACAAATTTACAGATCAGAGTTGAGCGACGAAATGTTACGCTTTTATAGACAAAGTTATATGTTCACTATTTTTACGGGTAGATTCTATTTTAGCCAGACAATAAAAAAGCCCCCGAAGAGGCTTTTTTAGATCAGACAGGATTAATCACCTGTATAACCTTTTAATTTTAAACGCGCTGCGTGTAGAAGCGGCTCGGTATAACCTGCAGGTTGCTCACCACCCTTGAAGATCAGGTCAGAAGCTGCCTGGAATGCAATGCTGTTCGCAAAGTCAGCAGCCATTGGCGTGTACAGTGGATCATTGGCATTTTGCTCATCCACGATTTTCGCCATACGCTGCATTACTTCTTCAACCTGTTCGCGTGTCACGATACCGTGACGTAACCAGTTTGCAACGTGCTGAGAAGAAATACGTAAAGTTGCACGGTCTTCCATCAAGCCAACATCGTTGATATCAGGTACTTTTGAACAACCTACCCCCAGATCAACCCAACGAACGACATAACCCAGAATACCCTGACAGTTATTTTCAAGTTCTTTCAGTTTCTCTTCTTCAGTCCAATTGGTATTTGTCGCCAATGGTGGAGTTAACAAATCTTCAAGCGGTAAAGCTTCAGTGGCAAGAAGTTCTTGCTGACGGTTTGCCACATTGATTTGATGGTAGTGAATCGCGTGGATCACCGCACCTGTAGGAGATGGAACCCATGCACAGCTTGCACCAGCTTCTGGATGTTCAGTCTTGGTTTTGTACATGTCTAATAGCATGTCTGGTTTTGGCCACATGCCTTTACCAATCTGTGCTTTACCACGTAGACCGGTTTGCAGACCAACCATCACGTTACGGTTTTCGTAAGCTGGGAACCATTTTTGGCCTTTGATTTCGCCTTTACGAACGAATGGACCTGCTTCCATGAAGGTATGTATTTCGTCACCCGTACGGTCCATGAAGCCAGTATTAATGAAGATAGTACGGTCTTTGGCCTGAGCAATACAGTTTTTCAGGTTAACAGACGTACGGCGTTCTTCATCCATGATCCCGATTTTGATTGATTTTGCTGGCAAGCCAAGCGCCTGTTCAGCACGCTCAAACAATTCTACTGCGAATGCCACTTCTTCAGGACCATGCATTTTCGGCTTAACGATGTACATTGAACCTTTGCGTGAGTTCTTGATGGTGTTTTCACCACGGATATCAGCAACTGAAAGCAGCGGAGTTACTAATGCATCCATGATGCCTTCATAGATTTCTTCGCCATCTACAAGGATCGCTGGATTCGTCATCAAGTGACCAACGTTACGAAGCAGCATCAATGAACGACCGTGAACCTTGGTTTCGCCGCCTTCAACATTTTTGAAAGTACGGTCAGCATTGAGTTTACGAGTAATAGTTTTGCCATTTTTCTCGATAGACTCTTCAAGCGTACCGCGCATTAAGCCTAACCAGTTACGGTAGCCTTCTACTTTCTCTTCAGCATCAACTGCTGCAACAGAGTCTTCCAAGTCTTGGATTGTTGTTACAGCTGCTTCAAGTACTACGTCTTTTACGCCAGCTGCGTCTGTTTGACCAATCGCGCTTGCTGCATCAATCTGGATGATTGCGTGTAGGCCGTTATTTTTCAGTACAACTTCAGTCGGTACAGCAGCTTCGCCGTTATAACCAACAAATTTAGATGCATCAGCAACAGTTGTAGTAGAGCCGTCTTTCAGCGTTACAACCAGTGCATTGCCTTCAACTGCATATTGAGTTGCATCGGCATGTGAACCTTGCGCTAGTGGGAAAGTTTCGTCGAGATAGTTTTTCGCGAACGCAATGACTTTCTCACCACGTTTCGGGTTATAGCCCTTGCCTTTTTCTGCGCCATCTTCTTCAGAGATCACGTCGAAGCCATAAAGTGCATCGTACAATGAACCCCAACGCGCGTTGGCAGCGTTCAAGCAGTAACGTGCATTACGTACAGGAACCACCAGCTGTGGACCCGCGATCAATGCAATTTCTTCATCTACATTTTCAGTGGTGATTTGAAAATCTTCTACTTCTGGTAGCAAGTAGCCAATTTCAGTCAAGAAAGCTTTGTAAGCTTGTAATTCAAATGTGTTATTGCGGTGCCATTCATCGATTTTCGCCTGAATGTCATCACGCTTAGCCAAAAGTGCTTTGTTTTTAGGGCTAAGATCAACAACGACTTGTTCAAAGTTCTTCCAGTACGTTTCGCTGTCCAAACCAGAACCTGGTAGTGCTTCATTTTCGATGAAATCGTAAAGTTCTTTAGCAATCGCTAACTTGCCTTTTTGAATACGTGCAGTCATTGTCTTTCCTGATATTGCTACTTTTTATACAAGAGATTCTAGTATAACGATTAAAATTTAGCTGAATAGTACTATCACATTCCTAAATAATGATCATTTTATTTAGCGTCACCCTCATGTCCGCTAATTGTGATCAGAATATGTAGTCATCAATTCAGTAAATACCCTAATGACAGTGTATAAAGTTTTCAAAATGTAGAAATTAGACTTAAGTTCAGATTTTCGCGCAAAAATCACGCATTTCCATATACATTGTCATTCTTGAAGCCCGATTAAGCCATGAAATGCACGTGTTGTCGATAAACTGACCAGTAATTTTAGATGAAAAAAGCGCCAGATGACTGGCGCTTTTTGATGCTTTATTCAGCAGTGTTGGAGGCAAGTTTCTCAATCTGTCGATGCTCTGAATGCAAGTATTCATCTGATTGCATTTCCAGCAGGCGCGAACGGGTCCGTTCAATCTCAAAAGCCAGTTTCTCACCTTGGTAGATATCAATGATATTATCTTCAGAAGTAAGCAACAGTTTTACACCACGGTCGTAAAATTCATCGACCATATAAATAAAACGGCGCGTACCATCATTCAGGAAGTCAGTCAGGTGCGGTACATTGCTAACCAGTACAGTATTGTAGATGTTGGCGATTTCAATAAAGTCTGCCGGACTACGCGGTTTCAGGCACAGTTCTGAAAATTCACACCACAATACATCTTCGGTATGGGCTACGGTTTCTACAATACGGTTATTGATGATAATCGGTTCATCAGACTTTTGTTGAGTCTGAGTCAAGGCGCTAAAACGCTGTGCCATCCAGTTTTTATTGTCATGTGTTAATGGGAACTTGAACAGTTGAGCTTGCTTTAACACACGCAGACGATAATCCACACCCGCATCAACATTCAGAATCACACAGTTCTTTTTTACCAACTCAATCGTTGGAATAAAACGGTCACGGTGGATACCGTTTTTATACAGACCATCTGGTGCAATATTCGAGGTTGCGACCAAAGTAATGCCACGTTCGAATAGTTTCTGGAACAGATCACTCAGGATCATAGCATCGGTTACGTTGGATACGAAGAATTCATCAAAGCAGATCACGACCGCATCTTTATAAATCTGATCTGCCACCATATCTAATGGGTTACGCTGACCAGAAAGCTTGTTTAGTTCACGATGCACATGCTGCATGAAGTGATGGAAATGCATCCGGGTCTTACGGCGGAATGGAATGGAATCATAGAATTGATCCATCAGCCAGGTTTTACCACGACCGACACCACCCCACATATAGACACCTTTCGGTGAAGTTTGACGGCGGAAACGGCGGAATGCTTTCTTAGAAGCCTTAAAGCGTTGAATTAACTCCACCCAGACACGGTCTAGCTCATGTACTGCGACCGCCTGTGCATCATCAGGCATGAACTGTCCCGAAGACAGCGCCTGTGCATAACGTTCTGCAGGAGATATAGGGCTAAAGGCATTGTGCTGATGTGAATTTAAGTCGGACATAAGGTTCATTACTATTGAGATTCATAAAAATTATAGCGAAGATTTAACTTCAAGCCATAACACTTTGGCATTAGCAAACTTAGGCTATTTTACATATTGGCGCGGACTCTGCCCAAACCAGCGTTTAAATGCATGATTAAATGCTGCCGGCTCGGAGTATCCCAGCAATTCCGCAATCATTTCAATTGAATATTGTTTATATTCAATCATTCTTAAAGCTTTATCCTTGATGATATCTTCACGGATTTGCTTATAACTGGTATTCAATTGCTGCAATTGATGCCGTAAGGTACGTTCAGGAATATTCAGTGCCTGCGCGGTTTCCGCCATGGTCGGCATGCCACCACTTTGCAGTTCTAGATAATCCTGCACCCGTTGAATCAGTGAGGGTGTCTGCTCATCTTCATGTAATCGTTCCAGTTCTGCGATACATTTCTCTTCATACAGCTTGAAGGTTGCTTCATCCGCAGATGGAATCTTGACATCCAGCACCGCTTCATCAAACCCAAAAGCAGCCTGTTCAGCATCAAACTGTACCTGATGACCATAATAGTCATAGTAAAGCTGTAACTGTTGCATTTCCTCTGGTTTAGAAAATGGCAATTCAATCCGTACCTCAGGCACCGAAAGACCCATCATCTTGTACAGGTCCTGAATAAACTTATAAGTGCCAGAAATTTCAGCTTGGGCAACTAATTGACCTAATGAATCCTGCATATTATTAGGACGGTAGCAAAGTGCAATGCGATGTTCTGCTTGCTTAAAACTCATTTTCCCAGTCAAATGTGTTAACTGTTGAAAACGGATACCGTGGATCAGTGCATCTTTCACAGTAGGACTGGTCACCAATAGCATTAACAAGGGACCATATCCTGCTAATGCATAATGCTGTCCAATCGAGATCCCCGTTTCTGGTGCAATTCCTTCACCTACCACTTTAAGAACATCATATTCCAGACTGGGATGAATGATCGACGTAGGATCAAGATCGTCTATACGTAGCCCGATATTGTCCAGCTTATGCTCCAATGCAATGCCTGCCTTGCGCATCCCCTGAATCAAGTACATCAAACTGAGTATAGATCTCTTCATTGCGATTTGAATTAAATAGGATTGTTCCTGTTTTACTATAAATTTTACAAATTCTCTATTGCCGTTCTGATCAATTTTGTCATCTTATGAAATGAGCTAGAAAGTTGATATTTGCAATATTTAAAATTACAAATCAACATAGACAGGCATAAGATGAAAACGGCACAGAAAAATCACACAACTAAAGTTGCCATTATTGGTACAGGTTTTGGCGGAATTGCAATGGCAATTCGTTTGCAACAACAAGGAATTACTGACTTTATAATTCTAGAAAAATCTAATGATTTTGGTGGTACTTGGCGTGAAAATCAGTATCCCGGCGCAGCCTGTGATGTGCAATCACATTTATATTCCCTTTCTTATGCACCGAAAGCCGACTGGTCCAAACGTTACGCGGAAGCGCCCGAAATCTTTGCCTATATTCAGCACTTGGTCAAAGAATTTAATATTGCCGCCTTTACTCAACTCAATACTGAAGTCAAAGCTGCACATTATGATGAGAAACGCTGTCGCTGGTTATTGACGCTAAATGAAGATGAACAGCTGGAAGCACAATATGTCATTTTTGCTTCCGGTCCTTTGCATGTACCACATATTCCTCATATTACGGGAATCGAGAAATTTAAAGGTAAGGCCTTCCATTCCTCACAATGGGATCACAACTATGATCTGACCGGCAAGAATGTCGCTTCGATTGGAACGGGTGGTAGTGCCATTCAATACATTCCAGAAATCGCACCACAATGTAAACAACTGTATGTGATGCAGCGCACCGCAGCATGGGTGATTCCGCGGGATGAGCGACAGTATCATAATCTGGAAAAGAAACTGTTTACGCGATACGACTGGTTTCGGAAATTACATCGTGTTCGTCTGTACTGGTCGAATGAATCACGCGTTGTCCCCATCGTAAAACCGACCGTGATGAAATATACCCAGAAACTGGCTGAAGCCTATATCCGTTATCAGATTAAAGATAAGAAACTTGCCCAAAAGCTGATTCCAGATTACATCATGGGTTGTAAACGTATTCTGGTTTCCAATAAATATTTCCCGACTTTTAACCAGCCGAATGTCGAGCTAGTTACAGACAAAATTCAGAAACTTACTGAAGACAGTATTATTACCGCGGATGGCAAAAGACGTCCGATTGATTGCCTGATCTATGGCACGGGCTTTATTACTGACCCACGTATTTACCTAAAGAACTTTGAATGTACTGGCTTGAATGGCATTAAGTTAAATGAAGTCTGGAAAGATGGAGCAGAAAGCTATTATGGTATCTGTATCAAGAACTTCCCGAACTTGTTCCAGCTTCTCGGTCCAAATACCGTGCTGGCACATAACTCGGTGTTATTCATGATCGAAGCACAGGTGGAATATATCCTGCAGCTGATCCAGATGGTAGATCATTCACATACAGAAGCGGTCGTAGTGAAAGATGAAGTTCATGGTCACTTTAATGATCAAGTACAACAGATGATGGAGAATACGGTTTGGCAATCCGGCTGTGTCAGCTGGTATCAACAGGATAGCGGTAAGAATTTTGCCTTATGGCCAACTTATACCTGGAAATACTGGCTGAAAACCAAATGGGCTAATCCAGCAGATTACCGTTTGCTGAGCAAAGCCAGTTAAAGCAACAACATATTCATTAAAGGAATGGCATAATACAGAAAATTTTTATTTTTCCTAATTATGCAATCCTTCTGGCTTATCTTCCAATTACTGTTCTGTCTGGCGATCGGCTTTCTATTTGCCAAAAAGTTACCTCAAGCTGTTCTTAAAGTCTCTTTCGCTGTTCTGCCCTATTTTAGTTATGTACTACTAATCGCTATTGCCTTTGAGTTCTCTCAATTGCTAGATGAGTTACAGCATCCTTATCAGATACTGAGTACCTCTCTCAATATTGCAGCGATAACCTCTCTCGGCGCTTTTGCCTGTTGTTATCTGCTGTTTAAGTGGGCAGGTTATCAACCCTCATCCGGACGGGTATCTTCAGAGCTAGTGATTAAATCCCTGCTCAATATCAGTTATGCTTTTATTGCGCTCGCTATAGGTTATTTGCTAAATGCAGGTTTAAATAGCTTTAATATTCAGGCAGAGATTAGTACCTGGCATTTACTACTGGTATTTATGTTCTTGATCGGACTAGATCTTGCTTTTTCACCACTGGATCGGTCATGGATAAACTGGAAGATTCTACTGGTACCACTCGGTTGTATTCTCGGTTCATTACTGGGTGTGCTGCTTTATGCAACTTGGCAATCTGATATTAAACTACAAGATCTAATCATGCTGTCCCAAGGTTACGGCTTCTATTCTATGAGTGGAATTGTGGTGACCGAACTACGAAATGCCGAACTAGGCAGCATTGCACTGATGAATGATCTGTTCCGGGAAATCTTTGCGATTTTGCTAATGTATTGTATCGGCTGGCGTTATCCACGCGCTGCAATTGCAGCAGCAGGTGCAACCTCTATGGATGTCACCTTACCGATGGTAAAACAGGCCTGTGGTAATGATTTTATCCCGCATGCCATGTTGAGTGGTTTTATTCTATCGGTATTGGCGCCAGTGGCGGTGAGTATATTGGCGGTGATTTAAAAATCCCTCCCGACCTCCCTTTAAAAAAGGGAGGAGAAGTCCCCCTTTCATAAAGGGGGATTTAGGGGGATTCAATTAGAAAGAAAAATAAACTGCGAAATATTAAAAATTCAAATCAACCCTACCCAAAGAATCCCCTGCCGTATCCATCATCTCTGAAGCAAGTTCCACAAGGTCAATGCCATCAAGCCCTGACATCCAATTCCATGAACTTGCTGGGTTATACTGCTTCTGGAATTGCTGTTGTTCCAGCTGCTCAGCTATTTTTTCCAATTCAATACTTTGTTCTAACCATTTTTGTTCTGGCGTCTTCCTTGTTTTCATTTTAATTCCTTTTTTATTTTTATCCTTCCTTTCTGAATGTATAAAAAAAGCCTTTCACATGAAAGGCTTTTCATCGGATTGGCAGAATTACAAAGTTGCCAGAATATCTTTTAATGTCTGACGCGGGTTTTCAGACTTGGTAATCGGACGACCGATCACTAAATGAGTCGAACCATCCAGCATTGCCTGTTTCGGCGTTACGATACGTTTCTGGTCATCTGCATTTGAGCCTTCTGGACGAATGCCTGGCGTTACCAATGCGAAATCTTTACCTAAAGTTTCACGCAGCATTTTTGCTTCTTGTGCTGAACAGACTACACCGTCCAAACCACTATCTTTAGTCAAACTTGCAAGACGTTTAACATGCTCGAATGGCTCAATATCTAGGCCGATATCTTTTAAGTCTTCACGGCCCATAGACGTTAATACTGTCACTGCAATCAGTTGAGTATTGTAGTTGCCAGCTTTAAGACGCTCCACGCAGGTTTCCATCATTTTACGGCCACCAGATGCGTGTACATTCACCATCCATACACCTAAATCAGCAGCAGCACACACTGCCTGTGCAGTGGTATTTGGAATATCATGAAATTTCAGGTCAAGAAACACTTCAAAGCCTTTATCTTGCAGTGCTTTGACAACAGATGGACCTTCATGGGTAAATAGTTCTTTACCAACTTTGACACGGCAAAGCGCAGGGTCTAATTGCTCGGCAATCGTTAATGCGTCATATTGGCTTTTTGCATCCAAGGCAACGATAATACTCATAACAAGACCCTTCAAATTGACAAAATTAAGGCATTATACGGATTTCAACTGCCTGAACAAATATATAAATTATAAAAACCGCTCCTTAGTTCAATTTAAGTATCTTATTCCTAATGCGATTATTCTAATTTCTTATAATTTTAATAGACTTATCAATCTTCAAGTATAAAAAAACACCCTGAGCATGACTCAGAGTGCCTTAAATACAGTCAGGAGAACTATAAATATTCAAAGTTATGACATCACATCCTTATAAAGGTGTAGAAGGTCGATCCTGGGGATGGATATCAACAACTGTCTTTTCATGGCGTGAATGAGCAGCTGCTTCTGCTGCCATCAGCTTCGCTGTATTTAACTGCTCTTTACGCAGGTGGTCTATGTCTTTACGCAGTCGTTTAATTTCCCAGCTGTTTTGGAAAACTTTAAATACCTGTACACCCAGCAGTAGGCCAAGAATGACACCCAATGACAGTGTCAACAACAATAACAGGCCTAAACGCATTGCAGGAACCTGGGTAAATAACAGGTCTACAGATAGTTCAGTTCCATTTTGCAATACCAGTGCCAGTGAATACCCAAAGACGACGAGTAATAAAACGACGAGTACGTAACGCATAGAACGCCCCTTGAATTATTTGTTTGCCGATTCGTTTACAGCATCACGTAATGCCTTACCTGGTTTGAAGTGTGGAACCGCTTTTGCTGCGACTTCAACAGACTTACCAGTTTTCGGATTGCGGCCGATACGTGGCTCGCGATGATGCAATGCGAAGCTGCCAAACCCACGAATCTCAATACGATTGTCTGTAGACAATGCTTCGATCATTTGATCGATCATGATTTTCACAGCTTCTTCAACTAAAGGCTCAGCTAAATGCGGGTTCTTTAGGGAAATACGCTCTATTAAATCAGACTTATTAAGTGCTTCAGTAGTCATCTGCGACCTCTTTAATTATCAAGCTACTTGGACTCTCTATTCCGATAATAACCTGTTTAAATACAAAACGGTAGCGCAATAATTAAATACTACGCTACCGTTTACAGTAATCGTGCAGAAAATATTAGTTAACTTACATTAACAATACATTTCCTGTGCTTACTTAGTTGCTCATTTGCGCCTTGATCAGGTCACCAATAGTCTTAGGACCATTTTCTTGACCAGCAGCAGCTGTTTTCAAGTTAGCTACAGCTTCTTTCTCTTCAGCTTCGTCTTTCGCTTTGATAGACAAATTGATAGAGCGAGATTTACGATCTACATTGATGATCTTAGCTTCAACTTCTTGACCAACTTCAAGGAACTTAGTTGCATCTTCAACGCGGTCGCGGTTGATTTCAGATGCTTTAAGAGTCGCTTCAACTTCGTCAGCTAACTTAACTGTAGCGCCTTTAGCGTCAACAGCAGTTACAGTACCTTTAACAAGCGCACCGCGTTCGTTAGCAGCTAAGAAATCGTTGAATGGATCGCTGTTCAATTGTTTGATACCAAGGCTGATACGGTTGCCTTCAGCGTCTACAGACAGGATAACCGCTTCAACAGTGTCACCTTTCTTGTAACGACGAATCGCTTCTTCGCCTTGTTCGTTCCAAGAAATGTCAGACAAGTGAACTAGACCATCGATACCGCCTGGTAAACCGATGAAGATACCGAAGTCAGTGATTGACTTGATAGTACCGGATACTTTTTCGCCTTTGTCGTGGTTCTTAGCAAACTCTTCCCATGGGTTAGCACGAGTTTGTTTGATACCAAGAGAGATACGACGACGCTCTTCGTCCACTTCAAGAACCATAACGTCAACTTCGTCACCGATCTGAACAACTTTAGATGGGTGGATGTTTTTGTTAGTGTGGTCCATTTCAGAAACGTGTACTAGACCTTCAACGCCTTCAGCGATTTCTGCGAAACAGCCGTAGTCAGTCAGGTTAGTTACGCGAGCTTTAACGATAGAACCTTTAGGGTAACGGCTCATGATCGCTAACCATGGATCTTCGCCTAATTGTTTAAGGCCTAAAGATACGCGGTTACGTTCACGGTCGAATTTAAGTACTTTAACAGTAACTTCTTGACCAACTTCAACAACTTCTGATGGGTGCTTGATACGTTTCCAAGCCATGTCAGTGATGTGAAGAAGACCATCGATACCGCCAAGGTCAACGAACGCGCCGTAGTCAGTAAGGTTCTTAATCGTACCAGTAACTGTTTGACCTTCTTCAAGCTGAGCAAGAAGAGCTTCACGGTCAGCTGAAGATTCAGCTTCCATAACTGCACGACGTGAAACAACAACGTTGTTACGTTTAGCGTCAAGTTTGATTACTTTGAATTCTAACTCTTTGCCTTCTAAGTGAGTAGTATCACGAATAGGACGAGTATCAACTAAAGAACCTGGAAGGAACGCACGAACTGGACCGATGTCAACAGTGAAACCGCCTTTAACTTTACCAGAGATAACACCAGTAACGATTTCGCCGTCTTCAAAGATTTTTTCAAGTTTAGTCCAAGTCTCAGCGCGTTTAGCTTTTTCGCGAGAAAGAACAGTTTGACCCATACCATTGTCAAGTGCTTCAACAACTACGTCTACAGTGTCGCCAACTTGAACTTCAAGTTCGCGTTGTTCATTTAAGAACTCAGCACGGTCAACAACGCCTTCAGATTTAAGGCCAGTGTCAACAGTTACCCAGTCAGAGTCGATGCTTACCACAACGCCTTGGATGACTGCACCCTTTTCAACGTTGAGGTTTAATTCGCTTTCTTCAAAGAGGGCTGCAAAAGATTCGGTCATGATATATCCGATAAAGTCAGCGGTCTTGGATCAGACAAGGCCGGTTTAGTTAAGCGTCTACATAGTCCCAT
This sequence comes from Acinetobacter sp. LoGeW2-3, assembly GCF_002688565.1. NCBI lineage: Bacteria > Pseudomonadati > Pseudomonadota > Gammaproteobacteria > Moraxellales > Moraxellaceae > Acinetobacter > Acinetobacter sp. LoGeW2-3. The sequence continues at coordinate 2,372,765 of NZ_CP024011.1, read as the reverse complement.
ATAAATCTGATCGAGCTATGCTTCTGCTGAATTTGATAATTCGGTTTAACGAGCTAACTGGCTGTCGATATAAGCGGTCATCAGATTAAATACTTCATCGATACCCAGTTCTGAGCTGTCGATGATATAAGCATCTGCTGCCGGCTTGAGCGGAGCGACTGTGCGTTCCATATCTCGTTTATCTCGAGCCTGTATATTAGCTAAAATGTCGTTTATTTTAGCATCCAGCCCCATACCCTGCAACTGCTTTACACGTCTGTTCGCACGTGATTCAGCCGATGCAGTCAAATATATCTTGGCTTGGGCATCTGGGAAGATGCTGGTCGCCATGTCACGACCATCTGCAACCAGACCAGGTGCTTGTGCAAAAGCATGCTGACGACCCACTAAAGCTGCTCTAAGTTCAGGAATTGCCGCAACTTTTGAAGCAAACTCCCCCACGCGTTCGGTACGGATAGTATGGGTCACATCTTCACCCTCTAACCACACCTGGATCCCGGTTTCAGTACTTGTAAACTGGATGTCTAAATTTGTAGCAATGTGTACGCATTTTTCCAGTTCAGTATCCAGTGATTCAAGTAAATCCTGCTGATGCAATGACAATCCAAGCAGACGGTACAGCGCACCTGAATCTAGCAGATGGAAACCATAATGCGCTGCGATTTTTGCAGCGAGTGTTCCCTTGCCCGAACCACTTGGTCCATCAATGGTAATAATTTGAACTGTCATTGCTTTTCCATTGTTGTTTATACAGATTTTGCGAGTTTTGCGAAGCCTAGTTTAATCCCTGCTTTCAGCTGTGCAAGGATTAATTTACTAACAAAAGGTGCACGCGCCTGCAATTCGATGGTGTAGGTCACTAGAGTTTTATCCTCTGAAACGGCTTCAAACTCGATAATTCCCAAGTGATGTTTCACTAAAGGATTTTTAATAATTTTGTATTCAATACGAGAATTCGGTTCAAGCAGCGTGATCTGTTCCTTTAACGGTTTAATCGGACCAATACCTAAGCTGCGTACTGATCCCAAACCATCAGGACGTTCTGGATCAGTAGAATCCTTGATACGTTCCACCTGAATCGGTGCAAAGGCGACATTGTAAGTTGCATGTTTAGACAGCAGATCAAACACCTGTGCTAAAGGTGCAGGAAATTCTTTTTTTACTTGTATAGCGTTCATCGTAAGTCCTGATTAGGGTTGTTATTTTCAAGAGCTCATATTAAACAGAATTCATGCCTGATTCTGATCATTGACTTGCCTTTCTTGTAACTTTAATTGTTTTTTCTGTTCCCGACGCATTTTAAAAAATGCACTTAATTGCTGCGAACATTCTTCCTGCAAACAGCCGCCTGAAAATTCGAATACATGATTGTAATAACCAGTTTCGAACAACTGACGCACACTGACCAATGAACCCGCTTTTGGCTCCGTAGCACCAAACACGACTTTAGAAATACGTGAATGTACCAGTGCCCCAACACACATCGTGCAAGGTTCCAAGGTGACGTAGAGAACAGCATCTTCAGGAAGGCGGTAATTTTGAATCGCCTGACAGGCTTCACGAATCGCCACGATCTCCGCATGTGCAGTGGGATCATTCAATGAAATTGGAGAATTGAAGCCTCGACCAATAATCTTGTTATTACTGACAATGATAGCACCTACAGGGATTTCTCCCTGTGCTGCCGCTAATGCAGCCTGCTCATAGGCAAACTGCATCCATTCTTCATCGGTTTTAATGTGTTCAGTCATGAATCAGCTGATCACACCATACTGTCTTAACAGAGCATTCCAGCTATCAATATTAGTCACTGGGGGATTATCGCCAAGGATACCTTTCAGGCTTAGATCACTACCTTTATTCCATTCTGGAGACAGGTCTTTGTCGACAAGACGTGCACGTACCCCTTCCACAAAGTCAGGATGACGAATTTTCCAGTCCGAAATCTGGATTTCCAGTTCAAACACTTCATTCCAAGAAGGTAATTTCTTACCCCATTGCCATAACAACCAGGTTAATGCAGCAGTCGCCGGAGAACCTTTTTGCAAATTTTCACTGGCTTGACGTAACCAGTCACTACGCGCATCTTTTAAACCAACAATGGCTTCATAGTCATGCTCGAAGTTCACACCACGACAAACACTGTGGATCACATCGAGTGAGTTTTGTAGCGGTCCAGGACCGACTGGACGATGCATGCTGTTGAGCGTGTCATCAATGGCACGGAAATCACCTGCAGGATAATGATCCCAGTCAATATTCACCATTTTATCCAGTACTGCATCACGCTGAATATCACAGATATGGGTTGCCCAACCGATACCATAAGCACCAGCCGCAGTCATGATTGAACCAGTCAAACCGGTAAACAAGCCAATCGCACCACGGTCTGCCAGAAAGCGCGTTGCGCCTACATCCGGATATAGACCAATATTGATTTCCGGCATTGCTAAACGTGAATATGGGGTTACTAAACGGAACGGTGCCGCCATAAACAGACCTAGGCCACCGCCCATCACATAACCTTCGCCCCAAACTAATACGGGTTTAGCATAGTTATGTAGCAATAGGTCTAATGCGTATTCCTGTTCAAAGAATTTGTTCGCAGTTGCAACTTCGTCATTGATGACCAATTGGCGCAACTTACGTACATCTCCACCCGCACAAAATGCTTTAGGTGTGGTCGAATCGAACCAGATTGCCTTTACATTGTCATCGTGATGAAAATCTTCAAAGACCTCAAGCAAGGCAGTTGCAATGGTTTCATCCAATGCATGTAATGATTTTGGACGATTTAATCGAACGATGCGCCATCCATTTTGGGCTTCTTCGACAATCAGATCCGAGTGATATTGTTTTGATACGGGAGAATATGTCATGCGTCCAGCTGCCAATCTATAGGCTCAATGCCATGTTGTTTAAGATAATTGTTTGCTTTGGAAAAAACTTTACAACCAAAGAATCCGCCACGGTTTGCCGACAAAGGCGATGGGTGTGCGGCTTTAAGTACAAGGTGTTTATTCTCATCAATGCGTTGTCCTTTACGCTGCGCGTAAGCACCCCAAAGAATAAAGACCACATTTTCACGTTGTTCATTAATGACATCAATCACGTGATCGGTAAATTCTTCCCAGCCACGTTTTTGATGCGAGGTTGGCTGACCTGCTTCTACAGTCAATACTGCATTCAGAAGTAATACACCCTGTTCTGCCCAATGGGTCAAGTTGCCATGTTTAGGAATCGCTACGCCTAAATCTGAATGTAACTCATGAAAAATATTACGCAAAGATGGAGGCAATGCAACCCCTTTTTGCACCGAGAAACTCAAGCCATGCGCTTGATTCGGTCCATGATAAGGATCTTGTCCTAAAATCACCACTTTCACTTGATCTAGCGGCGTGGTATTTAGTGCATTAAAAATCATGTGGTTCGGTGGATAAATAACTTTATCTGCTTTTTTTTCTTCAATCAGAAAATTTTTAAGCGCATCCATTTTTGGACCAAGCAGAAAATCACTCAGTCCATATTTCCAGCTTTCATCTAGCTGTACTTTATTGAGTTTTGCAATTTGCTGTTCAGTTAATAAAGACATTAGTTCATCCTAAATTGATGTCATGCAGTTTAAAACTAAAACAGCTTAAACTTTTACCTGTAGGTCTACAGTTGGATTATGGAACGGCGTACCCTGCTTCAATTTATTGAACATATCAGGATCAGTCCATTCAATTTGCACCTGTTCAGAGAATTCAATCTGATCCAGGCTGAGTAAACCCATTTGCTCATTCTCGATATCTTCCAGGAAACTTTGCGCATAACCGGTATCGGTTTCATGAACAATCACTGAATACACCTCGACATCGCCTTCACCATTTTGGGTAATGGTTGAAGCCAACACTTGCTGCGCTATAAAGAAGAAAATACGGGAGAACTGTTCAGCGGACGGCGATACCGGTAATGACACCCAACGTGCACTAAAATTTTTACAAGCCTGAATATATTCGGCATTATCATCCTGCCAAAAACAGATGGCGTGATCGAATGAATCAAAAAAGTCTTTGATGACACCTTTGAGCAAGCCAAAGTCATATACCATCTGGCCATGATCGAGCTTAGAGGCTTTCAGCAGTAATTCTACTTTATAACTATGACCATGGATCGAACGCTTACAGCGATCCGATGTGCAATTTCGCACGATATGAGCATTTTCAAACTTAAATAACTTACGAATTAACATGTGCCGTAATGTCGTCAAAAAATAGGTGAATTCACTGCAATTATAAAGCAAAACTATAGGGATGAGGATTAATTTTGCAGTTCACGTTAATAGACAAAACGGATCACATACAGCTTCTACGCACTCAGGCTTAAGTATGAAGATGAGTTAAAATGGCGCCATATTACGGTACGAGACATATACCTGTTTATCTTCCCGAACCAGATCGCTACTAAACTGACGTTTACGTTCGCTCAACATCACTTCGATCCGCGCTTTAAAGAACTGGGATTTCACCCCTAATAGATTGGCAAACAGGTTGCGATTTTCAGCAGCGACCTGGTCAAAAGGAGCCACTTGCCAAAGCTCAGACACGTTAGCAAAGTGTTCCTGATTGCCAAATTTAAGATCTAATGCCTGTTGTACTGCATTGACATCCAGTTTGTCATCTAGACTCGCCAGTACAGCGGCTGGTGCCGTATTGATATTCACCTGTGTGTCACTCAAAGGTACTGCTGTTACATATGGTAGGAGCAGTTTATAGCGATTTTCTTCAAACCCACGTACCAGCTTGAGTTGTTCCACACTATGAAACTTGGCATTTGGTGGCAATGCAGCATTCGGCAGACCTTGATAATAATTCGATTCTGCCCCCATCGGTCCAATTGGCAATTCATCCTGATCCTGCCAGTCAATTACTGCTTCACTCAATTGTTCGGATAGACCTACCCGTTTCAGAATCAGCTCAAACCACTTCTTGGCGGGTTCATTTACGGTTCCATCTTCAGCCACCAAACTGTTCAGATTAAACTTACCTGATTCATCTTCAAGCTTGCCAGCGACATAACCATCATCCACCGGAAAAGGTGGCATCTGTTGTGCCCAGGTTTCATTCAGATGATCCACATCTGCTGCATTTTCAGCATCATCCACAAGCAGCTCAGAAAAAAAGGCTTCAGCACTTTTTGCGTACATCAGGGACTGATTTTGGCGCATCAGATAAGCTGTGCTTTCAGCGGTCGCTGCCTGACGTTTGGCAATCGTTGCTGCCAGAATGGTTGCTAATGCGACCATCACCAGAATAGTTATTAATGCGATGCCCTGTTGCTGCTTCATACTTATACTCTAAGCGCCGCCCATATTATTGGTATTATTTGAAAGATAGTCTGTATTCAGCAAACTAAACAGCCACTCATACTGCACACCCTGTACAATCAGATTGATCTTGATGCCTTTCGGTAAAATCTGCTTGTTTTCAATTCGATTTAAATCTTGCCCACTGTCCGGCCACTGATTGAGTTCATTGGGATTAAGTACGGTAATCTGAAACTGCTCCACATCATTCAGTAACACGCTCGATTCAGGCTGGTCACGTCCGGTCTGGTTCAAATTTCTGAATTTAAGTCGATAAACTTTCTGCTCATCCGCCCGATATTGATATTCCACTCGCTCATCCGGTGCGATGCCCTGCTCCAGTGGATCGGTAACTCCGGTTTTACTAAAGTTTAAACGACCATCTTGCAGCACCAAAGCTGGCTGGATATCACCATTCACATTTGCGGTTAATGGCACAGTTTGCACCGTATCGCGCAGAATCTGCTGATAGCCCTGCTGTAATTGATTCAGTTTTTGTTCATGGACGGTATTCTGATCACGTGTAACCCGAATATGGTCAAAGACCTGCCAGCCCAATGCAGACAATATAGCAAAGATCGCAATCGCAACCAGAAGCTCAACCAGGGTAAATCCATTCTTTTTCATTGTACCTGATTCACCCGATGATTAAAGAACACCAGACTGCTGACGCCGGATTCCAGTTGACCAGTATCAGCATTCACAATACCAACCTGAATATCGACACGCTGCACATTCGGACTGATGGTTGGTTCAGATTTCTTATCAATCTGCCAGGTCTCACCCTGCTGGGTAATTTGCCGGGATGAAGTTCCCGTGAGCCATTCCTGATTAATTTCCATCTGCGCAGCTTCATTTAAAGCAACAAATTGGGCTTTAGTGCGTAAAATAGCATGCGTTGTTGACTGAGTGTATTGCATCGCCACTTTGGTTAATGCCATTGCTGCGGTCGCAAAAATAGCAAGTGCGACCATGACTTCTAGTAAGGTAAAGCCTGAGCCACGTCGAGCACTGCTCGATCGTGGCGAAAGTCCGAAAGCTGTGTTTGAGGAGCATAAAACAAGCCTATTTTCTTTCTTAGCTTGAAAAGAGGATGAATTAGCTGAAAGTGATTTATTCTTCATCAACAATCTTACCCAAGTGGTCGATTTCAATCGCAGAACCGACTTCATTATTATCAAAATAAAATTGAATCCGTACCGGCTTCACTTCTCCATTACCTAGCCAAATCAATTTTGGCGCATCCTGCATGGTCAGATCGCGATTTTGTGCATTTTTATAACGCTGATCCAAAGGCTGAATCTGCAAAGATACTTTATCTGGCAAAGTTTGGGTTTTAAATTCGGTATAGGGAATCCACTTCTGCGGTGTGCTACTCAATTTAAAATCTGTGTTGGGTGGATTCTTCTGATATTCCACGACAGTATATTGAAATGGACTGACATCCGTTGCAGTCTGAGTCTGTAAGGCCAGCACCCGAGCCTGATCATTGGCTTCACGTAAAATACGTTGCAGATCCAGCATAAATACTTCACGTGCCTGCATAGCTTTGCGCTGATCCACCCCACCAATATTCAACATCACCAAGGAGGCCAGAATCCCCATAATGACAATCACCACCATCAATTCGATGAGCGTAAAACCACGACTTGATGGCAGTGACTGGATTTTCATGGAATGCCTTTAAGCAAATTGCTCAACCGAATTGATTTTCTTTGGCAAAGCCAGTGCCTGGTCGATATAGGCCACGCGTAACGTATCACGAGAACCGAGATAACGTTGATAGAAACTTGAATTCAAAATTGCGGCTGCACCATGCGTAAGTGACCAGATCGAAGCAAGATAATCACGCACCGGCATACTGCTTTGAATCGATTCCAGATAGCTTTCTGTCATACGAATAATTAAACGCAAACGCTGTTTACGAATCTGGTAAAGCTCAGTAAATAGTTGCTGAATACCCACCCCAGTCGTTGATAAGCGTTCCTCAATCTGATGGAACAATACCGTACGTTCTGGATGGTGAAGATGGTGCAACATAAAGAAAGCCAAGTGTTCTGGAAAAGCCTTTTCCGCATCCTGAATCATTTCCAGTAGCATGCGTTCATTACGAATGATGAGTAGCATGTACAGCTCATCCTTACTCTGGAAATGTTTATAGAGTGTACCTTTGGCCAAATCCAGTTCTGCAGCCAACGCATCTAGCGTCATACCTGCTTCACCATTTTCCAGTAACAGCTGTTCTGAGACTTGAAAAATTAAGGTTTCTCTTGCTCGAAACTGAGCCTGACGATCCATCTTCACCCTATAAACTCTCTTCTGCTCTTATTTAATTCATGTATTACTTAAAATTTAGAAGATTTTCAAAATTCTGCATTGTGATTGCAGCCATTTCTTCCAAGCTCTTATCATATACATCACATAAGGCTTTGGCTACAAATGGAACGTATTTCGGTTCATTAGATTTACCACGATACGGTACGGGTGCCAGATAAGGACTATCAGTTTCAATTAGCACACGATCCAGTGGAACTTGCTTCGCGACATCACGTAAATCCTGGGCATTTTTGAAAGAGACAATACCTGAAAAAGACACATAATAACCGCAGTCCAAAACTGCTTTGGCTGTTTCCCAATCTTCAGTAAAGCAATGCAAAATACCATGTGTAGATTTTTCCGCACGAATAATATCTACCGTGTCATGTTTGGCAGAACGGGTATGAACCACCACTGGTTTTTTCACGATTTGAGATGCATGGATATGACGTGCAAAACAATCTTTTTGTTCTGCAATAAAATCGGTGCTATGGAAATAATCCAGACCTGTTTCACCTAAGGCCCAGACTTTTTCCGGCTGCGCCAGCTCAACTAGATAATCAGTGGTAGCACGCGCCATGGTTGTGGCATCTTCACAAGGATGCACACCGACGGTATAACCCACATCAGCATGTCGTGCGGCAATCTTGGCCAGTTCGATATGATCATCAAGATCTACCGAAATACTCATAAATTTGGAGACACCTGCTTCACGCGCTTGTGCCAGCGCCAGATCCAGATCACCGTTGTAAGGCGTTAAGTCGAGTAAGGTTAAATGACAATGCGTATCTACAAACACGGTGCAGTCCTTTCAGCAGGGAGAATCTACATAGTGTAGCTTCTACGCCCTGCAGATTTAAGCCCCGCAACCAATCGTTCGGCCTCATTTTTAAAGAAAACGCCTTTTTCCCCACTCAACTGGATGCCAAAACCTTGTGGTTTAATGCCATTTTGTTTTTGTGATACCCAGATCACTTTACCAGTTAAAGGAATTTTTTGAGATTGTTCAGGCAAAGTGGTCAGGACGAAAACTTCATCCCCCAGATTCACCGCCTGCTTGGAAGGAATAAAAAGACCGCCGCCTGCAACAAATGGCATATAGCTGGCAAATAGAGTTTCTATATCAGGAATATTCGCCTGAATAATCCCCCCATACGTGATTGCATATTCTTCTCCTTCTTTTAAAGATTCATCAGTCGAATACAGAGTTGGTCCAGAACCAGATTGCTTTGTACATTCTGTTCCAGATACTGTTTAGACTGCTGAAATTCCCCATAAATATCAAAAAGCTGTTCTAATGAATATTGTGCAGCCAGTACATCAAATTCTAAATCGATGTTTTTAATGGCTTGATTTAGCTTGACACAAATCAAATCCGACAACAAGTACTCAAACATCTGCCCGAAGTCACTAAAACTTAAGCTTTTGTTCCATCGAGTTGCAATTGCGATCGGCATATTTTTTTCTATGACCAGTTTTTTCCAGTCTTGCAGAAAATCTTGACGCATTGGCATCCAAGCGCTTTGTGCCACTTCGATGGCTTGTAACGGCATCTGATTTGCCAGATTCATTAATAATTGTTGTTGTGAAGATCCTGCTTCCGGTAGATTTTCACTTAGATAATTTGTCGCCTGATCTGGCGTAATACGGTCCAGTGCAAAATGCTGTAAACGGCTACGAATCGTAGCTGGTAATTTGAGGTAATGATCCGCCAGGAGAATAATGACAATAGTTTCACCCGGCTCTTCCAGTGTTTTCAGCAAAGCATTAGAAGAAGCAATATTCAGTGCTTCAGCAGGTTCAATCACAATAACCCGCCAACCATCTACAGTTTGTTGCACAAATGGTAATAAATCCCGGATCTTTTCAATCTTGATTTTGGCATTCTGCTTTTTGTTTTCTTCATCGGTACTGATATAGACATAGTTGGGATGGGTATCTGCCTTCAGCCACTGACAACTACCACATTCACCACAAGGTAAATTTCGTGCATGACGATTTTGACACAACACCCATGCTAGAAATTGTTGAGTAAAGGCTTCTTTGCCACAGCCCTTTTTGCCATAAAACAGCAAACCATGCCCCAGCTGGGGAAAACGCCCAGTGAGCGTATCCCAAACTTGTTGTTGCCAGGGATAGATTTGTGCGGTGGCATCAAGCGGCATAGTCAATTCTCAAATTAGGCAAATACAGATGGATCAAGTTGGTTTAGACGATCCAGATCCTGCTGGGTATCTACCCCAGGTGGCAGGCTGACTTCTGCAACTGAAATGGCAATACGATGGCCATTTTCCAGCACACGCAACTGTTCTAGAGATTCTAGCTTTTCTAGCACACCCATATCCCAAGTTACGTATTCCTGAAGCAGCTTTACACGGTAAGCGTACAAGCCTAAATGGCGATAGGCTTGATCATGCAATGTTTGTTCTGCCTGTTTAGCACCATCACGGTCATAAGGAATTGTCGAACGACTAAAATACAGCGCCTGATTATGCTTTGACATCACCACTTTCACGATACTGTCACGCTGGAACTCTTCAAGTTGATGGATAGGCTCACATAGTGTCGACATAGATGATTCTGGTTGATCTACCAGCAACTGGGCTACTTGCTGTACTAGTTGCGCAGGTAATAAAGGCTCATCACCCTGCACATTGACAATAATGTCATTGCTGTCCCAGCCTTTGATCCGAGCGACTTCACTCAAACGATCCGTACCTGATGGATGATTTGGCGATGTAATGACAACATCTATACCTTCGGCACGACATACTTCTGCAATACGTTCATCATCCGTCGCCACACATAAGTCATCAAAGCCTTCCACTTTACGTGCCTGATCCACCACACGTAAAATCATTGGGCTACCATGAATCTCCAGTAAAGGTTTACCCGGCAGGCGGGAGCTGGCAAAGCGTGCGGGAATGACAATATGTTTCATAGTGAATAAGCCTTAAGAAATAGAAATACCATGTTCATTAAGTTGTTGCTGCAAAACTTCATAACAGGCTGGTGATAACACTGCCTCAACAGGCACCACCCAAATATCACGTTTAAATTCCGGATTCTGTTTAAGCAATGCCATGATTTTTACTGCATCTTTCTCAGTGGTAATGATCGGATATTGATCTTCAAACTCTAGATCTTCAATTTCATAATCATGATGATCTGGGAATTCGTGGCACTGGAACTGCTGAATACCCAAGCTTTCCAAAGTCTGATAGAAACGTTGTGGAAAACCAATGCCGACAACAGCATAAAAAGGTAAATTAGGATCGAAGTCCTGCAACTCTGCCCGATTCAGTAAATATGGCTGCGATGGAGCCAAATGCATATGTAAATCAGATTCTGGCTGAGCGGTATGCTCAATCACGGTTCCGGTTTTTAAACGTTCAACCGGTTCACGTAGATAACCTTCCGGCAATAACTTCTGATTACCCAGACCACGATTATTATCCAGTACGATCCATTCAATCTGACGGTTTAAAGCCCAGTGTTGTAGCCCATCATCACAAATGATCAAGTCTAATTCATGCTTGGAAAGTAAAAGCTCAATACTCTGCTGGCGATTTGGTCCGACCGCCATCGGTACACCCGTAGACTGTACGATGAGTGCCGGCTCATCTCCAACAGTTTCTGCGGTTGCTAGCGTATCGACATAGCATGGAAATGGGCCCGTACCACCATAACCACGACTAATAACGCCTACCTTGACATCTTTCTTAGTCAAGTATTCGACCAAATGAATCAAGAGAGGTGTTTTACCACTTCCACCGACCGTAATATTCCCAATTACCATCACCGGCACAGGTGCTGTATAAGACTTTTTAATGCCTTGCTGATACAAAGATTTATTCAGATTAAATGCCGTACTGTACAAGCATGACAATGGGCGCAGTAACACTAACCACTTAGATTGCGCATTCCATGCATCTTGAATCACCTGTGCCAAGGACATGAATTAATGTTCCTCGAAATTACGTTGGTGTAATTGGTAATAAGCACCTTGTCGTGTCATCAGTTCTTGATGTGAGCCTTGCTCCACAATTTGACCTTGATCCATCACTACAATCACATCGGCATTTTCAATAGTCGACAGACGGTGAGCAATCACAATGGTGGTTCGATCTTGCATTGCAGTATCAAAGGCACGCTGAATAAAGTATTCAGATTCATTATCCAGCGCACTTGTCGCTTCATCTAAAATCAAGATCGGTGCATTTTTTAAAATTGCACGTGCAATGGCAATACGCTGACGCTGACCACCAGACAAATTCAAACCTTGTGCACCCAGTGGCGTATCATAACCCTGTGGTAATACCATAATAAAATCATGTGCATAAGCTGCTTTAGCTGCAGCAATAATATCTTCTTCTGCAGCACCTTCTAGCTGGCCATAAGCAATGTTTTCACGCACTGTGCGGTTAAATAACACTACTTGCTGATTCACCATCGCAATTTGGGTACGTAATGCATTCAATTCAAATTCGGTTATATCTTTGCCATCAAACAGAATCTTACCAGAGGTTGTCTCTTGATAGCGCATCAGCAGGTTTACTAGGGAACTCTTACCCGCACCGGAACGTCCGACCAAAGCCACAGTTTGACCCGGCTGAATCTCAAGATTAAAGCCTCGAATCGCTTGATGACCATCTGAATAAGTTAAACCCACATCTTTAAATTGGATTTGACCTTTGAGCGTATCGGTTAAGATGCCCTGGTTCTTTTCTTCTGGTAAATCCAATAATTCAAACACCGAATGCGCTGCAGCCATACCTCGTTGAATTTTTTCATTGACATCGGTTAATGCTTTGATTGGCTTCGCAAGCATCCCTGCTGCAGTAATATAAGCCACGAACTCACCGGCAGAGGTATCTCGCAGAATTTCCGGACGCAATGCAATAAACATCACAATACTGAGTGAAAATGACATGATGAGCTGAACAACCGGACTATTCAGCTGTTGTACCACTACCATTTTCAAACCACGACGTAAGTTTTCAAGTGAATTTTGACGAAAACGTTCTTGCTCATAGTGCTGACCACCAAAAGCTTTGACCACCATATTGGCATTGACCGTTTCTTGCACCACGTGATTGACATCACCCATGGTGTCTTGTACTTGATTTGATAATTTACGCATGCGCTTTGCAGCTTTACGAATAATAAAGCCGATCACTGGCGCAAAGATCAGAATACACATGGTTAAACGCCAATTGGTATACAACAAGTAGCCCAATAGTGCGAGTGTAATTAAACCTTGTTGAATTAAGGTTTTGAGTGCTTCTGTTGAAGCAGCAGTCAACTGCTCAACGTTGTACATAATTTTAGCGGTAATATGACCACTGGTATTATCTAAATAATACTGTGATGGTAAACGGAGTAGCTTGCCAAAGACTTCTTGACGAATATTAAAGACTAAATTACGAGAAATGACTGCAGTAAAATATCCCCCCAAGAACAAACCAAGTCCTCGGAAAAACATCAACAGTACAACTAAGAAGGGAAATAGTGTTGTAAAACCTTGATCTCGATGTTGAATCGCATCAATGATTTTCTCTAACAACTTGGCGACAGAAACCTCTGTAGCGGCATTAATCGAGAAGCCAAGCACGACCAATAACGCTATTCCCCAAAACTGTTTTAGATAACTCAGCAGGCGAAAATAGACTTTAAAATCTTGCTTCACTAATAACCTCTAGTTGGTACCTTGGTACTGATATTGATATTCACAAAGCCCAATTGCCCTGCAACATCCATCACACGAATTACATCTTGATGTGCTGCTTTTGCGTCAGCTGCAATCACGAACATTAAATCACGTCGTTCGTTGGAAATCTGTTTAATTGCAGTATTTAAATCAGCCACTTCTTTGCTCGCCAATGACTGCCCATTTACCGCATAGTGTCCATTGGCATCCACAGTAACTTCAACCTTCTGATCAAAGTTCTTTGGTGGCACCCCTTGTGCATCTGGCAAGGTTAAGTTCATCCGACTGAGCTGACTAAAAGTCGTAGAAAGCAATAGAAACACCAAGATGAATAACAGACAGTCAATCATCGGCGTGAGATTGATATGAACATCTTCAACCTGATTGCGTTTGAATTTCATTACTCACCTCAGCTCGCTTTCTGAATGCTTTCATCAGCTTTTGAACCATGCAAATAAAACAGGTCAGCATGGAATAGAGTTGCCTGCTGCTCCAACTCCGCCACATATTCCTGTACCAGACGCTGAAAATAACGATGCGCAAACAAGGCTGGAATGGCGATCAGCATCCCGGCAGCTGTGGTAATCAATGCCTTGGAAATACCCGGCATCATCAAGACTGGATCACTAGTCGTACCTACATCGATCATCAGAAAAGATTCAATAATCCCGATTACAGTACCGAGCAAACCCAGCAAAGGTGCGACTGCACTCAAGGTTCCTAGAAAATTAATATTTCTTTCCAGATAACCAATTTCCTGTGAAGCAACCACTTCCATCTGGGCACGTGCATATTGCTCAGTCTGTTGCTGACTTGCAGCACCTGCTGCAAAAACACGCCCTAATGTACTGCGTTGCAGGGATGCATCTGCATTTAGCTTTTGCATCACCTGACGAGCATTTTGACTTGGACCTATCAGAAGTGTTTTAGGCAATACCAAGTTCTTTTTCAGGCGAATAAAGCGCTCTAATGAAATAGCCACCATGAAAATCGAACACAACACCAAGGGTAGCATCAGCCACCCACCTGCTTTTACCAATTCCCACATCTGATTTACCCCCAATCAAGAATAATCTTATTCATCATCCAGGATCGAAAGGATACCGTCCAGCTCTTCCAATGAGTGATAGCTAATGACGAGCTTTCCTTTGCCCTGCTTGTTATAATCAATTTTTACTTCTGCACTAAAGCGTTCTGACAAACGTTGTGTCAGTTGTTGAATATCCGGTGCTACAACTGCTTTCGGCTTATCCTGTTTTGGTGCATTGAAATCACGTACCAATTGTTCAGTCTGACGCACAGATAAGCTCTTTTCGATGACCATTTCAGCCACTTTAAGCTGATCTTTGGCTTTTAAAGTCAGGATCGCACGGGCATGGCCCATGTCTAGCAGACCTTGTTGCATGAAGTCTTTAACTTCTTCAGCTAAGGTTAACAGACGCAGTAAGTTACTAACAGTGGTACGTGCCTTACCAACAGTATCGGCAATTTCCTGATGGCTTAGACCAAATTCTTCATGGAAACGCTGTAGTGCCATTGCTTGATCAATCGGATTTAAATCCTGACGCTGAATGTTTTCAATTAATGCTAATGCAATTGCAACTTGGTCTTGAAGTTCACGAACAATCGCAGGCACTTCAGTTAAGCCTGCCAGTTGTGCTGCGCGCCAGCGACGTTCACCGGCGATAATCTCATAAGGATGACGTTCATCATCCACTGGACGGATTACGATCGGCTGCATGATGCCATGCTTCTCAATTGAAGCAGCCAGTTCCTGCAAATCCTGTTCATTGATATAGCGGCGTGGCTGATATTCACCACGTTTCAACAGATTGACATCAATCTGTTTTAGCTGACCATGATCCAGCCCTTGTGCTTCTAGCTGTAGTTTTTCTTTTTGAATTGACCCCAGTAATGCATCCAAACCACGACCTTTGGCGAGTCCACGTTTCTTCACGGTCATGCTTTACTTCCTTTTTTCACTTTACTTTTCTTTAACACTTCAGCCGCCAGATTAAGGTAAGCAACTGCACCCTTTGAACTTTTTTCAAAATAGATTACTGGTAAACCATGCGCTGGTGCTTCAGCCAGACGAATATTACGCGGAATCACGGTATCGTAAAGTTTCTTGCCAAAATATTGTTGTAATTCTTCAGAAACATCGCGTGTCAGCGCATTACGTGCATCATACATGGTACGCAATACACCTACAATTTGTAGATCTGGATTAAGAGCTTGCTGAATGCGGTCGATAGTTTGCGTCAAATCCGCTAAACCTTCTAATGCATAATATTCACATTGCATTGGGATGAGCACCCCATCTACCGCTGCAAGCGCATTTACAGTAATCAGGCTCAGACTTGGTGCACAGTCGACAATGATATAATCATATGAAGATTCAATTTCCTGCAGAGCACCTCGCAGAATAAACTCACGACCTTCCTGTTCAGCGATTGCCAGCTCTACCCCAGCCAGATCACGGTTAGCACCTAATACTTTATAACCCACTTCCGCCTTGGTAATTGCCGTTTCAATTGGCACTTCACCGAGTAGCACATCTGTGACTGAATAGATTAAGTCATTCTTCTGAATGCCCGAACCCATTGTGGCATTGCCTTGTGAATCCATATCTACAAGCAGCACACGTTTTTTTAATACTGCGAGAGATGCCGCCAAATTTACTGCGGTTGTGGTTTTGCCAACGCCACCCTTCTGGTTTGCAATCGCAATAATTTGTGCCATGTTGACCCCAATTCCTTTGAAAATCTTAAATACGTTTTAATAAAAGTAAATGACGTTGTTCGTCTAAGCGCGGAACTTTTAGTTCAATAATCTCACAACTGAATTCATCTTTTAAAGCATTAACTTCATCTTGTGGAATTAGCCCTTTCATGGAAGCAATAATACTTTGCTCATGCATATAAGGTTTTGATGCATCAACAAAATCGGTCAGGGATGCAAAGGCACGACTGGTAATCACATCAAACTGACCAAGCTCATTAATACTGTCTTCATTTTCAACGCGTGTTTGCACTGCAATCACATTTTGCAGTTTCAGATCAGCAATAAACTGTTTTAAGAAACGGATCTTCTTACCATTTGAATCTAAGAGCACGCAATCACGCTCAAGCTGACACAATGCAATGATCATGCCCGGCATCCCGCCACCGGTACCAATATCGAGCAAACGACCAGATGGCAGATCCTTTAAAATACTTAAACTGTCCAGCAGATGCTTGACTAGCATTTCCTTCGGGTCACGAATGGCCGTCAAATTGTATGCCTTATTCCACAGCACCAAAGCGTCCTGGTACTTGAGTAATAAATTTAAAGTTTCATCACTCAATGCTAAACCTAAAGCCTGGCTACCCTGCTTTAATTCCTGAAAAAACGTATGCATAAACAATAAACGCTCGAAAAAATTAGAAGAAAGTATACCGCTTTCTCTATATTGGCACAGTAGGGAGTGCTTAGTGAATATTCACTTAAACATATTTCCCTTCACGAATTGCAGCATCCAGTGCGGATAAGCGTTCTGGCGTTCCTACGTCGACCCAGTCACCGATGAGTTTAGAAGCAGCAACTTGATTTGCCAGCATGGCTTCCTTGAGTAATGGTGCGAGTGGACGCTTACCAGCTTCCAGACCTGCAAACATTTTAGGGTTAATCACTGAAACACCACTAAAAGTCAGGTTTTCACCCTGAACATTCTGTTCGAAGGTATAAGCCTTACCTTCAGCCAAGCTAAAGTCACCTTGAGGATGCTGAGATGGGTTTTGTACCAATACCAGATGCGCCAGGTTTTCGCCTAAATCTACTTGTAATAATGGCGCAAAGTCCATAGTAGTCCAGACATCGCCATTAACCAGAATAAAAGGTTGATCTCCCAATAAAGGCAAGGCATTAATAATACCGCCGGCCGTTTCCAACCCTTCGCCTTCATGTGACCATAAAATCTTGATGCCAAACTGCGAACCATCACCCAAGGCCTGAGCTAGTTTTTCACCCAGCCAAGCGGTATTAATGACAATTTCAGTGATACCAATCTCTGCTAGCTTTTCAATATGCCAGACGATTAAAGGTTTATCACCTACTTCTAAGAGTGGTTTTGGGGTATGCAGTGTCAAAGGGCGCATGCGGTTGCCCAAGCCAGCAGCAAGAATCATCGCTTTCATTTATGCAGCCACCTCATAAGTACCATATTTGGCTTCAAAGGCAGGTAGTACACGCTCATTGATAAATTGCATAAATGGCTGCAATTCAGAATAAGGTTTAGATTCTTCCAGCAGATACCACATCACACGTGGCAAGTCTTTGAGGTAACCTGATTTACCATCACGCTCAAACAAGCGCACAAAAATACCCAGAATCTTAATATGACGCTGAATCGCCATCATGTCAGCATCTTTCTTGAACTGTTCAAAGTCACGATCTTCTTTAGCAGAAGCTGGCAACAAGTGATAGAAAGCTTCAAACCAGCGATATACACGATCCGCATTCCACTGCACATAAGCATCACGGGTGATTGAGATCAGGTCATAAGTATCTGCACCAATCACAGCATCCTGAAAATCAATCACACCCAGATCAGTTTCACCCGCAATCTGCATCAGGTTACGACTATGAAAATCACGATGTACAATCACTTGTGGCTGAGCCAACGCAGTATTCGCAAGGATGGCAAAAGTACGTTTAATCAGCGCACTTTCAGCTTCGGTCGGAATCACTTTTAAAGCCGGCAACATCCAGTCGGTGAGCAATTCCATTTCCGAGATCAGCTTCTCATAAGAATACTCAGGGAAATATCCTACACCTTGAATAGACTGCAACTGGACTAACTGTTTAAAACTTTGTTCATAATAAGAATCTACAGTGTTGTCATTGAGCAGATCAGACAGCATAACATTACCGAAGTCTTCAAGTAGCAACAGGCCATTTTCCAGGTCTTTTGCCACGATATGCGGCACGCGAACACCATTCGCATCAAAAAATTCATCTATGGTCACAAAAGGCACACAATCTTCTTTTTCTGGTGGTGCATCCATTAGCATAAATGTTTTATTATTCAGTTTGATTCGTGCATAACGACGAAAACTGGCATCGCCTGCTAAAAAATGAGTTTCAAATTGATCTGAACCGAGTACAGAAGCAATCCAAGATTGTATCAATTGTTCGCGTTGAGTATTCATTTGCAATAAATTCTAGTACAGGCTGAGTTTTTAAAGTGCTAAGTGTAGCTACTTATCAACTTTTTCTCTATGATGCGACAATAATTAATTGCGATTAAGCATGATTGGTTAATGAGACAAATGAAGCATCAGTTTAAATACAATCCTTTAGCGACTGCGATCTTAACTTTGTTATGTGGTAGCTCAATTTCAGGCTATGCTGCAGAAAATGACTCATCCAACATCAACAATCAGCAGCTTAACGAAAGCCTGCAGGAAACCTATCCTGGTGAAGCATTTTTCTCTCAATATTATGTCGACAAATCCACACCTGAAGCACAACAACGTCAGGGACAATATTTAAGTTCAGCCTATTGTAAAGGCACTTGGATTACGCCTGTTTCCCCTGAAGTTGAAGCCGTTGACCCAGATCAAGCCACTTCTACCGTAACTGCTGATTATGGTCACTATAATCCAAATGGCGATTCTTATTTAGAAGGTAATGTCGTCATTGACCAGCAAGGTCGCCAGATTCGTGCAGACAAAGTCACCATTGACCAAACCCAGACCTACGCAAAAGCTCAAGGTCGGGTACAGCTGGCACAAGCAGGTCTACTGTCTCAAAGTGATGATATTAATTACAACCTGAAAACCCAGCAAGGCGACCTGAACAACAGTTTTTACATTTCAGAAGAGCAACATGCACATGGTCGTGCAGAAAAAATTGCCAAAACTTCAACTGAAACTGTCGAACTGGAAAATGCCACTTATACCACCTGCCCGCCAGATCAGAAGCCAACTTGGAAGATTCAAGCAGATCGAATCAAGTTAAATCAGGAAACTGGTCGCGGTGAAACTCGTAATACCAAAATCTATGTAAAAGAAGTTCCAGTTTTATCATTACCGTATTTCAACTTCCCAATTGATGACCGTCGTACTACAGGGATTTTGACACCAAGTTTTGGTTTTACCAATGATGGCGGTTTAGAACTTGGTATTCCCGTTTATTTAAACTTGGCACCAAATTATGATGCAACAATCACCCCACGTTTTATTGCAGATCGTGGTGCCATGCTGGACGGTGAATTCCGTTATCTGACCGAAAATTTTGGTTATGGTCAGATCTGGGGAGGCATTTTACCTTCAGATAAAAGTTATAATGATGAGGACCGAAAAAATCTGCATTTCCGCCATGACTGGCAGATTAATGAACAATTCTCGACCAATCTAGAATATAACTATGCTTCAGATAAAGATTTCTTCTCTGATTTAAATAATAGTCCAGACTCTAAGACCGACCTGAATTTACGTCGTGCGTGGGAAGTTAACTATAAAAATGGCATTCCAGGCTTAAAAGCTCAGCTTAAAGTTGAGGACTTCCAAACGCTTGATCCAAATGTAGATGATGAAGATCGTCCATATGCGCGTTTGCCACAATTCCTGGTTAACTATAAAACTGGCAACCCACTTGGTTGGCAATTCGAGGCCAATCACGATACTGCTTATTTCAAAAAAGATATTCGCAATCTCAACCCAGCATTTGAGAGTTATGAACCTAGTGGTACCCGTATCTATAATGATTTAGCTGTACGCTATAACTATCGCACGCCAGGCGCTTTCCTGATTCCACAAGCCTCATTGCGTAATGTGAATACTTTTTATGATCAGGATACACGAGACAATTTAAACAGCATCAATAGTTCAAGCGAAAGTACCTCAATTGTCGTGCCAGAATTCACCTTAGATGCCGGTTTGATTTTTGAAAAAGAAGGACGCTACTTACAGACACTAACACCTCGTCTGTTTTATGCCTACGCGCCTTACGAAAATCAAGTAGGTCAACCGAACTTCGATTCTGTGAATGCCTCAATCAGTTATGATCAGCTATTTAGCCCACGTCGTTTCTATGGTCATGACCGCTTAGAAGACAATAACTTTGCATCAGTAGGCTTAAGCTATAGCCTGTTCAATGATATCGGTCTAGAACGTCTGCGTGCCAGTATTGGCCAAAGCTTCTTTTTTGAAGACCGTCGTGTAACTTTGGAACGCGATGCTGATGAATATGATCGTGAAACGCATACTGGTCCTGTGATTCAATTATCAAGCCAGCTCTCTAACAACTTCCATGTCAATCTTAATTCAGCATGGATGTCGAATGGTCAGAATGCTCAGCGTGACGTTCAAGCCTATTACACGGGCGAACAAGGTAATCTCTACAATGTGGGCTATTTCTACCGCAATGAAATTACAGACCGTCAAAAAAGCTATGATCAGGTCGTTGGTTCATTCATTCAGCCTGTTTTCAACAACTGGCGTCTGATTGGCCATGCCCAATATGATCTGGACAACAACGTTGCACGTGAATATTTACTTGGCGTGAACTATGAGTCATGCTGTTGGGGTGTTTCCGTATATGGTCGCTCATATTACAATGACCTGGATGACGTCAATGAAGCTGGCGTTAAACCAAAACGCATGATTATGGCGGAACTCAGCCTGAGAGGCCTGGGTGGATTCAATAATAAATTGGCATCACTACTGGAAAACCGTATTCTGGGCTTTAATAATATCAATCAGACTTGGACAGAACGTTAATGAAGACAAAACAGTTAAAACATTTTTTTAAAGCAACCACACTTGCGCTATGCCTTTCTGCAGCAATACAGACTTTTGCTGTTGCACAGACCAAGGATGAAGTTGTAGCTGTTGTCGACAGTAGCGTGATTCTTCGCAGTGACCTAGAGCAAAGTGTTGCGGAGATTTCTCATCAACTCGAGAAGCAAAAAAAGCCTGCACCACCACAACAAATTCTACAACAACAGGCATTAGAACAACTGATTGTGCGTCAGGCTCAACTTGAACAGGTTAAGCGCTATAACATCCGTCCTGATGAAAAAGCACTGAATGATGCTGTATTAAAAGTTGCACGTGATTCAGGTTCTTCTAGCCTAGAAGCTTTCCAGCAAAAACTGGATTCAATTGCACCAAATACCTATGCTTCTCTACGTAATCGTATTGCAGAAGATCTAGTGATTAACCGTTTACGTCAACAGGTTGTAACCTCACGTATTAAGATCAGCGATCAGGATGTAGAAAACTTCCTGAAAACTCCTCAAGGTCAGGCACTGCTTGGCAGCCAGGTTCATGTTCAACACATTCGTGTTTCCGGTACTAATGCAACTCAAGTTGCAGCAGAAGTGAAGCAAGAGTTAGAAAGCTCTACTGATCTAAAGGCAATTGAGAAGAGATATTCTAAAGATGGCGTTAAAGTTGAAGCTGCTGACATGGGTTTCCGTAATATTTCCGATATTCCGGATGAGCTTGCATCGCGTGTCACTACCCTACAACCTGGTCAAACTTCTGAGTTGATTGAAGCTCGTGATGGTGCGCATATTCTTAAACTGATTGATCGTAAAGCAGGTGAAAAGCGAGCTCTGGTACAGCAGTATCAGACCCGTCATATTCTGATTCAGCCTTCAGAAGTGGTGAGTCCTGAAAATGCCAAGCAGATGATTGACAGCCTATATACCCGTCTAAAAAATGGCGAAGACTTTGCGGTATTGGCAGCCACTTTCTCCAATGATCCAGGTTCAGCTCGCGACAGTGGCAGCCTTGGTTGGGTAAGCCCCGGTGTGATGGTGCCTGAGTTTGAAGAACAAATGAAAAAGACGCCTGTAGGTCAAATCAGCGCACCATTCCAGACTCAGTTTGGTTGGCACATTCTACAGGTGACAGATACGCGCCAACAGGATATGACATCAGAATATCAAGAACGTATGGCACGCCAGCTTTTAGGCGAACGTCAATTTGATACAGAACTAGATAGCTGGTTACGTGAGACACGTAGTAATGCCTTTGTTGAGATTAAAGATCCTCAACTGGATCGTAAACAGAATTGATATTCAGTTCTTTTAAAAACCGGCTTCATGCCGGTTTTTTATTATTTTTATAAAAGCCTCGTAATAAAAAAAACCTCTCATTACTGAGAGGTTTTTTAGATTCTTAGATCAGATTAACGATTATTTTCGTCATCTTGAGAATCTTCGAATTTTGCATCGTCAGTAAAGCCAGCGCCTTGACCACCGAAACCAGGTTGACCGCCACCGAAGCCGCCTTGACCGCCGAAGCCGCCACCTTGACCACCGAAGCCACCTTGACCACCGAAGCCACCAGGTTGACCGCCACCGAAGCCACCTTGACCACCGAAACCACCTGGTTGACCGCCACCGAAGCCACCTTGACCACCGAAGCCGCCAGGTTGACCGCCGCCGAAGCCACCTTGACCACCAAAGCCAGCGCCTTGAGGACCAGCAGGAGCACCAGCTGGGCGTGGGTTACGTGCAGGAACTACTGTAGAAATCGCGTGTTTGTAAACCATTTGGCTTACTGTATTTTTTAATAATACAACATATTGATCAAATGATTCGATATGACCTTGTAGTTTGATACCGTTAACTAGGAAGATAGAAACAGGAATACGTTCTTTACGTAGGGAATTCAAGAACGGATCTTGTAAAGTTTGACCTTTAGACATGTTATAACTCCAAAAAATTTTAAAATCAGCGCAAAAAACTATCTTTATTTTTCAATTAAAAATTATAAAAAAGATAGTCTGTAAATTTTGCTTTATCCGTAACAGTTTCGCAAGTCTTCTTGAGCCTGCTGTGCGGTAAAATATGTAGTAAATTTATGCTTATCTTGCAAAGATCTTAACCATGTGTATTGACGTTTAGCAAGTTGTCGTGTTGCAAACAATGCCTTGTCTTCCATTTCTCGCTGTTTTTCAATACTTCGATCACGCTTTTTTAAAAATTCGATCGCCTGACGATAACCAACGGAACGCATAGATGGAAGATTCTCATCGAAATCGTATTTTTTCATCAAGTTTTCTACTTCATTTAAAAAACCGATTTTCCACATAATCTCTAATCGTTTTTCAATACGCTTATGTAATTCTACTCGGTCTGGTATTAGCGCGTAATTATGAAAACTGTATCGATATGGTTGATTTTTTGGTTGTTCTGCTTGTAGTTTTGTTATTGGTAGCCCTGTCAGTTTATAGACTTCTAAAGCACGAATAATACGCTGTTTGTCACTCACTTTAAATTTTTGACCTGCAAGTGAGTCTACAGCACATAATTCCGCATAGACCGCTTCCCAGCCTTCTTGCTCGGCCTTTGCTTCAATTTCTGCACGCACCGCATAATCTGCACTTGGCAAATTATCAGACAAACCTTCGAGTAAAGCTTTAAAATACAACATAGTACCACCAACCAAAATTGGGGTTTTACCACGTGCATGCATATCATCAATCAGCCAACAAGCATCTTCAACAAAGTTTGCTGCAGAGTACACTTCTAGCGGGCTAATAATATCGATCAGATGATGCGGATACTGCTCCAGTTCAGCTTTAGTGGGCTTGGCTGTACCTATGTCCATTTCACGGTAAACCAGCGCAGAATCGACAGAAATCAGTTCAAAATTTCCTTGCTCATAAAGTTCACATGCCAAAGCGGTTTTACCACTTGCAGTTGGTCCCATTAAATTGATGACCGGCAATTGATTTGACATGTACCACTACTCTCCTCGAGCAAAAAGTTTATCTAGTTGTGCCAGTGGGAAAGCACGCCAAGTCGGGCGACCATGATTGCACTGGCTGGCAAATTCGGTTTGTTCCATCTGACGTAATAAAGCATTCATTTCAGACAAGCGTAGAATACGATGTGCACGTACAGCGCCATGACAGGCCATACCTGCCAGGATCTGGTCACGCTTTTGCAACAGACCTTGTGCCTGATCTGTCGGATCCAGATCATCGAGCAATTCAGGAATCAGAGCATCAAAATCAGCCTTATGCAGGATCGCTGGAACGCCACGTACAATCACCTGCTCATCACCATATTGGTCGATCTCTAGACCAAATCGGGCCAGCTGCTCTTTCAACTCTTCCACGCGCATAGCTTGCATACGACTGATAGACACCACTTTTGGGATCAAAAGCTGTTGTGAGGTCCAGAATTCCGGTTTATCCCATGCAGATTTCATTTGTTGTAGTACGATACGCTCGTGCGCTGCATGCATATCCACAATAATCAAGCCTTCTGTGTTCTGTGCCAGAATATAAATCCCATGCAACTGGGCAATCGCAATTCCTAAAGGATGCTCATCGACTTTGGTCTGTACATGCGCCTGGAAAGACTGCTCAGAACTCTGCTGCTCAGTTTCAGAATTTTCTCTCAGTGGCGCTAAATAACTTTTCAAAGCATTATTCAGCTGTTGTGAACCACCATAAGACTTGGTGTAATCCTGTGCATAATGTACGGTCTGCGGTCGAGATGATTCAAAATCAGTCAACACATCCGAAGTTTCGGCTGCTACATATTGATGAGTATTCTGCGGATGCGCATGCTGCTGAACTGCATAAGCTTCTGCATGGGACGGTTGTGCAGCCTGATGCAGGCTAAACTGTTCTTGATAACGTGGCTGTGGCGTAAGCTGTACAGATTCCTGCTCAGTTTTCATGGCTTCAGCCAGATCAGCTGTTGCGGTCTGGAACTGTGCCAAAGTTTCCTTGGCATAGTGACGTACAAATTCATGTACTTCACGCTGATTTAAGAAACGAATTTCATGTTTGGTCGGATGCACATTGACATCAATATTTTCCTGATCCACTTCCAGAAACAGTAGATATGCTGCATGCTGATGCCCATGCAGAATTCCATCATAAGCCATACGTAAAGCATGCGAAATAGTCTTGTCTCGTACGATACGCCCATTTACATAGACATATTGCATATCGGCTTGCGCACGCGCATCAGAAGGATGACCCAACCAGCCTGATAAACGCATGTTGATACTATCTGCATCGATCCAGTAAGCATTTTCAGTAAACTGGCGACCCAATAATTGCTGTACACGCTGGAAACGTAATGCACCACTGTCTGCAACAGGCAAATTCAGCTTGATACTTTCATTATGTTCCAGCACAAACCGGATATCGAAATGGGTCAGCGCCAGACGGCGGACAATCTCTTCAATATGCCCAAATTCAGTTCCCGGTTTTTTCAGGAATTTACGGCGCGCCGGGACATTAAAGAACAGATCCTGCACCCGGATATGCGTACCGCGTGAAGTGGCAACCGCCTGAATTTCCTGATGGTCAAAAGCAGTACCATTAACTTCAACCTGATAGCCGATGCCATCTTCACTTTGACTACTGATTAAAGTTAAACGCGATACCGCTGCAATTGAAGCGAGTGCCTCACCACGGAAGCCCAGACTGGTAATGGCATGCAATTCTTCAGCCGTCTGAATTTTACTGGTGGCATGACGCATTACCGCTAGCGCTAAGTCTTCTGGATGAATCCCACGACCATTGTCAATAATTTCAATCAGTGTACTGCCGCCCTGTTCCACACGGATAATCAGTTCAGTCGCGCCCGCATCAATCGAGTTTTCGAGCAACTCTTTCACTACGGATGCAGGTCGTTCAATCACTTCACCTGCTGCAATCTGGTTCGCCAACGCAGGGTCAAGTGAACGGATACGGCGTACGCTTAAATCATTCGACATGTGGGAATTGCTGCTCCAAGGCCTGTTGTAATGCTGAGTTTGATGAAGTCAACGTTGCTGTACGGGTTAACTCATCTTCGGATTTAAGGATTTCAATGACCAGATCGGCTTCAGGTATTTCATCACCGCCCTTAGAAGGCCATTCAAACAAGAATAATGCATTTGGCGTTTCAAGATAATCCCGAATACCCATCAGTTCCAGTTCATAGGGGTCATTCAAACGGTACAAATCAAAGTGGAAAATATCTTTCCCTTGAATATTATAAGGTTCTACCAGTGTATACGTTGGACTTTTGACTGAACCCTGATGACCGAGCTGCTGCAAATAATAGCGTGTCAATGTTGTCTTTCCTGCCCCCAGATCACCGATCAGATAGATCACTCCCGTACTAAAATTGGCTGCCAATACTTTGGCCAGCTGCTGGGTGTCTTCTTCATGATTTAAAGTGACGGTAAATGAATAAGGCATATGACTCACGACATGATTCAAAGGAACAAATATGATAGCATCGCCGCAGTTTAAAAGCCTATTCCACTGCATGAGAAACTGTATTTTTTCATAGCATTTGTTTCCTGACCGAGATTCACCGACCTACATGAATACTGCTGCTGAATTTACCCCACCGATGATGAATGGCGTCAGTGCCAGCAAAGTTTTCTTGCAACCTTCAACTGCTGCAACAGTCTACGATTATTTATGTACAGAGTTTTCACATATTAAAGCCAGCGAATGGCAATCCCGTTTCCAGGACGGTCTGGTATATGATGCGCAGGGAAATAAATTAAATATAGATAGCCCTTTTCAGGCGAATAGCCACTGTTTTTATTATCGCTTTTTAGCACATGAAATTCATGTGCCTTTTGAACATCAAATCCTGTTCGAAAATGATGACTTTATGGTGATTGATAAACCGCATTTTCTGACCATGAGTCCGACTGGACAATATGTACAGGAAACCTTGTTGGTGCGCCTAAAGAAACAGACTGGGATTGAACATTTAACCCCAATACATCGACTGGATCGTGAAACTGCTGGGGTGGTATTGATATCCAAAAATTTAGCCTCACGCGGACTGTATCAACAGCTATTTGCAACACGCCAAGTACAAAAGACCTATCATGCCATTGCAGGTCACCGCAAGGAACTTAACTTTCCACAGATTGTGCGTCTGCGTATGGATAAAGGAGAACCTTTCTATACGATGCAGGTTTTGGAAGGGGAAGCCAATAGTGAAACCGAAATCACGTTATTAGAACAGCAAGATCAGTTAGCCAAATACGAATTAAAACCACATACCGGGAAACAGCATCAATTACGCGTGCACTTAAACTTTTTGGGTATACCGATTCTGAATGATCCGTTTTATCCTAGTGTTGCACATAAAGCAGAAGATGATTTTTCTGCGCCTTTGCAATTATTAGCCAAACATATCGAGTTTATTGACCCAATCACCCAGCAATTGATGCAATTTTCTTCCGAGCAAGTGCTGACACTGTAATGTAGCTGTCATTACGATTTATTTTCAGAATTGCTTCGTATAAGGATTGTATTTCAAATGTAATGGATTAAAATGAATGCGAAAAGTTAAGTATTTTAAAGTCTTGAATATATTATGAGAAAAACTGAAGTCTACCAAATACGCCTAGATTCTCAAGAAAAGAAACAAGCCTTTGCCGTATTTAAGCAATTAGGGATCACACCAGCACAAGCAGTTCGACTGTTTTTCAAGCAGGTGGTACTAACGAAATCTATCCCCTTCTCGATTGAGAATCAAAATATCAACCTTGAACAACTGATCAAGTTACGTAAACTAAAACAAAATGAATCTAAACCTGCCTCTGCTGGTTTGATTGCAGACAGTGCAGAACAAGAAGCATTGGATCTGCATGCTGATGACGATCATTTTGATTTATTTGAAGAACTGAATGCCATTCTTGGCGAGAGTGACAAAATTTAACACTGTCGCATTTTCAAACAATTTCGTACGCTACATCTCCCCAAACTTCGTTATGCTCCATGCATACATAATAATAAACAGACATGGAGTAATGGATGCTTGTTCGACGTGCTCAGGTAGAAGACCTACAAAAACTTTCAGTTTTATTTGATGAATATCGCCAGTTTTATGGTGCTTCTTCGAATCAGGAACTTTCCTATCAGTTTCTAAAACAGCGTTTTGAAGATCAGCAAACGGTGATTTTTATCAATACCAAGGATGATATCGTTACTGGATTTATTCTACTTTATCTCAGATTTTCCTCAGTGGCGTGTTCAAGCTTTTATGTACTGGATGATGTCTATATCAGCCCGCCTTATCGTCGTCATGGCGCAGCACGACAATTGATTGATACTGCAATTTTATTTGCCCGGCATGAAAATGCACTACGCATTAGCCTGGAAACACAGAAAAACAACCATCAATCGCATCAACTTTATGAATCCATGGGATTTATGCGGGATGATGAATTTGTTACTTTCCATTGTTTCCTTAAATAAACCCTAGTGCTTATTCAGCTCGAAATTTAGCTTGTGTAACTTGCTCTTCAGTCAGATAGATCCACTCGCCTTCAGGTAGATCATTCAGTACGAGTTGTCCGATTTGAGCACGGTGCAGCTTTTCTACTTTATTGCCTACGGCGGCTAGCATACGTTTCACCTGATGATACACACCTTGATGTACTGTCATTTGTAAGGATTTTTCATCCAAGCGGATCACATCAGTTGCCGCATAAATACCTTTTTCATTGCGCAGCTCGACACCTTGTTGCAATTGCTGGATCTGTTCATCTGTAACAGGATCAACCGTCTCCATTTGATAAACCTTGGCAACATGCTTTTTAGGATGGGTTAATGCCTGCAAAAATTGACCATCATCAGTCAGTAACAGCAAACCTGTTGTGTCCTGATCCAATCGCCCCACACACTGGATACCACGATTCATGAGTAGATCATCAAACAAATCAAACACGCTGAAATGATGGGTTGCCTGATGCGAACATTCATAACCTTGTGGTTTATTTAAGACAATATAAACTTTTTCCCGGTATTGATATGTTTCGTCATACACATTGAATTCCAGTTGATTCAGATCCAGTTTATGCTTTGGATTATCGATCACTTCCCCCTGGATGCTCACAGCGCCATTCTTGATCAGTTGCTGGCAATACTTACGCGAGCCAAAACCTTGTGACTGCAACATCTTTTCCAGAAGCATGAATCTCAATCTCTACTATTTCATTCAGGCTTTATTCTATACTGAAACTGTGTGCTCGATTCAGCTTTATATAGGGTTAGTCTCGGTTGCTGAAAATCGCTACAATAGCGTGATTATTCTCTCAACTCCTCTCTTATGCCTCAATTTGATCTGAATTTGCTGGTTCTTTTGATTTTACTGGCCTGTGGTATCTTCAGCCACAATACCGCTGTGACCATTGCGGCCGGTGTGTTATTAGTCTTAAAAATTACCCCACTGAATGAAATGCTACCCTATGTCCAGACGCATGGCCTGAATATCGGGGTGATTATTTTAACTATTGGCGTATTGGCGCCAATTGCCAGTGGCAAAATTTCAGGTGACAGTATTCTAAAATCCTTTTTGAGCTGGAAATCTTTACTGGCAATTGCAGTAGGGATCTTTGTCGCCTGGTTAGGTGGCCGTGGAGTGAAACTGATGACCAATCAACCCAATGTGGTTACTGGCTTATTGATTGGGACTGTTGCAGGTGTGGCTTTTTTAAGAGGTGTTCCGGTCGGACCTTTGATTGCCGCTGGGATTTTGTCGTTATTGATTAGTACGCAATAAGTTTGAAATAAAATTCCTATTTAGTTAACACTAACTCAAACATCCATCCTTCTAGAATTTCTAAAAATATTTCGATATCAAATCACATGATTAGCGACATGGAGGTCGCTCGTTGAATTGCCTTGCGCGAGCTTTAAAGCAGTGCTTAAAGCTAGCTTAGGATGCGCCTTCAATCTAACAAAAGATTTTTGTTACCTTGCACAGCAGTACCGTTCATCTTTCAAAAGTAAGAGGTCGCTACCCATCACAACTTAAAATTAATCCCTTTATTATGCGCGAGTGATTGCTTAGAGCTTTTTAATAACCAAGGTCATCGCATCTAACCTTAAACCTCATAGAATTTATTCAACAAACAGTAAAGCCAAACGCACCTGATCATAACCCATACGTGGACTGGTCAATTCCACAATCGGACGCAGTTTAATAGATCCATCATCATTGAAATGATCCGAATTTTGACGCTTAGTCAGGCGTTTATAAATCTTACGTACCTGCTCAACGACTTCTTCACCTGGATGAGCCACAGAGATATCTAAACCTTGCTCTTTTTGCAGTCGGCCCAGATGATTAATAATCGTTGCCGGGGTTAAGCCACGCTCAGTAGCGATGTCAGCAATATCATAACCCGATTCAAACAGCTCGCGAGTTTCATCTAACGTTGCAGCCGCATAATTTTGCTTACCACCATTTTTCGCCAGTTTCTTCTCATTACGCTGAATTTCAGTTTCATTCAGCGTACCGCCACAATGACGAATAAAGGCATTGTGCTGCTTGGTTAAATCGATATTTTCAAAATGCTCTTCGGCTTCACTCGATAATTCCTGAAAACGACGGTCTGCCTTAATGGCCAGACTATCCAGTTCCAGTGCCTGTTCATTAAAGCCTTTCAGGCGTAAACCATCTAGAGTTTTTAACCGGGAAAGTGCCACATAGCCCTGACCTTTTTCAAAGGTATGGCTCAGGTCAATTTCGGCAGCTTCCAGCGTCATCCCCTGTGATTTATGAATAGTAATCGCCCATGCCAGACGTAATGGAATCTGCTGAAAACTGGCAATGGTCTTACCCGCTTCATTGTCCACAGACCAGGTTTCTGGCTCTACCAGCAAAGTCGTTCCATCTGTCAGTTTGACTTTAGGCAATACACCAAATTCATCGTCTTCTTCAAAGCCAATGACTTCACCCAAGCTGCCATTGATATAACCCAGATCAAAGTTGTTTTTGACAAACATCACTTTGGCATGTTTTTTCAAAGTCAGGGTTTCTGGGGCACGCACTGAAGATTTCAAGGTTTCAATCAGCTTGTCATTGCCATCACACTGAGCATCAAACTGGCGTGGTTCATTATCAATTTCATTTAAGTGTCGGAAATTAATGCTGTCCACATCCATATTATGGGTATACAAACGGGTATAGGTTTCGCCAATCTCCTGATGACGCGTTCCTTGCAAGGCAGTTCGGTGCTCTGTACCAATCGCCTGCGCACGAATCGCATTCAGAATATCATTCAGATAGTCATTGCCCTGACGGTGCTGTTCAGTCAGATAGCAAACTCGGAATTTCGCTTCGACCCAGGCATCCGACATAAAGCAGAATTTATCCCGGTTACGTTCATCATTTTTGCCTACAGGCGGTAACTGAAAGAAATCCCCGGCCACAATGACCTGAATCCCACCAAAAGCTTCATCAGATTCTTTGAAATATTTGAGTACCTGATTGACCAGATTCAGCTGCTTGGCATGCAGCATGGAAATCTCGTCGATAATTAATACCTGCGCATTTTCCAGGTGTTCCTTCAGGTATTTGCGCTCTTTCATGCGTTTCAGGTCTTCTTCTGACAAGAAATCCTTGATCCCGATACCCGCCCAGGTATGAATCGTCATGCCATTCATATGCGTGGCGGCAATCCCTGTAGAGGCTGTAATAGCGACAGATACCTTACGCGCTTTTAAATAATTGATATATTGATTCAGGGTATAGGTTTTCC
The DNA here is from genome assembly GCF_002688565.1 of Acinetobacter sp. LoGeW2-3. Taxonomy (NCBI): domain Bacteria; kingdom Pseudomonadati; phylum Pseudomonadota; class Gammaproteobacteria; order Moraxellales; family Moraxellaceae; genus Acinetobacter; species Acinetobacter sp. LoGeW2-3. The sequence continues at coordinate 2,340,865 of NZ_CP024011.1, read as the reverse complement.
CCGCACCAGCCGAGCCTGTTAAAAATACATTTTCGCCCGCTTTGAGTAATTTGAGTGCAGTTTCCTGTTTCATATGACCTATACCGTGAAAGAACGGCTATAGCCTAACGACTTTTCTAGCAAAAGTTAAGTATTCAGGTTCAAATCGGGAGTCTGACACGACGTATGCAGTCGCCTGTTAAACCAGGTAGTGAAATGAATTGCCATATTGATATATTGCAGATCTGCTTTCTGGTTATTGGGATATTCCAGCTGATCGAAAATAATTTCCCGATCTCGCACATGACAGCCCAAGAGCAGTGGTGAAGATAACTCTGTATGGCTGACATGGAAAGCGACATACTCCCCTTCAATGATTCGCTGTGCATAACTGGCCGCCAGACAATTCCGGAATATCTTTGCTTCCTCAATAATCTGATCGATATTTTTCAGCTCCTCAAATTTCCAGTCAAAATAATAAAAACTTGCTTCATCCGTCAGACTTTTCCAGTCTTTAAGTGCAAAGTCCTTTTTCAGCCGGGCAATAATTTCCTGCTTCTGGATCTGGTCATGCCAGGCAACTGCTTGAATAAATAATCCTTTCCAGGTCAGGCTCTTTGGAATGTCCTTATGAATCATAAAATATTCAGCCAGATAGTCACGTACATAACTATCAAAGAGCGATTCACGCACATTGGCATCTTGCAGATAAAACAGCTGCCGAAATTCAGTCAGTTGAATCCGATAACGCTGTAGCTCAGTATAAAAATCGCGGTTCTGCTGGGTAGATGGCCAGATATATTGCTGTACTGCTTCAGGCAAATGTGCAGTCGCTTTATGCAAATGCTGCATATAAGCCTGCATCACTCGACTTAAGCCCAGATAAACCTTCTTGGTCGCGCAGTCATCCATCTTGACCACATCACGCATCAAGCCGATCCATTCATCCAGATACAGAATTGAAGGACTGATCGCGACACGCTGATCATCAATCGCCTGACGTGTTCCTTTTAATACTACGGATTGATTATCAGAATGAGTAAACCATTTATGCTGTATGGCATGCTGATGCGCGCTATGAATAAATAACCGTGCCGAAGCATATTGAAAATATTGCAAAGTCGACAGTAGGACCTGTGGATGAATCTGATGCGTATCCACAAAGCTGATCGCTGTAACAGCAACACGCACACTGCTGTGCTGGATATTCATACTAATCCAGTCCAGTACTTCAGCAGATTGCTTAAACAGCCAGTTAACCACCCGATTACAGTCAAACAAAGGCAATTTCGCGACTTTTTTCTGCCAGAGCTGATGATTATTTTCTAGGAAATGCTTCTTGCTGAGCAGATCATCTCGTCCCCATGTATCACGATTCATCAAGCGCACAAAACCCAGCATATTGCGATGCTCTAGCGCATGTCTAAACAAGAGCTCAATGTCATTTACATGATCATTGAGCTCATGCAGATTAAAGCGCTCCTCAAAGGACAAACTCATAATCCGGTAAATTGCAGGATGCAAGAACTGTGCTGCGCTAAAACAGAATTCATCCAGACTGCACATCAGTCCTTGAATTGAGAGAAAGTCAGGAGGCGTTAAATATTCTAAGGAAAAAATCTTCTGCATTTGCTGCAAGATATGTTGAGGAATATCCTGTCCATGTAAGACATAATCGCTCATCACGGGCGTGGTATATAGCCCTGCTTTTATCATCAGATGATCAATGATTTCCGCCTGTACCGCGGAGAGTTGCTGTAAGAATTTCAGCACACGTGCAGATCCATTGACCCATTCATAGACTTGTTCGATCAATAGCTTGCGTAACTGCTGGGCTTTATCACGCAAGAATAGAGAATGCTGAGGTTTTAAATCACCAGTCAGGAAATAGATATCCTGTAGAAAAAATTCTTCCAGACTTTCTGACTTATGATGCCGCACACGGAAATGGGGTTCAGCCAGACATTGGGCTATACCCTGCTCAACATGCTGAGGTGTATTCAGCTGAATATGAAACAGACCATTTGCCAAGACAATCCGATATTGCTCATGATCCAGTTTAAACATATTCTGAGCGGTTAAATCCCCCACAATATCCCACTGATCCTGATAAATATCATGTAAGCGATGTGAAATACGGAGCAACTGCCGGGCGAGCTGCTGATACTGCGGTACTAAACTCTCCTGTTCCATACACGCACCTAAAATGGACTATGAACCCATTTAAGCATATTCGAGCCGCCTGACACAGACCAGTAATGCAGTTTAGATAGAAAGATAAATCACAAAATAAAATAAATCAGACAAACAACACGCATTTAGCCTTCATTTTTATTTTATGAGGAATTCGATTGCAGCTCAGATTCCCGGATATTTTTTAATTCTTCAAGTGCCTGATAGATCTGTTGCTGAATCTGATCCCGGAATAGGGTCATATCGTCTTGGTTTTGTATAGCAGAGATTGATAACGATGGCTGAAACTGAAAATAGAAAGGTAGACGCTTGGGAAACAGATTTTTCGGCAAGGAAGGAATGACATCGCCTTTACGCAAAAGTTTATTCAGTGTAGGGACTTTGAGGAGTTTCTGAAAATATTTATTTTCTACGACCTGACGGGCATCAAAACCAATCTCGAATATTTCATCACCGCCAAGCGCGGCAAACGGGATGATATCGTAGTCAAACTCTTGGGCCAGCTTTAAAAAGCCATAGCGCTGTTTCCAGATCAGCTGGTACTGCTCGCCTTCGCGTTTCAGGACTTCACGTCCACCGCCCGGAAAGACCAGAATCGAATAGCCCTGACGCATGACTTTGCGCACATATTCCTGCACGCCATCAATCGCACCGAACTTCTTGAAGATTTCACGCCACAGCGGAATATAAAAATGGCTGTGATCCGCAATACTAACCACAGCCACTTTATGTTCGTTGTACAGGTAATCAATAATCATCGGTGAATCAAACACCCCATAGATCGAATGATTACCGACATACATTGCAGGTCGTGAAGCATCGATATGCTCAGCGCCCAAAAAGGTCGGCGTGAAATACAGCTTGGACAATCCGCTTAGGCGTTTGATCCAGGCTGCATCATGCTTCACTTGCAAGATGTCTGCTCCGGCTTAAGCGACGTGCTTTTTCACCAGGATTGAGCCTACAGAGTAGCCCGCACCGAATGAACACAATACGCCATATTCACCGTCATTCACTTCATGTGCAGTACGGTGTAATGCAATGATCACACCCGCTGAAGATGTATTTGCGAACTCATCCAGAATCAATGGAACCAATTCTGACTTGGCGTGTTCTTTACCCACGATCAGTTTCAGGATCAATTCATTCATGTTCACGTTCGCCTGGTGCAACCAGAAACGTTTTACATTGGTTGGTTCAATTTGATTCTTTTCCAGTTGCTTGGTGATCATCTTGGCAACCAGTGGACAAACTTCTTTGAACACCTTACGACCGTCCTGACGGAAACGGTTATTGTCGATATCAGCATCCACTTCGCTCATGTTTAGATAGCCGAAGTTGTTACGGATGTTATTCGAGAACTGCGTGAATAGTTCGATATCTTCAACTTCGAAACCAGTTTTAGTCTCAGTGTCTTCAATGATTGAAGCGGTCGCTACATCACCGAAAATGAAGTGACAGTCACGTGAACGGAAATCGGTATGACCAGAGGTGATTTCAACATTGATCAGCAATACACGGCGCGCGCCAGACTTGATCGCATCAGCCGCTTGTTTGATCCCAAAAGTTGCTGCAGAACATGCAACATTCATGTCATATGCATAGCCTTGGATGCCCAAAGCGGTTTGGATTTCAATGGCAAGCGCTGGATAAGCACGTTGAATATTTGAACATGATAAAATCACAACATCGATGTCTTCTGCAGTTACACCTGCATTTTCCATCGCCTGTTTTGCTGCAGCCACGCCCCACTCTGCCTGAATAGACAGTTCTTCATTTGAACGTTCATGTAACAAAGGACGAAGACGTTTTGGATCCAGAATACCGGTTTTCTCAGCTACATAACGGCGTTTGATGCCAGAAGCTTTTTCAATAAATTCTGCACTTGAACCACGCAATGCTTCAATTTCGCCCGCAGCGATTTTGTCAGCATTATCCTGGTTATACTGTTCCACATAAGCATTTAAACTTTCAACTAACTCTTCATTGGTAATGAAATCTGTCGGATGAAACAGACCAGTACCTGTAATGCGGATGCCCATGTAAAACTCCTTTTAGAAATTACCTATATGTTAACTGATTCCAAGACGATCCCATACTTTTTGTAGGCGATTCGGAGAAACTGGTGCTTTAGTTTTCATCGGTTGTGAAAATAAAGAGATCCGCAATTCCTCAACCATGAAATACAGTTCTTTCAGGCGAGCGTCATTTTTAAACTGGAACAATTTTTCCATCCAAGGGTCAATTTGATCAATGGCAGAATCATCCCTTTGTAAATTATTTGGCAAACGGTCAAGACGCAAAATCAGTGCTTTGAGATAACGTGGAAATTCAATCCAGACATCCGCTGGCACTGAATAAACAAAGTCAGAAAGATTCATCAAATCCAGCTGATCCTCAATGTCATCAATGTTCTTGCCAAAGACAGAACCGTCTAAAACCAACAATTTCCGGCGTATTTCCTGCCACTGGGTATAGATATCAGTGATATCGCGCAAGGCAGTTTGACCATGCGTTAAGAAAGATTTTTTTACATCTTCCAACAACTTTTGGAACTCTTGCGCATTGACAGGAAGCTCTTTTATTGCCATCTGCAGTGTGGCATAAACTAACATTTGTTCCAATTTGGCTTTATCACCCAATGGGGAATATGCCAATGCCAATGGCTTGGAAATCTGTTTTTTCAGTTGACGAATCAGATCACCCAGCTGCATGTGCACCAGACGAATGACACCGGCACGGTGCTGACGAATCGCTTCAGCCTGGTCATTAAAGGTCTGAATGACCACACCAGATTCATCTTTCTGTTCTAGCGCAGCAAAGTCTTTAGTTGGTACCAGTGCCTGATACTGCTTCACCACCACGCCTGTCACTTTTTGCGATGCTTCAAAGACAAAGCTTTCCGGGAAGGTTTTGTGTTCGCCTTTCAGCTGTTTGACTGGACTATGCGTTTCTGTACGACAACGGGCTTTTAACTCTTCCAGATCACGGCCCTGTTCAATTACACGACCTTTCTCATCGATCACCTTGATTAAAGGCAATAGATACTGCTCGACACGTTCCAGTGAAAAGTCTTTCTCGGTGATCTGTTCACCACGCAACTGGAATGCCAGGAAGCTAAAGATATGCTTTTGCAAATCGGTCGCATCAATGCGTGCCATCAGCTTACGTGCTGTATCCGGAATCGGTACCAGATTACGGCGTTTGTCTTTTGGTAAAGCTTTTAACAAGGCTTCAATGAGATCCTGACGCCAGCCTGGAATTCCCCAAGACCAGAGGTTTTCATCTACCTGCGGCAAGGCCTGTAGCGGAATACGAACGGTCGCCCCATCTTCATCATGGCTTGGATCAAAACGATAGCTGGCCGCCAGACGCAATTCACCATTACGCAGATAGTCCGGGAATTGCTGTGTGGTCGGACGATCATTCAGCCACAAGGCATCATCATCAATAAACAGATAACGGGGATCTTGCGGTTCTACCGTAGCCCGCCAGTCCTCAAAGCTACGACGACTTGCCACTTCTGGCGGTACTTTGGAGGCATAGAACTGATAAATAGTTTCTTCATCCACCACCAGATCGCGACGGCGCAGTTTGTCTTCTACCCGTTCCACTTCTTCAAGTTTGAGCAGGTTATGCTTTAAAAATGGCGGAGTAATACCCAAATACCCTGTGGTCAGTGCATCTCGCAGGAAGATTTCATGCGCAGCTTCCTGATCCACTTTCTCATAATTAATTTGACGTTTCGGTTCAATGATCAGACCGAAGAGCGAAATCTGGTCATAGGCATTCACTACACCGGCTTTCTTCGACCAATGTGGTTCAAAGTAATGGTGTTTGACCAGATCTCGTGCAGCCAGCAAAATCCATTCCGGCTCAATCTTGGCAAGCGTACGCAAATACACCTGCGAGGTTTCGACCATTTCAAAAGCCATCACCCAAGGGGTATTGGTCTTGTGCAAAGTAGATGCCGGGAAGACACGCGCCTTCTGCTGACGCACGGCCATAAACACGTTACGCTCATCGGTCTTATTGGCAATGAAAGATAACAAACCAGTTAACAATGCACGATGCAGATTTTCATAACTGGCTTTCTTTTCATTAAAGGACAGATTCAGTCCCTTCGCGAGGTCAACCAATTGCTCATGGGTTTTCTTCCATTCACGTAGACGCAGCCAGCTGAGGAAATGATTACGCGCAAAAGTACGGCGTTTATTCTCGCTCATACTTTCGCGGTTATTATGTAAGGTTTCCCACAGTTTGATATAAAACAGGAAATCGGAATCCGCTTCACGGAAAAGTGCATGTTTTTGATCAGCCTGCATCTGCTTATCAGCGGGACGTTCACGCGGATCTTGCACGGCAAGCGCAGCAACAATCACCAGCACTTCATTTAAAACACCGAAATGTGCTCCACCCAGAATCATTCGCGCCAAGCGTGGATCAATCGGCATTTTCGCCATTTGATAGCCGATTTTGGTTAATCCCCCTTGTGTTCCCCCTTTGTTAAAGGGGGAAGAAGTTGTCGACTGCTTTTCGTCGGCAACTTTAGGGGGATTCTTTTCCGTCATCGCCCCAAGCTCAATTAAGAGTTTGCGACCATCATTCACCAGACGGTGATCTGGTGGTTCAATAAAATCGAATTCTTCCAGTGAACCCAGTTTCAGGCTCTGCATTTGCAGAATCACCGATGCCAGGTTGGTACGCTTGATTTCCGGTTCAGTAAATTCCGGACGACTTAAAAAGTCTTCTTCGGAATAAAGGCGAATACACACACCCGGTGCAATACGACCACAACGGCCTTTACGCTGGTTCGCTGCTGCTTGGGAAATCGCTTCAATCGGTAGACGCTGAACACGTGAGCGATAGTTATAGCGCGAAATACGAGCAAAACCGCTATCGATCACATAACGGATATTCGGAACTGTGAGCGCAGTTTCTGCCACGTTGGTCGCGATGATAATGCGTCGCCCGCCACCAGATGGATTAAAGATTTTTTGCTGTTCAGCCAAAGCCAGACGTGCATACAAAGGCAGAACTTCTGTATGTCTTGGACCATGCTTGATCAGGGTTTCCTGTAACTCGCGAATTTCCTGTTCAGTACTGGCAAAAATCAGGATATCTGCATGTTCCGGATGACCTTTATCTTGTGCATCCTGAAAACATTCTTCTACAGCGGCTACGACTGCACGGGGCAGGTTTTCTTCGAAATCATCAAATTCATCGTCATCACTGCCACCGATGGTCATTTCTGAAATTGGGCGATAACGCAATTCAACCGGATAGCTACGGCCTTCTACTTCAAAGATTGGCGCGCCATTGAAATAATTACTAAAGCGATTTACATCCAGCGTGGCCGACGTAATGATGACTTTTAGGTCTTTACGACGTGGCAGCAACTGCTTCAGATAACCCATGATGAAGTCGATGTTTAATGAACGTTCATGCGCTTCATCGATAATGATGGTGTCATATTTGGTCAGGAAGCGGTCATTCGCCAGCTCTGCTAACAGAATACCGTCTGTCATCAAACGAACTAAAGAGTCCTGTGAACCCTGCTCATTAAAACGGACTTTAAAGGAAATCGACTCACCGAGCTTTTCTCCCACTTCTTCCGCAATACGCTGTGATACGCTACGTGCCGCCAGACGACGTGGCTGGGTATGACCAATCAGACCAGTCAGGCCTCGTCCTGCCAGCATGGCAATTTGGGGTAACTGCGTGGTTTTACCAGAACCGGTTTCACCGGCAACAATAATGACCTGGTGCTTTTGAATGGCTTCAATCAGTTTATCGGCATATTGGGTAACCGGCAAATCCTGATTCAGCTTGATATTGGGAATGCGTTCAACACGTTCCAAAACTTTTAAATGCGATTTTTCGAATAATTCTTGGTATTGTTTTTCATTGGCGTCCTTACCTTTACGTAAACGATTTAAACGATGAAGGTCACGTGCCATCACCCAGTTTTCGACATTTAAACCTTTCGCAGCCAAGTCAGCGCCCTACAACTATTCTAAAACACAGTATTCTACTCACTTTCATGCATTTTCCCAATGTACTTATGTGCACTTAGATCGTAATTCAGTTGTCGCCGCGTGACTAAAAGCCATGATTTACATTGCGCTTGGATCTGGAGCTGATTCGTATTTTTAAAATATTACAGCAAGTAAACAAATACTCCACCCTCTTTTTCAATACCTCGAACTATTCATTTCAAGTCAAAATTTGAAATAAGCGATAATAATGCTTAGGCTATTTAAATAAGACACCTTTGCTTACGTCTAACATACTTCACTTTTCACCTATTATAACAATGAAATATATTTATAAAATCAGTAGTTTGTATCTATTAATATTTCCAAATCCGATAAATTTATTTAAAAAAAATATGAATTTTTTAAGTTTTACCCTTGAATTTTGCTTCGTAAAACATCATGTTCTTATGCGGGTTGATGACCGAACATGATTTGTCATCCAGACAGCTTTGGCTGTGCCGAATGTACATAAAGAAGACTTGGGTAAACTGGCGTCAGTTACATAATTCGGTTTTTCCGATTCTTGTAATGTAAAAATACCATTTTAGCTAAGACCCAAAGTTCGCTATTCTTATTCAAAATTAAAGACTAACCTCAATCATGGAGACAATGATGAGCTTGATTAATACTGAAGTTAAACCATTTAAAGCAACTGCATTCCAAAATGGCCAATTTGTTGAAGTTACTGAAGCTGACCTTAAAGGTAAATGGTCTGTAGTATTCTTCTACCCAGCTGACTTCACTTTTGTTTGCCCAACTGAACTTGGTGACCTTGCTGACAACTACGAAGAATTCAAAAAACTTGGTGTTGAAATCTACTCAGTTTCTACTGACACTCACTTCACTCACAAAGCTTGGCACGATTCTTCTGAAGAAATCAAAAAAATCCAATACGTAATGGTTGGTGATCCTACTTGGACTCTTGCTAAAAACTTCGACGTACTAATCGAAGCTGACGGCCTTGCTGACCGTGGTACTTTCGTTATCGATCCAGAAGGTAAAATCCAAATCGTTGAAATCAACGCTGGTGGTATCGGTCGTGATGCTCAAGAACTTCTTCGTAAAGTTAAAGCAGCTCAATACGTACACGCTCACCCAGGCGAAGTTTGCCCAGCTAAATGGAAAGAAGGCGATGCAACTCTTGCTCCTTCAATCGACCTAGTTGGTAAAATCTAATCTGTATTAGATTAAACTGATTCGAAAAAGCCACGCATTTTGCGTGGCTTTTTTATTGGCAAGATTTTAAGCAACTTTACGCTGCGCACCCGCTGTTTTCTGAATCACATCATGGATGAATTTCAATTTCTGTTGCACCACCGGATTGATCAGGAAAGGATAAAAATCCTCCTGCCCCATACTGCGATTTAGGCTATTCATGGCAAATGCTACGGGTAACCAGGCCTGGTAAATTTCATCAAAGCTAGAGGTGTAATAAGGATTAATCCGTTTCGTTAATGTCATTAACTGATCATCACGTTCTTCGACGACATGCGGACGAATCTGCATGCCGAAGGAATCTGCCGTTTCCAGAACATCAACGATATGTAGGTAATGTGCCCAGGTTTCTGCCCAATCCTCCCATGGATGCATGGTGGCATAAGTACTGATATAACGCTCCATCCAGTCTGCAGGGGGCCCTTGATGATAATGTCGGTCTAAAGCTTCCTGATAATCCATACGTTCGTCACCAAACAGTTGCCGACATGGTTCCAGAAATTCGGTGTTATCAACCAGCACATCCCAATAATAATGTCCAATTTCATGCCGGAAATGCCCAAGCAAGGTACGATAAAGCTCCTCCATATTCTTGCGTTCCATGGCGCGTTCAACATCATCAGCTTCTGCAATATTCAGGGTAATCACGCCATTATCATGTCCTGTCATGACCTTGGGTTCATCCGGGCTATTTGGATTGGCTTTAAAATCAAAGGCCAGACCGGATTCAGGATTTTCCTGTCGGGACTGCAACGGCAACTTCCAGCGTAATAAGGAATAAACCAGACGATGTTTCGCGAGCTCAATTTTATGCCAGCGCAGTCGATACTGCGGTTCATTTAAATTAGGAATCACACGATTCAAACGGCAAGCCAGACAGAAATCATGTGGATCTTCTTGCGGAATGACCCAGTTACACACAGCATATTCAGCATTGGAACAATAACGGTATTTAGCCTGCGTATCCGGCTCTGTCAGAATTGATCCATCTGCATCAGGTTCTAAGGCCACAATCAACATAGTTGAGCTATCAAAGCCCAGCATATGCTGACATGCAGTACAGTAATTATTATCAAAATAAACAGGTTGATGACAGTGGGAGCACTTGAATAATTGCATGTTAAAAAACTCTGATTCGTTCTTGTTTTCCCTTCATCTTAAAGCAGTTTTTTTGACCTACCTTAAATTTTTTGTAGCATTTTCTTGCAATAGGTATCGAGAGTTTGCATATTTTTTTCTTAATGGAAATGTATAGTTTCTTGATAAAGACTTTGCCATGCTGTATTTATTGAATTAATGATTTTGGAAAGTCTGAGAAAGATACACAATTTACAAAGCGACTATATAGAAATCAGTGCCCTTGAATTAAGTTCAAGATATAGACCAATAAGAATTAAATCTAAATCTTCCTATCTATTGGAGGTGCAGTATGGCTCTACTTTTAACGGTAATTTCCTGGAAATATAATTCTTCTAGCCGCCACCTTAAAATTTTCTACGACAATGGCTTGACCGAGCTCTATCATCCAGTGCCTGAATATATTTATGACAATCTGCTCAGGCGTCATGATAAAGCTGCCTTTGTGAAAAAATACCTAGAATATGATCTTAATTTCACCCGGATTTATAGTGATTAAAACCGGTCATTTATTAAATACTACTATTGGAAAGTAATCAGCAGTAATCCTGCACCAATATTAAGTGTAGAAGACACGAAGCGCTTATCCTGATCGACCAGTTCCTTAAATTCTGCCACTTGTTCTGTGTGGGAAAGGACATTATCTACCACTAATAAACCACCCTGCCGTTGCAACAGTTGCGGCAGGTAATTCCAGTACTCGACATACGCATTACGCTCAGCATCGAGCAGAATAAAATCAAACTGTTTCTGACAGGACTTTAAATAGTTCAAAGCATCCATTACCTGAAAATCAATACAATGATCCAGCTTTAGATGCTGGGCATGTTGCTCAGCTTCTTTCGAGCGTTCGGCATCAATCTCCAAAGTCACCATATGACCTTGGGTATCCGATAAGGCTTCAGCCAGCCATAAAGTGGAATAACCTGTAGAAGTTCCAATTTCTAAAACTCGTTTAGATTGCTGAGCACGAATAAGAATAGAGAGGAACTGCGCTGATTCCGGCTCGATATTACGATAGCGTTGTAGTCGGTCAGTCAGGCCAGCATCATGCGCACTAAAGCGTGCATATAATTCACTGACATAGTTCTGAAAATTATTTAGCTGCTCCATGCTTTACTCTCTTATTCAAATTATTTTTTATAGTGGCTTGATCAATTTAAAGCGCTCTAATTCACGGTCATCATCTAAAGTGATTGTTTCAGTGAACATACTGAGTGGACGTACCCAAATCGAATAATCACCATACAGGCATTGATAAACTACCAGCTTTTCTTCGGTTTCACTATGGGTCGCTACATGCAAGACCTGATAAAGTTTACCTTTGTAATGTTGATAAATGCCGCGCTGAAGTTCCATAGTTATACTCGTTAATTCCGATAGTGCTCATCTTAACTGAAAATCCGTTTCAGACCAGCAGAACACTTGAAATTTCCAACATTACCCATATATAGGAGATTGAAATAAATGATGAAATTTTCACTTTATCTGTAAATCCGATTGAATAAATAAAAACTACCTGTTTTACCTATTCATCTATTTCACGTAATATGACTTCATCGAATGAATTATTACTCCTATGGGGAAGTTAGCAATGTTAGATCAAAATACAACAGCTCAATTAAAAGCCCTTTTAGAACGCCTTGAAGGTCCTATCGAACTGGTAGCCACTTTAGATGCTTCAGATAAATCTGCAAAAATCAAAGAACTTGTAGAGGAAATCGCTGCACTGTCTGATCTAGTAACTGCCCGTTTTGATGGTACTAACAAACGTGCACCAAGCTTTGGTGTGGCTAAAGCCGGAGAGCAACCTCGCGTGTTCTTCGCAGGCTTACCAATGGGTCATGAGTTCACGTCTTTAATTCTGGCACTGCTACAAACTTCAGGCTATGCACCAAAAGTCTCCGCAGAAGTACTTGAATCAATCAAAGGTCTAGGCATCAAATCTGACTTTGATGTATTCGTCTCTTTAAGCTGTCATAACTGTCCAGATGTGGTTCAAGCACTCAACCTTATTGCGATCTATAACCCAGGTACAACAGCAACCATGATTGATGGTGCTTTCTTCCAGGACGAAGTAGAAGAACGCAAAATCATGGCAGTGCCAATGGTGTTCCAGGACAATGAACATATCGGTCAAGGCCGCATGACTTTGGAAGAAATCGTAGCCAAACTGGATACCAACTCTGCAGCCAAAGATGCTGAAAAGCTCAATGCCAAAGAAGCATTTGATGTATTGGTGATCGGTGGTGGTCCTGCAGGGAATACCTCTGCAATCTACGCTGCTCGTAAAGGCATTAAAACCGGGATCGTCGCTGAACGCATGGGCGGTCAGGTAATGGATACCATGGACATTGAGAACTTCACTTCAGTGCAAAAGACTCAAGGTCCTAAATTTGCGGCTGAGATGGAAGCACACGTTCGTGAATATGGTGTTGATATCATGAACCTGCAACGTGTATCGAACATCAAAGGTGCAGATGAAACTGCCAACGGTCTGGTTGAAGTCACTTTAGAAAATGGTGCAAAACTTGAATCCAAAACTGTGATTCTGTCTACTGGTGCACGCTGGAGAGAAATGAATGTTCCAGGTGAAACGGAATACAAAACTCGTGGTGTAGCATACTGCCCACACTGTGACGGTCCACTGTTCAAAGGCAAACGTGTTGCCGTGATTGGTGGTGGTAACTCAGGTGTAGAAGCGGCGATTGACCTGGCTGGTATCGTTGAGCATGTGACTCTGGTGGAGTTCGACACTAAACTTCGTGCTGACCAAGTACTGCAAGACAAATTGAACAGTTTGTCAAACACAACAGTCATTAAAAATGCCTTGTCGACTGAAGTGGTGGGTGATGGTCAACAAGTGACTGCATTGAAATACAAAGACCGTGCGACTGATGAAGAGCACACTGTTGAGCTTGCAGGGATCTTTGTTCAGATCGGTTTATTACCTAACACTGATTTCTTAAAAGAAACTAAAGTTGAGTTAACTAACCGTGGCGAGATTGTGATTAACGAACGTAACGAAACCAATGTGAAAGGTGTATTTGCTGCAGGCGACTGTACCACAGTGCCTTACAAGCAGATCATTATCGCTACAGGTGAAGGTGCTAAAGCATCACTGTCTGCATTTGATTACATCATCCGTTCTGGTCAATAAGCCAGAGCGAAACAAAAAGCCTGCTTTATGCAGGCTTTTTGCTATTTCGAGATCATGCTAAATGGACGACATAATTGAATTAAGTGACTATAATTTCTTGGCAATTATTCTTTTAACTATCAAATCATTAAATTCAAGCAGCATTCTTTCTGAATAAAGGATTGTCCACAATCGCTTACACGTTTAACCTCATTACACGCTATCGAATACAAACAATCTCTCACATAATATAAACAAACATCCAAGGATTGATGTTTAAAAATAATAATCATAAAAACTAGTAAAATAAGGAGAAAAATATGCAGTATCAATATCATTGTGCATGCTGCAATAAAGCTGTTACATCCACTGATACTTCATGCCCGAATTGTGGCTCACATAGCATCAGAAGTCCCTATGGTTTCTGGATGTTTTGCTTATTGACCTGCTTAGCTGCAGCAGTCGTGTTTAAAGTGGTTCATGTCTATTCACAAGAACATCAGGATGTACCCACCAAAGATGTGATTTTTAATGCATTACAACTTGAAGTAAAACAACAATCTTCATAATTCTAATAACGATTCATTTTCACGGTTCGTTCTCCTCAGGGGCCTGATATTGAGTATCAGGCCTAATCATTTTATAAACACTGATTCTCAAAAGCCTAGCTATATCCCTTAGAAATTCAGCAACACTCTGCCTAGTTGATTTACAATAATGCGAGTCTTATTGAGGTATTGAGTATGGTGCAGTTAATTCGCAAAGGTGGTTTAAGAGAACGTGCCAATCGCAGTCGTAGCTATCAGGGTTCAGAAAATACAGAAGCCACGCTCAAGCCAAACCGATACAGCAATTCACAAAAAACAGAAGAAAAAAAAGAGGAAACTGCGGTTTCCCCTGTTCCGGCTGATCAAGATTCATCTCGTCAGGATTGATCGTCTTAATTCATCAATACTAATGCATCATACCAAAGCCAGATCGCAAAGATCAGGAACAGTACGCCTGAAATCAGATCAATATAGTTGCCCGCACGTTGGTACAGCACTTTGATTTTAGGCTGTGAAATAAGCAGCATCAGTAAAGCAAAAGTCAAAAAGGTTTGTAATGGAATAATCACCGCCAGTTGTGATTTCAAATAATCTGAAGCAGATGAGCTCAATGCCAGCGAAAATACACTGCTAAAATAAATTAGTGTTTTAGGATTAGATAGATTGGTCAATAAACCCAAAGTAAAATAATTTTTCGGTTCATTCATTACTATCTGATCGTCGCTAGTTTCATGACGTTGTTTAAATGCCTGTAGTCCACCATTTAACATTGCCCAGCCCATCTTCGCCAGAAACACTCCACCCACGATCATGAGGACTTGTTGAATCCACGGGAATTGGTCAATCAGCACGGTGAAACCAGCCAAGGTTAATACCACCCAAACCACAATTCCAGCTGAGATACCGGCAATAATCTTCAGGGCATTAGCACGCGAAGTAGACGCTGCACTTCTTGCAATCAGGAGTACGTCCGGGCCCGGACTCAGTTGAGCAATAAAATGTAAACCGCAAATGGTTAATAGCAAAGACATATTTTTTAGTAACTATTAAGACTGCAGCATTATAACTTTTGTTTAAATTTTCGCAGTACTTTTATCTTAATTTACTCGTATAAAAAAGCCGAATCATGTGATCCGGCTTCACCTGTGTAAATCTGAATTATTTTGGATTTACATCTTTCATTTCAATTTTTTTCGCTTCTGGTGTCACTTCACGTGCTTCACCGTCAATAATGGTTGAATCGCCACGACCACCTTGCTGGTTTTGCATGTCCTGCATCTGACGCATCATTTCCGCAAATGGGTTTTGACCTTGAGCACCGCCCATATCGCCCATCATGCCACCCATCATTTTTTCCATCATGGCTTGCTGACGTTTCATCATGATTTTCATCATTGCTGCTTTAAATGCCTGCTGTACAGGTGGAATCAGCATCAATACCGCCAGCACGTCTGTAATCAGACCTGGAACCAGCAGGAAGAAACCCGCCAGAATTTTGGGCAGATTGTTGGTCATCGCCGGATCGGTACTCATCTGGCCCATTTGCATTTGTTGCATTTGCGGCATGAGTCCGGTGGAATATTTGCGAATCAGGTTCATACCAATAAAGAATG
The DNA here is from genome assembly GCF_002688565.1 of Acinetobacter sp. LoGeW2-3. Taxonomy (NCBI): domain Bacteria; kingdom Pseudomonadati; phylum Pseudomonadota; class Gammaproteobacteria; order Moraxellales; family Moraxellaceae; genus Acinetobacter; species Acinetobacter sp. LoGeW2-3. The sequence goes on along the minus strand of NZ_CP024011.1, from coordinate 2,325,003 downwards.
CGGCCACGAACCAGAAAAATACGTACCACATGCTCCCGACGAGGTCGCCCACGCCAATCCACACAAATACTTCCAGGATTACGCCAGCAAGGATAATAAGAAATAATTTCATGAAAATTAATCTAATCTCTATTCAATAATTAAGGATGTAATCAACTGCTTCATCAGGATCAAGCTTTTTTGATACGCTTATGTAACAATATGGGCATTATTTTATTTTTAAAGTGCAGGCATGTCATTAATTATTGGGATTGACCCAGGTTCACGTCTTACGGGGTACGGCATTATTCAGAAAGAAGGTTCTAAACTGTCTTTTGTAGATGCAGGAACCATCAGGACAGAAACTGCGGAAATGCCTGAACGATTAAAGAGAATTTTTGCCGGGGTTGAACGTATTGTGAAATTCTATGGTCCGACGGAAGCGGCTGTAGAACAGGTATTTATGGCTCAAAATCCGGACTCTGCCCTGAAGCTCGGTCAGGCCCGTGGCGCAGCCATTGCGGCATTGGTTAATCTGGATCTGCAAGTCGCTGAATATACGGCACGTCAGATCAAGCAATCTGTAGTCGGCTACGGCGCAGCAGAAAAAGAACAGGTGCAGATGATGGTCATGAAGATTCTAAATCTGAGCATCAAACCGCAGCAGGATGCTGCCGATGCCTTGGCTGCAGCGATTTGTCATGCTCATGCTTCCGGCAGCATGAGTAAAATGGCGGTACTGAATGCCTTAGGCGGTATGGCACGCGGACGTAGCCGTGTCAGCAGACGACGTTAATCATTGAATTAACGCCTGATCTGAAAATCTTCAAACTGATATTCAGCTGAGTTTAATTCAAGTCGCTGGATGTCAGTTACATCTGCGTGAACCGGTCCTTGTTTGCTACGCGAAATCATCTCTTGAATTTTCTCCCTATCTCCGACAACAATGGCTTCAACCTGACTTGTAGGAAGATTACGCACATAGCCTTTCAGCCCAAGTTCTAGTGCATGAGATTCGAACCAATTACGATAACCCACTTTTTGTACTTTGCCTGAAATGGTTAATTTGACTGCCTGCATCATTCCATCCTTAAAGATTAACCACTTTATAAATTGCCTGCTTCATGTACTGTGCCTGTAGACCACGCTGACCATGTTTAGCCAATTCATCTCCAGCCAAGGCATGTAAAGTCACGATTTCATGCAGATGAATATCCTCATGAAACTGGGCTTTCAGGCTGGCAATCATGCCGGCAAGTACGTCTCCCATACCACCTGTCCCCATTCCCGGATTACCTGCAGTACAGATATACAACTGATCTTCCAGAATCAGGCTGCCTGAACCTTTTAACACCCACTGCCCCGCATACTTCTGCTGCAAGGCATGAATGGCAGTGATACGATCGGCCTCAATGTCCTGAGTTTTAGATCCTAATAAAGTCGCAGCTTCACCTGGATGTGGCGTGCAATAGGTTCGTGAATTTAGCTTTTCTGGTTGCTTTGATAAAAACCACAATGCATCAGCATCCAGGACAATTTCCAGATCGGACTGCTGAATAGCAGAAAACCAGAACTGGTAATGCTGCTCAGCCCATAGATCACGTCCCAAGCCCATGCCAAAACAAACTGCATCAACTTGTTGTAGCAAGTGATCCCGTTGATCTTCATCTATAGCATTAATATCTCGTAGCATAATATTTGGTGCACGAGACAGAATCGCCATATGATGTTTGGCATCACAGATTACTGTGACCTTTCCCGCACCTGCTGCAAATGCAGATTCAGCTGCCATGATCACCGCACCCCCCATATCGGCATGACCACCAATGACCAGTACATGCCCATAACTGCCCTTATGCCCAAAAGCCAAACGTTTTGGTAAATGGATGTGAGTATTAGATAAATAAGCGACTGGCTTTAATTCCGCATCGATTGGAATCGCAGAAATACATTCCACCTTTCCCGCGTAGGCTTGACCCTGCCCGGTAAATAAGCCCACCTTAAGTCCAAGTGCAGTATAAGTATAGTCCGCCTCAATAGAGACTGGTAAAGGCTGCCCGGTATTGGCATTGAGACCGCTTGGAATATCCACCGCGATTTTTAGGCCATTTTGAGGATTAATGCTTTGAATAATTCGTTGCCATTCTTCATTCAGCTCACGGTTCAGACCAATCCCAAACAGTGCATCGATATAGGCATCATATTCAGCTTGAAATTCAAAATTTGGATAGACTGTTATTCCAGCATCGATCGCTTCCTGACAAGCTAAAGCCAGATCCTGCGAACAACCCTTTTCAGCTACATAAATCTCAACCTGAAAACCGGCCTGTTTCAGATATTTTCCAACCAGATAGCCATCTCCAGCATTATTTCCCTGTCCACAGCAAACTGCGATCTTTTGAATATTCCCTTGGGCAAATAAAGGAATCAAATGTTGTGTAATTCCCCAAGCGACCTGCTGCATCAAACCATAAGAACTATTTTGCTGAGCAAACCAGCGCTGCTCCCATGCTTGAATACTTTGGCTATGATAAACAGGGCTATGGTAAACTTGTCGCTGCATTTTTTATTCCTTATTCCCGGTTTATGACTACACCCGATTCTCCCGCGCAAATTCAGGTTTTTCAAGAGGATTCAGAAGCTCTTAAAGCATGGATCAAGGCTCAGGCGCTGGAATTGGGTTTTTCTGATTGTGTCATTGCACGTCCGGATGCTCAAGCAGAATTGCCACGTCTACAAGAATATCTGGATCGTGGTTATCATGGCGATATGAAATTTCTGGAAGAAAATCTGGAAAAACGCGCTGATCCTACTTTGTTGATTCCAGATACCAAATCAGTAATCTGTGTACGTATAGATTATCTGGTAGAAATACCAGAACCACGAACCGTGCCTGAAGAACCGAATTCTGCCATCATTGCCCGTTACGCTCGTGGTCGTGACTATCACAAAACCATGCGTGGCCGGTTGAAAATGCTGGCAGCGAAAATCCGGGAAAAGGTCGGAGATTTTGAATCACGCCCTTTTGCCGACTCTGCCCCCGTGTTTGAAAAGTCTTTGGCAGAAAATGCCGGTATGGGCTGGACCGGAAAACATACTCTGCTGATTCATCAAAAAGCTGGTTCTTTCTTTGTTTTGGGTGAACTGTTTACTTCACTGGATTTGCCTTTTGATGAGCCAGCCAGCAAACATTGTGGTTCGTGTACAGCGTGTATTGATATCTGCCCGACACAGGCGATTGTAGAACCTTATCTACTGGATGCGAGACGCTGTATTGCCTATCTGACCATCGAATACAAAGGCATTATTCCTGAAGAACTGCGACGTGGCATTGGCAATCGTATCTTTGGTTGTGATGACTGCCAGCTGATTTGCCCTTGGAACAGCTTTGCAAAAACCACAACCATTGCTGATTTTCATCCACGACATGGACTGGATCAGGCCAGTTTGCTGGATTTATGGCAGTGGGATGAAACCACTTTCTTAGCTTCGACTGAAGGTAGCCCGCTACGGCGTACCGGTTATCAAAGCTTTATGCGTAATATCGCCATTGGTTTAGGCAATGCCCCGTTTAATCCGGCAATTGTTGAAGCCTTGCAAGATTCCCGAGCTCAGCATGATGAGATTGTACAGGTGCATATCGGTTGGGCGATTCAGGAACAACTTTCCAAATCCAGATAATTTTCTATCTTTACTTCGTGTCACAGATTCCCTTCAAAGCCTTACACACCTAAGTTTCAGACTATGGCATAAATTTAAATAGTCTCAGGAATGAAATGGAGGGACGATGATGTCATCACAAAATCCAAATCAAGAGCTATTGGAACAGTTGCAGCAGGAGCATCAAAAAGATCAAATGCAGCAACAGCAGCAGCCTCAACATGGACCCCTAAATTCACCAAAAAATAATCAACACGAACAGGATCAACGTGTGTTTAATAAACAGCATCGTAGTGATCTGCAAAATCAGAATATTCACGGAAATCATCGTGAATAATCTCAGACTATTCTTTTTCAAAGCTCGCCTTGTGCGGGCTTTGTTTATTGATTAAGAAAGAAAAAACCTAATGATAAGAAATTAATTTTATAAAAAACTTGATTCAAATTTCATATAAATATCTTTTTCTGAATCAGGAAAATTATTCTTTGCTTTCTATAGCAGCAAAATTATGTGCCGTAATCAGGATGCCATATTTCGCATTAAGATAGTCCCCCACTCGAATCACATCGCTGCCATTAGCATGGTCAACGGTAAGAGTCTGAGTAATCGCATCATATTGCAATGAGTCGAAACTCTCCTGATGCAGGCTCAGCCAGTGCAAGGTATCTGCCAGATTTTCATCAACGATATAGGTTTCAGCCTGAAAGTCTTTGCTCATTGCACACCCGTTTAAGCTCTTTATATATGTTCTATTTTAACGGAATATCCTTAATTTCAGGCATAAAAAAAGCGAGCAGATGCTCACTTTTTCTAGAGGGTAGATTTTAATCTTTATTGACGCCACACTTACGACATTCTCGATGTGTGCCAATCTCTTCCATGTGTTGATATTCATAAATGTGCAAGCAAAATATTTTTTTCAAAAGCTGAAGCATTGTTAAAACTCCCGTTTCATCATTATTTAAATACGCTTCTGTAGCCCACTCTTCCTGAGTGTCCATTGTTGTTTTGATTAAAAAACCACCTCTTACTTATAAACATCTTTTTTGAAAATGTAAAATCAATTTCATGCGTTTTTTCAACTTTCCGATAAAGTTAATTTTCAATTAATTCCTACTTTTAATCCTCTCATGTGATGTATGTCGCAATTATCCATTTTCAAGAGTTATATGCCTCTGTGATTAAAGCGATCCATCAATTTCCTATGAAATTTTTATACTAAACGTTGGAATGAGCGTTTGAATCGTGCTGATTCTGATCGATATAACATCTATGTATTTCCTTTGCATATTTTAATATTTAAAAAAGCAGCATTTACAGCTTTGGTATAAGGGACAGCAGTACATTATTTGATTAAAATATCCAGCGTTAGATTGGAAAAGGTTAGGTCTCAGTAGGTTTGCATTTCTTTTGATTCTTCATAAAAACAATAACGATTACATCGGATGTAAATCAGGAATGATTATTGTGAGAATAAAGAATGATGATAAAACAAAGCTTAATAGAACACAGGCAAAAAATTGACCAGCTTCGTCAAAGCAGCAGTTTATCGCCTGCACATGCCGCACAATTAGAGCAAAGCATTGCCAGCTCCTGGCAACGCTCATCATCAGCAAATATACCCGAAGATCGTCTGGCAGCCCCGCTCATCGATATCAAGAAAATTAGATCCTCCTCGGCTTTAAGTCACGCTTTGCAATATTGTGCTGAAAATTTAAAACATATTGCCGAACAGTCTTCTATGGTATTAGCGGTGGGAGATCTTGGTAGTACTGTTCTTTGGACAGCCTCCTGTCCCGAATTACATAAAACTGCAGAAAATGTGCACCTGGTGGAAGGTGGTCAATGGCGAGAGGAACTAGTCGGTACTAATGCCATTTCCTTATCGATCAAAACTCAACAATCTAGCTGTGTATTTTCCAGTGAACATTACATGCCTTCGGTCCAAGATATGGCCTGTTATGCTGCACCGATTAATGATCCGTATTCCAAACAAATTCTGGGTGTAATTGCTCTATCCACTGACTGGCAAAAGCATAATAGCTTGGGTTTATTAGCAGCGGAACGCTGTGCCTCGATTATTCAGTCAGCTTTACTGGAATCTCAAAGACAGCATTTATATATTCGCGCCTTTACCGTACCTCAGGTCATTTTTAATGGAAAGGCCCTGACAATAACGCCACGTCAGACCGAAATTCTGGCAATTTTAGCTTTATGCCCACAAGGTTTAAGTTTGGATAGTCTACATCGGGCTCTTTATGGCGAACGTAAAGTCAGTATCGGCACCTTAAAAGCGGAAATGTCACAGCTTAGAGATGTATTAGGCGGTATGCTCGGTTCCCGTCCTTATCGCCTACTCGCGCATGTGGAAGCAGATTTCCTACAAACAGAGCAATCCTTAGATGCCGGTTATATCGATTCTGCCTTGAAATTATATACGGGGATATTCCTGGCAAAAACGCAAAGTCCATTTTTATGTGCATGGCGGGATTCTCTGGAATCTCGTCTTAGTGATGCGATTTTTAAAGCTAATGAATCTGAGGCCCTACTCAAGCATGTGGCACGTTTTCCTGAAGCAATTAATGCAGTGGAACGTCTGATTGAATTAATGCCGAAAAATCACCCTGTACATCAGACACTCATTAACATTCAGGATATGTAAAAATTGGGATAAATTTAGCTGTTATCTTTTAAGTCAACCATAGATAGAAAATTTCCTACTCATTATAAATATGAGTTACTTTAAAAATATAATATACAGCTTTATTTTTAAGCCCGTACTGAGATTGACCTTATATCAAGTGAAATCATTTTCATTCTTATAGAGTTCATTCTATTTGGATAATTAAACCAAGATATAAATATCTACAATCTATTCTTTAAGCTAACAATATATTTGGCAAAAAAAATAACAACACCTGCTCTTTATCCTTTCAAGGGCTCAAGGATAAACCAAGATCATCGAATGGGGATACGTTTCTCTTGGTATACTTCATCAAGAAGTGTGAACAGGGTTGCATGAAAATGTAAGTCAGTTGAGTGGAGAGAGGACTTACATAGAGGCTTACAGCGCCGTTTTAACAAATTTTACTACTTGTAAATATCAGGCCTTATGAGATAGACATAAGGGATATAAAAACCGTTTATTTAATCTGCGACATTCTTAAGAGTTTTAGCTTGATTCCTTCTACTATTCGTCTTTTATTACTGGAGATTTTCACCGTAATAGAAGTATTAAATAAAGCAGTAAAAAATCCTACCTACCAAAATCCTACCTTTTATGAGGATTAGAGTTTTTCATTATTTTTTTAAATTTCTAAGGTATTTATTTTTAATAGCTCAAAAAATAAAAAAGCATCTAGAATGAATATTCTAGATGCTTAAGAATTAGGTGGGCCCACACGGACGAAAACAATTACCTACCCTATTGTTTTTAATAAATTATTTAATAAATAAAAAAAGTAGGATACAAAGCAGGATACACGATTTAAGTGTTGTTTTTTTGAGCAATCAAACTTTTTAGCACCACTTTACTCCCCCACTACACCAATTCTTTTATTGAACTTTCACAATACAGAGCTTAGAAGTGAAGGATGATCCAACATCAATATAATGGCAATTGTCAATTTGAGTATGTTCTTTTACGATCGTATGACCTAAATAGATTTCATCGATATTATCTACAATATCATATTGATTTGAGTAATTACGTATTCGCCCTCTACCCCAAAGTGTATTTGAATATGATGATGTAATTCCTGGAATTTTATAGTCACCTTTAGAAATGTCTTGCTTAAAGATATTCCAGTCATGGATATCAATGTCAGCATGAACTATACCAATCTTTTTGCTTTCCAATTCAATTTCTATGACTAGAGGCAATTCTATAAAATGATTACTAATTTCTAGTTGCTTTTGGAGAGGTAACGCGTAAAACCATTCCCCTCCACTTCGCATATGTATTTCTCTAATCTTAGTGTCATATTGACCTTTAATACACATCTCTTCATGATTTCCACGCACAGCACGAAACCATGGCTGCTCTAATAAAGAAATACACTCAAGATTTTCATTACCTCGATCGATCAGGTCCCCTGTACAAATGAGTAAATCATTATCAAAATTGAAATTTATTGTTTTTAATTCTTGCATCAATAGGCTATAGCAGCCATGGAGATCCCCAACAATAAAACATGAATTAAATTTTTTATTACTAATCTTTAGTACATTCATTTTTCACAACAACTTAAAATATTTAACTAATTCCTAAAAAACATTTAATTTAAAATAATAGATTTTTTCAAACCATTAAATCACTTCTATTAACTTTATATTATAAAACTACTAATTTACCTACACAATTTACATTTTCCCGCATGATCGAAATCTGATTAGTCTTAATATGATGAAACAGCTCTAAGCACTACTTTTATATTTTAACCATGGCCTGGATAAACGAATAAGATAGGTTCCCCATCGGAAGAAAATACCCCCTTACTCTATTGTTTTTACTAAATTAATATATACGTAAAAATTTCGTACACAGAGCAGAGAATATTAGTTAAAGGGTCATTATCTAACTGAAATTAAAAATTATGTAACACTTCCTGCTGCTCTAGATCGCCTCAATTAAGAAAATAGGGATTAAAACTATATAGATCCTTGTGTAATTAATGTCCGACTTTACTTTAAGAATTTCCTATTTTATTAAAAAAAAACTTTCTCCCTTCACCAACATTGTTGACTTTTTAAATTTAAAATATTATTTTCTATTCCTATTTCGGCTTAGCGAGCCGAGCTTGTGTGAGAGCTAAATCGCATTGCAACTTCTGATTTCTCGAATTCCTTTAGTCTATTCATTGTAATAGCTGATGACAAAACTTCACACCATCTAGCTAAAATTTTATGGATTGACTTATGAATGATTTAGAAATTCAACATCCTTCATTAATTTTAATAAAAGAACATGCACAATCTCTAAAAAAGATTCTTAAACTTACACAAGAAGCTTTTAATATTTGCCATGAAGATTTGGCTATTGCTAATTCAGCGACACTTTGTAATTGTTTAGTGTTAATTTCTGTTCAGTATGGTTTCAATGATTTTGGTGCACTGACATCGTTTGTTAAGAAAACAGCGGTTATAAAGCCTTCTAATAACATTGACTCAAAAATTTTATATCGATTGTCTAGAATTTATAAGTTACCAATAGAGCATCTATTTATCAAAGCTTCTTTCAAGACTCTAAAAGACTATTTCAAAAAATCAAACCTACCCTCTTTTATCTGTCTGGATTCAGATAGTCAAAAATCTAGTTTCTTATTAACTATGCGCTATCTTCAAATAAACAAATGGGATCCTGTATTAAAACCATTAATTGTTAATCCAGACTTTAGATCATCTGACCATGATATTTATGAATATTCATATATAGATCGCTTAATTCGCGTAAATATTTTGAATCAGCTTTTATCACATGCGAGAGTTTGTATTAAAAACGTTATTTATTCTGAAATCTCTTTACCAATTTCCCATTTTTTTGGAAATAATATAAATCGCAATGTTTTTCTGACTGATATTGCAGAATTTTTCAATGACTTATCAATCGGATCTAATCTTTATTATGTCAAATTATTAAATTTATTACCCAACATAGAAAGGAATTCCCATTTATATAATGAAGTTAATACCCAAGAACTTAATATTTATTCTTATTCAGGATCTGATAATATATCTTCGCTTAAAATCAATTTTTCCATCGGGCCACGATTATATGCAATGCTTACAGAATTCAAAAAAAGAGAAGAATGTCCTAAGCTTAATATAGAATATGATTTAGTATCTCACAAGACACAAACCGCTATCGATAATGCTATAAATCTTGAAGATACAACTAAAAATTTATCTAAAAATATCATAGAGCAACTGATTTCTAATTTACATCACCTGAATCCTGTAATTACGGGCTCATTATCTGATTGGTATCAAGCTGAACCCAAAGAAAGTATGTCAAATCTTTTGTGGAGGGAATTCACAATACCTTATGCTCATCATGCATTAACACTTGCAAAAGAATGTATTAAGCAATCTGACCAGTTTCTTATTCTTAGAGCTACTGAATGTTATTTTGATAAAAATGGTCTTTTAATGATTAATCGAGAACAACGTTTTAAATTCTATTCAAATGATCCTTTGGCTGCTTTAGGAGATAATTACTATGAGATTTCACTATTTGTAAATCTCTATATAGCTTTCCATCTCATCACTAAAATTGATTTAAACTCACCTGATAAGATTTATTTTAGACTAATGATTAATTATATAACTAGTATATATCCTAGTCATTTACCCATTCCTAAAAAACCAAAATTAAATATTTTTGGAACTTATTCATAGGTTTTAATTCCTATTTATTTGTATTCAGCACTTTAATTAATAAATTACTAATTAAAGTGCCTCATACCAATCTCTTCTTATATCGCAATTCAAATATATAATTATCTTCTAATTTTAATTTATCTTCCTTCTTGAATATCTTCTATCTATTTGCAAATAAATACTGTTTATCAACTACTCTCAATATTTATAATTTAATTAAATTTTTAAATTATCTGATATAAATTCTAGATTTCTATCTTTTTATATCTCATGATTAACTAAATTTTTAAAATATCATTCAAAAATGTTCAGAACTAAAAACTACTTTCATGTCGATTATTTAGGTGAAGCAGGAATTACTGAATCATGTCTCTTTAGCCTGCACAATTTAATCCAAACTCACGCAGATCTAAGTTACGCTCTATTGCTTACCAGTGAACAATCTCATGCCTTTATCCTGAAAGATCTAACCGAAAATTATTATGTCATTCGCTCTGGCTTTACATCGGGTTATTTCGGAGAAGGACCTAAAGGTCTAGCGAAAGCATTAGCTATTTTAAGTAACCATCGAATTAAAACTGAAGAAATTCTAATACCCACGAAATTTCTCAATAGATTGAATAGCTCATCATTGAGTGATCAGGATATCGATTTTATTTTTCAACAGAAGATTATTCGCCCTATCCGCTTGCACGACTATATTTATCCTTTCGAAAATGAAGTAGCTCAAACCGTCAAGTCAAAGCGTTACTACCCATTAGAACTACCCTACTCGATTATTGATGACAGAATTTTTGAATTAGCATTACTGTTTAAGCAAGATCCCGACTCTGCTTTAACAAAAGCATATAAGCGTCTTGAAGATATTGTTCGTACACGTACAGGTATTCATGAGCATAGCACCAAACTATTCGCTCAAGCCTTTCAAGGTGAAAATGCTCTTCTCACTTGGGATGTACCAGACAGTGCTGAGATCAAAGGTCGAGTAAATTTATTTACAGGTGCGTATATGGCTTTCCGGAACGCTCGTGCACATCGAGAAAAAGATGAAAACTTAATTCATCAATACCGAGAGTTTTTATTGATCAATGAGTTATACCTACTAGAAGCTGAAGCAATAACAATAGAATCAAAATAAGACAAGGCCATATGGCCTTGTCTTATATTACTATGCTAATTCTTTGCCATTACTTAATATGAATTTTCGCAACATTGCATCCAGTCGAATATTCACTTTGAAGGGAGGAATGGTTGCTCCATCTTTAGCTTCTAAATACTGTTTTGCTTTGACTTTTTCTACCGTAGCTAAAAGTTCATCAAAACGTCCAAACTCATTGATGTTATTTACCGTAACCTGAGTATTCATGAGTTGTCTTAACTTTGTCTCGTCTAGTCCTAGTGCTTCTGCAAGATCATGAATTCCATCTTCTTGTGCTTGGAATTGATACTCAGTGATGTAATCCCTGAATGACTTACCAGCAACAAGAGTCACATCTCCACTCTGTACATCATGCAAGAAGATATTAGCAAACTTCTGCTCTTCAGCACTGAGCATTGCAAAACTCTTATGCAATTCATTTAAAGCATCTTCAATAGTAAGCTCTAAATCACCATTACGCAGTGCTTTCAGATATTTATCAAAACGACTGTTCATGTAATCTGAATCGATTTTATCTGTATCGATTTCTGTTAAGTAGCCTTCTACTTCAAAAGGTATGTTACCCCCATCAGATCCACCACCACTGCCACCATTCGAGAACAATTCTTTATAACGTAGTGCCAAAATTAAGAAGGTTTGTTCATCCAACTTTAATTGAATGTTTAATTTCTTTTTATGCTCATCACTAAATTCATAACTCAACTTATCCCATTTAAAGCCCTGAATTTTAGCTGCTTCAAGATATTCGTTGAGTTGTTTAAACAGTTTTGCAAATAATGCACATGACTGGTCATCTTCTGGTAACTTATCAAAATTAGACACATGGGCATTTTTAAATAGATCATCAATTTTTTCGAAGATTTCATTGATGTTTTTTAAATTGCTTGGTAATTTATCGACAAATAAAGCCAATGGCTTATCACCTGAATATAATTTTACTGCAGCGTCGATATTACGCTTCATGGTGTGCGGACGACGATAATAACGAATAATGCCAAATGGCTTATCTTTGCCAAACAAACGATTGGTACGTGAGAAGGCTTGGATTAGGTTTGCATATTCTAACATCTTATCTAAATACAACGTATTAACCCATTTTGAGTCAAAACCTGTCAGCATTTGATCCACTACAATTAACAGATCAAGCTGTTTTTCAGGCGTATTCTCGATGCGTTTATAGGCTTCTTTGTGTGATAGCCGATCTGCAATATCTCTCTTCATCTTGGCATGATTAGCTAAGCTAAAGTCCACACCATAAAGTGCATTGTAGTCTTGAATAATTTCAACTAAGCCATCCTGTTTAAAGGCAGCATTACCATTGTTATCAATATTTGGATCAAATAAGGCTGTGACTTTTAGCTCTGGCATCGCCTTTTTAATCAGTCGATAATACTCAATCGCTTCAGGAATACTACTGGTTGCAAACATGGCATGGAATTTATGATTTTGGCTAAACTGCATCCAATTTTCTTTAATATCTTCGACCACTTTATTGCGATGCTCAGTACGATGATATTGTGATGTTGGTAGGTAGTCTTCGATTCCTTTGATGTATTTTCCTGACTTATCTGTACGCCCTGCCATTTCAACTTGCTTACTGTCCATGAAGTGTTGATAGACTGCTTTTTTCTCAGGATCATCTAGGGCTTCTTTTACCGTATTGGCTTTTGCTTGATGTAATGCAACTGCTTCACGCAACTTAGCATCTTTATAGGTTGCAACCAAATACGGGTCAAAACCTAAAACGTTTTTATCTCGAATACCGTCTGCAATACTATAACGGTGCAATTCATTGCCGAATACCGTTGCCGTGGTATTCATATTTTTCTCGTTTTCTTCTTGAATCGGTGTCCCTGTAAAACCAAAAATACAGCCTTTGGGAAGGTGTCTTTAATGGTCATCATCATTTCACCAAATGTAGCTCGATGTGCTTCATCTACAATGATGACAATACGTTTTTTGTTGATCAGTTCAATGTCATGTGCATTTAAACCACCCTCTTCATCTTTGATATTACTCATTTTTTGGATTGAGCTTACAATCAAGATTTCATTCGCAGCTGTACTTTTGAGTTTACTCACCAAAGCATGTGTATTTTCAGTGGCTTGGACAAAGTCTTTGATATCAGCAAAGTTGTTATATTGCTCAAGTGATTGTACACCCAATTCAATACGATCCATTAAGAAAATCACTTTATCTGCATCTTTGCTCAGAGCAATCAAATGTGCTGCTTTAAAGCTAGTCATGGTTTTACCAGATCCTGTGGTATGCCAAATATAGCCACCTAAACGATCTCGACCATCCCAGTCAATCATAGCTACCCGATTGGTAATTTTTTGTACAGCAAAACACTGATAGCTACGCATCACTTTGAGAACCCCATCAGTTTTATCTGCAATGGTATAGAAACCAATAAGTTGATGTGCCATTGGTATCGAAAGCAGCTTCCCTGCAATATCTTTCCAATAGTTCACGGGTTCGTTATTAAAGTCTGCCCAATTGAAATAGAAGTCTGAGTTAAATGTGCCATCAGGCCCTGGGTTGGCAAAGTACCATGTTTCATCTGGGTTCATTGCTACGAAGATTTGAACCAATGCAAATAGGCCTGTAAAGATGCCCGAACGTGCATAGTTTTCAATTTGGTGTGCTGCCTGACTGACAGGTACGCCTGAACGTTTTAGCTCGATATGAAACACGGGCATGCCATTAATGAGGAGCATCAAGTCGCCACGACGGTCATTGAGAATATTAGATTTGGTTAAGAATTTTGGTTGTTGAGCAATCTGATAACGGCTTTTACCTGCTGCAATTTCCTGACGGTCGTAAATGGTTAAACTGACTTCTTTGCCAAAATGTAGTTCGTCATTTGGATTGTCACGTTTAATGGATACGGTTTTACCGTTAATAAAGCCATTGAGGGCAAAAGGCGTGCGCAGTGTATTGATCTGTTCAATAATCTGATCCATTTCCCCTTGAGTTAAAGGCTGATTATTCAGTCGATCAATTTCTCGGTTATTTTGAAAAAGAATCTCTGCCCAGTTATCGATGAGATCCTGTTGCGTTGGATTTTTAATGACATCTTGCCAACCTTTTTGTAAAAGGAGGTCAATGAGTGCTTGTTCAAATGCTGTTTCGCTTTTAAAAGTCATATTTGTTTGGTGTTATAAAGTCAGTATTTAGATTCTTAAATCCCCCTTAAATAAAGGGGGATATAGCAGTGATTAAACAAACATTTTTTCTAAAAATGCTTGTTTTAGGTTTTTTAAAGTTTGCAGCTGTTGCTGATGTAAATTGATCTTTTCATCAATTTTTTTGAAGAATCCACCTATTTTTTTCTGTTCAGTTGGCTCTGGAATTTTACAAGTAAATCCTAAAATTTTACTTGGAGAAGTATGTTTTACTGTCGTACCTGTTGCCGATAGTACGATATATTTATGGTAGGATTTGGTCTGTAATAGGTAAAATAGAAACTCTTTTTCTAACTCTAAATTTTCAAAAGTAATTAATCCTAATCGCTGATTATGAAGTAAGATTTTTCCTTCAATTGATGGTAATAATGCAGGTAAACCTAAAGTATCACTTTCTTTACTTAAGTCAGTCATAGTTACAATAAGATCATTTTCCTTAAGGATATAATTCTTAGGAACTCCACCCTTGTAATAGATAAATTTTTCAGCTTTGAATCCACCACCAATCATAAAGTTACCCGGCGTTAATAAACAATAATCGGTTTCTTTATCGCTAAAAAATTCACCATTAAATGCATAACCATGCTTAATCGAAATATAATCTGTTAATTTTGAGCTATACCAATCCCCTCTAAAACTGTTTAAACGAATTTCAGGACGCTTACTTCCCTGTTTTGGAAACATTTTTTCCAACATCGCTTTTTTAAAGTTTTGTGTTTGTGCCAATTTTTTTTCATGTAAAGCAATTGATTGATCAAGGTTTTGGAAAAATTCACCAATTTGAGCTTGTTCTTTTTCAGAAGCAGGATATTTAACAATCGTCTTAGCAAGATTAGTCCGACTAACAGATAGTACTTTAATACCTTGCATCAATGACAAAAGTTGATGGTGATAAGCATTTGAATTGAGATAATGTCCCAAGTAATAAGGTGATAATTTTATTCTCGGACGATATGCCATAGTATGCAGACCAGATACAATATAATTATCGTCTACTCCACTTATTTCGATTGCTTTTCCAGCACTTTCATCCTCTGCCGTATCAGCAAAAATAACATCGCCATTCTGTAAAAATTGGCTTTTAAAGTCGGAAATTTTCCCATCTGTAATAAATGGTATCTTGTCTTTCTTGTAATCCAGCACAGCTGTATATTTTACAAGAATATCCCCATAATGAATATTTTTGATATCTCCATTGTCATAATTCAAATCCGCTCTTGAAAGCGTATTATTTGGCAATGGAATAAACATTTCATTCAAAGCTTTTTGCTGCCAACCATCATCAAAACCTTCAAATCTTAATTCAGGGCATTTTTGCTTTTCCACATTACGCCCCTTTTAACAATGCTTGAAACTGTGCCAAGCCTTTCATATCAAACTCATCACCAGTTAAGTCATCAATCAAGTCTGCAAGGCTATGCTCTGCCTCAGTCAGCTTTTGCGTAGTTTCTGTATAAGTCACTGCATATTTATCTGCTAAAGCCTGTACCGTATCAGTCAAATGCTCAATCACTTCATTAGGCAATGCCAAAATCGCAGACACAATTGGTTCAACCCACTTCGCTTCTAGCAACGCTTTCACTTGAGTTTCTTCTAGAGCTTCAATAGTGGTTTTCGTTAAAAGATGAAGTGTTTTAGCATCATCATTGATCTGTGCTTTTAACTCTTTCTCTTGTGCAAGTAACTCATCTACCTGCACCAAAGTCGCTTCTAGGCTTCCTTCTTCAAAACTAAAGCCTGAACGTAATTGCTTTAAATACGCTTTAACTTTTGGGGCTGCATAAGTGCCATCTTTATTTGCTTCAATGTTTGACCATTGCACTTCTGTATGGTCTTTTACAAACTGCTCTTTTTGAGGCTTTTTCGGTTTAGGGTCTGTACCTAAAAACTCAAGATACTCATTGAGTGCAACAATTTCAGGCGTTTCAATTTCCGCATAAGCTTGCTTTAAGGCTTTAGCAATTTCGGCAGGCACAAAAGCATCATTGGCTTCATTTAACAACTGCTCTTTATCTTCTTCAGATAAAGACTCCATCAAAGACTCAATCTCTGCACTGGCTTCTGCAAGTTCACGCTCTTTGGCTTTTAATGCTTCCAACTCTTTAGACAATAAACGCTGCTGTACTAGATCAAATGGCAATACATAGCCTACCCAACCTTCTTGTACTTCATGCTCTTTACCATCTTTCTTTTTAATCACGATATTTGGATTAACGATTTTGGCAGCATTCAAACCTTCAGATTGAATAATCTCCAAATCACCTGCAATACCTTGCCATTGATCATCTAAAGCTTGGTAGGCCTGATATTTATCCACTAGTGGGATATCGGCTAAACGTTTAAAGATGTCTTTACTTAAAACATCTTCTTGCTGAGCAATATGCAAGCTTTGCATTTTGCCAATGAGTTCACCCTTCAAGTAATCCTGAAAATCAGCAAATGCGGTATTAAACTGAGTTACAAAGCCCTTCACATCTTGATGGCCTTGAATCGCTTGGCTAATTTCAGCCGTCGCTAAATTGACATAAGGCGTATCGCTGTCGGTAAATAAGTCTTGGCGTAACTGTGGGAATGCTTTCCAATATGCAACATGTGCATCAATTTCTTTTTTCGGAATACCGCCAAACATCGTGGCATAAATATCCCATGTTTCAGCCGTTGCTGAAGAATCCACATAACGAGGAATATTGAGGTTATAGCCCTGATCTTGAATTTCTTTTTGCGTCACTACACGTGAGAACTGTTCAACGTCTTTACGCTCAATCACAGCATCGACAATTTTCTTGATATTCGATGCTTGTAGATGGTTGTTTTTACCTTGCTTCACAAAGCCTTTAGACGCATCAACGATCAACACGTCTGTGGTTGGACGTTGTTGTTTTAAAATAATGATGACCGTTGGAATACCCGTACCAAAGAAAATATTGGCAGGTAAACCAATAATCGCATCGATATGATTTTTCTTAATCAAATTGGTACGAATACGCTCTTCTTCACCACCACGGAACAACACGCCATGTGGTAAGACAATCGCCATAATACCGTTTGGTTTTAAATGATATAAGTCATGCAGCAGGAACGCGTAATCCGCTTTGGTTTTAGGGGCTAAACCAAACTCTTTGTATCGAGGATCTGCATCTTTATTTGCTGGATCCCAAGCCTGTGAATATGGTGGATTGGATACCACTGCATCTACATAAAGTGGTTCGTAAGTATTGATTGGATCATTGTCTTCAAAAAATGGCCAATCATCTTCTAAAGTATCGGCATTTCTCGCCACAATATTGGCAGGCAAGATACCACGCATCACCAAGTTCATACGGGTTAAGTTATAGGTATTTTCCTTTAACTCTTGTGCATAGTATTTGATTTTATTGGCATCATTCACATGCTTCGCCACAGAGCTACCAATATTAATCAGCAACGACCCCGAACCACTTGTTGGATCGTAAATTTTGATTTCAGGCTGATCTTTTAAATGATGCGCAATGATTTCAGACATGAGAACTGAAACTTCATGTGGTGTATAGAACTCACCTGCTTTTTTACCTGCATTCGCAGCAAATGATCCAATTAAGTATTCATAAATGAATCCAAGCACGTCATAGTCTTGCTTGTTGTTCATTGGAATGACTTTGATCAATTGCAACAAATCACTGATCGCTTTGGTCTGGCTATTTGAGTTATCGCCAAGCTTGCTCAGACCTGTCTCTAATGTCTTAAAAATACCATCAAATACTTTTTTGTGAGAGCTGTGAATGTGGCGTGAAAAAGCCGAAAGCGCATCACGAACATCGGCAACAGTAAAGTCTAAGCCCTTATTAAGCCATGTTGAAAACAGGTCATCATAAGCGATGAAATAACCGATACCATTTTTAATAAATTCTACAGTTTCAGCATCTTCTTCTGTCAGTGCTTCAATATCTGATTGTGCAAAGTCATTGGCTTCTAAAAAGCTTTGTTCTTTATCAGACAAGAATTTGTAGAACATGAACCCTAGGATATAGTCTTTATATTCATTTGCCTCAATCTTTGAGCGCATTTTATTGGCTGATTCCCAAATTTTGGAAGCGAGTTGTTGCTTGTTCATAGGTGGTCTACATTTAATCAAATATTAGAGCATTCTAAGATGCTTAAAAAAGGTTATAGTCTGTCAATTCAGACCAATCAATTGCCCATATTCTCGGTAATTTGAGCATATAGGACAACTGTTATTTTGAGTTATTTTTACAGTCATTTAGTCAACAAAATTAAGATGAATGATTGAATAATTTTTCACTATTTAAGTCGATTATAATGAATAGCTTAATATTACAATGTAACCTCAAAGGTCTTAATAAAATGGCTCAACATTGGCTTGCTTATCATCAATCACATTCTGAAGAAAATCCCTTCCCTTACGCTGCTCTTGAGCAATCTATTGTCTACTCGAAAGAAGAATTTCACCTTAATGCAGGTGATATCATTTGGATGATTCAGGGCGACAAAATAAGTAATAAAGAAACTCGATATACCTTAGTTGATTGTTTTACCGTTCATGCAAAAACAACACCACCTACTATGGTTTCGGATGATTTTATGTATGCTTATACAGGCAAAAAATCTCTACTAACCTTACCTATAGAATGGAATAAATCAAATGAAGACTGGCAGCTAATCCATCAAAAATTCCTGACCAAAAGACCTGGCTTGAGAAAAGCCACCAGCATAGAAGCAACAGCACTAAAAAATATTAGTGGTATTTCCAAGTTTTAAGTATTGCCCTTTGCAGTCATAAGGCTACAAAGGGCATCTAATCAGCTTGGTTGTTGCATTTGGATAATAATAATCCCATGAGGCATCACTTTAATACCATCATTACTTTCACCAGTTTTCAAAATCGTCTGCCAGTAATCAGTAGAACGTTTTCCACTAAAAATCGTAGATGACAGTTGTGTATTCACTAAAAATGGAAGCGCTGCAAAATTTCTTAGAAAATTGCGGATATTCACCCAAAGTTGATCAGGGAACTTTGTTTGAAACGGTTTATTGGAATAATAAGCACCACCTACCGTACTGTAATAATTATTTATTACATCTCTCACAAATGACAGCCAGTTATAAACAATCTCTTCTTTACTCAAACGAAAAGCTTTTAAGTGCTCGAGTGGAATGACCTGACCTTTTTGAATTTTACTTTCAATCTGACCTGTTCCAATATCAAAGTTATATTTATCGATATAAAACTCCTCAGCAATGATATTCATCAACTGAACCAATTGACTAATCTCAAGCTCTCGAGGATTTTCCCCTATATCAGTTTTATAATCTAAGCGCGTTTCTAATAGATCTGAATGAATAAAAAATGAATAGAATGTCCGTTCTACACTGCTATATGAAATTGGTTTTTCAGTTGCCTTACCTGCCATATCAATATAGTCACGCAACTTATTGTCTGGGCTAGTAATCACAGCATTACGAACGGCATCTAGAACATAGCGTTTGATCTCTCGAGACTGACCTTTAAAGTGAGCAGCTAAATCCTTTTCTGAAAAGGTGAAATCATTTACGTCTCGTGCCGTATCTATACGGTAACGCTGTAATTTATCTTGATATAACGTACTACCTAAATGTCGTTGAACTGATTTGTCAAAAGCTACCTGCTTTAAAGTTGTCCCAGCATTAAAGTTTGTCGTTATTAAAACATCAGCATCTACATCAACAAAAACCCGTACAGGTAATGAACGTACCCCTAACATGATTTGCGCCGCCGCCTTATGTTGACCATCAAAGATAAAGATACCTGATTTATTATTTTCACTCTTCATCCATGCTAAAGGAATATGTAGTTGTGGTCTCTTTTGATAAAACTCTTCAACCAATTTACCAATATTAGGACCAATTGATCTTGGATTAATTCGTTGATCATGATGTAAATATTCTATTGGCATTTTCGCGAAAAAATATTTGAATCCACTTAGGTCATCTTGATAGAGTGGCAATTGGTAAATTTTTTCATCACCTATACTAGATAAGCTGAACTGAACGTTGTCGCCTTCAATTTTAAAACTAAGTTCATGCTTCCCACCATTAGCTCTATCTAGAATATGCGCTAAATTCGGAACTTTATTATCCTGCTGTAAGTCTTCTTTTAATTGTTTAAAGCGTTGTAATATTCGAGCAACTTCAAGGTTGCTTGCCTGTTTTGACCGATTACAACTTGCATGTGTTACTGCAAAGTTACTAGGATCATCTTTACCATTATGAGCAGATGGGATCACATGATCGATATCGAGACTGTCAGAGTGAATAACTAAATCAATTGGCTTTTCACAAATAAAACACATTCCTTTTTGTGCTAAATGAAGATCATGAATTAATTTTTCTCTTTCATTGAAGTTCAATCTGTTTAGATATAACGAAGCCATTCCTAATTTACCCACCGCTCTTAATACGTATTTAAATTTTTTATCTGAAGTATCAAATAATATAATTTTCTTCTTCTTTTAAATATTGTTTTCAGCAGCCTATAGACCAAATAGAATAATTATTTTTTCATGCTTGCACATAAATTCCTTTGGCACTCTACAAGAATACTGTTTATACGTCCTATAACCACTGAAAGATATGCTATCAATAATAAATAATTAAAAAAGTTGCAGCCCCTGTCGCTGAGGCTCCCATTTCATTCCTCCCCCCATAGTTAAATTGGCACAGTTATAGGCATCCTGTAGAAAGCCTCGCCGTGCTTGCTCTGTAAATCCTGTTTGAGCAATTAAAGTTTCTCTCAAAGGATGGTGACTAGTTATAAGATACTCATTACGCTTATGTAATCTTTCCAACAAGTTTACTGATGGCAACCTATCAAACTTCCCTTGTTGCCCCCGGTTGCATGAAGGGCAAGCGAGTACTAAATTAGCCACGCCGTTAATAGGCTTTTGAATATCACACTCACGAAGTTTATGAGGAAAAAAGTGATCAACATCTGCTGATAGTTCTTGCATCTGTTCGATTATGATAGGCGAAAAGCAATAAAAGCATCTACTCTTTTGATATCCATTTAAAGCTGACTTCGCCGTTGTAACATTAACTCTTCGAATCTTATTATTAGCTATCAAAATTCCATGGTCATCATGCTCGATCTGAACCAAATGCTTTGGCAAATTCATGTCCCAGGCTGTTTCGACTAGACGCCATCTTGCTTCAGTTTCATCAACTAAATCTTTGGAATTTTGAGTTTGAAATAACTGAAATACTTCATCTGTCAGAATAATGCCACCATGGGTTTTACGGGCATCCATAAAGAATCTTTTCGGTAACTCTTGTCCATGCACATTATGAAAAGCATCGATGACATTGGCAAAGCCAAACTGCACAGTTTTTGCAATCAAGGTTTGCTGATCAATTTCACCTGCATTATAAGAACGACAAAAATCTAAAAATCGACTTGAACTTGAAGTCGCTTGTTTATCTACGAGTTTTAAATGTTCACAAATATGCTGGCTAAAGGGATCTGCCAATTGATCCAAAGTAATGACTGTATTGCCTTCAATTTTCAGATCATACAGTGATTTGGCTAAGGCAAATTTGTAGGAAGCAACATTACGTCCGAATAGAATAATGGCACGCCAATAATTTTCTAATGATGGTTCAATCTCATAGAACTCGGACATAAAAATGATTCCTTGTTATTTTATTTTCTTCCAAAGTATGTTCAACCAATTTTCATTGCGATCAGGACGTTTATCTACAGTGATCCACTGTTTTAATACCGTAACCCCTCCCAGCTGATCCAGCAATTCCTGAGCTTGTTGTTTATCTAGATCTGTAAATGTTCTACCGTCTTTTTCCCGATCATGTGTACCGTATTTAAAAGACATATAGCAAACAGCTCCACAGCGTAGCGCTTTATATATTCGCTTTAATACATCAGGGAGTCGACTTCGCTCACAGTGAAGTAATGATGCACATGCCCACACACCATCATATTGATTCGAAGCTGAAAGCACATAAAAACTTTCATGACGTACTTGGAGCCCCGTTAATGCCGTAGCTTGCTCAACCATTGCTTTAGAATAATCAATCGCTTCAACAGTATAGCCTTTTTTTTTAAATGCTAAGCTATCCCGACCAGATCCACACCCTAGGTCGAGAATTACAGCATTCATTGGAAGTTGCTCACAAAATAGTTGATATAGACTTTCCATATCTACGTGAAGCGTATTTTCAATAAATTGAGAAGCATAATTATTGTAATAGTCGATAGTGCTCATTTTTCCAAATCGTCCTGTGAGGTACTATCAATTCTACAAAATTTTTTAATCAGTGAAACATTTTTATCTATATTAAATTTCTTAAAAAATATTCTCATAAGTATTGATGATTCTTAAAATATTAATAAATAACTGTAGATCCATCGAAATTTAAATTAAATTATAAAAAACTACAATTACTAAAATTTTAATCGATTCTTTTTTCTATCTTTTGTATTTTTTAATCTCTAAAATCATAATACGAATAAAATATTAGAAAATCAGTTTAAATTTTAAGTTTATTAATTCAGGAATTAAATATTAAAAACCAAATTTTCATTAATATACAAGCAAAAAAGATAGACTTTAATCAATTAATGAACTAAACATTCAAAATGGTTTCGAATTAAATAAATACCTATAGATTAATAGCTATCACACCAACTATAGCGCAATCTTAATTTGTATTGGCAGATTATTTGATGAAATCTAAAGGAATCAACAAAGCAAGAAATCATTAACCCACCATTTCAAGAATTACCAGACTTTATTTATGAACAATTATTCATGATTTAAAAATATTAGTTTTATAGATAAAATATAATTAAGATTATTAAAAATAAATAAAATCAAAGTTCCACACCAAGTCACATGCTTTTTATTCTAATAAAAAAAATAGATTTAAAATGTATTGAATGATGGCTTGGTCAGAAAATTTTTCCTTTTTTATCAGGTAAAGTTAGTATACTGCTTCACTATGTTTTGTTTTTATTTTTTATAGGATCATTCACCTACCTATATCTTCACTCTTTATAATGATGCGACGTGGTGTCGCATCTTTACTTATTTACTTATGAAATTTTTAATTTAAAAAACATTTTCCATTGAATTTTATACAGTATTTTATTTATTTAAATTATTGTTCTAACTATAGATATACACATTAACCAAAAGAGGAAAAATAAAAAAAATACATTACCAAAACTCTCAAATTTTATTTATCTCATTAGTTAAAATTATAAATAATAAAATTTTTAATTATATTTTTATACTAATAAAAAACAATTTTTAACTATAAATTTTATTTATATAAAATTTTAAATAATATATTATCTAATAGCAAGACTAACCTTTACACTTTGATTCCAGATCACTCCAATTTCGTCACAACTCGTGTACTGATTAGGCAATTCACATATCTAAGCTGTAGTCGAAACATTATTGATTAAATAATAACCAAGACTACTGTTACTCACCGAAAAATTTTTCTACATTTTTTTTGTTACGTCATAAACAGGTTAAATTTTAATCGGTGTTACGTCATAAACTGTATAAAAAGTAATCTTTGTTACGTCATAAAATTGAGAAAAAAGTTTTGTTACGTCATAAACAGATCAAATATCGAGCAGTGTTACGTCATAAAATTTAGCAAAATTTATGAGATTATTATAAGCACCTATTATTATTCACCAAATAAGCATTATTTAAATTTAAACCAACGACTATATTTTAAATCACATAAAATCTTAAATTAACAACATAAATATAATTCATAAATTATATTTTTTATTAACAACCTTATTTTATATGTAATTTACCAACAACCACATAAAACCAAAATAATAAATAAAAATATTTAATGATTTAAACCTATACCTTTATTCTTTTACAATAAGTTAAATCACTTCATTTACATTTTAAAATTTTGAAAAAAATTTTCAGCACACTTTTGACACAGATTTACTAAGCTTTTATATCAGTTAATAAACATAAAAGTTATACTTTTTTCCACCCTTAACTTCACTTTGTTTCAGATATTACACAGTTTAGCTTTAGATTCGTTCACTACAGTATAAAAATTAAAAAATCTACTTACCCTGTAAGATTTAATTATTATCTTTCTATAAAAGGTATCAAAGATAAATAAATATAACCTTAGTATATTAACTATTTTCATAATTTTCCAACTTTTCATTTATCCATTTTTCTAAATTTAATTTTCTTAAATGTTCAAAATCTTTCTCCCCAATACTAATCTTAATTTTTGAAATGATTTCATCATTAACAATATCTTCTCCCAGATAATATAAACAGGAGATAGCTTTACCTAAAGGCTGCATAGAATACTGTAAAATTTTCTTATTACTTGTATGTATAAATTTCACTACTCCTCCACATATTATTATTTGTCTTGAATATCCACTTGTTAGAAATACATAAGTTAATGGCATTTGTGTACTTATTCGAAATTTATTTGCAATATCGGCACCATGATATTGTATTATTTCTCCATTTTTTTCTACTATCTTCCTTACCACATCCATAATATTAGGAGGTATTGGTTTATTTAAAAAATCAGAAATATATACCTTATAGTAAATACCCTTAAATGCTAAATTAATAATATTATCTTTCTTCAGTTTTCTTAAGATTTTATATAAATTACTTTTAGAACAAGAATAATTAAGATCATTAATAGTAAAAACTTGACTTTCTTCCATATTTTTAATTTGTAAAAAAATTTCTTCCATATTTACCATTTTTTAATTCATAATTTTAAATATTACAATTCTCTTAATTATAATTTAATTTACAATTAAATTATATCCTTTACTAGCATCTGAATAGCCACCAAAATTCTAGACACACATAACCATCTTTTGATGGGCCTTTTCATAATCTAATGGAGAACGCTGACCATTGGAACCATGTCTGCGTTTTGAGTTATAGAACATCTCTATATATTCAAAGATATCCGACCTTGCTTCAGTTCTTGTCACATAGGTTTTCTTCTTGATCCTCTCTCGCTTTAACAGCTGAAAGAAGCTCTCAGCAACAGCATTATCATGGCAGTTTCCACGCCGGCTCATACTGCTTTCAAGGTTGTGATGCTTGAGAAATGTCTGCCATTCATGACTGGTGTATTGGCTACCTTGATCAGAATGAATCAGGACTTTGTTCTTTGGGCTTCTTCGCCACAAAGCCATCAGTAGAGCATCTAAAACCAGATCTGTTGTGATTCTCGACTTCATAGACCAGCCAACGACTAGCCGTGAGAATAGGTCGATTACTACTGCAAGATACAGCCATCCTTCATGAGTGCGAATATAAGTGATGTCAGTCACCCACAACTGGTTGGGCTGGGTGGGGTTAAACTGTCTGTCTAAAGTATTTCGAGCCACAATCGATGGAGTACTAACATTAGCTCTAGGTTTGCGATAGCCACGCTGTGACTTGAGACCATTCGCCTTCATGAGTCGATGTACTCGATTGATACCGCAACTTTCGCCAACGTCTTTCAAATCACAATGAATCTTGCGATAACCGTAGACTCCGCCAGATTCCAACCAGAACTGTTTAATTAATCCTGAAAGCTGTTGCCGCTTCCTCGCAGTTATACTGGTAGGTTTCTTTAACCAGGCGTAATAACCACTGTGATGAACATCTAACGTTGAACATAAACGACGAACAGACCATATATGTTGGTTGTCCCGAATAAAGGCGTACCTCATTTGGACTGGCTTGCGAAGTACACCGCGGCCTTTTTTAATATGTCCCTTTCTTCAGTGACCCTTTGCAGCTCTTTTTTTAATTTCGCTAATTCTGTAGTTGGATCACTAGATTCTGTTGTCTTGGGCTGCTGTGGATCATAACGTTTGATCCAAGCATACAGACTATGTGTAGTGGTTCCTAAACGTGTAGCAACTTCAGCCACACTATGACCTTTCTCAGTGACTTGTTTTACTGCTTCAATTTTGAATTCTTCAGGGTATCGTTTACTGCTCATAAGCACCTCGTTAATTAGCCATTTTATTGGACTGCTCCCAGTATCCTAGACACGAGACGGCCTCATTTTGAAGCTGCCTCAAAGGCTTCCGGACTCATCCCATCGAGATGCGAATGACGCCTGATTCGATTGTAAAACATCTCGATGTAATCAAATACATCTGCACGAGCCATTTCTCGTGTTTTATAGATCCTCTTTTTAATTCTTTCCTTCTTCAAGCTGCTAAAAAAGGATTCAGCAACAGCATTGTCCCAACAGTTTCCACGACGACTCATACTCGGAACTAAATTATGCTTCTGACAGAATTTCTGCCAGTCTCCGCTACTGTATTGTGAGCCTTGGTCTGAGTGTATGATCACAGGTTCATTGGGTCTGCGTCGCCATACCGCCATTAAAAGTGCATCCAAAACGATATCCTTGGCAAGCGTAGGTTTCATTGACCAACCGATGACTTTTCTCGAATATAAATCGAGAACCACAGCCAGATATAACCAGCCTTGCCAGGTGCGGATGTAGGTAATATCAGTCACCCAAGAGGTATCCGGTGTGTTTACAACAAATTCTCGATTTAAATGGTTAGGTGGCACAATCTGAGGACGACCACGACCATAGCTTTTATGCTTCTTATATCCTCGAACAGCGGCAATACCATTGTGCTTCATGATCTTCAGCACACGATTAGGTCCACAGCTTTCACCTAGCTCTTTAAGATCCAGCGTAATGCGACGATAACCGTAGATGCCATAACTGGCATCATAAGAAGAACGGATGAGCTGTAATAACCGCTTATCTTCAATAGTCCTGCCTGATTCGGGTTCATGCAACCAAGCATAGTAGCCAGCACGAGCAATCTTAAGAACCCGACACATCGTTTTAATCTTAAATTGATGGCTGTATTCCAGGATAAACTGATACTTTACTCGGGCAGGCTTGCAAAGTACCTTGCGGCCTTTTTTAGAATATCCCGTTCCTCTTCAGTTTGTTTGAGCTGACTTTTAAGGCGAAGGATTTCTTTCTTTGCTTCGAGTAGTTCATGTTCATCAGGGTTGTTGCGTAAAGGCTGTACGGCCTTTAGCCATTTATAAATGCTGTGCTGTGATACACCTAAACGTTCTGCCACATCGGTGACAGAATATCCACGTTCAGTAATCAATTTAACAGCTTCATCTTTAAATTCTGGGGTGTATCGTTGTCCACTCATAATGTTCTCTCCTATGCAAAAAGAATAGACGAAATTTGTCTAGGAGAGTGGTGGCAGTCCATATCTAACTAAAAGGTGTCTACAAAATCGGTGGCTATTCAATCTAAAATTTAGTAATTAAATACAGCAAGTCCTCTCAAAACAGCTTTTCTACAAGAAAAATATTACATTTTTAAGCATGAAATCCTTGGATAACTTAGGAAATCGTGCCAAAAAATGTAATACGCTGCGAGCTCAATTTCTTAAACTCTTTAGATCCATGCTTCAAACCTACATTTTTTTAGCATGAATTCTGGGGGATCGCTTAAGGGAGGCGTTTCATAAAAGTGTAATTTTTGAATATCCACTAAATTTAATAAATAAAATCAACATTATAGGAATTTTATCATCATTGCTTAAATATAAAGTGGAAGATTAAATACTCTTCCTTCCTAGTTTCATAACAAAGCTTAAGATTTTATAAAATTTAGATTATCAATTGACTAGTTACCATTATGAAATATCAACAGCTCCTTCATAGAGTTTATTAAATAGTAGAAATACAATTTCAAATATTTCTAAAAATCACTCATGTATTCTAAAATCTGCTGAATATATTCATTATTATCTATACTTCGATAAGCCAATGTGATTGGGCTATATGCTTCCTCATCTAGGATGGGAAGAAACTTTAAGTTTTTTATACCAATCGCGCTTGCACTTTTTGGAATAATACATACTCCCTCTCCTGATGAAACCAATCCGAGTGCCATATGAATTTCCCTTACTTCAGTCAAATTTTGTGGTATTAGATCTAATTCGGAGAAAATATTTTGAATAAAAGTTGAAAAATTTGGTTTAGGCGTATTGGGGTACATATATATGATTTCATTTAATATTTGTGATAAATAAATGCCTTCATTATGATAATGGCCTAGTGCATGATCATTATGTACTGCAAGTAAAAGCTTTTCATGTTCTAGAATTTTTCTTTTTATTGAAGGATCACTAATTCCTAGTCTTCCAAATCC
The DNA here is from genome assembly GCF_002688565.1 of Acinetobacter sp. LoGeW2-3. Classification (NCBI taxonomy): domain Bacteria; kingdom Pseudomonadati; phylum Pseudomonadota; class Gammaproteobacteria; order Moraxellales; family Moraxellaceae; genus Acinetobacter; species Acinetobacter sp. LoGeW2-3. The sequence continues at coordinate 2,296,409 of NZ_CP024011.1, read as the reverse complement.
CATATCAATTTTTCCAAGTTTTAAAGCTTCAACTTGATCTCTTGTTCCACACTCAACCAACTCAACTTTAATACCATCAATGTGGCTTCTTAGATAATCAATTAATTCTGGTAATTTCCAGTAAAATAAAGAGCTTACATATCCTATTCGTACTGTTTTATCGGTTACTTTATATCTATTTACCATTGATTTAGCATGTGCAGACAAGGTTAATATTTGAACAGCATACTGATAAAAATATTGTCCTACTTCTGTTGTTTTTACTGGACGTATTCCTCGTTCAAATAACGTTACCCCTAGTTCAGCCTCTAAATTTTTAATTTGACGAGTTAAAGGAGGTTGTGCCATACACAATTTCGAGGCAGCTTTAGTTATACTTTTTTCTTCTACTACTGCTACAAAATATTTTAAAGTTTTCAGTTCCATTGAATCGCCCCATTAAATACCTTTTAAGTATATTAAAATACTATTTATAGCCTATTTTCGCAAAATAAATTCAAATATGGTATGTAATATCGAATAATGGATTATATAGCGATATGTTCAGATCAATAGAAACGTTGCTTATCGATATCCCAACCATCCGCCCTCATAAAATGGCAGTAGCGACAATGCAGACCCAGACATTGGTGCTGATCAAAATTGAAACTCAGGACGGGTTGATTGGCTGGGGTGAAGCAACCACAATCGGTGGCCTGGGCTATGGTGAAGAAAGCCCAGAAAGTATCAAAACCAATATTGATACTTATTTTAGCCCACTACTGAAGTCGCTGAATAAACAGAATATTGCACAAACCATGCAAGTTCTAAAAAAGAACATCAATGGTAACCGTTTTGCAAAATGTGCTATTCAAACAGCCCTGCTAGATATTCAGGCACAGCGTCTAGGTTTGCCTTTATCTGAACTGCTCGGTGGCCGTTTGCGTGATAGTGTTCCAGTGCTTTGGGTACTGGCCTCTGGGGATACAGAAAAAGATATCGCAGAAGCACAGAAAATGCTGGCAGCGAAACGCCATAACTTCTTCAAGCTAAAAATTGGTTCCCGTGCGGTTGAAGCCGATGTTGAACATGTACTGGCGATTAAAAAAGCCCTTGGCGATAAAGTATCTATCCGTGTTGATGTGAACCGTGCCTGGTCAGAACTGGATGCTATTAAAGGCATTACCCTGCTACAAGACGGTGGTGTCGATCTGATTGAACAGCCATGTGCGATTGACAATATTGATGCCATGGAGCGTCTGACTCGTCGCTTTGATATTGCCATCATGGCCGATGAATCACTAATGGGGCCAAGTAGTGCTTATAAGCTGGCGCGTACCAATGCAGCATCGGTATTTGCAGTGAAAGTGGCGCAATCTGGTGGTTTGCTTGAAGGCCGTGATGTAGCCACTGTGGCTAACCTTGCAGGAATCGACCTGTATGGTGGCACCATGCTAGAAGGTTCTGTAGGAACGATTGCTTCTGCTCACCTGTTCTCGACCTTTGAAAATCTGGCATTTGGTACCGAACTTTTTGGCCCATTACTGCTCACTGAAGAAATTCTGAAAACACCATTGCAATACCATGACTTTGCATTACACCTGCCTCAAGGCACAGGGCTCGGCATTGAAATGGATGAAGACAAAATCGATAACCTTCGCCGCATATAAGCGACACATAACGGATTAAGGAGTGGAACATGCTGTTTCATGTACGAATGGATGTAAATATTCCTCGTGACTTGCCTGAAGCGCAAGTCAACGAAATTAAAGCTGTTGAAAAAGCATATTCACAAGAGTTGCAACGCCAAGGCAAATGGCGTCATATCTGGCGAGTTACAGGGCAGTACTCGAATATCAGTATTTTTGATGTCGAAAGTAATGAAGAGCTACATAACCTTTTACAAGGTTTGCCACTTTATCCGTTTATGAAGATTGAAGTCATGGCATTAAATCGTCATCCATCTTCAATTCGAGATGATGATACTTAATTTATTTCAAAATTTTGAGATCATTTTATAAACACGAAAAACAGTTAGCAATAAGGACCAGGACAAGATTTTTTTCAAAAGTAAAAATTGTCCTAATTAACAAAAAATACTTAAGGAGTAAGTAGCATGAACCATCAAGAAATCGATGCTTTAGTTAAAAAAATGAACGTAGACACTGCAACTGGACCTGTAGATGCGCGTGTACAGCAAGTTGTTGTTCGTTTGGTTTCAGATCTATTTAAAGCAATTGAAGATCTAGACTTATCCCAATCAGAAGTTTGGAAAGGTCTTGAATATTTTACAGATGCAGGCCAAGCCAATGAACTTGGACTTCTTGCTGCTGGTTTAGGCTTAGAACATTTCTTAGACCTTCGTGCGGATGAAGCGGATGCTAAAGCAGGTATTACTGGCGGTACACCACGTACCATCGAAGGCCCTCTTTACGTTGCTGGGGCACCTGAGTCTGTAGGCTTCGCACGTATGGATGATGGATCAGAATCAGATACAGTCGATACCTTACTTATTGAAGGTACCGTAACGGATGCTGAAGGCAATATTATTGAAGGTGCTAAAGTTGAAGTATGGCATGCCAACAGCTTAGGGAATTATTCCTTCTTTGATAAGTCTCAATCAGACTTTAACCTCCGTCGCACAATTTTTACTGATCAAGATGGTAAATATGTCGCTCAAACGACTATGCCAGTCGGTTATGGTTGCCCTCCAGAAGGGACCACCCAGTTTGTGTTAAATAAACTTGGCCGACACGGTAACCGTCCTTCTCATGTTCATTATTTCGTATCTGCACCAGGTTACCGAAAATTGACAACTCAATTTAATATTGAAGGTGATGAATATCTTTGGGACGATTTTGCATTCGCTACACGTGATGGTCTGGTGGCAACTGCTGTTGACGTGACCGATGAAGCTGAAATTGCTCGTCGCGGTGTAGACAAACCATTCAAACACATTCAGTTCAATGTTGAACTTGTAAAAGAAACAGAGACTGCACCTACGACTGAAATTGAGCGTCGCCGCGTAAGCGCTTAATCATTCTTCAAGAATGGGTAGTCTCCACTATCCATTCTTTCCCCCTACTCTAATTCAATTAAATCATTACTAATCACTATTAATAAGATAATGATTAATAATGATTAATAATGATTTAAATATAAATTTATATTTGTTTGAGTAATTTTTATGATTGATAAATCAGCATCATTACGAGCAGCTCTTTCCCAAATTAAAGATGGTTCAACCATCATGATTGGCGGTTTTGGTACAGCAGGTCAGCCGGCTGAACTGATTGATGGCTTAATTGAGCTGGGTATTAAAGATCTCGTCATTGTCAATAATAACGCCGGTAACGGGGACTATGGTCTGGCAAAGCTTCTTAAAGCTGGCGCAGTACGTAAGATTATCTGTTCTTTCCCACGTCAGTCTGATTCCTGGGTATTTGACGAACTGTATCGTGCGGGCAAGATCGAGTTGGAACTGGTTCCGCAAGGTAATCTGGCTTGTCGTATTCAGGCAGCGGGTATGGGCCTAGGCCCAATCTACACACCAACTGGTTTTGGTACTTTGCTGGCTGAAGGCAAACAGACTATGAACTACGAAGGTAAAGATTACGTTTTAGAAAATCCAATCAAGGCAGATTTTGCACTGATCAAGGCTTCTAAAGGTGACCGTTGGGGCAATCTGGTGTATCGAAAATCTGCCCGTAACTTCGGTCCAATTATGGCGATGGCGGCAGATGTGACCATTGCTCAAGTATCCGAAGTGGTTGAACTCGGTGCACTCGATCCTGAACACATCATTACCCCGGGTATTTTTGTTCAACACGTTGTACAAGTACAGCCTGCACAGTAATCACGGATTAGGAGATAAAAGATGAGCTATAACAAACTGACCCGTGACCAGATTGCTGAACGTGTTGCCCAGGACATTCCGGATGGTGCCTATGTCAACCTCGGCATCGGCCTGCCGACCAAGATTGCCAGTTATCTGCCAGCAGACAAGGATGTTTTCCTGCATTCTGAAAATGGCTTGCTGGCTTTCGGTCCCCCTCCAGCCAAAGGTGAAGAAGACCCTGAACTGATCAATGCCGGGAAAGAATACGTGACCATGTTGACCGGTGGTGCTTTCTTCCACCATGGAGACTCTTTCGCGATGATGCGTGGTGGTCACCTGGACATTGCGGTACTCGGAGCTTTCCAGGTCGCGGCCAATGGTGATCTGGCCAACTGGCATACCGGTGCACCGGATGCAATTCCTGCCGTCGGCGGAGCCATGGATCTGGCCGTCGGTGCCAAGAAAGTCTTTATCACAACAGATCATGTCACCAAAAAAGGCGAACCTAAGATTGTGGCTGAACTGACTTATCCGGCCACTGGCCTGAAATGTGTGGACCGCATCTATACCGACCTATGTGTGATTGATGTCACTGCTGAAGGCATGAAAGTCATTGAAAAAGTTGAAGGCCTGTCATTTGAAGAATTGCAGTCTATGACCGGTGCACCACTAATTGATGCGACACAGGGTTAATAATCCCTCCTAACCTCCCTGAGCGAGTTTTAAAGCACCGCTTTTAAAACTCAGCGCAAGAAAGAGAGGAAAAGTCCCCCTTTTATAAAGGGGGATTTAGAGGGATTTAAAGGAACAAGGAATTTAATAAATGAAAAACGCATATATCATCGATGCCATTCGTACCCCATTTGGCCGCTATGCGGGCGGTCTGGCACCTGTCCGTGCCGATGACCTGGGTGCGATTCCAATTAAAGCCTTGATGGAACGCAACCCAAGTATCAACTGGGAAAAAGTTGATGACATTATCTACGGCTGTGCCAACCAGGCCGGTGAAGATAACCGCAACGTGGGCCGTATGTCAGCATTGCTTGCTGGTGTACCTTATCAAGTGCCAGCAACCACGATTAACCGTCTCTGCGGATCCTCCCTGGATGCATTAGCCATTGCTGCTCGTGCGATTAAAGCTGGTGAGGCGAATCTGATTGTGGCTGGCGGTGTGGAATCCATGTCACGTGCCCCTTTTGTCATGGGTAAAGCCGAAACGGCTTATGGTCGTACACAAAAGATTGAAGACACCACCATGGGTTGGCGCTTTATCAATCCAAAACTGAAAGAACTGTATGGCGTGGAAACCATGCCAGAAACTGCGGAAAATGTGGCAGCACAGTTCAATATCAACCGTGAAGATCAGGACAAGTTTGCCCTGACCAGCCAGCAACGTACTGCAGCGGCACAAGCCAAAGGTTTCTTTCAAAATGAAATCATTCCGGTAGTTATTCCACAGCGTAAAGGCGAACCTGTGGTTGTTGATACCGATGAACATCCTCGTGCTTCTACAACACTAGAAGGTTTAACCAAGTTAAAACCAGTCGTCAAAGCAGATGGTACGGTGACGGCAGGCAATGCATCCGGCATCAATGATGGTGCTGCTGCACTCCTGATTGCATCCGATGAAGCAGTTGCAGAATATGGCCTGAAAGCGCGTGCCAAAGTGATTGGCTCTACAGTTGTCGGTGTTGAGCCACGCATTATGGGCTTTGGTCCGGCACCGGCGATCAAAAAGTTGCTGGCTCAGACTGGGCTAACGCTGGATCAGATGGATGTGATTGAGCTGAATGAAGCCTTTGCGGCACAGGCACTGGCCGTGACCCGTGACCTTGGACTTCCTGATGATGCCGCACATGTCAACCCGAATGGTGGTGCCATTGCGATAGGCCACCCACTCGGTGCTTCCGGGGGGCGTCTGGTGACCACTGCCTTGAACCAGCTGGAACAGACCGGTGGTAAATATGCTCTCTGCTCTATGTGTATCGGTGTGGGTCAAGGGATCGCGCTGATTATTGAACATGTGTAATGCACAATTAAAAATATGAACCCCTCCCTGAATGTAGATTCAAAGTACGGCTTTGAATCAAATGCAAGAAAGGGAGGCCGGGAGGAATTTTAATGCCAACATTTACATCGAATGATGCCCAGATTAATTACCAGACCTTTGGTGACGCTAGTAAGCCTGCTCTGATTTTCTCCAACTCACTGGGTACCAAATACAGCATGTGGCAGCCACAGATTGAACATTTCCAGCAGGATTATTATGTAATCTGCTATGACACCCGTGGTCATGGTGCATCATCTGCGCCGCAAGGCCCATATAGCCTGGAGCAGCTGGGTCAGGATGTCGTGAATCTACTGGATCATTTGAACATTGCAAAAGCTACATTCTGTGGTATTTCTATGGGTGGCTTAACCGGTCAATGGTTAGCGATTCATAAGCCAGAACGTTTTAGCCACGTGATTGTCTGCAATACTGCAGCCAAAATTGGCCAGGAACAGGCATGGCAAGATCGTGCTGCGCTTGTCCGTGAGCAAGGCCTTGCACCAATTGCCGCAACTGCGGCATCACGCTGGTTTACCAATCCCTTTATCCAGAGCAACCCGGCAGTCGTAGCAGAGCTTTCAAACGACCTCGGAGCTGGCAGCCCAGAAGGCTATGCAAGCTGCTGTGAAGCTCTGGCTAAAGCGGATGTCCGTGATCAATTAAACAGTATCACCGTGCCTGTGCTGATTATTGCGGGTCAGCAGGATTCGGTGACCACCGTTGCAGATGGCCAGTTTATGCAGCAACGTATTGCGAACAGCCAGCTATATGGAATAGATGCTTCGCATATTTCCAATGTTGAACAGCCAGAAGCCTTTAATCAGGCAGTAAAAGAATTTATTTCAGTCTGATTAGTTTTAGAAAATCAAAAAGCCACGGAATATCGTGGCTTTTTTTATTATTATAGATACAGGTATTTAATCAGGCCCAGATCATCAGAATCTTAACGTAAATGCACCACACTTTCGAGAGGTTTGGAATAGTATAATGCTGTAATATAAGGCTCTGCCGGTGGAAAACGGAACAAGAAAAATGCCAGCATATCTACAGTGGTGCTAATTGTTTGAAAGATACTACGCCATGCCTACAAATGCAGCCCTTAAAGTAAAAAATATCCCGCTGAGAAAATGTCCGATAAAACACAAAAACTTCTTTAAAATTTTTAATCATTTCTAGAAAAAAAATTATTTTAATCTTCATATTTAATTAAATAATGAAATTTCTAAAAGTCATTTAAATATAAGTTTTTGTTTTTAAAAACTTTATATAAGTGGTATGGGCCTTGCAATATTCCCTATGTTCTAAAGAGTTGGAACATTGAATATTTAAAGGAATAAACCCGATGAAAAAAACAATGCTGTGTCTTAGTCTTTGCTTAACGGTCAGTGCGGCAGCACATGCCGCCCCTCTGCTTGAAAATGATAAATATCTGCGCTTCGGCATCACTAAAATTGAAGCTGATGATCATCCTGGTCAGTTATTCAATAGTGTAGAAACGTCCATCAGTGAAAGTTACCGACCGACTTTAGCTATGGGTATATTTTTGAATGAACATATTAGTGTAGATTTATTGGCTGGTGTCCCGCCGCAGCATAATTTTTATGGTGACGGTGTAAAGTTGGGTAGTACCAAATATTTACCACCGACGTTAAGTCTACAATACCATTTCAATAAGAATGGATCATTCAATCCTTATCTTGGCGTTGGCTATAACTACGTATATTTTTATGATACTGAAACAGTAGATGGTTCGGATGTCGATCTATCCAATTCCCATGGTGTAGCATTAAATGCCGGTTTTGAGTATTTCGTGAATAAAAAGTTCAGTCTTGGTTTTGACTACCGTTATGTAAAAGTCGACAGCGATGTCAAAATTGACGGCGCATATGCAGGCAATTTAAAAATTGATCCTAGCCTATACAGCCTAACGCTGGGTTACCATTTTTAAATACAGTCTTAAAATATAGTCCAAATAAAAAAACAGCCTATTGGCTGTTTTTTTATTTACTTCAGTTCAAGCACTGGCACGGCGGCGTTCTACTTCCGCAGATGGTATTTGCGCAGCCTCTTTAACTAACTTGATATCAAACTGAATATGTTTAAATGGTTTGTCTAAGCCACGGCGCTGAATTTCAGCAGGCTCTTTCACCTCTACTGCTGTAGCAACTAATCCATCACGTGTCGCAAAGGCAAAATCATCCCACAGGTACTGATCGCCTTCAATATTGAATTGGGTAGTTAATTTACGGAAACTAGGTGCAGAAATAAAATAATGCACATGTGACGGTCGGTTTCCATGACGTCCCAACTTATTCAATAAAGCTTGTGTAGTACCATCTGGCGGACAGCCATAACCTACTGGCATTGTAGTTAATGCGGTATAACGGCCATTTTCATCAGTATAAATGGTACGTCGCAAATTAAAATCTGACTGGGATTTATCAAAAAAGGAGTAATTCCCCAAGCTGTTAGCATGCCAGATTTCAACTTTTGCATTCGGCAGAATTTGGCCTTCAGTATCTGTTACGACACCTTCGATAATTAATGTATCAACATGATCTGACTCAGTGCCATCATCCATGCGTGCAAAACCCACACTTTCAGGTGCTCCGGCAACATAAAGTGGACCTTCAATTGTCCGCGGTGTGCCGCCAGTGACACCTGCTTTTGCATCCGCTTCATCTGCACGCAAATCCAGGAAATGCTCCAGCCCGATACCGGCAGCCAATAGACCTAACTCATTGGCCTGTCCGGCATCAGTCAGATATTCCAGACCTTTCCATACTTCAGAAGGCTGCAAGTCTAAGTCTTCAATAGCCTTAAATAAATCTGAAACTAAACGTACTACCACCTGCTGAACACGCTGATCTACAGGACCATTGGCAGTATCTACATTAATTCTTTTAACTAAATTTTCGATGTCTTGATGGTTCATACTCTTTTCCTTGAGTGAGTGTGAGCTAAGGCAGTGAGACAGAATGATGTATCAGCTGCTCTAGCAAAAAATTAGAATAATTGAATAGATTAAATATGCTTAAACAATGCTGATCTGGATTGATCAGCTGCACCATCAGCTGCACTTAAAAAACGTTCTGTATGGATATCGCGCTCAAATAATCGACTTTGCATTAAGGTTGAAATCGCAGCATCAATCATCAGGGGTGGGCCGCATAAATAAGCCTTATGTCCTGCACATTTATTTTCAAAATAATCAGCCACTGCCTCATGCACGAAACCAGTAAAGCCCTGCCAGTCATCTTCTGCCTTCGGAGCATTTAAAGCTGGAATATAGCGGAAGTTTGGATATTGCTTCACCCAAGTTTCAAACAGCTCACGGTTATACAGCTCGGCTACATCACGTGCGCCTTGAAATAAGTAGATGGTGCGAGTATCTCCCTGCTCCAATAAATCCTGAATCATGGATTGAGGACTGGATAGACCTGATCCGCCTGCAATAAAAATAGCATCCTGTGTATCTGATTTACGCACAAAGAATTGTCCATAAGGTCCAGAGACTGCGAGCTTATCCCCCTGCTGTAATGACTCATGTACATAAGTGGTTGCTGCACCGCCCGGAACCTGGCGTATATGCAGCTCAACAATGCCTTCTTCACTCGGTGGATTGGCAATGGAAAAAGCTCGGGTACCTTCAATGCCCGGAAATTGGACATTGATGTACTGCCCGGCCTGAAACTGCATTGGGCGGTCAATGGACAGGCGTATACCTTTAATGGTTGGAGAAAGATCTTTTATTTCTAAGACTTCAGCATCGTAGTCTTGAACCAGATAGCCAAGGAAGTCTTCGTTTTCATCCACATCGGCTTCAATGACCATATCAGACTCAGGCTTGCAGCAGCAGGCTAAGACTTTATTTTCCTCACGCTCAATATCCATTAGAGCAAAAGGTGAAGCCTCACCCACATCATAAAAACCATCTGTCACTTGGACTTTACAAGTACCACAAGTGCCATGACCACAAGCAAAAGGCAGCCATACGCCTTGACGCAATGCCGCATCTAGAATAGTTTGATCTTCTTCTACTTCAATGGTCATTCCCACCGGTTCAATTGTTACTTGATAACTCATGAGCACTCTCCTTAGACATGACTATGTTGGTAGCCGTCTAGACCTGGCGTAGCAAAGCGCAACAGAGACTTATGACCTATATTTTGGCTTTCTAACGTTTGATCCAAAACAGGCGTAAAGGCCTGACCATCCAGTAAATACTGCACCTTGGACCAGTCAATATTTACGAAGTCTGGATGCTGATGGAATCCACCTTGAAGTTGTTGGTCGATCAGATCTTGAAAGCTCTGCTTCGGCGATACCACTAGGGCATGCGCTGCACAGAACAAGGTATGCTGATCCCAGCCCACATAAATCAGCATATTGTCGCCATAGTGGAATTGCAGATCGCGTGGTTCAAATTGGTATTGGTCGTTAATCGCTTTAACAGGCATAACAGTAAACTCCTAAATTCCTTGAGTAAGAAGGATTGCCCCAAATCTCTACAGACAATCCTGATCTATGGCGTTGCTTAAGCCACGCCTTTCCATTTTTTCCAGCGTTCCTGATCTGGCGAGCCTTCAATGTCCAGATTGTCAGCGCCGACATTAAAGCGGTAGTACTCCCGTAGCATGACTTCAAGATCAGGTCCGCCACAGTTGCCTTGCAAAATTTGGTTAACTGGCAGCCAAGCCTGAATATATTTCTCTGGTTCACGTTCGAAGATGTCATGACAGCCATCGGAACAGGTGTGGTAGCGCTCACCTTTATACACACTACTGCGATAACTGAACGCAGTTGGGTCACCATCCATTTCGGTAAATGTCATTGGAATCTGACAGATCTGGCACAATTGCGGCAGCCCGGCGCTGTAAAAACGTTTACCTTCGGCTTCCATCTTGCGCGCTAATTCCCAGCGTGGACGGTAATACTTATCGAATGTGTCCGGATATTTTTCAGATAACCAATCCATTTCTTCATCGGTTGGAATCCAGGTATGGAAACCTGCCGCATGTCCAAAGTTATAGAAAATCCACCAGGCCTGATGTGAAACGTGCTCTTTCTCTTTTTCAATCACTTCCGAATATTTCGGCATGCGAATGCCGTAACGGCTCAAATCTTTGAACAGTGCGCCCCCGGCTTCTTCAAAATAGGTTTCCCAGGCCTCTTTCCACGACATAACTTTGTTTGGCAACATGTAGTCCATCATCATGCCGACAATCGACAGCAGGCGTGTACCCCGCCAGAACCATTTATCAATCCATTCCTGCACAATCGGCACATTATCTTCATGCTGTTCCAGCAGGAATTTCACAATTTCCAGACCTAATGTCATATGGCGAGCTTCATCAGACTGTGCGCTGAAGCCAAAAGTCACCGTTGCCATATCGCCATTATGAGCAGCACCGGACATGAATGGCACAAACAAAAGATTCGTCAACACATATTCAAAGGCAAAGCTGATTGAAAGTAAAAATTCAAACGGACCTGCAGAACGTGCATCTTCGAAGAAGGATTTAGGTACAGACAGGTACCAAACACGGTCATGCATATGTGACCAGTCCTGAAAACCATCAAAGAATTTATTGTAATGGCTCATGGCATGGATCTGGGTCTGCACATGACGCAATTCATCAATCGACTGCATCTGTGATGCAATACGTGCACCTACCCCACTGAACTGGCGTCCGACATGTGCATAGCCTTGGAAAGCCTGATATTCCAAAGGTGTTACAGCAGTTAAAAATAGTTTAATGGCATTTAAATAGCGCTCATTGGTCACATTCAGCTGGCCATTGTTCTGTGCAAAAGCATCAAAAATGGCATATAGCTTTTTCTCTTTTTCCGCCTGATATTTCCAGTAAGCATCCATGGTTAAGCGGAATGGATCTTCCCACTTGGACCAGTCTGTAATTTTAATACCCTCAAATTCTTCATAAGGAAAAGCTTCTTTACGGTCTGCGTAAGAAAACTCCCAGTCCAGATCACGGGTCAGTGCACGGTAACGGTCTTTGGCATTCAGCTTTTTGCCAATCGCATTGATTTTAGAGTTCATTCTTGTCGTCCTTAATGTCTTTTTCAGATGCACGGCCTCTATGCGGTGCAATTCTTATTTAGGGCTCAGTTCCAATGCAGGCGGAAGGTATCATCATCCTCTTCAACATTGCCGCCCAGCGTAATCATATTGAGTTGAAGGGATTGAATATCCCAATCCTGTCCCAGCTTCTCTGAAACCGTTTCTGCACGGACAATCAAATCTGTTTCGCTTTCCACTCGGATCATGGCCGGTAGATATTGAATGTTGGCTTCAGGATTGTCTGCTTCAATCGCCTCGATGATGTAGCGTGAAGTATCATTGTCCTGTAATGCGAGATAAACTTTAGACATGCTGCTTCTCCTTAAGCCTGTTCAATTTGTTCGAGTTCAATGCCCAATTTTTTACTGCGTTCCAGCAGTTTTTGTTCTGCTACTTCTATGGCATCTAATGGTAAAACCTGTGCTGCCCACGGCGTAAATGCTGCTTTTACTACCGGCAGATATTCTGCTAGCCACTGGCTGAGTAATTGCTTGTTTTGGACAGATTCTGTTGCAGCAGTTTTAAAAACACTGTCCGACCATTTGCGTAAATCTACTAGTGCTTCCTGCATAAATTCGGTCAGCATCGCCAAATCACGCGCCTGATGCTCTCCCAGCCATTGATCAAACTGGGTATAAACCAGCTCTGACATAAAGCTGTCAATTACTAGGTTCTGCAATAAAAACAGTTTGAAATAATCCTGTTCTGTCAGGCTTTGCTCACATAACTTACGTAGTCCTTGCCAAGCTTCATCCTGCATCCAGGCGTGCTTGGCTGGAATTAAGGACTCCCCTGTGCCACCATCCAGCGCAAGTCCAATCCGTGAGATGTACTGTGCCATGCCTAATCGGTCCATAGCGGCATAAATACAGGCTTGTGTCAGTACTGTGCCGTAACCATAAGCACTGCCAGACATCATATGCAGATTGGCAGTCTGTTCGATATGACGGAACGGAATAAACAAGGCAATAACTTTGGCTTTGACTTCTTCAGAAATATGTTCTGCCAACCGACGCTTTTCAAAAAAGCTAAAATTCGCTTCAGCGGTATCTTGTAAACGTGCACGGTGCTGCACATAAGTTCCGTAGTAAAACTGGCGTGGATCTTTAAATGCATACCAATCTTGCATTACCAGCGCAGTATGGGTTTTATCATTTAAAGTTTTTTCCGGCTTCCATAAAGGTCGGTAATGAAAATTGGTTTCCGCCTGAATATCAAAACTCACTTCCTGATAGCGAGTTGCCGGCTTATTGCCAAAACGGCGTTCGATATAAGCATAACTCTGGCGTATCGGTTCAATGCTGGAAGTTTTAATTTCTAATGACATGGCTATCTCCTTAAGCTATTTCAATGGATCTTCATGATCCGGGATATATCGCTGCGCACCGACTAAAGTTGCTTCAGTCCCGTAGCGCCATTTTTCTTCTTCCGCATCATTTCTGGCTTTTTGCGCTTCATTCATTTCAACGACATGGTTCACCTCGCAGAATTTTTGAAACGCATCGCGCGGCAGTACCAGCTCAACAAATAAAGTCGGATCGTGAATGGCAAAATCGAACTCTACAAATTTTGCGTTCCGGTCACCGGTTACCCGAATATATTTGGTCAGCTGTGGCATCGCTGCTTGATTTGTCATGGCTGAGAATCCTTCTTCATGGACAAATTTCCTTGCTATAAGATATATATCAATTAGCATGCCAACATTTTATGTGATTGTTTTTTATTAAAATATTTAAAATTTAAGTTAAATTTATCTATAAAATTTCATCAATCCATGAATTTTTTTTTGATAGATTCATCAAATGGTGAATTGTAGAAAAGATCGGATGCAATAAGAGTTTGAGATAAGCCTTTGAATTCCCAAATGCCTATTTTTTCAGTATGGTGATTGGCGTTTTTTGCAGTACATTCTTATGCCATAACCCTGTAGATTAAAAGGGTTACTCAAGGGATTTTGAGAACAATAAGAAGGCAAAGGACATAGCACAATGCAGAATTATTTAAAGCCGAAGCATGAAATTCAGGACCTCATCAACTGTATCAAATTTGATGCAGATCATGGCCAGATCTGGTTCGAGGAAAATCGTATGCTATTGTTGCATACCGACATTTTTGGCTTTTTACGCAAAGATCTGCACGACATGCTGGGCTATGAACCCGCTAAACGCTTCTTTATTCGATGTGGCTATCAAGCTGGTATGCGAGACGCAGAAGCCACCGCCCAACTTAGACCAGACTTAAATGAAACTGAAGCTTTTATGGCCGGACCGCAAATGCATGGGATCCGCGGTATGGTTCAGGTAGAAGTCAATGCTTTAGAATTAAGTCATAAGCACCATGAGTTTTATGCCGATTTTAATTGGCTGCACTCCTTCGAAGGTGAGGTGCATCTTAATGAATTTGGCAAATCGGATGAACCCGCTTGCTGGCTGCAGCTAGGTTATGCATGCGGCTACAGCAGCTATGTGATGGGCCAAACTATTATTTACCAAGAAACCCAGTGCATTGCACAAGGGCACGACCATTGCCGTATTATCGGCAAACCGCTGAGTGAATGGGAGAATGCCGATGAACTAATTCAGTTCATGTCTCCTGACCCTATTTCAGATGAAATTATTGCGCTAAGAGCCGAGCTGAACCAGCTAAAACAAGACATTTATACTCGAGCTGAAGCTGACTACAGCATGTTTAATGCAGTAGGCGAATCGGCTGCTTACCGCTATGTCTGTGATCTGCTGAAAAAAGCTGCCGGCAGCAAAGTCGCAGTTTTACTTTCTGGAGAAACCGGTGTTGGCAAGGAAGCTTTTGCCCGCGGCATTCATTATGCAAGCCCACGAAGAGACAAACCATTTATTGCGGTCAATTGTGCCTGCATCCCACATGACTTAATTGAAGCCGAGTTATTTGGCGTAGAAAAAGGAGCATTCACAGGTGCTGTTAGTCAGCGTATCGGCAAATTTGAACGAGCGCATCAGGGTACCATTTTCCTGGATGAATTGGCCGAATTATCTCCACGCGCACAAGCTGCCCTTCTTCGTATGTTGCAGGAAGGCGAATTTGAACGTGTAGGTGATTATCAGACTCGGAAAGTAGATGTTCGAGTAGTGGCAGCTACCAATGAAAATCTTGAGCAAGCAGTTAAAGAAGGACGTTTCCGCTCAGATTTATATTTCCGCTTAAATATTTTTCCAGTCAAAATTCCACCTTTACGTGAACGTAAGGAAGATATTCCATTGTTGGTCAAACATTTTTTAAAACGCTTTGAAAATATGTATGACAAGAAATTCAATGGACTCAGCAACAAAGCTACGCATTATTTTATGAATTATTCCTGGCCCGGCAACATTCGCGAACTGGAGAATGTCCTAGAACGAGCCTCCCTACTTGCTGATGACCAACAGGAAATTAAGCTGCGCCATTTATTTCCAGAATTTAACTCTTCTGATTCTATGCATACTCTAGAACACACCTCTTCTATGCAAGAACAGCAGAAAATATCTGAACTATTCAAAGCGGATTTTTCATTAGAAAAATATGAACAGCAGATCATTCTACATGCGCTACATCAAAGCCAGCATAATGTGTCTGAAGCGGCACGTATATTGGGAATCAGCCGTGCGACCTTGGACTACCGTCTGAAGAAATATAGAGCCTAATTAAATTACGGCTCTTACTTTAAAAAGTATCCTCATACTTTTTTTCAAGAAGAGGATTAAATCACTTCATGCTTTTTCAAACGGTATTCCAGTGCACTGCGTGTCATATTCAAATAGCGGGCAGCTTTGGAAACATTACCTCGGTATTTATTTAATGCCGTCTGTAAAATGGTCGCTTCAACATATTCCATATCAACCTGTTCAGAACTTTGCATCAAGTGTTCAATCAGTTGATTTAAATCGCTTTTAGTCACAATACCCTGAATCTCATTAAATTTTTGTTTATTCTGGCTTAGGAAATCCTGAATGATCTGTTCCTCCAGCATTAAATCTTCTAAATCAAGTGCCGTATCATTAGATAAAAGCACCGAACGTTCCAAGATATTTCTTAATTCACGTATATTTCCCGGCCAGTCATAGCTGTTAAAAAAGGCATACACCCGGTCACTGAAGCCATTAAATGTCTTGTCATACTGCTTTTCAAAGAAGTGGATATAGTATTCAACCAGCAGATTGATATCTTCACGACGTTCTTTCAAAGAAGGAATCAAAACCGGATAGGTAGCTAAGCGGTAATATAGGTCACTACGGAAACGGCCTTCTTCCACTGCTTTTTTTAGGCTTTCATTACAGGCCACCACTACCCGAACATTGGTTTTTCTGGTTTTCGTATCCCCTACTCGCTCAAACTCGCCAGTTTGCAGTACACGTAGTAAAGAAGCCTGCGCCTTCGGTGAAAGTTCAATAATTTCGTCTAAAAAGATAGTACCGCCATCTGCCCGTTCAAATTTCCCCATGCGGTTTTCTGTTGCGCCGGTAAATGCGCCTTTGTTGCTTCCAAATAACTCAGCTTCGATTAATTGTTCTGGCAGGCAGGCACAATTGATTGCAATAAATTCTTTGTCCTTACGTGCACTGTTCTGATGAATACCCCGTGCAAAAGCTTCTTTACCGACGCCGGTACTTCCTTGCAGCAGTACTGTAATATCAGATTCAGCGGCTTTCAGCAGTAATTGACATACCCGAGCAAAGGTCTTGGACTTGCCAATAGCATCAAAATAGCTGTTTAAAAATAATGGCTTTATAGTTTCTATAAAATATTCAGATTTCAACCCATAATGGCTGTCTTGCCCTTCATGACTTTCAATCCGGCAGCATTCATCGCCTTTGGCAACACAATGGGTTTCAATATAGTGATATGGCGTATTCAAAAACTTTGATGTATAGCCACTGGAATATCCGGTCAGCCACCAGCAACAACAGTATGGCGCATAAGAGCGATTTTTGATTTGCGCATAAGCCTCATAAGAATCATTCCATTTAAAAATACCTTTGAACTTGTTCTGGTGTGGATTGAAATCTAAAGTTTCAATGTCTACGTTCACCATGCCGCGTATTTTCGCTAGCTGTGGTCCAGCGACAAAGGCAGACAGAAGGTCATCGGCGCGGAGCTTTAAAGCACGTACAGCATCTTCAATACCAATTTCATACCCCCAGCGGTAAATGATTTTTTTAGCGACATCTAAGCCATATTCATCTATTAAAAATTGTTTCAGGGTATACAAACTGTTGGCATTGAATAACAACGAACGGTCGCCATCGAACCAGATTTTTCCATCTTCACTGTCGAAAGAAATTTTACTAATAAAATCATTTACTGAAATATCCATATAATTTTTCATTGAGTATTTCTCCATACCTCAATCGAACCTTAAAACACCTAAAATGTATTAATATCTTTTTGTTTTTATTTTAATTTAATACTATTTTCCAAAACCTAGTGTATCGGTCGGTTATATGGAAATACAGACGACCTAGGTCTAAAATTACAAATTTAAACGTTTCAACATCTCTACTAAATCTGTTTCAGATAACGACGGCGTCAAGACTTTTACTTTGCATTTAGTGACATTCAAATAATAAAAAACCAGCATTCAATGAATGCTGGTTTTTCTATCTTAGGGAAAACTATCTTAAAAATTTCGCAATTTCTGCCCGAATCAGCTGATGTTCCGGGACCACAGCAGACAGCCAGAAAATGCCATGCACTCCACCCTGAATACGTTTAATCGTAGTGCTCACTCCTTTTTCGATTAAGCACAGGCCATAATATTCAGCATCATCCCGTGAGACTTCATATTCAGTGGTAATAATTAGTGTTTCCGGAGCCTCATTCAAATTTTTGAATTGCAGTGGAGAATATTGGACGGTATGACCGTCCTGTACCTGGTAGTTCTTCCAGAACCAATCCATATCCTGCTGTGAAATTAGATAACCATTTTCCTCGGTCCGTGAGGCAGATTCCATATCCGGCTGAATTACTGGATAAATTAAAATTTGCTTTTTAATTGCAATGCCTTCAGATTTTGCCCACAAAGCAGTTGTTGCTGCCAGATTTCCGCCAGCACTGTCACCAATGAGTGAAATTTGCTTAGGATCGCCTCCATAATATTGAATGTTTTCCAACGTCCAAACTAATCCTTCCCGTGCATCCAAGTGCGCAGCGGGAAATGGATGTTCTGGTGCCAGACGATAGTCAACAGACACCACAATATGCTGGTTCATTTCTGCAAGCACATGACAGGTTTCATCCGCAACTTCCAAATTACCTGCGACGAAACCACCGCCGTGGTAATAAACTAGTACCGGTAAATTCTCTGAAGATATGTTTGGCTGATAAATGCGTAGATACGTCCCGGGCCGGTATTCGATATCCATAGTTTGGCTTTTTCTCTCCACCGGTTTTTGCATGGTTTGAAAAGAAGCGACTACCCCTCTTACTTCGTCTACCTGACTTTGATGAAAAGGTTTAATGCCTGCAGCCTGAATCTGGCCTAATAATGTTTCAATTTCTGCGGTAATTGGCATAACTTTTTGCTCCCTGCAAATTAAGATACTTGTTGAAGTGAAGTGCGCTGAGTATCGGCGGTAACAAATTTAAATCCTTTATAATTTGCTGAAACCACCTCATCGCAGATCTCACGATACTTTGGAGCACCGCCTAAATAGACTAAACAACGGCGCGGTTTGCCCGGTATGTTAGCCCCCATATACCAGGAATCAGTATTTGGTAGCAGACTCGCTTGCGCCAGCTCATTGGCATGGTTGACCCACTCTTCTTCCGCTTGAGCCTCAGCATCTACCTCCAGCAGCTGTTGGTCCAGCATGTGCTTAATAATGCCTGTAGCCAGATCGACATGGTCTTCTATCGCAAGCGGCATGTTATACAGCACGGAAGGACTTTGTGGACCCGTCACCAAGAACAGATTCGGGAAGCCGTTAACCGTATGGCCTAGATAGGTACGCGGCCCGTCTTTCCATTTATCTGTTAGCTTTTCTTGATTTTTGCCTTGCAGACCTAAGGCGAACAGTGGCCCAGTCATGGCATCAAAGCCGGTCGCTAAAATCAGGACATCCACTTCATAAAGCTTATCGCCTACTACCACACCATTTTCTTCAATTCGGGTAATTGGTGTTTTTTTCACATCAACTAAATGGGCATTGTCTTGGTTATAAACCTCATAATAGCCGCTTTCCATCGGTGGACGTTTTGTACCGTAACAATAGTCTTTCGGAGCAAGTAGATCAGCCACTTCTGCTTTTTTCACACGCTGGTGAATTTTCTGGCGGATAAATTCTGACACAGTCTCATTGGCTTTTGGGTCAAACAGAATATCCTGATAACTGTCGATAAAGAGTCGGAATCCTCCACGGCGATAGCGATCTTCATAGACTTTTAGACGCTCTTCTTCCGGTACAGCCAAGGCAGACGGCTGAACTTCGTTATAAGGGACGCCTAGAAAATGATTACGCGAGTTAGAACGAATCAGGGAATACTGTTTCTTATTGGCCTGGTCTTCTGCTGGCTGATTCAGTCCGTTGCCCAAAGGGGTTGAATAGTTAGGTGTACGCTGGAAAACATATAACTCACCTACTTCTTTGGCAATTTCTGTAATCAGCTGGATACCTGTAGATCCAGTTCCAATTACACCTACACGCTTACCTTTTAAGCTGATTGGTTCTTTAGGCCAGTTGCCTGTAATCAAGGTAGGACCTTTGAAGTTTTCTACACCTGGGAACTCTGGTTTTTTAGGTACTGATAATGTACCTACACCGGAAATAAAAAAGCGGGATTTAATGGCTTCGCCTTGA
This sequence comes from Acinetobacter sp. LoGeW2-3, assembly GCF_002688565.1. NCBI lineage: Bacteria > Pseudomonadati > Pseudomonadota > Gammaproteobacteria > Moraxellales > Moraxellaceae > Acinetobacter > Acinetobacter sp. LoGeW2-3. The sequence continues at coordinate 2,276,652 of NZ_CP024011.1, read as the reverse complement.
TTGGTAGTAACCAGCCAGTATTTTTCCTGCTCGTTCCACACTACAGAATTTACTTTAGTGTTAAAAGTAATATCTTTTCTAAGATCAAAACGGTCTGCAACATGGTTGAGATATTTTAGAATTTCTGGCTGGGCCGCAAATTTCTCACTCCAGGTCCATTCCTGCTGTAACTGTTGATCAAATGAATAAGAGTAATGCACACTCTCGATATCACAGCGTGCGCCAGGATAATTATTCCAGTACCATGTTCCACCAACATCCGGAGCACTTTCAAAAACTCTAACAGGCACTTTCATCTGATCACGCAGTTTATATAATGAATATAGTCCAGTGAATCCTGCGCCAACTACCGTTACTAATGTATCAACACCTTTCATTAAAATATTTAAATTGTCCATGAAACTTCTCCAATGTTCTCGAATTATCCTTTTGCTTAAATTTCCTATCTAAGCTTTTAGGTACTTCGCAAGGAGTGTGCCAACAAATAAGTATTTGTTTTTAAAACATATTTAAATAAAATTATCTAATTAAAATTGATGATTTCAAAAAATTTAAAAAAAATTGATGATTTGATGAATTATTTCTGGCTAATGGGAAAAGCAAAATTTCAATATGATAAAGACACAGAAAGAACTGGAAATTATTTCGAAATAAATATTTTAAATAAGAATAAATTAGATTTTTAAAAATAGATTTAATAATTCTGCTTAAACCTAGACTTAGACCTAGATTTAAGCTTCACTTTCATAAGTCGCCTTTAAGAAATATACATATTATTTGTTTTCAGCTATTTTATTAATTACATAGCATGCGATAGCACAGATCATTCCATACGAACAGCACCCTACCCAGCCAAAATGATTCCATAGATAGATTGCAATTACTGAGCCAATAGCAGCCCCGCTGAAGTACAAACCCATATAAATGGCATTCAGACGTGATTTTGAATTTGGATCAATTCCATATACCACGTTCTGATTAGTAATGTGCAATACAGTTAAGGCTATATATATCATGATCAGCCCGATCACATAAATAAGCAGATTAACCTGGGCAAAATATAAAACACACCAACTCAAAATTAATAAAATTAATGAATAATGAGTGAGCTGTTGTTCTTTGCCCTTCTGGAAAAACTTCCCAATAGAGGGTCCAATGATGATTCCTGCAATTCCCACCAGCCCTACTAAACCAATCTGAAAATCACTGTACTCATATGGTTGCTCTGATAATAATAATGCCATCGTAGTGAATACTGTACTCACTGTGCCAAAACATAAAAAACCTAGAATTGAACGCTGACGTAGTAAAGGTTTAGTTTTAATCAGCACATACATCGAATGAAAGATAGAAAAGTATTGAATCTTTTTTGGAAAATGTGATGGTAATTTCAATTGTAAAATCATGGCAAAGATAAGCAACAAGACACCACTGATCAAATACACATAATGCCACTCCCCAATTGATGAAATAAAACCCGCTGCAGTTCTTGCCAGCAAAATCCCCATCATTAAACCGCTCATAAGCGTACCTACCACTTTGGCGGATTGCTGAGGTAAGGCAAGAATCGTAGAAAACGGGATCAGAATCTGTGCTGCGACCACAAATAAACTACTGATAGCTGTACCAATGAAAAATACCTGTATATCCCATGATAGGTAACAAATTAATTGGCCAAGGGCTGCTATAGCCATAAACCCAGTAATTGTTTTTTTAGTTTCGAAATAGTCACCTAATGGTACAAGTAATACTAAACCTATAGTAAACATAGTCTGTGCAATAACACTAGAATATGCTGCCACTGTCATAGTCACATCAAAATCATGAGCGATGGAACTTAACAAAGGTTGATTGTAATAATTGCTTCCCGTACAGAGTCCACAGGCAATCGCCATCATCAGAACCAGGTAATTAGAAAGTGGTTGTTTTCTTAAATTTGTCATGACCGTCTCAATTAAAAATGCCCAATGAATTCACATTGGGCATTTGTATTATGCATACAGCATTTGATTCTTAAGCTTTAGATTCAGCACCAGATACTGCTTCATCAGCTGTTTTTTTCGCATCTCTTTGATTTACTGATTTAGCAGGAATCGTAAAGATAGTTAATGAACCTAATACAATGACAAATGAAATTACATACAGTGCCATACCAGGATCGGCAATATGGTCACGCATCCAACCAATCATATATGGTGCACCGAATGATGCAACACTACCAAACGAGCTGATAATACCTAAACCTGCAGCCAACGTTGCTGTTGACAAGAAGGATTGAGGGAACTGCCAATATAGTGGTAATGCAGCTGTGGAACCCATACCAGCTAACATTAAGCCAATCACAACAAATACAACATTTGTTGACATCGCACCTGCAAGACACAATCCAATAGCAGTCAACATCATTGGAATGAATAAGTGCCAACGACGCTCACCTTTTGTATCTGAGGATTTACCGATGTAGAACATGAATGCTACGCCTACGATATACGGTAAAGCACTTAACAAGCCTACAGAGAAGTTGCTTGAGATACCCGCACCGTGAATAAACGTCGGTGTCCATAGTTGCAATGTATTTAAGCTTAGACGTAGTGAGAAGTAAATCAGCACTAGAATCCAAATATACTTGTTGAAGAAAATTGCTGAGAATGAAGTGATCGATTCAACTTTGGCTTTTTCTTCTGATTGCAGTTCACTCAAGATGTATTGTTTCTCAGCAGGTGTTAACCAGTGAGAATCTTGAACTGTGTTTGGAAGATACTTTAATACAATTAAAGCAAGGAAGATTACAGGTACACCTTCCAGGATGAACATCCATTGCCAACCACGTAAGCCATTGGTCATGTCCATACTATCAATAATGAGGCCTGAAATCGGTCCACCAATAATACCTGCAATTGGAATAGCAATCGTATACCAGGCTGTCATGGTTGCACGGCGACGCTTAGGGAACCAACGTGAAATATATAGAACGATACCTGGGAAGAAACCAGCCTCTGCCGCACCTAAAAGAAAACGGACTGCATAGAACTGTTCAGGTGTTTGGACCATATACATAATGGCAGTCAAAGCACCCCAAATAATCATAATGGTACAAATCCAACGCTTTGCGCCAAATTTGTCTAAAGCTATATTACTCGGCAGACCAAATGCTGCATAAGCAATAAAGAACAGACCAGCACCGAAACCAAACATGGTTTCACTGAATCCTAAATCTGATGTCATTTGCAGTTTTGCGAAACCGACGTTCATTCGGTCTAAATTTGCAAAAATTGCACATAGGATAATAAGTGGCATCGACCTTAATGCCACTTTTTTATCCAAAGCCCTCGAATCTATCATTTGATTGTTTTCCATTTGGCAAAATCCTTTGCACAGAACAGTTACTCTGAATTAATCAACTGTTCTATCTGGTTTTTACCTGCTTTCATTGTATCTACCAACGTCTGGAAATTTTTCAATTTCTTAACAGCACTCAGAAGATAGACACAATTCAAACAGGCAATCACTTCATGGTTTTTAATAATCGGGAAAGCTATGGCACCAAATTTCGGCTCATCTTCCCAATCCCCACTATTAATCCCATACCCTCTTGTTCGAGTTTCATTAATTACTTTCTTGATATATTCAGGGTCTTTAGCATAACTTGAGTACTCATCATTTTTATCTTGCAACAGTTGTAGAATTAGCTCCCGCTCCTGTTGGGATACAAATGATAAAAATGCACGACCTGCAGCTGTTTTTAGCACAGGCATGCGACGACCAGGAATCGCAGAGTGAAAAGATAAACGGCTATATGGACGTGTACTGTTACGCGCCACCATTTCATCTTTATCAAAGGTTAATATTGAACACGGCCAAACAATCTGTTTAGAAACCTCCTTCATGATTGGCCATGCTATTTCAACCACTTCCACCGTATCCCGATAACCACAGCTCAAGCTTTTAACCTGATAGGTCAAGCTATATAACCCTGTAATTGAATCGTATTTAACGAAACCACTTTCTCTTAATGTCTCTAGTAATCGCTTGACAGTTGTACGGTGTAACCCAGTATCTTTACTCAGTTCTGAAACACGGCTCGCCGTATTGGTCATATTGTTAAAGCACTGGATTAGCTGTAAACCTCGTTGTAAGGTTTGACAGGTTTTATACGGACTTTCTTGATCACTTGAAGACATAGTCAAATCCATTTGAAGTGTTTAAAGGTCAAGTACTAATTTCTTAGATTTTGCACCTGAACAACAGATCATCATGGTCTGATTGCTTACTTTTTCTTCATCTGATAAAAGTGCATCGCGATGGTCTGCTTCACCACTAATAATTGTGGTTTCACAGCTACCGCAGATACCTTCACGACATGAAGATGGAACTGACACACCCGCTTCAAACACCACATCCAAAATAGACTTTCCAGCAGGCACTTTTAAAATCAAATTAGATTTCGCTAATTCGATTTCATAACCACCATCTAGAGCAGCTTCTTCTTTTGCAGAGAAGTACTCTAAATGTGCAGTATCTTTACGATGTTCAGTTGCTGCCTCAAATGCATTCAACATGCCTTTCGGACCACAACAATAAAAATGTGATTCAGCCGCCGTACTTCGTGCCAATTCAGCCAAGTTTAAGCTTTGACCATCTGCTTCATGGTCAAAGTAGTACTGTACTTTATTTCCAGATTTTTCAGATAATTCAGTAAGTTGATCTTGATATGCTGCATGCTGACGTGTACGTGCACAGTAATGTACAGTCCAAGCTTTACCTAAAGCATTTAAACGATAAGCCATGGCCAAAATTGGAGTAATACCAATACCACCGGCAATCAGGACATAATTCTCTGTGCTTTCATCTAGGGGAAAATTATTACGTGGAGCAGTTGAAAATATCAGATCGCCTTCTTTTAGCGATTGGTGAATATAAGATGAACCACCTTTACTTACAGGAGAACGATGTACTGCAACCACATAACGATGTGCTTCACTGCAATCATTCGCTAATGAATAACTACGGTAAAGATCTTCTTTTAGTTTGATCTCAATATGTGCACCAGCTTCAAATTTTGGTAATTCAAAATTTGTATCAGCTGAAACAAATTCAATCTCACGAATGTCTTGTGCTACATCCTTGATGCTTGCAACTTTCAATAGGATATTGTGTTCCATATATCCTCCTTACTCACAAATAATTACAGGTTTAATCGCTTCACCTGCCAACACCAGCTCAAATGCACGTGCTGCATCATTGAGTTCAAGACGGTGACTAATCACAGGATCCAGATTAATTTTTTTGTCATAGACCAATTGGGACGCGACTTGCCACGTACTCCAGATTTTTCGGCCATGAATGTTGTAAATGGTCGGACGTGATTTACGCCAGATGCCAAAATCGAATTCAAAAGCCTGATTTGGTGTCGCACACCATTTCAGCTCTGCACCAATGGCAAGGAATTGAAAGGCATTTTTAGCTCCTTCCACACTGCCTGTATATTCAAATACCACTTGAGCACCCGAGCCCTGAGTCAAAGCTTTTACAGTGGCTACAGCATCAAATTTCAGAGGATTGACTGCTTCGTCCGCACCCATTTCCTGAGCGACTTGCAATCGATAGTCATTGGTGTCTACTGCTATGACTTTAGATGCACCAAAGTGTTTGGCGACCGCAATATTCATTAAACCGATCGGACCACAGCCATTAACGACTACAGTTTTACCCGCGACACCTTTACCTTCTAGCGTGGCATTGACCGCAATACCTAAAGGTTCAAGCAGTGCTGCATGTTCAATAGAAATATCAAGTGGATTAACCCAGGCAATACAGGTCGGAACTGTTGCATATTCAGCAAATGTACCGTTAATATCGATCCCTGGATAACGCGTATTTGGGCAGATGTGAGTGTCACCCGCTTTACATGCAGGACATACCCAACATGGGATATGACTTTCCAGACTGACCAAATCACCAATTTTTAAGCCGCTGTTTTGATCACCTAATTCAACAATTTCCCCAACAGCTTCATGACCTAAAGTGGTTGGAAAATTCATACGCTGAGCATAAGTGCCTGCACCTTTATAGACACTCATATCAGTGCCACAGAGACCACTTGCCTTGATCTTAATCAGCATTTCGCCAGGATTTGGTTGTCGCACATCCACATGTTGAAGTGTGATATTCCCCATTCCGCTAGCTACTTTATTTAGCGCGAGCATAAAAATTCTCTATAAAAAGATGCTGGGCAAAATGCCCAGCAATAGAAATTACATAAGGAAAGACAAACCAAAAATTGGCTGATGACGATTTAACAGTTTGATCACTTTGTCTTTGATCTTCCATTCACCGTTTACTTTGGTAAAAGTTGCCGTGCAATGCGCTGGATAATGGTTAATATTACCCAAGCCACGTTGACGCCAGTCACCTGAACGCATTTCCATCAACAACATTGCGAATGTTGCAGATGCTTGTTCTTCACCTTCTACAACCTGAATATCAATATTGCTGATCATACGAAGTGTTTGTGATGCTGGATCTTGAGCAACACGGTGTTGACGCATAATCTGTTCAACACGCATTTTCAAACGTTCGATGTCATCATAAATAATGGATGAATCTTTTAATGGATCACAGTTTTCATCCATTGGAATCCAGTAGCTGCCATCTTCAGCATAAAGCTCTAACCAGTCATCCAGTTTAGTCTGGTCAAGTAAAGCTGCTTCTTTATGGATTAGTGCTTGAATTTCATTTTTCACAGTTTCAGTCCCTTATTTAGATAACATTGTTGTCCATTTACGCCAGAACGCACGTTGAGGAGCTTCATCACTGTAAACACCTACACGCTCACCTGTTTCTTTGACTTCTTCTTTACCTAAGCCACGGCTTAAGGTAATCCAATCCATACCAATAGCATTCAATGCATTTTGGTTACCATTGAAGACATCAGTATCATCAGCAGACAGAATCCCTGCTGTACCAACACGTGTTTGCGCATCGAGCATACGGTTCGCATTGATCGATTCATGAGCGCCGTCAATCATCAATGGGTATGAATACACTTCAGTTTTGTCGTGAGAAATTGGCTGAATCACACGGATATTGAAGTCAAAGATCACTAGGTTAGGGAAAATCAGGAACTGGCGGTTTGTTAGAGTATCCGCTGCACCTTGCTCACCGAATAAATCAACCAGTTTTTGGCTATATTCAGCACGTGCTTGTGGATCAACATTACCTGATTCTAAAGGCGCACCCGCTTCTAATGTACCGTGTCCTTCTGGATAACCGCGTGTATATCCTTCTTGGCGAACTGCTACATCTAATGCACGGTTTTCAAAAGAACCTGCGAATTTTTTTACTGTGTTAAATGCTGAGCGGTGTACAAACCCTGGGTGATAGCCGTCATATACATTTTCAGCCTGGAATTTCCAGTTACCATCATAGCCATAACGATGTGGTGTGCATGCTTTATAAGTTGAACCTGCAGTACGTTGTAACCAGATATCAATATGTTCTTTAATGCCACCTAGGAAGTCTTCCAAAGGCTCAACATTTTCATTGAAAGAACCAAATACTAAACCGCCATAAGATGCAATACGTGGCACCATTTTCAGGTTTTTATCAGACTTATCGAAACAGTCGTGGTAACGCTGTTCATCTGGAATACCAATCAATTCACCGTTTGGACGGAAAGACCAGCCGTGGTAAGGACAAACAAAAGCACGGGTATTACCCTTTTCAGTACGACATACAGTTGCACCACGATGCGGACAGGCATTTAAAAATGCAGAAATACTGCCATCACGGCTACGGGTTACTACAACTGGACGTGTACCAATTTGCGTAGACTTATAGTCATTTGCTTTAGCAATTTCACTTTCATGACATAGATAAATCCAGGTCTTATAGAAAATGTTATTCATCTCTAATTCAAAGATTTCTTGTCCACGGTATGCTGCCGTATTTACGCGAAATTCTGCTTCTTTTTCATCTACAATGCCGAGCACTGGTGACTCAATTAACTTAATGTTCATACTACGCTTCCTTGTTAACCAAGCACGAAAACTTTGGTGATTTGGTTTGACTGGGGTTAATTCATACTAGAAAGCTAGGACTTATCATTCAATCAATTCAGCAATAGTGGTGCACTATGTGCACCATACTTTGTAGAAAAAATAAACCCCGCATACATGCAGGGTTTATGTTCAAAAATTGCAAGATGAGCTAAGAAAAAACTCATTAAACTTTAGTCGCATATAACTTAGAATGAATATTTCACCATACCTTCTAAACGACTATCTGTACCTTGACGACCTAGGAAATCTTTACGCTCACCATAGACGTATTCTACAGCGTAGCTTAACGATTTATTTGGTGCATAGAACAAGTTTGCCCAACCTTGGTACAGGCTTTCATTCGCTTCTGGTTTTAAACGCGCATATTCACCATCTTCAGCAAGCATTGCACCAACACCAAGTGTAGAACGCCATTTTGCATTCCAGTTATGGGTAAGGCCTAGTGCTAGAGAATCATACTCGTTTTCCACGATATCCTTGTCTTGGTCTAAGACGTAGGCATCATTGGCAAACAGCATATATTTACTGTCGCCTTTCACATGGTAGTAGTCAGCATGCAGCTTATTGGATTCATTTAACTGATAGATTCCACCTAATCCCAAGCCCCAAGCAAACGCCTCGTCCTCACTGGTTTTCTTTTGCATTGCCAAAGTTCTGAAGTTCAGGATACTTTTGCCATCATTAGACTTAATTTGGGTTTTGGTTGTTAAAGCGGGTAAACGGGTTTGGTCATCGGTATTTTTACTATTACTACCATCTTCCAGTGCAATCCAGGATTTAAGGTTTTTATCGAAACTGTGTTGGTACTGGATCATTGGGTTACGCTGAATACCACCACCCACGTTAGCCATAAAATCTACCATTTCTGGAAGTACGTCAGCAGAAACGAATGGGGATGTAGTTTGACCGAATAACCAGTTATTTACTTTCACATAAGCATGACGAATACGCAGTTGATCCTGAGTTGAACCACCACGGAAATCGACTTCAATTTTCCCGTTAATATCTTGGTCATTAACTTTGGTATTAATATCTAAGCCAAAACGACTCGCATTGACATTAAACAATGTACGTCCATTGACATTGTTTGGACTAGAATCTAAAGGCACTGTACTGATCTTATTGAAGATTGCATCTGCACCTTCAAAATGATGAGCCACATCTGCACGAATAAAACCATAAGGTTTAAATTCTATATTCTTAGCTACTGTAGCTGGCTTAGTTGCTTGCTGTGTAGCCTGAACTTGTGACAACTCCAACTCTTGCTGCTTGGATTTTTGTTCTAAAAACTCCAGTTTTTCCTTGAGTACCTGGATTTCTTGAGCAAGATTATCCTCTGCCAAAACACCCTCTGAAGCCGCTACTATAAAAGCAGCTAATACAATCTTTTTAAACAACATACATCGTTCCCTGAAAATAAAAAGTAAAAAAGCTCCAAACTCCCTCATGCGAGGAAGTTTGGAGAAAAGAGAAAAGGTTATTTTTTAGAAAGCAGATCTAACGCTACATCAACAATCATATCTTCCTGACCACCGACCATACGGCGTTTACCTAGCTCAAGAAGAATGTCTACAGTCGACACACCGTATTTTTCTGCTGCAATTTCTGAATGACGCAAGAAGCTTGAATACACACCAGCATAGCCAAGTGCCAGAGTTTCACGGTCTACACGTACTGGACGGTCCTGTAATGGACGCACAATGTCATCTGCCGCATTCATTAAGCGGTATAGGTCAGTGCCATGATTTACACCCATTTTGTCTACTGCAGCAATGAATGCTTCTAAAGGTGCATTACCAGCACCTGCACCCATACCTGCCAGGCTTGCATCAACACGATCACAACCTTCTTCAAGCGCTACGATTGAGTTGGCAACACCAAGTGACAAGTTGTGATGTGCGTGAATACCTGTTTCGGTTTCAGGTTTCAATACATCTTTCAGAGCACGGAAACGATCGCGAATATCCTGCATGCCCATAGCACCACCCGAATCCACAACGTAGATACAAGTCGCACCATAGTTTTCCATCAGTTTTGCCTGTTCTGCCAAACCTTGTGGAGTCTGCATATGACTCATCATCAAAAAACCGACAGTATCCATTCCCAAATTACGGGCATATTCGATGTGCTGTTTAGATACATCGGCTTCGGTACAGTGGGTTGCCACACGTACAATTGATGCCCCTGCTGCATGAGCATTTTTCAGGTCATGAATCGTAGCAATGCCCGGTAGTAGCAGGGTCGCAATTTTGGAATGTGAAATCACGTCACGAACTGCTTCAATCCATTCAATGTCACTGTGAGCACCAAAGCCATAGTTAAAGCTCGAACCTTGTAAGCCGTCACCATGAGCGACCTCAATAGAGTCAACTTTCGCCAGATCCACTTCACGCGCAATCTGACGTACGTTTTCTAGTGAATACTGATGACGTACGGCATGGCTACCATCACGTAAGGTTACATCTGAGATGTAAATTTTCTTGTTTAAATCCATGATGATCTCCTTATGCCATAATCGCTTGCGCGATCTTTTCAGCTGTAGCCAATCCTGCTGATGTCATGATGTCCAAATTCCCTGCATAGGCAGGAAGGAAGTTTGCAGCACCTTCAACTTCAAGGAATACTGACGTTTTTAAACCTGAACGATAGCCCAAGCCTTCAATACGAACGGGTTTATCTTCTGGAATAATGTCGAACTGAACATCTTGTTTTAAACGATAGCCAGGAACATAAGCTTGAACTTGGGCGACTAAATTTTGTACAGATGCACGAATGGCTTCTTGATCCGCTAATTCAGATAAAACAAAGACAGTGTCACGCATCATTAAAGGAGGTTCAGCAGGATTCATAATGATGATTGCTTTACCTTTCTCTGCCCCACCAACTGCTTGAATCGCTTGAGATGTAGTTTCTGTAAATTCATCAATATTGGCACGAGTACCTGGACCAGCAGACTTGCTCGCAATCGATGCAATGATCTCTGCATAATGAACTTTGGCAATGCGGGATACTGCATGCACCATTGGAATGGTTGCCTGACCGCCACAAGTCACCATATTGACATTATTGACTTGCAGGTGATCTTCACCATTTACGACAGGCACACAGTAAGGTCCTATCGCAGCAGGTGTTAAATCTACCATTTTGATATTTGGTTTTACTTCACGGAGCAGCTTGTCATTTTCAATATGTGCTGCTGCTGATGTTGCATCAAAAACAATGTCGATCTCCTGAAATAAAGGATCAGCAATAAGACCTTGTACACCAGTCGAAATTGCTTTAACACCTAAACGTTCAGCGCGTGCCAAACCTTCTGATTTAGGGTCGATTCCAACGAAAGCACCCATTTCAAGGTTTTGACCATGACGGATCACTTTGATCATCAAGTCTGTACCAATATTTCCTGAACCGATAATGGCTACTTTTAGCTTCTTACTCATTCTTGTATCCAATTAGATAAATTTAACCTTCAGGGGTGCAAAGCCATCAATTTGAGTTTCAAACTCATCTCCGGCTTTCACGTTCACCATTGGTCCTAATGCACCTGATAAAATAATTTCTCCAGCTTGTACTGGGGTACCAAGGCTCAACATCTTGTTCACAAGCCACATTGCAGCATTGAGTGGATTACCCAAGCATTCCAAACCTGAACCCTGAGAAACCAGTTCACCATTTTGTGTCAGTGTCATCTTGACTGTTGCACAGTCCACTTCTGCAATGGCTTTACGCTCACCTGATAGGACATAGGCTGCACTTGAAGCATTGTCTGCAACGGTGTCTACAAAACGAATTTTCCAATCCTGGATACGACTATCGACGATTTCGAAAGATGGAATGACATAGGAAATGTATTGCTGCATTTCTTCAATCGTTTGAATCGGTTGCTCAATATTTTTTTTAATTAAGAAAGCTAACTCGGCTTCAATTTTCGGTTGAATAAAATGCTCTGCTAGAATCGCCGACTCTTCAGAAAGATCCATATGATTGAGCAGCACACCAAAATCTGGCTGATCTACACCGAGTTGTTGCTGAACTTTGGGATTGGTTAAACCAATTTTTTTACCCGTCACCGTGGCATTTTGCTGTAACTGCTTTTCAATATTTCTAGCTTGAATGGCATAGGCTTCAACTTCTGCATCTGAAATTAAGAGCTGTTTTACGATTTCGACTTCAATCGGATCTTTATCAACTGAAGCGAGAAGATCTGCAAGTCTCTGACTATTTTCTAACATTACTTTTCATCCTCTAAGAATTGAGTAAGTAATGCATTAAAATCGGCCGCATGTTCCCACTGTGCCCAATGTCCACAACGGTTAAAGATATGCATTTGTGAGTTTTTGATTAGGCTCAGTAAGCGTAAGCCAATATCGAGTGGGAGGAAGCGGTCATCACGTCCCCATACGATCAAGGTTTTGTGTTGGATTTGATCGAGCTGTGCAGATACATCAGGGAACTGTTTTGGATTAGCTTTAAAGCTACCAATAAAGTTATCGAGGTGAGCTTGGTTACTTAAAATATTTTTTAAACGACCTTGCAATAACTCTTCTGTCATTTGACTCGCATCGTAAATAAAGACATTCATTAAATCTTTCAAATGCTCAAGAGTTGGTTGACGATAAACTTTCTGAATCTGTTTGATACCTTCAGCTGGCATTGGAGTAAACAGGCTCACACCACCAGTACCACCGCCCATCAAAATCAACTTATCCACACACTCTGGATGTAATAAGGTGAACACCGTACACGAGTGTGCTCCCATTGAATTACCTACCAAATGGGCTTTCTCAATCTCAAGCTGATCTAAAACCTGTTTCAGTTGTTCTGCATTTAAATGAGAACGGGAGCCAGCACATAGAATGCTGTCACTTTCACCCCAGCCAAGACAGTCGAGCAGAACCACCCGATAGCCAAGATTCACAAAATGGTCTACGTTTTTATTAAAGTTACTCCAACCATTCGCACCTGGACCAGAACCATGCAGCATCACAATCGTCTCTTGGCCTTGACCAATATCATTGAGATGGACTTGATAGGTTTTATCTTCAATTTGGACAGGCAAAAAACGCGAGGTCGACTCGTAGCTATATGTCATGAATAGAATCCTTAAACTAATTTGGCTGAGAGAATGCCGTAACCAGCAATCCATTCTGGAATAGGTTCATAAAATTGTGATTGCACTTTGAAATCGCCAAAACTTTGGAATGCTCTGGCAGCCGCCACCCATGTTTTGACTTCATGAGTCGACTTTCCTGCAATCTCAGACACCTCTTTATTGCTCATATTGGCAAGTGTTTGATAATCGCTGTTGATCAGACATTTTATAAACATCTGATCCCATTCAGGATTTAGAGGATGCAAGCAGTTTTGATCCTTGATAAATGCATGAGCTGCATCAATTACACGCTGGGTACGCAATTGACGTTCATCTGCTGGTAGATTCTTTCCACTACCTAATAATCTGTCTTTCATATGATCATTCGCGGTGACCAATTCAGGTACAGGCGGCTGGTGTGACAAACCACCTGAGGCCAGCAGTAATACTCTTTTATTCAGATTTTTTAAATACTGCCCTAGCGCTTCGCCAAATTCGATTGCACGCTTGAATGTCGGCATTGGTGGAGCAACTGAATTGATAAAAATAGGAATGACTGGTACAGAAGTCAGTGAACTGAAATTAGTTTCAAGAGGTTGAGCAAAGGCATGATCAACTTGCATCTGATAAGATACAGCCAAATCAAAACCTGCTTCTATCATATGGGTAGCTAAAGCTTCTGCATCAGCTTGAGGTACACTAAGTTCACCTGCCGCGGTATTAAAATCGCCAATTGCACGAGCTTGCATGCCAATACAGAACTGTGGCATCACATCATAGAAAAAACCATTGTAATGGTCTGGACCGAATAAAATAACGAGCTCTGGATCGAAAGCTTGAATCTGCTGACGAATATTAGCTTCAGTCTGTGTGATTGCATCTAAAATTGTCTGGGCTGGATCAACTATCCCAACCAAAGGGGTATGTGACATGCAATGTAAATACGCAGTCATAGTTCCGTCCTGGATACAAGATTTACTGCGCCATCATGGCAAATCCTCTTCTAATCAGACAAGAATAGTTGGTATTTATGTGCACCATGTGCACCACCCTCTAAATCTGATCTAGCTTTGTTTCGGTTAAATGAGTGATATATGAATTAACTAGATATTTGATTAAAAAATTAATATCTTGATAAATATGATTAAATTTATATTCAGGTTGTATTAAATGCTTTAAGAGTGCTTTCTTATGTTGGGTATAAAATAGTGAAAGCTTTTGGGCAGACAAAATGATTTTTAGCTGTTGGGTTAAATTGAGTATTTCACTGGAAATTTCTAGTCGTGCATCATGTTTATAAATAAAGCGTTCTTGCACAGCCAAACTATCAACTAAATCATTGGCATCTAAATAAGAAAAAAAATATAAGTCCTGAATCTCTTCAGCTGAATAGGCCTCATGAATATTGTTAGAGATAAATTCTTCACTTAATAATTTAAGAGAGCGTTGTACAGTATTTGCCTGTTCCAATTGCATCCAGCGAGAAATCTCTTTTAATAGCTGTAATTTAATAATTTTATCGAGTTTTAATTCACTTTTATGATGAATAAGAATAATACAGAACTGTTCAAAGACTTGGGAATAATACAATTCATCATTTGCTTTTTGTGAAGCTAGTTGTAGCAACAGGTTAAACTTATTAAGATCTTGCTGTAACTTATACGAGCAATCCTGCATCCATTTCAGTTCAATACCATATTGAGCAGTTTTAAAATATTTTTGAAAAATTCCCATATTTTCCTCCTTGATAGAAGGAAAGGATAATTTTGATTTGATTTATTGGTTGCTTGAGTAAAATACAATATGGTTAAAAACCAAAGAGATTTTTTATTTAAAATAATATTCATTTTCAAAATGATAAATGCAAATAAATATTTTAAGTCTTACTGTTTCTACTTTATAAACACAATTTTTTTCAACAAAAACCTGTCCCTTTATTACCAAGTTTTTTGATTATGCTTTCATAGGCTATATTTCACTTTTATCATTGAGACAGACTTAAAATAATAAAACTTGTATAAACAAAGCCCATTTATGGGCCTTCTTATCATTTTTAGTTTAAGTCTATTTCTCTATGAACTTGAACACCCCACACACCAGCACAATCCAAATGGATAACATAAGCACAGAGAGCGTTAATTAAATCTGGCTATCCGTCTTGTGTGATTATTGTAGAAAGGCGATAAGCCTACTATGAGATACTTGATCAATGGATGGCGTGCAGAAAGACTGAAATTTTATTTGATTAGTTTCTACTGCGGTATCCGGAAGATTTAAACCTTATCAACTTGTATTAAAGAGGCTGTAATAGATTAATTTTATCATAACCTATTACAGTGTCCCTTCAAATTTTAAAAAGGAATATCGGAATTTTCTAGTTTAAAACCTTATCATTACAGATTTCAATTCTGTGTAATCATCTATATATGCATCGGAAAATTCACGACCGATTCCCGAAGCCTTCATTCCCCCAAAAGGAACCGCAGGATCAAGGAAAGTATGCATATTGATCCAAACACTACCTGCATCAATTTGTGGGATAAGTCGGAACACTTTACTCATATCATTTGACCAAACACTTGCAGCCAAGCCAAATCTTGAGTCATTCATCATAGTGACTAAGCTGTCTTCATCTTCAAAAGGAATGACTGAAATCAATGGTCCAAACGTTTCTTCAATGAATAAAGGATCCTTACAATCGTCAACTTTGATTAATGCAGGTTTAACGAAATAACCTGTACCTTCAACCGCTTCACCACCGCTAATAATTTGGCCTTTTTCACGCGCCAAATTTAAATAATGCTTAACTTTCTCGTAGTGTGGTTTATTTGAAAGAGGACCAAAAACGTTAGATGCATCTAGGGGAGAACCCATTGGCATACTAGCTAATACTGCTGATGCTTTAGCCACGAATTCATCATATTTTGATTGATGTACAAAAATTCGCTCAGGTGCTGCACATACTTGTCCTTGATGAACAAAAGTTGATTGAATCAGTACTGGTAAAATTTCGTCAATATTCACATCCGAGAGTAAGGCTGCTGCATTTTTCCCACCTAGTTCCAAGCTAACCCGTTTGAGGTCATTTTGCATTGCTTGTTGACCAATACGAATACCTGTAGACACAGACCCAGTAAATGAAACTTTTTTAATGAGTGGTGAGTCTATTAAGTATTGACCTGTTTTACCTAAGCCAGTCACTACGTTAATCACGCCTTCCGGAATACCTGCTTCAATCGCAAGTTCTGCCAAACGTAATACAGAAAGCGTTGTAAACTCACTTGGCTTCACAACAATAGTACAACCCGTGGATAGCGCTGAACCAATTTTCCAGGCGCCAATCATCAGACTAAAATTCCATGGTACGATTCCAGCAACTACACCGATGGGCTGACGAACGGTGAAGGCAGTATATTGTTCTCCCTGCATAGAGGGTAATGATGGCTGTATCGTTTTACCTTCGATCTTAGTGGCACAACTCGCGAAATGTCGTAAAAAAATGATTGTTTGCGCTACTTCCAAGTGCTGTGCAATGGTAATGAGTTTACCCGCACTCAAAGTTTCAAGTTGTGCTAATTCATCAGCATTTGCCTCTACTAAATCAGCTAATTTATTGAGTTTCAGGCTACGCTCATAGGGTGTGATCTTAGACCAAACATTTTTAAAGCTTTCATGGGCACTTTGAGCTGCCAGTGCTACACTCGCTTCTGATCCATCTGCAACTGTAGCAATACATTCTTCTGTAGCAGGATTAATAATATCTATACGTGCTTCGTGTTCATCAACATAACTTTTCCCTGCAATAAAATGTCCGTGTTTACGTGCTAAAAACGTTTTTACTTCATTTAGAATTTCGATTTTGCTCATGGTTTCAATGTTCCTGAATTTATTAACTCTTTAATTTTCTGTTAAATTAGTGATTTACAGGATTTAAAATAAAGTCAGCACCACGTTCACCAATCATAATGGCAACGGCATTTGTATTGCCGCTTGGTACTTGTGGACAAATAGAGCAATCCACTACACGTAAATTATTAAAGCCATGAACTTTTAACTCTTGGTCAACTACCGCATTCTTAGGGTCATTCCCCATTTTGCAGCTACCCACTGGGTGATAAACCGTTTTAATATTTTGGCGCATCCATTTATCAATCGCCTGACTATCGTCTGGATCAATATTGGCTGGCTCAACTACTTCTTTAACAATACTTTTGAGTGCGGGTTGTTGTAATAAACGAAGACCCGCCTGAACTGCACGAATGTTGGCAGCGATATCATCCTCATTACCTAAATAGTTAGGATCAATCACTGGCAGTTCAGCTGGATTCGCGCTACTTAAACGTACAGTACCGCGTGCTTTGGGTTGTAGATGCCCTACTTTAATCGTTAAACCATGCTCCGCAGCCGCGACTTTTTCACCTGGGGTATTATCAAAATTATCGAGTACTGGTAAGAAATGGAATTGAACATCTGGACGGCCGAAATTTGATGTATCAATAAAACCAGCCCCTTCTAAAATATTACTTGTCAGCAGGCCACTACGAGCAATTTGCCATTGCAGACCATGTTTAATCGCTTTAAGACCTTTATCCTCACCTAAAATACTATTTCCTGTCGTGATCGTTGCATTCACAGACATATGCAAATGGTCATGGAAGTTTTCACCTACTGGTAGTTCCTTGACACATTCAATACCCACTTCATCGAGGTGTTGTTTAGGGCCAATACCTGACAGCAGCAGTACTTTAGGGCTACCAATCGCACCAGCAGATACAATCACTTCTTTACGGACTTTTACAGTTTGTACCGCTTTACCTTCTTGGCTAAAGTGCACTGCAGTCGCTGTACCATTCTGGGTTTCAATTTTATGGACAAGTGCTTGTGTGAGCAGCGTTAATTCTGGTTTATTGATGACAGATTTAAGGAACGTCTTTGAGGTACTTGCGCGTTCACCATTTTTTGTCGTGGTCTGATAAAAACCGACACCTTCCTGGTCATGACCATTAATGTCAGTAATATATTTCATTCCCATTTCTTGACCTGCTCGGATACAAGCTAAAGTCAAAGGATGACGATAACGGCTTTCACTGACAGGCAAAATACCATCTTGTCCATGGTATTGATCTGCTAAAGCTTCATTCGCTTCAGATTTTTTAAAATAAGGTAAGACCTTCTTATATTCCCAAGCATCACAACCCCATTCCGATGCCCATAAATCATAGTCCTGGCGCTGACCACGACAATAGATCATTCCGTTTACAGAGCTGCCTCCACCTAATACTTTGCCTTGTGCAAGAATCATTTGACGGTTATTACAATGTGGCTGTGGAACCGTCATATATGGCCATGATTTTTGTTGAAAGACCTTTACCACTGTCGCTGGAATGGTGTGCAAGATACTTTTATCTACTTCACCCGCTTCAAGTAATAAAACAGAGCCGGCTTTTGCTTCCAATAAACGTGTCGCAACTACACACCCAGCAGAACCCGCCCCAATGACAACATAGTCATAAATTTGTTCCATTTTTCATACACTCAAAAGAAATTTTATCTTTCGATTGCACCATGGAACTGGCTTTAAAACTTGTTCATCTGTGCCAGATTTATGGTTAAAAAATGACATCTTTTTTGATTGAATTTTATCGTTTTAACTATACGGTTTTTCACGATATTGTTTGGGTGTGACCAGATAATATTTTTTAAAAATCTTTGAGAAATGAGAGCTGTCACTAAAACCCCAACGACCTGCGATCTCTGTGATAGAGACATGTTTATTTTTTTGATCCTTTAATTCATAAGCAATTTTTTCCAAGCGTTTTTGCTGAATGTAGCCATGAATTGATTGCTGCTTTTCTTCAAAGAAACGATATAAATGCCGAAGTGACACACCCATGTGTTCAGCAATCATTTTGGGTGACAAATTTGGATGCGTAAGATGCTCCATAATAAAGCGCTCAATTTTTATTTTAAATTGGTGCTGGTGCTCTATATTTGAATAAAGAATGGTCGGTTTAATTAAAGGAATAATCGCCTCCTCAAATGCATCACCATCCTGGTTGGCATACCACAAGCGAATATTTTCGGCTGACATATTGCTCAGCAAATTACGCAACATAAAACCACTCATATTTTGAGTATTCAACTTCCCAAAATATGCCTGATTGATCCCCCGTTCAAAGAGTTTATCCCGCGATAAATGAATGGATAGGTGACTAAACAAGCCTTGTGGATACATCGTAATATCTTGCTCAGGATCAAGTAATGCAATATCGCCTTCATTAAGTTGAATCATTTGGTCCTGATATTTCAGTAGCATCTTGCCTGAATACTGTAAAATCAAGAAACAGAAGCGCTGACTAACTCGATCCGGTTGATCCGCATAGCGTATAATTTTATTGGCATTACTTCGTATAAACGCAACTTCAGTCTTACCTAATAGATATGATTCCACATCCCCAATAAACAGTTGTCCAGCACCTTGAAAATCAGCTTCAAAATGACCACAGACTTGTTGGATATGCTGATGCCATTTTTCAATTTCTGCTCTAGCGTATTGACTCATAACTTTTGAAGCTCTTGTTGAAGACACAATACAATAGAGCTAACCAAGCAATTTTTAAGCCATTTAGATTAATTTCTCCGCTATTTTTAGCTTAATATTTAATTGATATTTCAATTATCTATTTTAAAAAAACCATCTTATTTAACTTAGATTTGTTCGAATGACTTTTAAAAATTCTGTTAATTTTTTCAAATCATTTGGTTTTAAACCTTTAAAGCTATCGTCTAAAAGCAATGAAGTAATTTCATTAATTTTTTTCACCATTTTCCAGCCTTGCTCGGTCAAACTTACGCGAGTAACCCGGTTGTCTTCTTCACATAATTGGGTATCAACCAAGCCCTCGTCCTTAAGACGATAGACAATTTTAGTGGCTGTTGGCATTTTAATAATTGCCAAATCGGCAAGTGTAGAAATACTTGCATTTTTCTCTGCAGCACAAGCCAATAAAATACGTCGACGTGAATTATCTAAGCCATATTTTTTAAGTGCTTCATCCATTTTAGCAATGTATAAACCATGGACTTGAGAAATCCAATAATAGGGAAACTCGTGAAGATTGAATTCACTATGTGCAGGAAAAAATTTTGAAAACTTATTTGCCATGGGTGATCCATTTTCCTTAATAATTCACGTTATTTCCAAATGGATATTATCATTTTTTTCATTTGAAGTGATTGCCACTTCCACTAAAGAAGTGACAGTTTGATAGAGGACTAAGCAGCTTTAGCTGCAATTCCATTACGACCAGGGAATTCAGGGGATAAAATTCGTGCATTCGGCATTTTCAACCAAAGACGTAGTAATTTACGACGTTTTTCCAGTTCATCATAATCTTCAAAACCTGTACGTGAATGCATCACACTGTAGTTGTTACAAAATTGCATATCACCTGGTTCAAGCATCATATCCAGACGTAATTCAGGATCCTGAATAAATTGGTCAAAAATATCGAGTGCTTCTTTTTGTACCTGAGACAAGGGCATCCCTGAACGTTCATGGCCAAGTTCAATATAAGCCCGCATGTATCGACAACTTAATTTTTGATCGTAATAACTAAAGATAG
Source organism: Acinetobacter sp. LoGeW2-3 (assembly GCF_002688565.1). Lineage (NCBI taxonomy): Bacteria > Pseudomonadati > Pseudomonadota > Gammaproteobacteria > Moraxellales > Moraxellaceae > Acinetobacter > Acinetobacter sp. LoGeW2-3. The sequence goes on along the minus strand of NZ_CP024011.1, from coordinate 2,255,875 downwards.
GAGTCAGTGTAGGTTTTTCATCACCCAAATGGTCACAAAAAGCGGGATGATAGTAATAGCTTAAATATTCAGGATAATGCTGCAAAATTTTATTATAAACCGTTGCTGCACTCACTAAGCTGCTTAAACCGCCCTCTTTAGCTTTACGGATACAAATTAAACCCACTACATCAGACAAATCAGTGTGGTATGGCAAATAAGAGTTGGTTTCATAAACACGTGTTGATTTATTGTTTTTATCACCTACATTTTCGACATAACCAATATAGTCACCACGCGCATTTTGTGTCACTGGACGACCAAAATAGAGACCTAAACCATAATATAAATCTGTGAGATCCTGTTCATTGTACTTGTCCTTAGACAAACCACGAATGACAATGAAACCATAGCCATTCTCAATTTCATCCATGATTGCTGCAAATTCAGCCAATACTGGTGCCGATTCAATCTTAAAATCCTGCTGGCTAAAATGTGGAGCATTTAAGCCTTTCTCATGTAGCTGCTGTAGGGCCTGATCTAATTGCTGAAGCGCTTCATCAGACAAATGATGAATCCAATCTTCTCGCTGTTTTAATTCTGTCCCTAACCATGCGCATTTTTCAGTAATAGGATTTTTTAAAATAGTATTCATCGTCTCTCCTACACCGCGGGTGATTTCGCTGCGCGCATTTTGCGCACCATGGCATTAAAGAATTTGGTAGCAAAACCACTTTCACGAATCAACATTGCTGTTAGATCAGTGCATTTTTGGATGACTTCTTGAGAAAGTTCTACGTTCTCACCTCCCATAGCATCTGATTGACATTGAATTTCAGCAGCACGCTGCACTGTCCAAAGTAGGAAAAAGGCTTTCTCAATACTGCTTTCACCCACTGCGATACCATGATTGCGCAGCACTAAAATGTGATGGTTACCCAAACTTTGGATCATGCGTTCGCGTTCTTCTTTGAACAGCGTAATACCTTCAAAATTGTGATAACCCACTCGACCGTACAGTTGCGCACCGTAAAAACTATCATGAGTAAAGCCCGATTTTTTTTGAGCAATGGCACTAATTGGTGTGGTGTGCGTATGAATAAGACAACGAATATCTTCTCGCGCACCATGCACAGCACTGTGTAGCGCAAAACCTGCAGGATTGGCATCAAACTCAGATTCAATCACTTTATTGCCGTCTAAATCCACTTTTAGTAAATTTTCGGGTGTTACTTCGTCATAATTGAGTCCGAAGGGATTCACAAGGTAATAATGTTCATTACCAGGCAGACGTGCTGAAATATGATTGAAAATAGTTTCTGTCCAGCCAAAATAATCAACAAGATGATAACAATTCGCTAATTTAACGCGCAGCTCCCACTCTTCTGCGCTCACATTTAAAGGGTTTTGAAATGCTGTGTTCATTCAATTTTTCCTATTATGCAGCAGTCTCTTTACGAGATTTTTCACTTAAATATTGTGTCAGTTGATAAATATGTCGGGTCATTGGCATAGCACACTCAAATTCAGCCCCAAGTTCTAAAACTGCCTCGGCTATACCAGATAATTCCAAGGGCTGTTTACGTTGGTAGTCGTGCCACATTGAGGTGTGAATTTCTCCCATCTCCGAGCCGAGCTGTAAAAATGACAGCGGATCAATACTTACTCTCGCCCCATAGCTAGCAGCCACTTGCCGTATTTCATGTGTCATTTGCAAAGTGATTTCGTGCAGATACGGATGTGAATAGATATCTTTTAACGTTGCACCTGTAATCACAGACAAAGGATTAGAACTTAAATTGGCAATAACTTTAGTCCAAATCTGATCCCGGATTTGTTTACTGATACGTGCTTCAATGCCTGTATCCTGAAAAACAGACTGTAATGCTTTTAAACGCTTACTCAGTTTTTCATTCGGCTCACCAAAAATGAGTAAATAAGGATTATTGGAATAGACTTTTCCATACTCAATCAGTTCAGCAGTAATAAATACCACCGCACCAATCAAATGCTTTAATGGAAAATGGTCAATCAGCACTCGCTGTGGATCCAAACTTTGAACAGCACGTATCTCTGACTGTTTCTTCTGCCCCTTGTAAAAATACCAAAAAGGAATCCCATTAATGAGCGGTATCAGTAATGTTTCCTCGTGCAATAACACTTCCATATCTGGAATTAAGCTACTGAGCGATACTGCTTTGGTGGCAATAAAAATAATATCTTGCTCTTCTAAATCCGCAGATTTCTCAACTACTGAATAAGGCTGAACTTGATATTCACCTGTTAAATCTTGCAGATGAATGCCCTTAGTTTTTAACACCTCATAGTTGCTCCCCCGAGCGATTAAGGTCACTCGGGAATAGCCTGCTAAAATTAGGCGAGCAGCAACGGTACAACCAATTGCGCCTGCACCTAATATTGCAATACATGCTGATTTATCCATACCGCTTCACCCCTAAATATCTAAGACAGCCTGATGTTTACTGCTGATTCCTAAATAGCTTTCAATGATCCGCGGATCTTCAACCAAATCCTTACCTTTGCCTTCCATGGATAATTCACCCATTTCAAGTACATAAGCATAGTCAGCAAGTTTTAATGCTGCTCGGGCGTTTTGTTCCACCAAGAGAATAGAAACACCTTGTCCACGAAGCTGGTCAATGATTTTAAAAATTTCACGGGTGATTAATGGGGCTAAACCTAAACTTGGTTCATCAAGCATTAATAATTTAGGCTTGGCCATCAGTGCACGGCCTACGGCGAGCATTTGACGCTCACCACCGGAGAGTGTTCCCGCCTCTTGCAAACGACGTTCTTTTAAACGTGGGAATAACGTGTAAATCTCATCAAGGGTATCTTTATACGCTTTATCCCCTTGTCGATACCGCTGGAATGCGCCCAAGAGTAAGTTATCTTCAATGCTCATGGTGCCAAAAAGTTCGCGTTTTTCTGGTACCAGATTTAATCCACGTACCACCATGCGTTCAATCTGCGGGCTGGATTCTACTGAGCCGTCAAATTCAACTTGGCCATTGGAACCCAATACACCCATGATGGCAGAAAGTAGCGTTGTTTTACCTGCACCATTGGGACCAACGACAGAAACGATTTGCCCCTGGTTCACTCGCATATTAAAGTTCATGAGTGCTTCGACTTTACCGTAGGCAACACTCAAATTATTCACTTCTAGCAATGATGTGCCTTGATCATTTGCACTTACAAGTTTCATGCGGCACCCCCTAAATAAGCTTCCAATACAGCTGGGTCTTTCTGGATTTCTTCAGGTAAGCCCTCAGCAATTTTTTGACCGAACTCCATGACCACAATACGGTCGACGAGGTTCATAACGAAGTCCATGTCATGTTCAACAAGCAATACCGCCATACCTTCAGCACGTAATTTGCTTAAGAGTTCTGCTAAGGCTTGTTTCTCTTTGAAACGTAAACCTGCTGCAGGTTCATCTAAAAGAAGTAATGTTGGACGAGCACATAAAGCACGCGCAATTTCTAAAATACGTTGTTGTCCAAGCGCTAGATTTCCAGCTTCTGTATATAAATAGTCGCCTAAACCTACACGCTCTAACTGTGCCTTAGCTTCATTAAGTAAATTATTTTCTTCTTCACGATCCAGTCGAAGCAAAGAAGTCACTACCCCTTTTTGACCACGCAAATGAGCACCGATGACTACATTTTCGAGTACTGTCATTTCAGGCAGAATTTTGACGTGCTGGAAAGTACGACTCAGACCTAACTTCGCAATCTCGCGCGATGGAATACCGTTTATTTTTTCCCCATTGAACAGTACTTCGCCCTCTGTAGGAACATCAACACCTGAAATCTGGTTAAACATGGTACTTTTACCTGCACCATTAGGACCAATCAGTGCCAGAATCTCTCCTGCATGAATTTTTAGATTCATTTGATTGTTTGCAACTAAACCGCCAAAGCGTTTTGTCACATTTTTGGCTTCTAAAATCAGAGTGCCTTTGAGTGGCAATTCTAATGACGGTAATTCACGAGTCGGTTCTGTGATCACAATTTGCTGATCTTTTGCCTTAAAGCGATCAGGAACAAATTTCAGAATTAATGGCCACAAACCTGAAGGTGCTTTTTGCATCATGAGCACAATCAACAAACCAAAAACGATGGTTTCATAATGACCATCATCGCCAAGGAAAATAGGTAAGTAATCTTGTAACCACTGACGCATCATGGTGAAAATACCTGAGCCCAGAATAGCGCCCCAAATACTGCCTACACCACCAAGCAAAGCCATAAACAGGTAATCAATACCCATTTGCAGACCAAAAGGAGTTGGGTTAATGAAAGACTGGTTATGCGCATATAGCCAACCAGAAATCGATGCAAAAATAGAAGAAATAATAAATACGACCATTTTTGATCTAAAGGTATTCACACCCATTGATTCTGCCATGACCTGACCACCTTTTAGCGCTCTGATCGCACGGCCTTCACGTGAATTAAGTAAATTACGTGTGAGTAAAATGGCAATGAATAAAATCAACCAAATCAGGTAAAACATCTTATTACTGGTATTTAAGGCATAACCCAAAATTTCAATACTTGGAATATTTGAAATACCAGAGTGACCGCCTAATGTCTCAATGGTCGAGAAGAAGTAGTACAGTGAAATACCCCAAGCGATAGTCCCGAGTGGTAAATAATGTCCTGATAACTTTAAAGTTAATCCACCTACTATCAGAGCAGAGATAACAGTAATGATAATTCCCACAATGAGTGCTACCCAAACACTTCCATTTGTCCATTGTAAGAAATGGGGTAAATCATGGCTAGCAGTAATATACGCGGTGGTATAAGCCCCGATCCCGACTAAAGCTGCATGACCGAAACTGGTCATTCCCCCTACACCTGTCAATAAAACCAGCCCCAAGACCACTAAGGCATTTAAGCCAATATAGTTCAGCAACGTCACTTGGTATGCAGGTAGCACCAAAGGGCTGATCGCCATAATGGCTACGAAAATTAAAAATAAACTTTTGAATTTCATTCGTGATCCTCCTCAACTTGACGGGAAGTAAGGGATTTCCAAAGCAGAAAAGGAATAATTAATGTGAAGACAATGATCTCTTTATAGTCACTTGCCCAAAACATGGAGAAAGATTCAATAACGCCTACGACGACTGACCCAGCAGCAGCGATTGGGAAGCTGACCAAGCCACCTATAATGGCGCCTACGAAGCCTTTTAGACTGATTAAGAAACCAGAGTCATAATACAAAGTGGTAATCGGTGCCATTAAAATCCCTGCTAAAGCACCCATAAATGCCGCCATGGCGAAAGTGATTTTTCCTGCAAAGATTGGAGAAATCCCCATCAATTGGGCACCAACACGGTTAACTGCTGTCGCACGTAATGCTTTTCCGTATAAGGTCTTTCCAAAGAAGTACCAAAGCACTGCAATCATGAGGAAGAAAGCAAATAAGATATATAAAGTTTGGCTATTGATGTTCAGTACACCCAGCTCAAAACTTGCATCACTAAATGGTTTTGTCTGTGCACCATTTGGACCGAATAGGAGTAGGCCAATACCCACCAATGCCACATGTGCTGCAATAGATACAATGAGTAGTACTAGTGGTTTAGCTGCAACCAAAGGTTGGAAAAAAAATTGATATATTTGCGGCCCTAAGGGAGTAATAACCGCAAGTGCTAACAGGACTTGGAGAACTGCAGGTAATGTCGCTAATGGCATCATTAAAAGCGCTATTGCAACTACTGCAATATAGATCGCCCATATGACTGTTGCTTTAATATTGAACGCACTACCTGTTTTTACACTCACATAAACATCAAGTAAGGCATTTGTAATAAATAAGGCAACAAGTAGCCAAATGACGTTACTTGGCTGCCCTGCCTGAATAGAAGCAAGTGTCAGTGCGCCATAGACACTAAACTCTCCTAAAGGAATAAGTAAAATTCGAGTAACGGTAAAGACTAACAAAATACAGAGTGCCAATAATGCATAAATCGCACCGCTGGTAATGCCGTCTTGACCAAGTATTAGAGCGATATTTAGATCCATAACACTTTGCCTTGCTTTTTTTAGAGACGAAAATCCCCAATGAGAATTTTCATCTCAAATAAAAAATTGTTTGATTTTTAAGAAGAAATTAAAATTACTTCAGTAGCTTCCATGTACCATTTTTAACAATGATCATTTCACGTCCACGTTTATCAAAACCACTGTGATCCATTGGTGTCATGCTATATACACCTTGTGTACCCGCCACATTTTTAGTTTTTTCTAAAGCAGTACGAAGTGCACTTCTAAACTCTGCAGTACCAGGTTTTCCACCTTTCAAAGCTGTCGGAATTGCTTTTTCTAACAAAATACCTGCGTCATAAACGTTTGCACCAAAAGTTGCAGGATATGATCCATATAATTTTTTATAGTCATTCATATACTTAGTTGCGATTGCTTTAGAAGGATGTTGACTCGAAACCTCCTTCAAAACCAACATCAAACTCGCAGCCAGAATTGTATTTTCAACTTTCTTGCCACCCATGGTCAGGAATTGGTCAAGTGCAGCTCCATGCGTTTGATAAACTTGACCACGGAAGCCTCGGTCGTATAATGCTGTTTGTGGTGGAACTGCTGAACTGCCAGGTGCAGCAACCAAAATTGCTTGTGGTTTCTTTGAAATTAATTTGAGTGCCTGTCCTGTTAAAGACGTATCCTGACGTTGGAAAGACTCTTTTTGTACGACAGTAATGCCATTTTTAGCTGCTAGTTGACTGATCACACGGCTCCAGTTTTCGCCATATGGGTCAGCGGTTCCAATAAAACCAAGCGTTTTAATTTTACGCTTTACCATATCCTGAACTAATGCTTCAGCAATGATTTCGTCATTTTGAGTAGTTTTAAATACCCACTTTTTCTGTTCATCCATTGGTAATACAACAGTTGAAGTCCCTACTGGTGCTAGCAATGGCACGCCTGCTTTGGCAATAGCACCAATAACTGCGTTTGCATTTGGCGAACCTGATGGACCAATAATTGCATCTACATTATTTTCAGTAATTAACTTTGCAATTGCTTTTACACTCGCAGTAGGGTCACTACCATCATCAAGTGAAATATATTGAACTTTTTCACCACCAATTTGTTTTGGTAATAATGCCACTGTATTTTTCTGTGGAATGCCTACCATTGCAACTGGACCTGTAGATGAAGTAACGACACCAATTTTGATATCGGCATAACTCATTTGTGTTGCTACAAGCGCTGTAGTTCCCAATGTGATTAATTTGCTTAATTTCATATTCTACCCCTACTCAATTTTTCGAATTTATTAATTGAACTATCAATTGAAAGTGCAATTATTTCATGATTAAAAATGCAGTTTTCATGCCAGAAATTAATTTAAATTAAATTTTTATTATCTATATTTATCAATAACTTAGTTTAAAGAAACTATTATAAAATCATAATAATCTCATAATATTAAAATGATCAAAAAAAGCGCACTTTTATAATCCAAATTTAATTGCTTATGCCCATAAAAAAAGCCTGCTTAATGCAGGCTTTTTTATTCATTCTTAGATTTTAAAACTTATAGTTATAAGTCACAATTGCACGATTTTCATTGTACTCAGTTCCTTTTTGATAAACTGTACCATATTTGATATCGGTACGGATATGCATCAACTCTAAACCTAATCCTTTTAATTTACCTTCAGGCACCACATAACGTAATGCTAAACTTTTTTCAATTTCACTATTATCTTCAAGACCTGGACGAGAAATTTCACTACCATGTAAATAACGTGCTGTCGCTCTTAAGCCATTTACACCTAGCCCTTTAAAATCATAAGCGTACAGAATATGCCAAGTTAGTTCATCTGGTTTTACAAAACCAAGATTTGCCCAGGCATGTAAAAATGGTTGAGGTGCATAGCCAGCCAATGTTGGGAAAGTGCTTGGACCGTCATTTTTACGTACACCCGTCATAAGTAGGTGATTGCCATCTTCAATGGTGGTCATGACGCCATAAGACTGATTATCAATTTTTCCGTAAAATGCTTCTCCATCTTCGGAGTTATGAAAATAGCGTGCATCTAACTTGATTTTGGTATCTCCGACTTTGGTTCCATAAGCCAAGTTTGCATAGTGCTGTTGATAGATATCTTCTAATTGACCATACCAGTATGCCCCAGATACAGCTGGTGTAAAGTTATAATCCAAACCCAGAAAATTTAACCCATCACTTTCATAACGTGGTGCATTACCCGCAAATAAGCTTAATTTTTCGTAATCGTCATCTTCACGCGAATTGATATGCGTTAATTTACCTGCTGTAATTTTAAGGTCTTTGATGTCTTTACTTTCAAGCATCACACCCGCATAAGTTGTCACTAGCTGGCGTGAATCATCAATGAAAGCAACTGGAGTCATTGGACGTAATTCACCAATTTTCAGTTCCGTGTTGCTGTATTTCAGTTTTAAGGTTGCTCCATATTTACCATAGTCTTGGTACTGCTCTCCTTTATCAGCATCATAAGGTAAGATCGTGTCTAAACGTTCCGCATTGTGATCATTCAATCGGTAAGCATATTGCCCACTTAAATCAAGTCCGACTTGCACCGGAGTATCTGTATAGCCTGATTCAAAACGTAACATAGCCGCTTGTGACCAGCTTCCAATATTTTCAGCATTTGAATTTGGGTATTCACGTTCAATATAAAAATTACGAAAATTTAATGACGTTTTACTGTCCTCAACAAAAGCAGCTGATGCTTGCTCAATACCAACCACAGCACAAGCCAGTGCAATACAGCTCATTTTGAATATCGTATTCACCTGTTTGTTATTACTCATTATGCCCCCTGGGAAAACAGTATTAAAGTAGATATTTCAACCAAAATATGGGCTGTTTTATGCACGGTGTCAATTTTATAAATCACTGTTTTTAATATCAAAATAATGCATTAAAAGAATTTAATTTTCATTTTGGTGCACTTAATTAGCCTTTTATTTTTTATTGAATATTCAGTGTAAATAAAAGCCTCTATATAAGCTAAAATCCTTTAAAATACTTATTTTTATGTAATATTTGGTTACATATAGAGGATAATTTAATTTATTGCTGCACTGTAAAAATGCTTTATTTTTCATTAAAAAAACCACCATTACTGGTGGTCAAAAGGAGGACTATAAAAAAGCATTTTCTTGAGCATTAAGCTCGCTGGCAATGTCCAACGGGATGGTAAGCACGATTGAAATATACCAATCCTTCAGCACATTCACCTTGCTGAATCGCCTCAATCTTACAGATGAAAATGGTATGTGTACCTACTTCCTGAATCTGGTCAATGCTACAGTCAAAGTTCACCAATGCATTTTCTAAAATTGGTGCCCCCGTCTCTAACGTTCTCCATTCGCCCGTATTAAAACGCTCTTCTGCGCTGAGTTTAGAAGCAAATGCTTGTGATACATTTTGCTGTTCTGCACGCAATACATTCACACTCAAGATTTTGTTATTCAAAAAATGTTGATGGGAGTTTGAACTTTTATTCATACAGACCAATAACGTAGGCGGATTATCTGTGACACTGCATACTGCTGAAGCGGTAAAACCGAAACGTCCAGTTGCTCCAGCCGTTGTGATAACGTTGACTGCTCCAGTTAACAATGACATGGCATTGCGAAATTCATTTGTTTCAATCATGAGCATTTCCTTAAATATCGAGAACAAGACGAGCTGATTTAGAACGCGAACAGCACACTAGAATTTGGTCATTCTCAGCCTTTTCTTCATCCGTCAGATATACATCTCGATGATCTGGTTCACCCTCAAGTACGTCACATAAACATGTTCCACAAACTCCTTGTTCACATGACTTTTCAATTTTGATGCCTTCACGAGCTAAAGCATCAATTAATGTCTCTTCTGCAGAAACCATGATGATTTTATCGCTTCGCTGTGCATATACTTCAAAGGCATCACCTGTTGCATCAGTTTCAACCTGGAAATATTCTTTATGAATATGACTGTCGTCGAATTGGTTTTGCTTAGCCAAATCGATGACCCAGTCCATAAAACCATTTGGACCACAGGTATACACATGACTAGTATGCTTTAACTGTTTAAAGTGAGCCGATAAACTCTCTCGATGGTTATCACCAGACTGCTTAAAATAGAATTTTGTGAATGCTGCTAATGGGCCTTGTTGTAATTCTTCCACAAATGCCGCACGCTCAATACTGCTTCCACAATAATGCAGCTCAAAGGATTTTCCTTCTTCATACAGTGCATAAGCCATACTGATTAGCGGTGTAATACCAATACCGCCACCAATGAGGACTGTATGCTCTGCATCCTCAAGAGCAAATAAGTTACGTGGAGCACTCACTTTAAGCTGAATGCCTTCTTGTAACTCGTCAAATGCACAAATTGAGCCACCACGAGATTCTGGATCTTTCAAAATACCTAAGCGGAATATACCTTCCTGTTTTGGATTCTGGCACAAAGAATACTGACGCACTAAACCATTCGGTAAGTGCACATCGATATGCGCCCCTGCTTCAATCTTTGGTAGCTTCAATGCATTTACTGATTCAAACTCAAGTACCGCCACGTTATCTGCTTGAACCTGGCGCTTTTTTACAATTACATCATAATGTTCTGTCATGTTCTTTCCCCCAAACGATGCGCAATCAACGCATAAATAAGCCGCCATTAATATCCCAAGTGGCACCCGATACAAACGCAGCCTCTGGTTTAGCCAATAACGCTACCGTCTGGGCTATAAACTGCATTGAACCCAATTGTTTGACTGGAATATTTTCAATAAATTGCGGCATTCTCGCTGCACCAACAACTTCATGAACCATCGGTGAGTCCATAGGACCGGGCGCAATCGCATTTACAGTTACACCCTGAGCTGCAAACTGTTTTGCAAAGATCTTGGTGAGGGTCACAATAGCACCCTTAGATGCTGCATAATGTGCACCTGTCGCTGTGCCCCCATTTTGACCCGCTAAAGAGGCAAGATTAATAATCCGACCGTACTTTTGATCAGCCATAAACTGACCGATCAACTGGCATGCTGTAAATGTTCCGCGTTGATTGATTTGGGTGACCCAATCAAATTCATCTGCACTGATTTCAAGTACAGGCGTTGCTTTGGTTACAGCTGCATTATTAACTGCAACATCTAGACGGCCAAAAGTAGTCTTAATCCAATTCAATGCCTGATGAAAATCTTCAGGTTGTGCAATATCTAATTTCAGCGCATGAAGATGGTCTGCATACTGGCTTTGAGCAATACTGTGCTGAGCAGTTTCAAGAGAGATATCCGAAACTACGACCTGATAGCCTTCTTGCGCCAAATATTCAGCAATTGTCCATCCCAAACCAGAAGCAGCGCCTGTAACTAAAGCAACTTGTTTCATCATTACTCCATTACAAGATATAGCTGATACCAGACAAGGTATCAGTTGAGTTAATTAAATTGATGATCTTACGTTGGATCTTAAAGTTGCCATCTTCTTTTCGTTGCAATACATAATTCACATCTGCTGTGTAGTGGCGTAAATTTTCTTTACGGAACTCACGTAAGTTCTGTGCACAACGAAGTTGAACTGTATTTTCATCTTGATGAATAATGCGTACGCGAGAAATACTGCGAACTGTATTGGCTTTCGGTGAAGTTGAAATTGCCTCCCCATTCACCAGACGTTCGACACGTAATTTTCGCATGTGATGATCATCGTAAGCGTAATTCAGATTGTTTTCGTAATCTGTCAAACTCGGATCAATCGGAATAATGTACTTACCTGCTTCATCCCAGAGGCTCAACCACTCTTCATATTCGGCATGGTCAAGCATGTCTGCTTCAGTCCAAATAAACGCAGTAACTTCATGTAATAAATCTAAAGTGCTATTCATGTTTATTATTCTCCCTTAAGCCGTCATCATCTTTTTCCACTGCTGATAAGCAGCGCGCATGCCTGTTTCTGCACTTACATCACTTTTTAAACCATCTTCAGTTTTCACTTCGCCTGGTAAGCCACGGTGCAGCATAATCCATAAATCATTACCTGCATATGAGCCTTTCTGTACACGCTCCCAAGCTTCCGAATCATCTGGAGTACCGAAGCCTAATGGACCTTGGAAATGTTCATGTAAACGTAGACGATATTGGTTGGCGATTTGAGGGCCACCATCCATTGTGATTACAGAGTGATGAATCTCAGTTTCAGTCACAGAAATTGGCTGTAACACTCGGAAAAATGCCATTGAACATGCAATATTTGGGAACAGATTTAAATTAAATCCAGAACCACCCACTGCTCTAACAATACGGCGAACTTGAAGTTCTTCATGACCTTCTTTACGAAGTTCTTCTGCCAGTTCTGTGAAGCGTTCTGGAATTGGACGTTCCATTAATTCTTCTTCAAGATCGATCAGCTCAGGAATCATTACCATGACACTATGACCATTGCCTAGATCTTCGACGTAACCTGGACCACCGACGAAATCAAGCATGCGTTCTGTTTCTTCATCAACAGAACTCAAGAAAGATTTATGCACTAATGGGAAGTGATAAGCATCTGTGGTGTTTTCAAGCTGAATTTTCCAGTTCCCTGGGAAGCGGAAACGGTGTTCACCTAATACTTTAATTGGATAGCCACCACCCTGTTTCATGAATAAATCAATCCATTTTTTCGCAGGACCAAGGAAATCAACTAAAGGTTCAATATCATGATTAAACGAGGCGAAGATCATGCCGTTATATTCTTCGACACGAAGGCTGACTAAAGGCAGTTCTGATTTATCTAGACATTCGCCATAGCTCTCTGGTGCAGGCACGCCACGTAATGTACCGTCAAGCGCATAACTCCAGCCATGGTATGGACAAACGAAACTATTGGTTTTTCCTTTTTTATGCTCACAAACAGTCGCAGCACGATGACGGCAACGGTTTAGCAATACATGTACTTTTTTCTTACGGTCACGAACAGCAACGACAGGCTGTTTACCAATGTTGATGGTCTTGAAGCTACCTGCTTCTGGAATTTCACTGGCATGTGCAACCCAAACCCAAGTGCTATAGAAGATTTTTTCCATCTCTTCATCAAAGATCTTTTCATCTTTATATAAAGACGTATGGACACGATCTGCTTGCACTAAACTATTATAATCCATCGTGACATCTGTCATTGGAATCAAACTGTTCATCTTTTTCTCCAATTAATTTGCAGCGGACTGTTGAGGCACAGGTAAATCTTGTTGATCACTCCAGTGGCTCACGGTTCGGCTAAAAATATTTTCTGTACGGAAATGCGTCATTACCCATCGATTGTCTGAAGTCAGACCAAAATCGATATGCAGCTTGGCAGAAGTAAAATGTGCACCGCCCTGATGAAAAGCCGATGTTTGCAACATGAGCCATTTACCAACTGCTTGCTGTCCTTGTACCTGTATATTTTCAGAATTTAGAAAATGGGCATTTAGGGTAAAATGCGCATCTTTTCGCATATAACTTTCAAACATTGCAGCAATTTTGGCTTTGCCTTCATATCGTCCAAATGCCTTGCTGTAACGCTCTCCTATACCTTCCCAAATGGCTTTTTCACTAAACAGTGCCATGAGCTCATCTAGGTCAGTGTTGGCATTCAAACCATCACAGATTTCCATATAACGGGTTAGACAGTGGCGAATCTCATTCACCGCTTCTAATTGCGCCAATCGATTTAAAATGTGTTGATCTGTCATGTTTGATAGCCCTTTGATTCAAACTGCATTAGCGCTGAATAATAAGTTCACGTCCTACACGTGCTTCTACTTTGCAATATTTCCAAAGTTTGTAAGGACCTTCTCCAACCACCGTGGTGCGGAATAGATTGCACGCTGCATGGACTGTTTCTATATCAGGTACATCCGCAAGGAGATATGTCGTCCAAGGGAATCCTGTACTTGGACCTACCATGCTCTGGTCGTCATCTAAGTTGCCATACACCTGAACACCTGGTAGGTCATGAATACCATTCCACATTTCACCGAAAGCAGCCCATACCGCTTTAGCCTCATCTGGCTGTGCATCGAAAAAGTTTTGGTTAATACCCATGCAGAACAACACGCGTAAAGATGATTTTTTTTCCATGAAATTTCCCCTATTGATTTATGTTTATAGATAGCCAGGTGTTGGCTTAAGTCCAAAGCTCATTGCACCTGCGTTTAATAAAGTGGCATCACCCATGAAGGCATGTTGTGTCACGACATTGGTATCGTTCACAAAACGGCTAAATGGATTATTTGTATAAATGGCTGTCATACCTGCCAGCATTTGAATTTTGCGCGTTACTTTTGCTGCGACACGTGCTGCATGTGTGCAAGACAGGCGCATATTGCTGATCTGTTCTGGTGTTGGCTTTTGACCTTTTAAGATCGTATCCCAAGTCACATCTATACTTTGATAGAACCAGGATTTAGCTGCTAGGAACTCTGCTTCAGCTTGGGCAAACTCATATTGGGTTACAGGACGATTCGCAATTTCTGCACCGCCTGTAATAGACGATTTTCCGGGTGCCAAAATTTTGAATTCTTCTAATGCTGCATGTGCAACACCAATGCCCACAACAGTTAATACCTGGGTTGCAAAAGACAATGATGGATATCTAAAAAATGGTTCTGGCAAGCTTGATGCAACACCGCGCACAAAGGTCCAGTCTTCTTTAACTAAGACATTATTTACCACTAAGTCATGACTGCCTGTACCCTTTAAGCCCACTGTGTCCCAAGTCATTTCAACTTGTACTTGATCAGCAGGTAATACAGCAATACGAGGCAAACCTTGGGTTTCGTTGTCTTTAATTGGCGCAACGCCTACACCGATAATGTCTGCACCTAAACAGCCACTTGAAAATTTCCAACGTCCTTTAACTAAAATGCCTTCTTCAGTCACTTCTGAAGCTTGGGGTGGAAAAATACCAGCCGCAAAAACCACATCTGGACCATTCTGATAAATTTCATGTAGTGTTTCTTCTGGCAAACACCCTAAGTAAGCTGGGCTCATACCAAAACTTGCCACCCAACCCACAGATCCATCAGCCATTGAAATACGTTCAATCAATTCACAGAATTGACGAGGTGAAACTTCTTCCCCACCAAAGCGCATTGGCACCAAAGCACGATAAACACCTAGAGCTTTTAATTTATCGATAATGTCTATAGAGACATAACCCTGCTCATCAAATTCTCCTGTACAGGCACGATCGCGAATCTCTTTGCACAAATCGTCCAAATTGATATCGCTATTTACTTGGGTATTGATACTCATGCGAGATAAACCACTCATTTATCCAACTCCTCTTTTGGGGACGATTTTTTATTCACAATGTATTGAGCTATTGCACATAATTTTTCGTCATCATTATGTTTAGTGATTATTTGCAACCCTACTGGTAAGCCTGTATCGCTCTCTAACGGGATACTGATTGCAGGATGACCAGACAAGTTAAAAGGTCGAATTAAAGCGGTCATATTTAAAAAAGCTGCGGTATTTGCTGCATCTTTTAGTAAAGGTGGAACTTGCGGTAATGTAGGCAACAACAGCGCATCGTACTGATCTAGCAATGCCTCAATTTCTTGAGTAAATTGGGTACGAATTTCATTTGCTTGTGCTACATCTTTTTCTGAAGTTGATGCAGCCTTTAATAAGCGAACATTGACATCTTCGGCCACCAGGCCAGTTTCGGTAAGCACACCATAAGCTTGCCAAGTTTCAGCATTAATGATTTGCATGCCAGCGTGATAGGCTTGATCAAATAAAGAAGATTCAACAACTGGCAGATCTATGATCTCTTTTTGTTCAAGATAATATCGGATCGTATTTTGTACTTCAGCATCAGCATCCACAGCCAAGACAGCAAGTCTTGGCTCCATACGTTGCTTAGCTAATGATTTATTAAAGTTCGGGCAAATAATCGCCATTGCTTCAACAATCATGTCGAGTGAATTGGCAAAAGGTCCCACACAATCCAAAGTCGTATCCATTGGCAAAACACCGACGCGGCTCACACGGCCAAAGGTTGGTTTCAATCCATATACACCGCAACATGCTGCCGGCATACGAATTGATCCGCCTGTATCAGTTCCGATTGAAAAATCAACAAGTCCTGCTGCAACGGCAGCCGCTGAACCACTTGATGAACCGCCTGGTATTAATTCTGGATATTTAGAGTTGATTGCTGTACCGGTAAATTGATTGATCCCCGTAATACCAAATGCCAACTCATGAAGATTGGTTTTACCCACAATTTGACACTGATGCTGTTCAAGTAGATCGACAATCTCAGCATTTTTTATAGCAGGCTCTGTATTTAATAAAGCTCGACTACCCGCAACAGTTTTGTACCCCGATATATCAATTGAATCTTTGATAGCGGCTTTCAGACCACTATTTTTTGACTGTATTTTTTCAAAAAAAATATTGTTCATATCCCACCAAAAGTTTTTTAAATTGTGGATTTATTAAACAATAAACTAATTTATTTGATTGAAATGTCAACTATTTTTTATGACGAAAATAATAGTGCACGAGTTAGAAAAAATGGCACCAAAAATTATCATAAATATTTTTATTTTTTTAAATACAATAACTTAAAATTATTTAAAAAATATTAATGGATTTTATTTTATTCAAAATATTAGTTTTTTATTCTATTATTTTTTTAAATTATTTTTTATGCTTTTTTTTGATGCATTGCTTAAATTTTATTTCGCCCTACCATTATGCAAAAAATAGAAGCACGCTCAAAAATCTTTCACCATTTTGCACCAAGTGAATGCTTTATTTTAATTTATCCTATATCGCAAATATCACAACTGAAGATAGTGAAGAGATCATCAGTCGTGATTCTTAAACAGCATAAACTTTTAACAACTGAGCATCTCTCTATGAAACGCATTTGAAGTTACTGTGGAAAGGAATGTCATTTATGAGAATCCAATAGAGAAAATTAAAACTCATAGGCTCAAGTTTCAACCTTTAAAAAGCCTTGATCAAAGAGATATCTAAAAAAATACAATATGACTAAAAACCTAGGATATATTCCCTATAAGAACTGATTAATTATCAAAATATTATTTAATGGCAACTATTTGGTAGTGTTCAAAAATCTGATGATATCCAAGACAAGCTAGGCGAATGGCAACATTACTATAACTCGATGAGACCGCATTCAGCTTTTAAAGGTAAAACACCGATGGAAAAGTAACTTTGAATTATGTAACTTTGTTGCTTTAAAAGCCGCTGCGTGTAAGTAATACGGCGCTTAAAACCGATATTCCTGAGCATTTCAGTGAATAGCAGTACCAAATATGGTTTATTTGGTAATTTCTAATAGACCATCTCTTGAGAAGTAGTTTTGGGTTATATTATTTCGGGTCATTATCCAGTCTCGGCTAGGCAAGTTAGCTGATCCAATCCCTAATTTGCGATCGCCAAATTTAGACTTCACTTCTTCAATCATACTCTGTAGAGAATCATACCTTTCTATCACCTCAATATCTGCTAGCAAATCTGGTATATGAAATGATTTCAGCTCTATACAGGTTAAGATCACTCCGCATTTCTTATATTGAGTCCCTTCTTGGTATAACTTATCTACTTTCTGCATGACAGCTTTAATCATCAGCAAGGTACTATTAGTTGGTTCAACTTTTTTTATCCGTGATTTAAGCACCTCGGATATTTCTATTGAAGATAGATTTTTTGAGGCTAGTTGTAATGATGCTTTAGTATATTCAACTAATGATGAGATTTATTTAGAATTTATGAGAGAAGCAGGGACCCTCGATTTTGCAACCCAGAATGCAATAAAAGATATTGAAATGACGATAACTCAAAGCATTCAAATTAGAGTTAACAACAAGCCTTATGCTACAAAGCCCACTTAACAGTGAGCTTTGATATTATTCAACGCTGCTCCAACTTTCTTAAATGCCAATTAATAATCTCATCGTAACGATACTTAACTCCACACTGCTTGCTCGTTCCACTTTTGATTCCTCGTGGAAAAAGATTATCATTTAATTCTTGTTCTCGAAGCTCATTAATCGAAATTCTAAGGAGCTTACAAACTGTTTTCTTATTCAAAAACTGACAAATCTCCTTAGACTTAGTATGCGTTTTACATGAACTCATTGATACTATTAAACCTGCTTAAATTGAAATCTGTTGAAAGATTTAATCTAGCATCAACTCTAAAATATCCCTGCGTGACGTTAAAAAAAGGAAAAAATAAACCATTTTCGTTTAATTATTAACTACTCAAAGTACGTCCCAGATCTTTATATAAGAAAATAGGCCCTGTAGGACCTATTTGATAAAATTTACTAATTATAAATTTTTCTCTTTCCAAAACATGATCTCGTTAAAATCATAATAAACACCAGATTGTCGTGTACTACCAGTTTTGATTGGTCTTGGAAAGCTTTCATCATTCATCGAAACTTTTCTTAACTGCTCTACTGAAAATTTCAGATAGTCACATACTTCTTTCTTTTTTAATCTGAGAGGCTTTAACACGATACCATTTACAACAATGTCAAATGCAGTATTTGAAATCATCTCTATCCCTAATGATTAATAGATAATTTCAAAACTAGCATGCTTCAAAAAAAAGGCCTGTTGTACGTTAAAAAAATGGAAAAATAGTAAAAAAACTGCTCAAAAATTAGCTTGCATGAACCTTAGGAAACACTCTCGGTCCACAAAGTTGATCTATTTGATCTGCCCAATTTTGCATAATTTCATACCGCTCCCTTAGGTGAGCACCCTTGTCGTATGCTCCCTTTACTCCAGCCTTTAAGTGAGATAACGCTGATTCTATTACTTGCGCTTTATCACTATAAAGATCGTTCAGTTCCGTTGAAGCGATATGGCGGTAACCATGTGGATTTTGCTTACCTCTATATCCAAGTCGATTTAATGCCACATTAAAAGTTAAATTTGATATTGTTTTGTTCACACTGTCACGTGCTGGAAAAAGGTACTCACTCTCTCGATTTGAGATCGCCTTAAGCCTTTTCAATAAATTAATTGATTGATTAGAAAGCGGAATACCATGTTCTATACCCATTTTCATCATTGCACCTGGTCTGATCCAAACACGTTCTTCAAAGTCAAAATGTTCCCATTTAGCTTGTCTTAATTCTCCAGGTCTCGGGAACATTAGGATCAATAACTCTAAAGCGATACTAATTTGCTCTGAAGAATAATTTCTTATTTTTTGAAGCATTTCAGGTAGCTCATGCTTTTTGACATGCTTCATAGGCTCAGATTTATCTTTATCTAAAAACTTACCAATTCCCACAAGTGGATTATGGTGTGCTTTATCTTTGAACAGGGCAAGGTCATATGCGTTACGGCAGTATGAGATTAATTTTTCAATTCGATTAAGAATTTTTTCTTCACGTTGTTTTGTTTGGAAAAATTCAAGCCATTCTCCAGAAGTAATATCTTTATATTTACGTTGACCAAAAACGGGCAGAAGATGCTTTTCAATAGATTGAACCTCTTTCTTAAATGTTGCTGGATCCCATGTATTTTTCTTAGTATCAATCCAATCCCGCATTAAGTTTTCGAACAACTCACTTTCATCACATAAAGCTTGTTTTAAACGTTCTGCACGAGTAACAATTTGAAGTTCACCCGACTGATATTTTAATGCTTGTGAACGAGCAATTTTAACTGAGACCTCTGGATAAGAACCTAAACCTACCCATGTCCATTTGCCTTCATTATTCTTCAAACGAAGTTGCCATGACTTCTTACCTGAAGTTTGAACTTTCATATAAAGTCCCGAAATATCTGCCTTTCGATATTCTTTATCTTTTGCTTTTAAAGCAGCATATGCCACATCAGATAAAAGTTTATTTCTGCTCATAACGCTTTATTTACCTAACATTTATTTAAAATTTGTATCCTGAGTTATATTTTAAATTTAGGATACAAACAAGGATACAAACGAGCAGTTCCTGTATGAGTGTATATAAGATTATTTTAAGTATAAAAAAACCCTTAATCCGTTAAGAATTAAGGGTTTAGATTTCATATGAGTGTATATGATTATAAAATATGGTGGGCCCAGACAGACTTGAACTGTCGACCAACGGATTATGAGTCCGCTGCTCTAACCAACTGAGCTATAGGCCCTATATGCCGAAAACCTTATTTATCAATAGGTTTAGGCGACAAGAATACTAGCTAAGATTTTTTTAAAAGACAAGCCTTTTCGTGCCTGCTTGCACACTTCATCGACAATTATAAATCTGGACAAAAATCTTCAAGGAAATTTCTAATACTTTAGGAGTAGCCTTATGATCCTTTAAAAGAAATATTTCCATTTCTTTTAAAAATAAAGGAGGGTTAAGGGCATATTTGAAAATCAAGTTTCGACTATATTTTTATACTTTTTACATCTAAATATTCAGACAATTTTAATGGCTGAATTAATTTCTATATTAAGATCAATTCAGCTATCTAATTATTTAAAAGCTTAAGCTTTGCGCTCCAAATTTTCTTCTTTGCGTATATCCATATAAATTTCGATTAAAGACCATACAACAATGAGTGCAAAAATGAACAATGAGAGTACCAAAGCCGTTAAGTAAGTCATTCTTTATCATCTCTAGCAAACATGATCGGAAGTGTCTTGAAGCCAAAACATATCCTTCGGCTTCGACAAAAGTCTAATAAGTATTTTTTGTGCTGAACAGTCATTTTTTAGCATTTTTAAGAGTTTTTTTATCTCTTATAAGACATTCTGTTGATTAAATTTAAATCAGTTATTGCTTTTAGGTCTTAATTATCCCTTAGTACATATATTTATTTACTTGCTTCTGAACGTATTTAAGGCTTTTAAAGCAATTCTACTTGACGAGATGCAAGAACAAGCACAAATTATGTGTTTTTTCATACACTCCTTCCCCTATGTTTAAGAAATTCATTGGCGAATCTGCGTTTAAACTTGCAGGCTGGCAGTATCACGTTGAACCAAATGTACTTGAAGACAAGCAAGTGATTGTTGGTTTCGAACATACTTCAATGATGGATGCCGTGCTTTCTCTGGCTTTATTTCAAATGTACGACATCAAAATTCATACCCTGATTAAAAAAGAATTGTTTAAGGGCCCATTTAAGCCATTGTTAGAAAGCATTGGTGGTATTCCGGTAGATCGCAAATCTAGCAAGGATATTGTGAGCCAGATGGTTGAACTTTTTCAGAGTAATGAAAAATTCAATCTGGTGATTGCACCTGAAGCGACCCGTGCCAAAAATGGTGAAGAACGTCGACCAATTCGTACCGGTTTCTGGCATATTGCCAAAGCGGCGAATGTACCAATTGTTTTACTGTATGCAAACTCTAAAACCAAACAGGGCGGTATTTTCGGAAAAATCTATCCAACAGACCTTGAACATGACTTGGCTTTAATTAAACAGCTATATAAAGACAATGTTGGTTTGGATATTGTGATCCCTGAAAAGAAATAATTTATATCTATGAGATGTTATGCATGACATGACATCTCACTTTTTCCTCTCATTATTACTATCTATTAAAAAATCATCATTTTCTATATTTAAGCTAAATTATTGCCTTTAGATGCTCAATTAGATTCCTCAGTCCGTCTATTTTTTGTCATTATCGTTAAATCTAAAAACCAAGCTCTTTTTTTAAAAAAAGCCCTTATGGTAGAATTTGCCCAATTCGATAGGCATACAGCCAATCTACAAGGAGCATATTTCGCATGGCGGGTCATTCCAAGTGGGCCAATATTAAGCATCGTAAAGCAAAACAAGATGCTAGCCGCGGTAAACTTTTTACCAAATATATTCGTGAATTAACCACTGCTGCAAAACTCGGCGGTCCAGATGCGGGTAGCAACCCACGTTTACGTGCTGTTGTCGAAAAAGCATTGTCTGTAAACATGACACGTGATGTGATCAACCGTGCGATTCAACGTGGTGCAGGCGGCGAAGATAACGACGATCTTAAAGAAGTAACCTATGAAGGTTATGGCGTAGGTGGTGTTGCGGTTATTGTAGAAACAATGACAGACAACCTGAACCGTACTGTACCTGACGTACGTCACTGCTTCTCTAAAACTGATGGCAACTTAGGTACCAACGGTTCAGTTGCCTTCCTGTTCACTAAACGTGGTGAGATCACTTTTGAAGATGTGTCTTTAGAAGATCAAATCATGGAAGTTGCACTGGAAGCTGGCGCTGAAGATATTGAAGTTGATGAAGATGAAATTCTGGTAATTACGACTCCAGAAAGCTTCGGTACAGTTCAAGATGCTTTAACTGCTGCAGGTCTAAAATCTGATAATGCTGAAGTTGTCATGAGCCCTTCTACTAAAGCTGAAATCACTGACATCGATCAAGCGAAAAAAATCATGAAAATGATTGATATGCTTGAAGATCTTGATGATGTTCAAAACGTTTATACCAATGTTGAATTCTCTGACGAAGTACTGGCTCAGCTAGACGCTTAATCTTCATAAAGACAAAAACGCACCTTCGGGTGCGTTTTTTTATTTCTATCTAACTTATTGGAGGATCTTGTATCTGATTTCAATACATCCACTTACCCATACAGGCTAAATGTTTAGGTGATGCTACGCCCTATCCATTAAACTTTATTGAGTAAGCCGCTACAGTTAAAAACATTATATTCTTTAATTACGAAACTAGAGTGCAGTGCGACCACATGTTCAATTTTACCAATCTTGTTGAGCAAGATCTCACTATAGTTTTCCATATCACGTGCAACCACTTCTACAATAAAATCTGCCGACTGCCCTGTCACCAGAAAAGCATTAATCACTTCAGGAATACTTTCCAGCTCGCCCAGAAATTTGGCAAAAGTATCACTGTCATGCTTGCTCAAAGATACCTGTAACAACACATGCAGACTAAAACCTAGCTTTTGATAATTAATTTCTCTTTTCAAGCCGCTAATAATATTATGATCAATCAATTGCTTAATACGGCGATGGACCGAACTGACTGAAAGATTTACCCGTTCAGAGAGTTCATTCAGATTGACATCTTCATGGGTCAAAATTTCAAGAATATGCTTATCAAAACGATCTAATTCCATCTTTAATCTCTGGCCGCTTTATTAAAATACATAATTATTCTACGCATAGTATTGATATTTTTTTCATAAATTACTAGTTAATTGAAAAATAATACCAGATAAGGATTTACAAGGCTTTAAGTCAGCTTGATGGTCATTCGTCGAATAAACTACATTTTAGATAAACGTAAATATTTAACAAATCCTTATTATTTATAATGAATTAATTTTTCCAAAACCATAGTCCGTCTAATCATACTGTTTTCGAAATGTGATTATTCATACTTGAATTTACACTTGTATAAAAATTGAATAAAAATTGAGCGTTTATTTAAAAACAAAATAATCAAAACAAGATAAAAAACGCAAGGAATGGTTATGGCTTTCAGTCTTCTTAGTTCAATTAAAAGTAAACTCAGTCCAGTGCTCACGACAGAGACACAAAACACGAATTTACTTAGCGGTTTATTGAGTGGCAGTCTTTCTGGCATCATTGGATCTATTACAGGTTCTACCCCCTCTACGCCTTCCCTCGATTCCCTCTTAACTAGCTTACTTTCAGGTAAAAGTTTAACTTCCAGCTCCCTCACGGATTTAATTACCCAATTCACCGGTTCAAATGCGTCTAAACTCGATATCAATAGTTTAATTAGCCAACTGACGAAAGCTAATGGTGGCAGTTTTGATCTAGGTTCGATCAGTAATCTGCTTGGCGGTTTAATGGGTGGCAATACATCAAACCTAGATTTAAATGCCGTGATCAAATTGGTCAGTGGATTAATTGGTGGCAGCTCAGGTAATTTAGATCTCGGAAAAATTGCTGATCTGGCCGGCAACCTTCTGCAAAGTGGTGACATTGATCTCACACAAATTACACAACTCATTGGCGGCCTGATCGGTGGTTCTGGTGGTCTCGATGGTGTTGATATCAGTGCAATTGCTGGCGTTGTTGGTAGTCTGATTCAAGGCGGTGATATTGATATCGCTCAAATCGCTCAGCTCGTTGGCGGTTTAATCGGCGGCTCTGGCGGTCTCGGTGGTGTTGATATTGGTGCAATCGCAGGATTAGTTGGTAACTTGATTAGCGGTAATGGCGACATCGATATCGCTCAGATCGCACAATTGGTCGGTGGCTTAATCGGTGGTTCTAGCGGTCTCGGTGGTGTTAATATTGGCGCAATCGCAGGATTAGTTGGTGGCTTGATCCAAGGTGGTGATATTGATATCGCACAAATTGCTCAACTGGTTGGCGGTTTAATTGGCGGCTCTGGTGGTCTTGATGGCATTGATATTGGTGCAATCGCAGGTTTGGTCGGCAACCTGATTGGTGGTAACGGTGATATTGATATCGCTCAAATTGCTCAACTGGTTGGCGGTCTAATCGGTGGATCTAGCGGTCTCGGTGGTGTTGATATTGGTGCAATCGCAGGTTTAGTAGGCAATCTGATTGGCGGTAATGGAGATATCGATATCGCTCAAATTGCTGAATTAGTTGGTGGCTTAATTGGTGGTTCTGGCGGTCTCAATGGCGTGGATATCGGTCAAATTGCCAACCTTGTAGGTGGTCTCATTGGTGGTAATGCCGGTAGCGATCTCGACATTGGCGCAATTATTGACTTGGTGAGCGGCTTGATCAGTGGCTCTACGGGTGCCTTAGATACTAACTCTGTTAATTTGCTAGCAACTGACTTAATGAGCAATGCAACAAGTGATCTTGATATCAGTGCAATTACCAATTTACTCAGTGGCCTAATCAGTAATTCAGGCAGTATCGATGCAGGCACAATTGCGCAAACGGTAACGCAAAGTCTGATGTCGCTGCTTGCCTCTATCGATACAGGCAATTCATCCATTGATATGGCACAACTCACTCAGGTTTTACCAACAGTTGTAGGTAGTGTCACGACATTAGTATCTGCAATCAGTTCTGCTGGTTCAGGTAATATTCCTGAAACCATCGCGGATGTACTAAAAGGTGTGAATCCACTGTTGAATCTGTTAGCGAATAGTGATGTTCTTGATACTGATCAAGCAGAAATCGTAAATACGCTTTACGATGTCCTGAATGGCGTTCAAGTGGTACTCGATTTTGTCAGCAGCCCATCACTGCTTAATTTATCCGGTGACATCAACAATGTGATTACCGCATTGAAACCAATTATTGCCCTTATTGATAGTGAAGGTCAATTCTCAGATATTCTGGATGGTGTTCAATTACCTGAAATTGGTGACTTGCTCGGATCACTCGGTTCTGGCGTACCTAGCTTGGGAGATGGTCTAGGTCTGGATGCATTTACAGATAGTCTTGGCAATTTAATCGGTGAAAACTCGACTCTACAGTTGCCTGATGTGAGTGAATTGATTTCTGGTATTGGCAATACCAATACTAGTTCGAATATCAGTATTACTGAAATCATTCCAAGCATTAAAGATAAAATTTCCAACATCTCGAGCGGTAGTTCATTACCGAAGTTTGACTTTAGCTCACTCTTCAGTAGCTTCAACAAACAGAGTGATGTTGATCATACTAATCCTTGGGGGTGACCTTAATCTCATAAAAAAACGCGCTTCAAGCGCGTTTTTTTATTTCACATTTTGACTTATACACCGCGCCAATCGACACGAGCATTGCGTTCATGACGATAGATATCGTTAATATATTGACCTAAAGGCAATTCAGACAGATAGGTTTGATAATCCCGATATTCATCTGACATAGATTCAAAACTGTCCCGCTCCCACGGTGTACCCGGAATCGCGAGCAAAGGTGCCAACATCGAACAGACTGCAATATCCGCCAGACTAAAACGTGAACCAGCAATATAAGCACCGTTATTCTCGGTTAATATCTGATTCAGTTGTTCAACGGTTTCTTTAATATATTCTCGCGACTGAGCAAGTGTATCTTCAGTCAAGGCATAACCTTTACTGAGAATGGTTTTGAGCAAAGGCTTGGAGAATTTTTCGAACTGGCGCAGATAGCCTTTTTCACCAATCAGGATCTCCATCGATTCATGATCATAGGATAAAGCTTGGGCCAACATCCAGCGACGAACATGACGTCCCAGTTCTTGAGTCATTCCATCAATTTCCAACACTTTCTCGCGTAAACGCCCTTCTGCTGGCAGTAAACGATGTTCAGGATAATTTTCATCCAGATATAGTGCAATTTGCGTCGAATCTGCAATCCACTTTTCCCTATCACGCAGAATCGGCAGACGATTTTGTCCAGTCTTGAGGCGAGCAAAAGCACGATGAGCACCCGGCATTAAGTTTTGTGCGACATATTCCAGTTCTTTATGATCAAGCATCCAACGTGCTTTTTCACAAAAATGTGATAAAGGAAACTGGTATAAGGTGCGCATGCATACTCCTGTTGAGCGTGACTGAATGGTCTGAATCAGACCTTATGATAATGAATACTTTAGTGATTCAATCCGACAAAAACAATCGGCTTTTCTATCATTTTCACGATACAGATAATCGGATAAGGAAATGTTCTATCTTTTAGATCATTTCAAATATTGAATTCAATGAATAAGGTATATGCAATACATATCACCTATGGATTTGATTGCAATAATGCCCTTTTATATCCACTGACTTTATCTCCGCTTTCATGTAAAATCACTGGCAATTTTTATATAACGCTTTGTGAGTTATTTCATGGGTTTTAATTGTGGTATTGTAGGCCTGCCTAACGTTGGTAAATCTACGCTTTTCAATGCATTAACTAAAGCTGCAATTGCTGCGGAAAACTTCCCATTCTGTACGATTGAACCAAACACCGGTATTGTGCCTGTACCAGATCCACGCCTGGACAAACTGGCTGAAATCGTAAAACCACAACGCGTGATTCCGACAACTATGGAATTCGTAGATATTGCTGGTCTAGTGGCTGGTGCATCTAAAGGTGAAGGTCTGGGCAACCAGTTCCTAGCAAACATCCGTGAAACGGATGCAATTGCTCATGTAGTACGTTGTTTCGAAGATGAAAACGTGATTCACGTCAATGGTAAAATTGACCCACTTGATGATATCGCAACCATCAACACTGAACTTGCACTTGCTGATTTGGAAACTGTCACTAAAGCAGTAACTCGTCTGGCGAAGTCCGCAAAAGGTGGCGATAAAGAAGCAATCGCAACCAAAGCAGTTCTGGATAAAATTCTTCCTCTTTTAGACGAAGGCAAACCTGCTCGTGCAGCTGATCTTGATGATGACGAACGTAAACTGGTTCGTGGTTTTGGTTTATTAACTTTAAAACCAACTATGTACATCGCCAACGTAGCGGAAGATGGTTTTGAAAATAACCCACATCTTGATGCAGTACGTGAACTGGCGGCAACTGAAAATGCAATCGTTGTTCCACTTTGTAACCAGATCGAAGCTGAAATTTCATTGCTTGAAGATGAAGACCGCGCTGAATTCCTAGAAGCAATGGGTATGGAAGAACCAGGTCTGAACGTGGTGATCCGTGCAGGATACTCACTGTTAGGTCTGCAAACTTACTTTACTGCCGGTGTACAAGAAGTTCGTGCATGGACTGTTAAAGTGGGCGCAACAGCACCTCAAGCGGCTGGTGTAATTCACACTGACTTCGAAAAAGGCTTTATCCGTGCAGAATGTATTGCTTACGATGACTTCGTACAGTACAACGGCGAAGCCGGTGCTAAAGAAGCAGGTAAATGGCGTCTAGAAGGTAAAACTTACATCGTTCAGGACGGCGACGTTCTACACTTCCGTTTCAACGTATAAGTTGAAATCAAAAAAAGCTCCGAATAATCGGGGCTTTTCTATATATTTTAAAAAAGATTAATCTGCTGTAACTTCCGCATATTGTGTATTCTGTTCCATTAGCAAGCGTTGTTTACGTGCTTCGAGTAACATCTTCGCTTCTAGTTCTTTGCGAAAGCCCAACAGGAAAATTAGTTCTGCCAGGACAAATAAAGGTCCAATTGCCAGCCCAATTAGATCATCCATAAATGCTGGTTTTTTCTTTTCATAGAAATGTCCCACAAACTGGAAACCCCACCCTATGACAAAGATTCCAACGCTGGTACTTAGCCAGGTTCCAGTATCCCACTGTGCCACGTTATAGGCATATGGGTAGGCAAACATAAAAATAAAAGCCATGATCAATGCAAAAAATACGTCAATACTTAAATAATAAAGAATTGAAACAATTAGAAGTCCTAAGGCTAAAGTCACCTCAAAGCCAGACATCATCAGGGATACACGCGCAGTCAAACAGATAATGGAAAAGACAATGAGTGGGACCCCAATAAAATGTGTCATGACATTCTTACGGTCTAAATGATAAGCTGCATATTGGCTTAATAGTCGTTCTACTCTGGTCATATTATTCTTCCTTGACTGGCCATAGAATTGGACTATAGCGCAACAATAAAAGATAAGTTGTCAGCTGGACGACAACTGATAAAGCATGGAGCAATAAAACCAGTGGAAGAAAAATATCTTGTTGAATTAGAAAAGAATGTCTGGTTCTCAAAATTACCTTCTCATTTCCAGAACGTCCTGCTGGAACATGCCGTTATCTTCTCCGTCGATAAAGACCAAGCCGTGTTCTATTCAGGTGATTTGTTTGATGGGATTTATGCTGTATTAGAAGGGGCAATTGGTCTAGGTTCTACCAATATTGAGGGCAAGGAAGCAGTTTCAGCAATTGTGGAACCTATTGTCTGGTTCGGTGAAATTTCACTGGTCGATGAGCAGCCGCGTTCCCATCATGCTATTGCGTGCAAGAGATCCCTACTCTTACATATCCCCGCGCAATTTATTTATAAACTAGTCACTGAACACCCTACATTCTGGTTTCACATCTCTCAACTGATGAGTCAGAAATTACGTTATGTTTTTCTGGAATTATTTTCCATTCAAACCCAGACCTTGCAGCAACGACTAGCCCAACGTTTACTGTTTATCTTGCAGGGTTATGGCAATCATCTGGTTATCGAAAACCGTACCATTCAGCTCTCTCAGGAACAGTTGTCACAAATGCTGATGTGTTCTCGCCAGACCATCAATCAGGAACTGCAACAACTGGAAAAAATGAATATCCTGAAAACGGCTTTTAAGCAAATTGAAATTCTGGATGTACAACGATTGCATCAATTAACTGGTGTTCCATTGCATTAATTTTAGGCGTAGAAATAAATAAGGCTGAGTACATGACCCAGCCTTAAGTTGATACTTTCAAAATATGGGCTAGCTTGCCACACCCACCTGTTTCGGGTCAGTATTACCCAGTTGTGGATGGGCAATGGCGCCTTCACACTGCTTTTTGTCACGCTCGTAGTCGGCCTGCTTTTGTGCCAGACCATTGCCATCTTCAAGCGTGGTACGTGCCCAGATTTCTAGACTGGTCAATGCTTTACGGCATAATGCATATTTACCTTCAGTCACGGAATCCGTCATTTTCACATTAATGCGCCAATCCGTACTCAACTTACGCGCAGGCTGACGGACGCGTTTTTCAATCTGATCAAGTTGTTTATTGTAGACTAGTGGATCTACTTCATTCATAAATGTCCAAGCTTCATGGGCATAAGTAGTCGCATCATTGCTCAGTTTCGGAGCCGGTTTAATTTCCGGTGCTGGATTCCCCGCACCTTCATTTCCACATGCCTGTAACAACAATGCTGTGCTAACTAAAGCAACACTCAGTATGTAACGTGTCTTGAACATTAACATTATCAGGCTCGCCATCTTAAACAATTCGGCACTATGCTATTAAATTCACGTACAATACTCAATTACCATTTGACCCCTTGTTCAACTCTCCCTCCAAGGTGTGCTGTGTCCGAACTGAATCAACACGCTGTAAAACCTGCCAGTTTTTGGCAAGGTGCCAAAGACAGCCAGGCGATTATTTTTACCTATTTGCCCGTTTCTTTTGCCTTTGGGGTTTCTGCGACCCAGTTTGGCTTTACTGCCTGGGAAGCCCTGTTCCTGTCCTGCTCCATGTATGCTGGTGCCAGTCAATTTCTAGTTGTTGCACTCTTAGGTAGTGGCACTTCCATCTGGATGACCGCCTTAACCGTTATTGCGCTAGATATCCGACATCTGCTTTATGGTCCTGCCCTACAGAATTTAATTCAAGACCGGCTCAATCTGAAGAAAACTGCCGTCTGGGCTTGGGGCCTGACCGATGAAGTGTTTGCCTCAGGCATGATCAAACTGTCCCAGCGTCGTCAGGAATGGTCTGAATCCTGGATGTTGGGGCTGAGTTTTTTTAGCTGGCTGTCTTGGGCAACAGGGTCATTCTTAGGTGGATTATTCGCAGATCAGGTCAGCAACTTACCGCAATTTCTACAGGCAGCTCTGGACTTCCTGTTACCGGCCCTGTTCCTAAGTTTTCTGCTGGCAGCGTTTGAGAAGAAACATACTTTTGTGGTTGCTGTAACGATTGTGGTTTCAGTGATTGCCTGTTACATGATTGATCTGTCTGCTGCAATCTTTATCGGCATCAGTTCCGGTATTTTGGCAGGCCTGTTCAAGCACTATGTACTGAAACGTCCCGATCCTGAGCATATCGGAGAAGAACTATGAATTTAGAGATTATTCTGGTCGGTATTATTGTCGGGATTGCCAATTTTGCTTCCCGCTTTGGTCCTTTCTTTGTGATCCAGAAGTTGCAGCAAGGTTCACAAAAACGTGGTGCGTTGTGGCTGAAAATTGCCTTAGGTGCAATTGGCATTGCAGCGATCAGTTCAATGCTGGTGGTGGCGACACTGCCGCCTTTGCTAGAAACGCCAGATAAAAGTGTAGCGATGCTGGTTGGTTTTATTGTACTCACAGTACTTTATTTCAAGTTTAAGCGCATTGTGATGGCAACTTTAACAGCTGCCCTAACCTATGGCTTGATCTATACCTATCTGCCGATTCATTTCTAAAACTTAAATTAAAATAAATAAAGGCTTATGCTACATTCAGGTATAAGCCTTTTTTAATGACAATAAGAAAATAAGGAAATGGGCATGTTTGAGCCAAAGCAGCTTATTGAAGGAAAAATCTTTATTCATCAGCGACAGAATGAACCATTGCTATATTCCCGATTCAGCTTTCCTGCCTGTTATTTTGAATGTTTTATTCATGCTCAGAATTTTAGCGGTCATTTTATTGAAGTACATGCTGAACCAGCAGATCAGGTTCGCATTATCTACATCCAGAAAAATGGCCAAAATAAAATAATTGCGATGTTCAATCAAACCCAAAACATTGTGCATCTGCATCCACAGAATTTAATCTTTGGTTTCTGGAGTTTAAAACACCGAGTATTACCGAATGCACTACAACTATTTGGCTTTGTATTTGCCCTACTAACGTTCTTCTTTTCCCTTGCAGCATTTTCTGTCGGCCATTTTCAGTTGGGTAAAGTAATGCTGGATGCTTTAATGCTCTGTCTAATGGGACTCGGATTATTTACTGTTGGTTTCATCATCCCTTTTGTCGCTCCATATCTTTACTGGCAACGCTATCACACCATGAAACTTCTGCGCTTGCTGGATCTAAGTCCGGAGCAGATTCTGAAAATGGAAAAATTGAATCCGCAAAGCCGTATTTATCATTTAAATCCTCAAACTCATCCAGTGAAAATATCAGCCTGATTTCTTAATATAAATTTCACGAACTTTATAAATAAAACTGTTGGTCAATATCACAATTTTGTATGAAACTTGGCTTATCTCTGCAAAGAGTTCTGCTATGCTAAAAGCCCATAAAATCAAGCATGGATGATTTACATGAGCGTGACGATTGGTACCCCACTACAGGCTTCTGCCTTCAAAGTCTTATTACTGGGTTCAGGTGAACTGGGTAAGGAAGTGGTAATTTCCCTGCAACGGTTGGGTGTTGAGGTTCACGCTGCTGACCGTTATGACCATGCACCAGCAATGCAAGTTGCCCATCAATCACACACCCTGAATATGGCGGATCCTGAAGAACTACGTAAACTGATTGATCAGGTGAAACCAAACCTGATTGTTCCGGAAATCGAAGCAATTGCCACCCAGGTGCTGGTTGAGATTGAGGAACAGAATATTGCGACTGTGATTCCTTCGGCTAAAGCAGTCAATCTGACTATGAACCGTGAAGGCATCCGTCGCTTAGCGGCTGAAGAACTAGGTCTGCCAACGTCTGCTTATCGCTTTGCCGATACTTTAGAGTCTTTCCGTGCCGCTTGTGATGATATTGGTTATCCAAACTTTGTGAAGCCAGTGATGTCATCTTCAGGTAAAGGTCAATCCCGTGTCAAAAGCTTTGATGAAGTTGATGCTGCTTGGGAATATGCCCAAACTGGCGGTCGTGTAAATCAAGGCACAGTCATTGTTGAATCACAGATTGATTTTGATTTTGAAATCACCCTGCTCACGGTTCGTGCCAAAAACCCAAAAACAGGTGAAATCGAAACCTCTTACTGTGATCCTATCGGACATCGTCAGGACTCAGGTGACTATGTAGAAAGCTGGCAGCCACAACCAATGACACCTGTTGCATTGGAAGAAGCCAAGCGAATTGCCAATAAAGTAACCGTTGCACTCGGTGGTTGCGGTATTTTTGGGGTAGAACTCTTTGTCAAAGGCGACAAAGTATGGTTTAGTGAAGTATCACCTCGTCCACACGACACTGGTTTAGTCACTTTGGCTTCTCAGTTCCAAAGTGAATTTGAGTTGCATGCACGTGCAATTCTGGGTCTTCCGGTGAATACCACTCGTCATAGCGTTGCAGCCAGTGCTGTGATTTATGCGGGTGTAGATGATCAGAATCTTTCTTATTCTGGCCTGGATCTTGCTTTAGCAGACGGCAACACAGACTTGCGCCTGTTTGGCAAGCCTGAAGGCTTCAAACGACGTCGTATGGGTGTGGCAACTGCACGTGCTGAAACAACAGATCAGGCACGTGAACTTGCACAACAGGTGGCTCAACAAGTCAGTGTCAACCAAAACTAAGCTGAAATACCAAACGGACGACTGTTCATGATCAATACCCTGCCATTGCTGAATTACACTAAAAGTAACCATGACATTAAAGCCATTAATGAATGGCGAAGTGATGTTGAGCATCAGTTGCAGGAAAGTTTTGAAAATGGCGAACCGATCCGTGACATTATCCTGACCCGATCTAATCTGATCGATGAAGCACTACAATTCCTGTGGAAGCATGCAGAACTTGATCAGACTGATCTGGGGCTATTTGCTGTCGGTGGCTACGGCCGCCGCGAAATGCTGCCTTATTCTGATGTCGATATCATGATTCTGTCAGAAGATGAAATTACTTCTGAACAGGAACAACTGATTTCCACCTTTATTTCATCCTTGTGGGATGTCGGTAATTTCAAGCCGGGCATCAGCGTCCGTACCATCAGTGAATGTGTCAATCAGGCCAGCAGTGACCTGACTGTAGCAACTACCCTGATCGAAGCCCGCCTGATTACTGGTAATGAAAATCTGGCAAAATGGCCACGTCGTATTGTGTCCCAGTCCTGGACCGATAAGACCTTTTTTGATGCCAAAATGGAAGAGCAGCAAAAACGCTATGCTCAACATAACAATACTGAAAGTAATCTCGAACCGGATATTAAAAATGCGCCGGGGGGTATTCGCGATATTAACCAGATCGGCTGGATTGCCAAGCGGCATTTCCGTGTGAACCGCATTTATGACCTGGTGCATCTGGGTTTTATTTCTGAATTTGAACTGGCCGTTCTAGAAGAAGCTGAAAGCTTCCTGTGGGAAATCCGCCATCATCTGCATCGCATTACCAAACGTGATGAAAACCGCCTGCTATTCGACTATCAGCGTGATATTGCTGCGAAGTTTGGCTATGTACGTGAAGAAGGTCAGCCACAAAACTATCCGATTGAACAGTTCATGAAGCGTTATTATCGTAATGCCCAGCAGGTATCGACGCTGAATGAAATGCTATTGGCTTATTTCAATGAATCGGTGATTACCCCCCGACTGCCCAACTATGAACGTAACATCGAAGAGATTAACCAGAACTTTAAACTGGTTGATGGCAAGCTCGCGGTACAACACCATAAAATTTTCTCGGAAAATCCAAGCGCGATTCTGGAAATTTTCTATCTCTTGGCAAATCGTCCAGAGATTGAAGGCATCCGTGCCCGTACCTTGCGTCTATTAACCCTAGCAGCAAAACGAATTGATCAGGACTATCGCAATAATCCTGTGCATCAAGCGCTGTTTATGGCAATTATCCGTTCACCACATCGTTTATATGAAACCTTGGTGGCGATGAAACGTTATGGCGTGCTCGGAAACTATATTCCAGCCTTTGGTCAGATCATGGGGCTGATGCAATATGACCTATTCCATATCTATACCGTAGATGCGCACACCTTATTATTGCTCCGTAACTTAAATCGTTTTAAAGAACCTGAATTCGCCAAAGAGTTCCCGGTGGTGAGTTCGGTGTTCCAGCGTCTGGCTCGCCGGGACATCGTCTATTTGGCTGCCCTGTTCCATGATATTGCCAAAGGTCGTGGTGGTGACCATAGTGAACTCGGTGCGACTGATGCAATTGAATTCTGCCGCACGCATGGCTTTACCGAGCGTGAATGCAATCTGGTTGCATGGCTGATTCAAAACCACCTGATCATGTCTGTAACTTCACAGAAAAAAGACATTTCCGATCCAGATGTCGTCAAAGAATTCGCCGAGCAAATGGGTGACATGGAACACCTGGATTATCTGTATACCTTGACTGTTGCTGATATCAATGCGACCAATCCAAAACTATGGAATACCTGGCGTGCCTCGTTGATGCGTCAGCTATATACTCATGCACGTGATGTGATCCGTTCAGGTCTAGGTCGTCCAGTGGATTATCAAATGCTGATTGAAGACACCAAGTTTGCTGCCAGCGAACTACTGGTACAGGACTTCTCTTTGTATGATGTCGAAACCATCTGGCAGGAACTGGGTGATGACTACTTCCTGAAAGAATCTCCAGATGAAATCGCCTGGCATACCCGTGCCATTTTGCAGCATGGTGATAACTCTGAACCACTGGTGCTGATGCGTCCACATCGTAAATATGCGCAAGATGCGGTACAGATCTTTATCTATACCCAGGATAAGCCAAACCTGTTTGCTACTACAGTAGCCGTTCTGGACCGTATGGATCTGGACGTACAGGATGCGCGAATTATTACAGCGACCAAAGCATTCAGTCTGGACACCTATGTCGTCCTCGACCGTTTCGGCACTCTGTTGACTGATCCGGAACGTGAACTGAAAGTCATTGATGCACTTAAGAATGCCTTAAGCCATTCCGATAAATATCCAGGTCTGATGCAGCGTCGTATTCCACGCCAGCTGCGTCATTTTGATATTGAAAATACAGTGGATATCAGCCTGAATCCTGTTTTGAACCAGAATATGGTGGAAATCGCTACGCTCGACCAACCCGGCCTGCTTGCTAAAGTTGGTGGATTATTTATGATGCGTGGTCTGGATATCCACTCTGCCAAAATTGCCACGCTTGGCGAACGTGCCGAAGACATTTTCTTCGTCACCAAAAAAGATGGCATGCCGTTGGACCCTGAAGAATCTTCTGAATTTGCCGCTGCCTTAAAAGCAGCGCTGGATGAAGCCTCTCATCAGGTCAACAGTCAACACTCACATTAAAACGCGGTAACTCTTTCATGAACTCTAGCTTGTCTTTATTGCATCCTTATCCATTTGAAAAGTTGAATAAACTTTTTGCGGATATCAAGCCTGCGAATATGCCACTCATCCCCCTATCGATTGGTGAACCAAAGCATCCGGCTCCTGAGTTTGTGAAACAGGCGATTATTGATAATTTCCAGCATCTGTCGACCTATCCGAACTCTAAAGGTTTGCCTGAACTGCGTACCAGTATCGCTAACTGGCTCACTCGCCGTTTTAAACTGAAT
Organism: Acinetobacter sp. LoGeW2-3; assembly: GCF_002688565.1. Lineage (NCBI taxonomy): Bacteria > Pseudomonadati > Pseudomonadota > Gammaproteobacteria > Moraxellales > Moraxellaceae > Acinetobacter > Acinetobacter sp. LoGeW2-3. The sequence continues at coordinate 2,219,818 of NZ_CP024011.1, read as the reverse complement.
AGCATCAGCGCAGACAACAATATCTTGCCTGTATCAGGTACACGTGAAGCGATCTTCTCTTTTGTTCAAGCTCTGATCAATCGTGAAGATGCACCCTATGTGGTGATGCCAAACCCGTTCTATCAGATTTATGAAGGTGCAACGCTGCTTGCAGGTGCTAAACCGTACTTCATCAACTGTACTGAGGAAAATAATTACCTGGGTGATTTTGATACAGTGCCTGCTGAAGTCTGGGAAAAAACTGCATTACTGTTTGTCTGCACACCGGGTAACCCAACAGGTGCCGTGCTGTCTAAAGAACAGTTTAAAAAGCTGATTGCACTTTCTGATAAATACAATTTTGTGATTGCTTCAGATGAATGCTACTCAGAATTATGGTTTGATGAAGCACCAGTAGGTTTACTAGAAGTCTGTGCGGAAATCGGACGTGATGACTACAAAAACTGCGTGGTGTTCCACTCACTGTCTAAACGTTCTAACTTGCCAGGGATGCGTTCAGGCTTTGTTGCGGGTGATGCAGCTCTGTTAAAACCTTATCTGCAATACCGTACTTATCACGGCGCGGCAATGCCGGTTCAACATCAACTGGCTTCAATTGCTGCCTGGGATGATGAAACGCATGTTGAAGAAAACCGCGTACAGTACCGTGCCAAGTTTGACCTATTCCAAAAAGAACTGGGGCATCTGCTACCACTGAAAAAACCGGATGCAGGTTTCTACTACTGGCTGAAAGTTGATAATGATGAAGAATTTGCTAAACGTCTAATGGAACAGGCACATATCAAGGTACTTCCTGGTCGTTACCTGTCTCGTGATACTGAGCAAGGCAATCCAGGTGAAAACCATGTACGTCTAGCTTTGGTGGCGGATCTGGCACAATGTGAACAAGTGATTGAGCGCTTAAAAGCCATTCTCTAAGTCTATCCTTACAATAAAAAATCCACTGTATTTACAGTGGATTTTTTATTTCTATCTCATGCTCCAAGCTATACACCAGATTGCGATCTACCCCTTTGATCGGCTCTAGCTTGGCAGCCAGTACTGCTTCTTTAATTTTGGCATCGACCACTCTCACGCCAGAACTTTGAATGATCTCAACATCGGTAATCTGTCCTGTATGGGCGATGACGGTCATTTTCACTTTTGCTGTCTTGGCACGTTGCAGTTCCGCATCGTTAAATCTGAGATAGGGTGCTTTTAACCAGCTAACCTCAAAACCATGCTTCGCTAGTAGATGAGGCGGAACAGCATTCTTAACTGTGGGCGGCTGATAAGCTGGAACAGGCTGCTTCAGTCTTTTTAACAATTGCTGGGTCTTTTCATCCTGTGCATAAGCAGAAGATGAAAACAGCCCTATACACGCACTAAATAGCAGGCTTTGAATGAAGATTCTGGATTGCAGCATGGCGGAGTACTTGAGGAGAGCGTGACAGGCGGCCAGCGACCGCCCGGAATAAGCTCATTATAGAGCTTTTTCGATCTCAGCTTCCAGGTCTTCAGGCTTGGTGGTCGGGGCAAAACGGTTCAGCACCTTGCCATCACGTCCAATCAGGAACTTGGTAAAGTTCCACTTGATACCATTACCCAGAATTCCTTTAGAATTATTAGTCAAGTAACGAAAAATAGCATGTGCCTCAGGACCTTTCACATCAATCTTGGAGAACATTGGGAAGGTTACCCCATAGTTCTTCTGGCAATATTCGCCAATTTGCTCATTACTGCCCGGATCCTGTCCGCCGAACTGGTTACAAGGAAAACCCAACACTTCCAGACCACGATCTTTATATTTCTCGTAGAGCTTTTCCAAGCCGGCAAACTGTGGCGTAAAACCGCACTTACTCGCAGTATTTACGATCAGTAGCACCTTTCCCTCGTAGTCTGCAAATTGTTTATTTTTTCCATCTAACAATTCAGCTTCAAACTGATATATGTTGGTCATGGATAAGTTTCCTCATCGGTTTTTTCTTGTGTTTTTAATTCTAATGAAGCGGAGTTTACACAGTAACGCAAGCCTGTAGGCTGTGGTCCGTCAGTGAAAACATGCCCTAAGTGTGCATCACAATGGTGGCAAACAATTTCTGTTCTGACCATACCATGAGATGTATCTAAATGCTCTTCAATCGCAGAACCGTTAATCGCCTTGTAGAAACTTGGCCAACCACAGCTACTGTCAAATTTGGTTTCTGAAGTAAATAAAGGTTCACCACAGCAACGGCATACATAAATACCATCTTGTTTCGTATTCCAGTATTTACCGGTAAATGCTGGCTCAGTTCCCTTTTGACGTGTAATACGGAATTCTTCAGGTGATAACTCTCTTTGCCATTCTCTGTCTGATTTACTGAGTTTTCCCATGATGACCGCCCTTTCTATCTTGCTATTTTAAATAGGATAATTCTATATTTACGTGATTCATTTTAAAAATTCTAGTGTTTGTTTAACATTTTACAAAAGACATATAATTCCCAAAAAAGCAAAAAGTAAGCAAATATAGAAGATAAAAGTAAGCAATTTATGTATTAAATGCTTTTTTGTGAGCAATTTTAGTAGTAGACTTAGTCCTAAATTTGCTCAGGATTAAAAAATGTCGCAAAAAAAAAGCGTAATTTTTAAAAATCTATTGCCGGTGATCAAACAATATCAACAGCTTGGATTTACGCATGAAAAAATTGTTGCATTACTCCGAGATGAGCACGATCTCGATCTAGTCACAACTGAGACATTTAAAAGTTATTTATATCGTTATGCAAAAGTGACCTCCACTCTTTCAGAGAACATCAAAATGCCGAACACTTTCCAAAAACCTCGCGAAATCAAAAAATCGTCTAAGCTTGAGCATGTATGCTACGACATTCGCGGACCTGTGTTACGAGCGGCCAACGAGATGGAGGAAGCGGGACATAAGATTATCAAGCTGAATATTGGTAACCCTGCCCCATTTGGCTTTGAAGCACCACAAGAAATTATTAATGATGTGGCACTGAACCTGCCAAATGCGATTGGTTATACCGACTCTAAAGGTATTTTCCCGGCACGTAAGGCGATCTGCCAGTACTACCAGCAAAAAAGCATTCTGAATATGCACGTGAATGACGTGTATGTCGGTAACGGTGTATCTGAGCTGATCGTCATGGCAATGCAAGGCTTGCTGGATGATGGCGATGAAATGCTGATTCCAATGCCGGATTACCCGCTTTGGACTGCAGCCGTGAATTTATCTGGCGGTACTGCGATTCACTATAAATGTGATGAAGAAAATTACTGGTACCCAGACATTGCGGATATGGAAAGCAAGATCACGCCAAATACCCGTGGTATCGTGATCATCAATCCAAACAACCCGACAGGTTCAGTTTATCCACGTCATGTCTTACAACAAATCGTGGATCTGGCGAAGAAGCATGACCTGATTTTGTTTGCTGACGAAATCTACGACAAGATCGTTTATGACGGTATTGAGCATGTTTCGGTTGCATCACTTGCTGGTGATCAGCTGTGTATTTCTTTCAATGGTCTGTCTAAAGCTTACCGTATTGCTGGTTACCGTTCTGGCTGGATGGCGATTACTGGCGATAAGTCTCGTGCAGCAGATTATATCGAAGGTTTGGACATGCTGGCGTCTATGCGTCTATGCGCCAATCATCAGGCTCAATATGCGATTCAAACGGCGCTTGGTGGTTATCAGTCGATTAATGATCTGATCCGTCCGGGTGGCCGCCTGTATGAACAGCGCAATATTGCTTGGGAAATGCTGAATGAAATCCCCGGTGTGACGTGTGTAAAACCTGAAGGTGCTATGTACTGCTTCCCACGTCTAGATCCGGAAATCTATCCGATTGAAGATGATGAGAAACTGATGCTGGATCTGCTACGTGCTGAAAAAGTATTACTGGTTCAAGGTACAGGTTTTAACTGGCCGACTCCGGATCATTTCCGTGTGGTATTCCTGCCAGCCGAAAACGAACTGCGTGAAGCCATTAACCGTTTAGGTCGCTTCCTGGCGAAAATGCGTTAATTCAAAATATAAAAAGACCGCGTTTAAGAACGCGGTTTTTTTACGCCTTTTATTCGGTATTTAAATCTTTCAATGGATTGCCAAACTGTTTCAGATATTCAATGCCTAACTGGCGTGAACCCTGATCATTAATATGATTGTCATCTTTCAAACGATATAAAGGCACATCATTCAGCATTATTCTACAGTTCTGCTGATCACAAATGACTTGGGTCGGATCAATGATTTTCAAATCAGGATATTTCAGCTTTGCTTCAACCAGAATCTGATTAAATACTTTGAGATGATTTTCATAACTCTTCCTTGAAACCGTACATTGCGCATGCCGATGTAGAATCTCATTACGGATATTACAATCTGATGGTATACCTTCCCAATCCAGACGAGGTATATCATTCAATAGAATGATATGATCACCAGCTTTGTGGGCAATTTCCAAAGCTTTCATCAAACCTGCTTTAAAGATCTCCTCATTATTCTGATGAATGCCATCTTTGAGTTTGACCTCATCGCCAAAATACGGCGCATAGGAACCGGCTAGAATAATCATTGGATAATGGGTGTTAGACAGATGCTCGGTAATGGCACCATTCCGTTTCTGGAACTTAGACAGTTCTTCCCAACGTCCTAGCTTTAACTCAGAACGCTGCACGCCCGGCAAATAGAAAGTTGAACTTTGGGCAATGTCATAACCACGTAAATTTGCATCTTTGGCCCATTCATCCAGCATTGCAGTATAAGCATTGGCATGCGAATCCCCAATTAATAGGAAATCAATATCCTCTTTTTTCTGCCCCAATACACAATCTTTAGCATCTGGTAAAGTTTTTGGATCAGTATCCATACAATTACTGCGGATCACATGCGCATAGGCATGCAATGCTTCCTGCTTAGCATAAACTGACGGTGGAAACCGATCCGGAAAACTTTCATTGCTTTTAATAGTTTGAGCAATGGCGATAAAGCTGGTTGCAGGAATCAGAAAGCCCAGAATAATCACTTTGTAATTCGCCGCCATTACAAAGCGTTTTAATGGTTTTTCAGCCAATCGATAGGTCAGGAAAGCTAACAGCAGCGACAGCAGAATAATGATGATCTGATTTTCTGTATTGAGTGGCAGCATATAAATGCCGAATAGCACAATAATCGGCCAGTGCCATAAATACAGCGGATATGAAATTTTCCCGATCCAGGTACTCAGCTGATTACTCAGCAAGAAATTGCTTGAAGGTACAGATTGTCCCAGATAAATAACCACTGCTGTTGCCAGACATGGAATCAGTGCCATAACACCGGGAAATGGCGTCTGTTGATCAAAATAAATCGCTGCTGCAAATAGAACAATCACCCCAAACCAGACCAGACTTTGCAGTAATTTCTTCGGTAGTTTTGGCTGTGGTAGACAGGTGATCAGTGCACCAATCAGTAACTCAAACGCCCGTACCGGCATGCTGTAATAGGCCTTGGCTGGATTTTGAGTCAGTTGATATTGCGCATAAGCCAGTAAAACGATGATGAAGGTACTGATCATTAACCAGAGATATTTACGTGATGCCTTGGCCAGAAACAGCCATAACAGTAAAGGCCAGAAAATATAAAACTGCTCTTCCACCCCCAGTGACCATAAATGTAGCAGCGGCACATTTTCTACATTCGGGCTAAAGTAATCCCCTACCTCATTACGCATATAGATATTGGCAATGAGCACCGTGGCATACATGACACTATTAAAATATTCAGTCAGCTCACCCGGCAGCATCACCTGCCAGGCAATCAAGCTGACAACGGCGAGTACAGTAAAATATGCCGGTGCCAAACGGACTACACGTTTTTTATAGAATCGGGCGATTGAGAATTGCTTGGACTGAATATCACGCGTCAAGATAATAGTGATCAGATAACCTGAAATCACAAAGAAGATATCTACACCAATGTAGCCACCAGAAAATAGTGACCAGCCTAAATGATTGAAAATAACCAGAGATACCGCAATAGCACGTAGGCCATCGATATCTGGACGGTAGGCAATACTCATAAAAACAGGAACAGCGGGAGATAAGCTATTTTATGCTTTTCACTTTTCAGATTGCATTCTTTTACATTTATCTTACATTGCAGCGTTTATTTTAATTCTTCAGCTTTTAAATAAGGATAAGGATTGGTCGCGCCTTGCCCGCTAAAATAAATCCCATAATGCAGATGTGGCGGTGTGGTTTTGGCATTACCGGTATTGCCCACATAGGCAATTACCTCACCCGCTTCTACCCAGTCACCTTCCTGTATATGTTCGGCATAATCCTCCAGATGCGCATAATAGTGTTGGCTCAGCTCCGGCCCGGTTATCCAGATCACTTTACCACCCAAATTATTGGTTCCAATATTCCTGACAATGCCCTTGGTGGCACTCAGTACAGGTGTACCGCGTTTGGCAAAGATATCTATTCCTTCGTGCTTGCGGCCTGCACTCCGTGCAGCACCCCACGTATCATTGAGCTGTCTTTGCGTTACCCCTTCTACTGGAATCGTTAAAGGTTGAGATAAAGCTTCTTTCCTCAATTGCCAATATAGATATGGGCTTTTCCAACCTGCCGACTCACCAGACGGCGGCGGCTGACAGCCGCTCAAGAGTATCAATACTGCAATCAGGATTAAGGAAGCTCTTATATTCGGCACTACAATTTCTCATTCATTCTTCTTAAAATAATCTTATTCAATTCAATCTGATCACACGTGCTGTTCTTGTAATTTTTGTTGATGATTCCCTTGAAGAATATTTCCACCTATTACAACAAAACCCTCTAAAAGAGGGTTTTGTTGTAATTATCACCGATTCAAGATCATGGACTATTTACGTTTTTTTGCCCGTGATGGTTTAGATTTTTGAGGTTGCTGCTGTTGCTGTTGATCCTCGTCCTGCATAGAATCCTTTTTGTCCTTCTGCTGAACTTGCTTATGTTTTGCCTGAGATCTAGCCATAAAAGCTCCTAAGAGAGAATTCTCTATCACTTAAAGTTGCATGATTTACTCTAGCTTGTATGCAAAATATTCCAACCGTATAGCTGTATCAAAATACGTGAATGTAATAGGTCAAAGAACTAAAATAATGACTTTAATATTATTTTTAATTTCTAAAGTTACGTAAAATACATGTTCTTACATGAAAAAACAGGGAGCAAAATTTCCCTGTTTCTCATTCATTCAACTTATTTATATTTGAACTTTTTAAAATGGTTTTAATCTTAGAAGTTGTAACGCACACCCAGTTTATAAATTAATCCATTCAGATCGACTTCATGCAGTTTTCCTTCTGCACAATCTCCATCTATACAAATACGAGTCTTGCGGTTATACATCCACTTATAGCCCAGTGTGCCAAACAGATCGACTTGTGATGAAGGTTTAAAACCTAGCTCGGCATAAAGCGGAACAGTAATATATTTGAGTTCAACTTTGGTTCTGCCAATATCTGCCTCACTAAATTTATCTTCCATATATGCATAGCCGACCCCTAAAGAGCCTGCGGTATAAACCTCATTATTTTCATAAAATTTATATTTATAGCCTACTGTCCCCTCACTTAGCCAAAACTTATCTTTCAGATAGCTATATTCAGCCCAGATACTTGCGCGTGGATGACTGTGATATTCCAAGTTGATAAATGCTCCATTAAAAGCTTCATCTTCAAACCAGTCATGTGACTTTAAATTAAAGCCCGAGTAACCTACAGCTACTCCAATATTGTATGGCTTGGTTTGATAACCATATACAGGTGAATTTGCCTGAGAAGATGCAGAAATTAACCCAATGACCCCAGCTAAAATTAATTTTTTCATAGAAATTCTTCTTTATTATTGAATGTTTAAGATACTAATTTTCTAAACAAAAATAAATCAATTGCTTAAGCAAAGCGAGTAAAAATTATTAAATAGATAGTGAAGTTCGATACCCTCATAATAAAGTCACCCCAGCTATGATTCATCACCAGAAGAATAAACATGAAAAAAGAAATTTTTATTTCCGTCGATATCGAAGCTTCTGGCCCGATCCCCGGTGAATACGATTTACTTTCTATAGGCATGTGCCTGGTGGATCATCCTGATATCCAGTTTTATTGTGAATTACAGCCTATTTCCTATAAAGCTGATCCGAAAGCTTTAGCAGTGGCCAGTTTCAATTTAGAAGATTTGGCAAAAAATGGGATAGATCCCATCACAGCTATGCAGAATTGCGCTACATGGCTTGAGCAGCATCTATCAAAATCTGAAACACCAATATTTGTCGGATTTAATGCCGGTTTTGACTGGTCTTTTATGAACTATTATTTCCATAAATTTATAGGTCACAATCCTTTCGGAGTCTCCTCTCTGGATATTAAATCTCTGTATTTAGGTGCATTTGGTGGACGTTGGTCAGAGACACGAGCAAAAAATATTATTGAAATTTTAAAGCCTCAAACTAGAGGCAATCATAATGCGCTTCAGGATGCGATCTTTCAGGCAGAGCTGTTTCGTTTAATTTTAAAACAGATTCAACTTTAATTTTATTTACGCTTATTACTGAATTAGGTCCTTCTTCAATGAAATAAAAGTTGATTCACATGCCAGCTGTTTCAAAAATATTTCGAGATAAGCAACACTTTAAAGCCGTCTTCCCTCATAATACCCATATATAAATCCACCGTTTTTTAGATTTCAATGGGAGATCACGACTATCCCCAATCGAAGAAATCTGCTTATTTTCAAATTTTTGTAATTATAGAAGTCTTTTCCTATGAAAATCGTCATTCTTAACAAACCTTATGACGTCCTCTCCCAGTTTCGTAAAGACGAAGCACACATGACGATGTCTGATTTCGTAGATGATCCAACACTGCGTTTGGCGGGTCGTCTCGATATGGACTCGGAAGGTCTGGTATTCCTGACCGATCATGGTGGTTTAAACCAGTTCATTACCAACCCAGCCAATAAAAAATTCAAGACTTACCTGGTTCAGGTTGAAGGCGACGTGACTGAAGAAGCGCTTGAGCAGTTACGTAAAGGTGTTGAGCTGAAAGATGGCATTACCTTACCTGCAAAAGCAATCAAGGTTCAGCAACCAGAATGGTTATGGGATCGTGATCCTCCAGTTCGTTTCCGTGCTTCAGTACCAACGTCATGGGTAGAAATCTCAATCTGTGAAGGCCGTAACCGTCAGGTACGTCGTATGACTGCAGCAGTAGGTTTCCCTACTTTGCGTTTGATCCGTACCAAAATCGGTTCTATTGATTTGGTACAATTGGGTCTGCAACCGGGTGAGACCAAAGAAATCGAACCTTTGCTTTACCCTGACTTTAAAGAGGTGCCTGCAGAAGAGCCATACCGTTCACGTTCTTATGTGAAAAAACCGGGTGGTACAGGCGGCAAGCCAATCAACAAAAAAGTGAATAAAGACGGTACCAAGAAAAAAACCGGTACACCACGCGTTTGGCAACTGGAAGAAGGTGAAAAACCGCGTCGTAAGACCAATGGTACAACACGTCCAAATACCAAAGCGCCGCGTGGTCGCGGACGCGGTCGTGGCTAAGTTTTAATAGCTTCTCTATAAAGCTCACTTCGGTGGGCTTTTTTATTACACAACTTCAATAGTTTTTATTTTTCAGTCTATTAGAATAATTTTAAGTATTCATTTTGCGATGAGTCTCATGAAAAGAATAATTTTTGCCTTAACTGCAACTACCCTCTCAACTTTTAGCTTTGCCAATCCACTAAGTGTTCACGTATTAAATCAGGAAACTGGCTTGCCTTCTTCCAATGTCACAGTGACTTTAGAAGCCCAACAAGGTGAGAAATGGGTCAAGCTCAATGAAGCCAAAACAGATAAGGATGGCCGGATTAAAGAGTTTTATCCGAAGGACACTGCCCTACAAAAAGGTATCTATAAAGTCACTTTTAAAACTGGTGACTGGTTTAAGGAAAAGAATCAACGGACATTCTTTCCTGAAGTACCGGTCGTATTTGTAATCGATGGTACTTTGGAGCATTACCATATTCCACTGTTGTTAAGTTCTTATGGATATTCAACGTATCGAGGGAATTAAGGACTTAAACTAATTAATGCTAAGAAATATTAATTATCTAACCATCACCAACTCCAGCATGAAACAATGGTTCAACGTATTCAAATACCAAGGCACTAGATGGACATAATCGCGGTTAATTTTTAGTATTTAAATTAAAGCCCACGTAAGTGTGTTTTTTACTCTATTGTCTGCCTCCTATATTTAATAAAAAACCGATGAATAGGCATCGGTTATCAACACATAAATTCTTCAGAAAATACATTTGATTTATTCAAATTGCTTAATCACTTCGAACTGCTTACTCATACAAAATGTATTTTCTAGTGCATTCTCCAATTGTGATGGAGTGAAGTTTTTAAAGCTACCATCTTTAAGATTCACAGTAATAATTGGTCCATTAACAGCTATTACTCCTCCCTTATCAGAAACATCGCCTACTTTGATATTTTTACGCCACACTGCGTTTTTTTCTTTTTGGCATTGTTTCGTTTCAGCTTGTGCTTGATCATATGCCTGATTAAATGCAGCTGAACGAGCACTTTGTTCTGTTTGATATTGTTTTACTGCACTCAAACCATTGTCTTGAGGACCATTTCCACCACGCACTAAGCGAACTACAGCTTCTTGTGCACTTCGTCCACTATCATACGTCGCATATTCAATACCATCGCCTACTGTAACAGTTTCATTGGGATCATAGATTTCTCCATATAAATCTGCTCGTGATAAATTTAAATATGCAAACTCTTGTCCTGCACCAGTTACCATATTTGATGATGTCCATGGATTCCCCCATGTACAACCAATCGTACATTCACCATTAATAATTTGACCAACTCGTATCAGCTTATTTTTCCAAATATCAAGCCCACGAACATTTCTTTTATTTAAAACTGTTCCTTGCTTTGTAGTTCCATATGTAGTTAATAAAACTTCATTGAGAGTAGGTAAGCGCCAATCCGAATAACCTGCATAGTTTTTGGCATTCATTTCATTCACTGTCGCCAATACCTGCCGATAATTAAAAATAGCATAAACAGTTTCACCTACGCAGCCCGAACCATTCCATGTCATCGGAACTGGGCAACGACTCCAAGTTAAATTCGTTAAAGGATCTATAAAATACCCTTTGTTTAGAGCATTAGCATCTGTTGCAACTTTAACTGATGATAAAGCTCCAATTTCATCCATTCCATTAGGCGCTATAGCTCCACTTTTTACTTTATTTGCATATTGAGCAACTTCATTAACCTGTTGCAATATATTACCCGCTTGAGCCAAAGCTTCAGACCACTTACTAGCTCCAGCTACTGGAACATAAGCACATACCATACTAATTAAAAACATTTTTTTTAAAGCGATTATTTTCATTTGACCCCCAAAATCACACAAATATTGTACTAATAATATTATTATTTTTCTAAATTATTTATTAAAAAATAATTGATAATTAATTAATTTTAATCCTTATTATATTGTCATAAAATTTCTACCTAGCAATAAAAAACCGGTGCATCAACACCGGTTTTTTAAATCAGCAAATGCTAAATCAAGCTTTCAACCACTTCTCAGCTTTAGCTTGATCTTCAATTTTCAATTCAACTTCAGTCAGTTCAGAACCTGCCGCTGGAACTTCAAAAGTCATTAGCTCATCACGACGGAATGCATGAACAGTATAAGTCCCTTCCTGCTTCGCATATTTCTCAGCAAGTTTTATTGTCGCTTTCAGACCATCAATCGCAATGATCACATCATTAGCTGACAGGCCGGCTTTCGCGGCGGCACTATCACGACGAGCCGATTGAATTAATACACCTTCAGGCTTATCAACCAATTTTAGACCAAATGGCAGAGACTTGTCATTTTTCAGGGTATAGCACAGACCAAATTCAGGGAATAACTGATCTAGTGGTAATTCTTCTGTGGTATTGATCAGATGATTGATCTGTTCTAACCAGTTGTCGCCAGTCAATTCTTCACATAATTCGAAAATAGTACGCTCATTGACCTGAACGCCATTTTGCGCATTTTCATACAGCTTACGCATTAAGGCATCAAGACTTGAACCACGTAAACGCAAACCTAAATCCAAGCAAAGCGCAACCAAACAACCTTTGTTGTAGTAACTGGTGCCAGCATTATTTGAGTTTTCATCCTGACGGTAAAATTTCACCCAAGCATCAAAGCTCGACTCAGATACGCTTTGAATAAAACGACCTGGATTTTGCAAATAACGGTCAATCTGAGCTTTCAGCAAAGCAATATATGACTCTTGGTTAATCACGCCACTGCGTAGCAGGATCAGGTCATCATAATAAGACGTGAAGCCTTCAAAGATCCAAAGCAAAGAGGTATAGCCTTCCTGATTCAGATCATAATTCACAAAGTTTTCAGGACGAATAAATTTTACCAACCACGAGTGGAAATATTCGTGACTGCATAGCCCCAAGAAACGTTGATAATCCTTAGATGGCTCTTCCGGCTCATTGGCTTTCGGTAGATCACCACGTGGCGTAATCAGGCTAGTTGAGTTTGGATGTTCCAGACCGCCATAACTGTTGCCCGTTGCCATGGTCATAAAAGTATAGTTACTAAATGGCACTGAACCGAACATGGAAATTTCAGTACTACAGATCTTTTCCAGATCCTGCTGCATACGCTCAGCATTCATCTCATGTTTGCCAGAAACCACGAACTCATGTGGAATACCATTGGCTTCAAAGCTGAATCGGCTCTGTTCTGCCAATTCAAATGGCGAATCGATCAGTTCAGCATAGTTTTCTGCTTTAAGCGTATAACGGCCTTTGACCAGACTCTTGGATGCCATGCCCGTAGCCAACTGGAAGTGCTTCAATTCATCCGGTAGGAAGATTTCAACTTCAATGGCCTTATTTTCTTGACCTTCCAGTCCTATGCAGGCACAGGCTGGGTTCACATATAGACGCGTTTCATCAACATAAGCACCGCGCACCGACAGGTCATAGGCATAGACATCGTACTCAACCGTGATTAGTTCATGGTCGGTATTGAACAGACGCCATTTATTCTTTTCAAATTTCTGAATTTTCAGCTGACGGCCAGCTTCATCAAAGGCTTTTACCCCTTCAATGTGTTTAGAAAATTCACGAATCAGATAACTGCCCGGAATCCACGTTGGCAAAGACAACACCTGTGTAGGGTCTGCTAAAAAGCGAACAGTCACGTGAACAAGATGCTGACGATAATCGTCAAATTCGATTTGATAATGCAACATAATGGGCGATTCAAAATAAATTAGAATGTGTTATGGCTAAGCTTAACATTTTTTTCCAATACATTGCGGAAGTGTCTTAAATGTCTACAATGAGCACTAGTCATTGCAAAAAAAAAGGCTTAGCATGCCTAAAATTTTTTTGCTCGCCAACGGATTGGTCGAATAAGGAACCCCCTTGAAATTTATCATCTCACTGATTGCGACATTGTGCATTTTTGTGTCCGCAATTTCGCATGCTGCCCTACTGAATATTAATCCTGAAAGCGTTGAAGCCGAAGCTTGGACCATTCTGGACAGTCAGACCGGTCAGACCATTGCATCGCACAATGAAGACCTGCAACGTGCCCCAGCTTCCCTGACCAAAATGATGGTGGCCTATATCACTTTAAAAGAAATTCAGGCAGGAAGATTAAGTAAAAGTGAAATAATTACGGCGACACCTGTGGTGAATATGGTGATGTGGGATGAATCCCAGATGTACCTGAAAGAAGGTGAGCAAATTTCCGTAGATCAGTTATTGGCTGGCTTGATTGTAATGTCTGCCAATGATGCTGCAGTGACTTTGGCAGAAAGAATTTCTGGTAGCGTACCCAAGTTTGTCGAGCGTATGAACAAGGAAGCACAAGCTTTAGGAATGACCCATTCCCATTTCCAGAATCCACCCGGTGTAACCATGCCTGAGCACTACTCCACGGCAGCTGACTTAGCCAAACTATCTCAAGCCTTAGTCAATGAAACCCCGGACTATCTATACTATTCCAAGCAACCAAGTTTCACTTATAACCAGCGCTTTCACCGTGCTACAAACCTATTGCTGAAGATGGACCCTACAGTCGATGGTTTGAAAACTGGCTTTACTCGTGCCGCAGGTTATAACCTGGCTGCAACTGCGATCCGTCCAAGCATCGAAATGAACATGCCTAACCGTCGCCTGATTGTGGTGGTGCTGAGCACTAAAAGCGGTGTAAAACGAGCTGAAGTTGCACATAAGCTCATGAACCTGGCGTATACCTATACCCGCAATGAAGTGGCACTTAAAGACAAGCAGGTGCTAGCTGAACTTCCTGTGGTTCAATCTACCTTAAAAATGTTTAAGGTGGAGACCAAACAGCCAGAACTGATTACCACTTCACTCTATGATCAAAGCTATAGCATTGACCTGAACCAGTTTGACCAAAGCACGCAACGTGTGATGCTGGATACAGGTAACGGTGTTCTGCAAAGCATTGAGCCATTACGTGAAACTCAGACTCACCTAAACATTGAAGTGACTGAAAACAAATTGACTGCGCCATTAGCGAAAGTCATGCAACTGGCGACAGTAAATGTCTATCAGAATGATCAGCTGATCCGTACCATTTTAATTGAAGATCAGGTTGATATTGAAGAAGCCAATTTCTTTGAAAAGTTCCTGCAATGGTTATCTAGCCTGTTCTCAAGCAGTACTGCAGACGTCAAACTGTATCCAATTACAAAATAAAATTTGTGATTAAAAAGGATGGCAATTCTATCAATAAGCCATCCTTTTTTATTGCCTAGTATTCTTACTCATTTTGCAATAAACAATCCTTTCCATAGATACTATTAGGTTATATCCTTGAATTGCTACATTTTGTAAGCTGTATAACAATTCTTATCAAGACCTTCTTTTCTGCCTGTCATAGTATGTTTTCGTTCTATTTCATTAAAAAAATAAATAGGTTAATAACGTATGACAGCACATAAAATTGTGATTGTAGGTGGTGGTGCCGGTGGTCTGGAACTGGCGACTCAGTTAGGACAAACTCTAGGCAGAAATGGCAAGGCACAGATCACGCTGATCGACCAGAAGCTGACTCATATCTGGAAACCTCTGCTTCACGAAGTTGCAGCTGGTACGCTCAATCCGCATGAAGAAGAAACCAATTACTTTGCCCATGCTGCAGCAAATCATTATGAATTTGTCTTGGGTACATTTAAAAATATCGATCGTGAAGCCAAACAGATCTTAGTGGAAACTGAGTACTTCTCTAAAAAAGCACAACCGACCAAAAATAGAAATATTGACTATGACACCTTGGTGTTAGCTTTAGGCTCAACTTCAAACGATTTTAATACCAAAGGGGTAAAACAGTTCTGTCATTTCCTCGACAGCCGTGAACAGGCCGATGTTTTCCAGCAGGACCTGCTGCACCTTTACTTAAATGCCCAGCATGAAGCGGATAGCCGTGAATTGAAAATTGCCATTATTGGTGCCGGTGCGACAGGCGTTGAACTGGCGGCAGAACTGGTTTCAACCAAAAATAATTTTCATAAATATGGTCTCAACAAGATCGATCCGAACAAGGTCAAAATCACCCTGATTGAAGCTGCAGATCGTATTCTTCCTGCCCTATCTCCCAAAGTTGCTGAGCACACCATGAAGCAGCTTAAACAGCTGGGTATTGATGTACTAACTCAGCATCGTGTAGCTAAGGTGGATGAAGATCATATTCACTTTGCAGATGGCTCGAGTCTGGAAGCAGAAGTCAAAGTCTGGGCAGCCGGGATCAAAGCGCCTGAGGTACTCACCCAACTGGAAGGACTGGAAAGAGACAATATCAACCGTCTGAAAGTGTATGCGACTTTACAGACCACCACAGATCCGAATGTATTTGCCTTTGGAGATTGCGCGCATTGCAAACCAAGAGCCGATGAACCGGTCTTAGGACCACGTGCACAGGTTGCCAGTCAGCAGGCCAGTTTCCTTGCTAATTCTTTGCGGTTACGGGTCAATGGTGAGACTCAGTTACCCATGTTCAATTTCTCAGATAAAGGCTCCCTGGTGTCCTTAAGTGAAAATAAAGCCGTAGGTGAATTACTGGGTCAGGTCAATGTGCAGGGCTTCGTCGCCAAGTCGATGTATGTTTCCTTATACCGGCTGCATCAGGCCACAATCCTGGGCTATACTCAGGCTGGGGTACTGACGGTAAAGGACTTCGTTACAAGAAAAATCTCTCCGAAGTTAAAATTGCATTGAAATTTACAGATACGCCCCAATTAATGAAAAAACCAGCATTTATATAATGAAATTGCATTTTTTTTGCTAATTTTAGTCTACAAAAACTCAATTTCACTTTATGATGTATCACTTAAAAAATTTGATTGGATCAATATCATGACTGCAGTTGCAAATGACCTCGTGGTTTCTTTCCACTACACATTGACTAACGCAGAGGGTGAAACTCTCGATAAATCTCAAGGTGAACCACTTGCATATTTGCATGGTGCAGGCAACATCATTCCTGGCCTTGAAAATGCACTACTTGGTAAAACTGTAGGCGACAAATTCACTGTAACTGTTCCAGCAGCTGAAGGTTATGGCGAATACAACCCAGAACTAGTTCAAGAAGTTCCTGCGAAAATGTTCCAAGGCGTGGACAACATCCAACCTGGTATGCAATTCCAAGCACAAACTGATGACGGCGTTCAAATCGTAACTGTTAAAGCAGTTGAAGGCGAAAACGTTGTGGTTGATGCGAACTTCCCACTTGCTGGCCAAGACCTGACTTTCGACGTTGAAATCGTAGAAATCCGTGAAGCTTCTCAAGAAGAACTTGACCACGGTCACGTACACGGTGCAGGCGGTCACCACCACTAAGATCTATTGATCTGAAGTGAAAAAGGCAAAGTGAAAACTTTGCCTTTTTTATTGCCCGTATCTTTTATCCGGCAATAAAAAAGCAGAGCGACTGCCCTGCTTTTTATGATTCAAGCAACGATTATTTACGTTGATTATAAATCTGCATTGCCGCTGGCAGATTTTGACGCATTGCGCCAATACGCTGACTGTTTGATGGGTGAGTTGATAAGAACGCAACACCACTGCTGGTTTGCTTGTTCATTTTTTCCCAAAGGGTAATCGCTGCATTCGGGTTATAACCCGCACGTGCCATCAACATTAAGCCACCTTGGTCAGCACGGCTTTCCAGGTTACGTGAGTAAGGTAAGCCGATACCAATCTGGCTACCCAACTGTGCAGCTGCTGCACCACCCTGTCCCACACCTGCTGCACTTAAGCCGATTCCTAAAGCCAAGTCAGTTAAAGCTTGAGCGCCAATTTTTTGTTTAGAATGCTCTTCTAACGCATGCACCATCTCATGGCCCATGACTGCAGCAATTTCGGCATCAGTCAGATTCAATTTGCTGACGATACCTGTATAGAACACCACCTTACCGCCTGGCGCTACATAAGCATTTACCTGATCAGATTTCAGCACAGCCAGCTGCCAGTCGAATTTGGTTCCGGTCTGGTTCAGCTGGTCGGCATAAGGACGTAATTTATTAAATACGGCATTGATGCGGCTATAGGTAGCAGAAGACGTATCCAGTGTATTGGCAGCACGCGCTTCCTGAACGGTCTTGTTGAAGCCTTGGGTCGCTACAGCATTCAACGTTGATGTATCCGCGCCCGCCATATCAGCAACAGTGGTACAACCTGATAAAGTCACTACTGTTGCCGCACACATGCCAAACAAAAATTTATTTTTCATTATCGAATCTCCACCCCAGTTTCAAGGCACAATACTTGATAAAAATTATAATTGAAACATCGCTATAGCTTAAACGTGTAATTACTTCATCTTTTTAGCATTTATGTAATATTTCAGGTGATGAATTGTATGCCAAGCCAATAAATTAGACAAAGTACATTTAAAACCAGATAAAACTGGCTCAAGGGTTTAATCTTCAGTTCGAGAGTTTCACTTTTACGCTTGGCATATAAAATCGCATTCTGGATCAGGATTACTGGCACCAAGATGCAGGCAATAATCACACTTAAGCCAACCAGCGCATTATAAATAATTTCAGGATTATCAGTTTGGGCACGAATAATCAGCATGGCAATGGTTGGTGCCCCACCCATGGCAAACAGCAACGAATAGAACATGGTTGCCGAGATATTTTTTTGCATCCTGCAAACTCTTAGATTTTCTTTAATATTTATTCTAACAAGCACAGCGACAATACACATCATTCTGCGATGCAACTTTAGTCGCGAGCTAGCATTTTCTTATGTTTATGCAATAAAAAAACCCTGTGAAATTCACAGGGTTTTTCTCATTTTTAGCTTAAAGAATTAAGCATCAAATGGATGGCGAAGAACGATCGTTTCTTCACGATCTGGACCAGTTGAAATGATGTCGATTGGACATTCAATCAATTGCTCAAGACGTTTCACATAGTTAATTGCAGCTTGTGGCAACTGATCTAGTGATTTCGCACCGAAAGTAGACTCAGACCAGCCTGGCATAGTTTCGTAGATCGGTTTTAAAGTTTCGAATGCAAGCGCATCAGAAGAACCTACACAACCAGAATCAGCAGCTTCGTAACCTACACAGATTTTCACTTCTTCTAAACCGTCAAGAACGTCAAGTTTAGTCAAGCAAATACCAGAAAGTGAGTTCACTTCTACTGAACGACGCAGGATTTCAGCATCGAACCAACCACAACGGCGTTGACGGCCAGTAGACGCACCAAATTCTGAACCAACAGTACCTAAGTGTTTACCAATCGCATCACCTGTATCAGTTGCAGCGTCATATACCAACTCAGTTGGGAATGGACCTGCACCTACACGAGTCGTATACGCTTTAGTAATACCGAGTACATAGTCAAGGTGTAATGGACCAAGACCTGAACCAGAGCTTACGCCACCAGCAGTTGTATTTGAAGAAGTCACGTACGGGTATGTACCGTGGTCAACGTCAAGCAATGAACCTTGCGCGCCTTCAAACATGATTTTCTTGCCAGCTTTACGGTAAGCATGAAGTTCGCCAGTTACGTCGATTACCATAGGGGCAATCACTTTGCGCCATTCGTCACAAAGCGCAAGTACGTCTTCAACTTTAACTGCTTCAACGCCGAAGAATTGAGTCAATTGGAAGTTATGGTATTCAAGCAATTCTTCAAGCTGAGCTTTCAGATGTTCACCACCACGTACCAAGTCAGCAACACGAATTGCACGACGAGCAACTTTATCTTCGTAAGCAGGACCGATACCACGACCAGTTGTACCGATTTTCGCATTACCACGTTTGATTTCACGCGCTTGATCAAGTGCGATGTGGTGAGGAAGAATCAACGGACAGTTTGGAGAAATACGTAGACGTTCACGTACTGGCACGCCTTCTTTCTCAAGAATATCCATCTCTTTGATGAGCGCTTCAGGTGAAAGAACCACACCGTTACCAATTAAGCACAATACGTTTTCACGTAAAATACCCGATGGAATGAGGTGTAATACAGTTTTCTTACCACCAACTACAAGTGTATGACCTGCGTTATGTCCGCCTTGGTAACGAACGACCGCTGCCGCTTGATCTGTGAGCAGGTCAACGATTTTACCCTTACCTTCGTCGCCCCATTGGGTACCAAGTACCACAACATTCTTGCCCATAATAGCCTCATTACATCATGCTGTTAAAGTTGAAAAGCCTGGCTCAGCGACATGAATACTGAGCCTGACCATTAAATTGTTTCGACTGTCCACTCACCGTCCACATTCACCAGCTGGTGAGTTGCATACGGTACCGAGTTTAAATCATCATTACCCAATAACTGAATTACACTTAAGCCTTGTGCACGTGTTATCTGAATCGCATTCAGTAACGCTGCATCACTGCCTTTAGGTGCAACAATAATCTGTGCAGTTTCAAACTTGCCTGCGCTCAATGAGTACAAGTCACAAGAGAAACCGGTTGCAGGACGGGCACGACCAAAATGTTGACCAATACCGTCATAACGACCACCTTGTGCCAGTGGTGCAGCACGGTTTGGTGCATACACGGCATACATCAGGCCAGTGTGGTAATGATAAGAACGCAGTTCAACCACATCGACGCCAATTTCCAGATTCGGCCAGCGTGCCTGAATTTCCTGTTGAGTGGTAATCAATGCATCCAGTGCCTGTTTAAAGTCTGGATTTGCCAGTACTTCTGCACTGAGTTGTGTTTGTAATGCATTCAAGTCACTTGCGTAGCGACCCAATACATAGAAATCTTGACCATGGTTCAGTGTTGCAGTGAACTCTTGCAGCTCTGGCAATGCTTTACGCTGATACAGATCAGACAATTGACGTTCAGCAGCCTTGCTTAAGCCCGCTTGAGCAACCAGGCTACGGAACAGACCGACATGACCCAAGTCAAGATGAATGCCATCCGCCAGACCTGATTCCTGAATCAGACTCACCATCAGGTCAATCATTTCTACATCAGCATCAATACTGTCTGAACCGAACAATTCTGCACCCAGCTGTAGCGGCGCACGTGTCGTGTTAAAACCCTGCGGTTTAGTATGGAGAACCGTACCTGCATAGCAGTAACGAGCCACACCTTCAACTGGATGTACATGCGCATCGATACGAGCCACTTGTGGTGTCATATCGGCACGCACACCAAGTAAACGCCCAGAAAGCTGGTCGATCACTTTAAAAGTGGCTAAGTCTAAATCCTGATTCGATTCTGAGAGAGAAGATAGAGATTCAATGTATTCAATGAATGGCGTGTACACCAGCTGATAACCTCGAGATGCGAGGAAATCCAGTGACTTACGGCGCAAAGATTCTATGACTTGCGCTTGTTCTGGTAATACATCAGCTACACCATCAGGTAATAACCATGTCTCTGAAATGGGCATGTTGTAAACCTAAATTCTTGTCAGCGCGGAACAAATCCGCATAAAAAAATCGGGAGCACACCCGATTTCTCCTAGTCTAGCACGATCGTTTAGGCTGTGCATCGCAATTTTTATAATTTTCTCTGACTGATCAAATGACTTATATCGATAATTTAAATCAAGCCATAAAGGCTGAAGTTAATCCTATTTTTGAAATATAAAAACCCATTCTATCAATATGTTTTTAAATCATATTTATGCCATAAAAATAAACTTCATATTCTCGTCTTAAATTATTTTCTATCCTAAACAACCAGGAAGCACTTCACAAAAATAACCTTAAATGCTTAAAAATAATCCAGCATAAAAGTTCTAAAGTTCTATAGACGGAGCTGAATGTCTAAGAAAACAGCATGCGTTAGGCAGGATTTAAATTAACCGTACAACCTCCCTGCACTTCTTATAAAATAATAGTTCTTTATGACAGTAAATTCAGACCACATCTATGTCTTCCATTCAACCACAGTCCACTCATTTTGATGCAACACCTATGAGTGAATTCCAACGTGGTGTGAAAGACTGTATGCCTATTCTGCTGGGTGTGGTTCCTCTAGCACTGGTCTTGGGTGCACTTGCAAATCAGAAAGGTTTTAGCCTGATTGAAGTGCCTTTACTAACCGGGCTGAACTTTGCTGGCGGTTCCGAGTTTGCGATCTTAGAAGCCTGGACAGATCCACCACATCTACTAACCCTAATCTTTATTACTTTTCTGATTAACAGCCGTTATATCCTGCTCGGTGCAACTTTGGTGCCTTATTTAAGACATCTTCCCAACCGAAAAGTTTATTCCGCTTTATTCTTCATGGTAGATGAAAGCTGGGCCTTTGGTTTGGCAGATGCACAGCGTCGACTGGCACAGTTTGGTTTACGTCATGCTTTTAGTATGGCCTATTATGCCGGGCTGTGTTTTGTGCTGTATCTGGCGTGGGTTGGTTTTACCACGCTAGGTGCCTTGATGGGACCAGTGTTAGGCGATATTAACCTTTTTGGTTTTGATATGGCCTTCCCTGCGATTGTGCTGGTCTTGCTGAGAGGCATGTGGAAAGGTTTTAGTGAAGCCCGGCCTTGGCTGGTCAGTTTTATTTGCGCCGCGCTAGCTTATCTGTACCTGCCTGGCAACTGGTATGTGCTGATTGGTGCACTTGCTGGGATTGCTTCTGCTTTCTGGTTGATTCAGGAGGATGAAGCATGATTCAGATGAGTACTTTTATCGCAATCATATTGATTGCTCTGACGACTTACTGCACTCGAATACTCGGCTATGCCTTATTAAAGAATAAAACCTTAAACAATCGGCAACGTAAAATTCTGGCAATCATGCCAGGCTGTGTGCTGATTTCGATGATTACCCCATATTTTCTAAAGGACAATCCGGCGGATCTGATTAGAATTGTCTTGACCTTATTTGTTGCATCACGCTTTGGTATGCTGCCCACCATCCTGATCAGTATGATTTCCGCAGCAGTTTTACGCAGCCTACTCATTTAGGCTGCTCAATCAGAATATTAATTCCATCAATTATTGCTTGGGTTCTACCACTTTTGCCAGCAGATGTACTAGCTCGGCATTTTGTAGCTCAACCTGTTTTAGCTTGGTCGTGGTCTGATCCAGCACTTCCTGCTGAACATGCATCTTCTTTGCCAGATCTTGCATAATTTCCAGCGTCTTTTTCAGATTATCTTCCAGATTTGCGACCTTTTGCTCGACCGCAACTCCCTCAAACTCAGGACCAGTATCAACCTGATTGAACTGCAACCAGATCAGGAAAATCACTGCCAGCGTCAGGAGTGTAATAAAGCCCCACATTAATAACATTGCTTTTGCTCTTTTAGTTAGTCGCCTGAGTTTTATCTTAATCAAAAAAACCGGCGGTATTGTAACGATTTTATCGGAATGCCAGCCCGTATATCGACTGGCATAGAAATTTAATTTTCTTTATACATCAATATACTTAAGCACAGAATTTACTTAAGTCATAGCTTAAAGAGGTTTATGCATTAAAAGAATGGCATAAATCCAGTAAACGGTTGGCATAACCCCATTCATTGTCATACCAGGCAAACACTTTTGCCTGCTTGCCCACCACCATGGTCTGGGTCATATCAACAATGAGTGAATACGGGGAATGATTAAAATCTGAAGATACCAAAGGCTCATCCGTAATCGACATGATCTCGGCATAATTCTGAGCCGCTGCTTTGCTTAATACATCATTCAGCTGGTGATCGGTAATATTGGCTTGGGTCACAAAAGTCAGATCAATCGCCGCCACATTAATGGTCGGCACACGGATCGAATAGCCATCAATACGGTTTTCCATTTTCGGCATGACACGTTTTAAGGCACCCAAAGCCGAAGATGTGGTCGGAATAATATTTTGCCCTGAAGCTCGGGCACGACGCAGGTCACGATGCGCGTGATCCAGCACAGACTGATCCGCAGTCACCGCATGAATTTCAGTCATCAATGCTGTATCAATACCAAAAGCATCATCAATAATTTTAACCAGTGGTACTAGTGCCTGTGTAGTACAGGATACGCTGGAAATGATCTGGTCACTGTCTTTAACATCATTATGGTTTACACCATAAACAATGGCGGCATCGACACTGTCAAACGGTGCCGCACCGATAATCACGCGTTTTGCTCCGGCAGTAATATGCTGGGTCGCCGCTTCACGGGAACGGAACAGGCCGGTACATTCCAGCACCACATCAACATTGAGTTCCTGCCATGGCATCTGAGCTGGACTGGCTTGACGCAGAACTTCGACTTTTAAGCTGGCATCCTGATAAGACACATGCAGATAAACACGTTCCTGTTCATAAGTCAGATCAACCTGCCCTGGAAAGCGACCATGTGTGGTGTCGTATTTAAACAAATGCAGTAAGGTTTCTACGTCAGCAATGTCATTAATGGCTACGATATTAAAATTAAAATCTTTCGGATTTTCAAACCATGCACGTAACACATTGCGCCCGATTCGCCCAAAACCATTAATTGCGATACGTTGCATCGACATTCCCTTAAGCAGCATAAAACTTTGAGCGCCCTATATTAATGGAATTATGCAGCTGACTGATAACTATTCAGCCAAATCCCTTAAAATTTACACAGCATGTCCAATATTTCACCGAATAATTCATGCTTTTCAACAGTCAATTCTCTCTTTCATCATGGTAGATTTGAAATAAATCGCTGTTCTGACAATAGCTTTTGATTTTACAGGTCATTTTCCAGAATTCACCGGTATTCATTCCTTAGAGTTTTATGATCTATAAATATGAAAATCATTGGTCGAACAGGCATTTTCCGTTATAATTTGGCGTTTTTAAAAATTTAAGCCCCGCATAGCAGCAAAGAACCAACCGTCTTGTCAGACTGCCTTGCTTTTGCCAAATCGAAAATTATGGAGTGACTTGGTTGTGAGTACTCGTTTTATGACATCAGCTGAAATTCGCGAAGCTTTTTTAAGCTACTTTGAATCGCAAGGGCATACACGTGTCGCGTCGAGTTCTCTGGTTCCTGCCAACGACCCAACATTATTGTTCACCAATGCTGGTATGAACCAGTTTAAAGACTGCTTCCTGGGTCTGGAAAAACGTGATTATGTTCGCGCAACAACATCACAAAAATGTGTACGTGCCGGTGGTAAACACAACGACTTAGATAATGTTGGCTACACAGCTCGTCACCACACATTCTTTGAAATGCTGGGTAACTTCTCGTTTGGTGATTACTTCAAACATGATGCAATCAAATTTGCCTGGGAATTCCTGACTGGCGACAAATGGCTAGCACTGCCTAAAGACAAATTATACGTAACTGTGTACCACACAGATGACGAAGCTTTTGACATCTGGAATAAAGAAGTTGGTCTAAATGCCAGCCGTATCATCCGTATCGGTGATAACAAAGGTGAAAAATACGCTTCTGACAACTTCTGGGCAATGGGTGATACAGGTCCTTGTGGTCCATGTTCTGAAATTTTCTTTGACCATGGTGATCACATCTGGGGTGGCCTGCCTGGCACACCTGAAGAAGATGGCGACCGTTTCATCGAAATCTGGAACAACGTATTCATGCAGTTCAACCGTACTGCGGATGGCGTACTGCACCCTCTTCCAGCGCCTTCTGTAGATACCGGTATGGGTCTTGAGCGTATTTCTGCTGTACTTCAGCACGTGAACTCAAACTATGAAATTGACCTGTTCCAAAACTTATTGAAGGCTGCTGCTGAAATCATTGGTTTAGATACTTCAGACATTGAAGCAAAAGCACAAGCTGAAAATAAACCAGTTGAATACCCTGCGTCGTTAAAAGTAGTTGCTGACCATGCACGTTCATGCTGCTTCCTGATTGCAGATGGCGTGAACCCTTCGAATGAAGGTCGTGGTTATGTACTGCGTCGTATCATCCGTCGTGCAGTTCGTCACGGTAACAAACTGGGTGCGACTGGTTCATTCTTCTACAAAATGCTTCAGCCTTTAATTGATGTGATGGGCGCTGCTTATCCTGAACTTGAAGCAAACAAAGCACGGATCGAAGCTGCCTTACTGAAAGAAGAAGAACAGTTTGCTAAAACTCTTGAGCAAGGTCTGAAATTGCTTGAAGGTGAATTAGCCAACCTGAAAGGTTCTGTGATTCCAGGCGAAGTGGTGTTCAAACTTTATGACACTTATGGCTTCCCAACTGACTTAACTGCCGACATCGCACGTGAACGTGATTTAACCATTGACGAAGCTGGCTTCGAAAAAGAAATGGCGGCTCAGCGTCAACGTGCACGTGATGCAGGTAAATTCGCAATCGACTATAACAGCGTTGTCAAAGTTGAAGGCGAAACTCAGTTTGAAGGTTATGACGCGACAGCAGGTCAAGGTCAAATCATCGCGATCTATAAAGATGGCGAGCAAGTTGACGAAGTGGTTGAAGGCGACGAAGCATTAATCGTTCTGAACCAGACTCCTTTCTATGCTGAAAGCGGTGGTCAAATCGGTGATACAGGACTCTTCAAAAACGATACTGGCATTTTCGAAGTTCAAGATACCAAGAAATCTGGTGGTGCGTTCGTTCACCAAGGTATCGTGACTATGGGTAATCTAAAAGTTACTCAAAACGTTGAAGCAACGGTTAAAGCTGAGATTCGTGCCGCAACTGCACGTAACCACTCTGCAACTCACTTGCTACATGCTGCCCTGCGTCAAATCCTGGGTTCACACGTACAGCAAAAAGGTTCATTGGTAGCTTCTGACGTATTACGTTTCGACTTTGCTAACGACCAACCTGTAACATTTGAACAGCTGCAAGAAATTGAACGTCTTGTAAATGCCGAAGTGATTGCCAACACAGCTGTAACCACTGAACTGCTTGACATCGAATCTGCGAAAGCGAAAGGTGCGATGATGCTGTTCGGCGAGAAATACGGTGAAGAAGTTCGCGTACTTTCTATGGGTTCAGTGATTGACGAGAAAAACTTCTCAATCGAACTGTGTGGCGGTATTCACGTCAAACGTACTGGTGACATCGGTCTGTTTAAAATAACTTCTGAAGGTGGTGTCGCAGCAGGTGTACGTCGTATTGAAGCAGTAACTGGTACTAAAGCTGTTGAATCCGTACAGAAAGTCGATCGTGATGTTCAATATATCAATGGTTTGTTAAAAGCACAGAACCATCAAACAGTCGAAAAAGTTGAAGCTGTGGTGGACACTGCGCATCAATTGCAAAAACAGATCGAACAGCTGAACCAAAAACTTGCTAGCCTACAAGCCGGTGAACTTTTAAGTCAGGTTCAAGAGCTTGCAGGTCGTAAAACATTAATCACTACAGTTCAGGGTATGGATGCGAAAGCACTACGTAACCTGCACGACGGTGTGAAATCAAAATTAGAAAATGCAGTCATTGTTCTTGCAGGTGTAGAGGGTGACAAGGTTAGCTTGATTGCATCTGTGGCTAAAGACTTTACTGCTTCTATTAAAGCGGGTGACATCATCAAACACTTGGCAACTGAGCTGGGTGGTAAAGGTGGTGGTAAACCTGACTTGGCACAAGGTGGCGCGCCACTTAACGAGAAGTTTGCTCCAGTGATGGCTGATTTAGCAGCTTGGCTTGAAGCAAAATAAAAACTTCATTTTGTGTAACTGACCCTGATCGGAAAATCAGGGTCATGGTTTATATGGAACAACTATGGCATTAATCGTTCAAAAATATGGCGGTACCTCAATGGGTACTCCCGAGCGCATTCTCAATGTTGCTCGTCGTGTGAAGCGCTGGCATGACCACGGCCACAAGGTAGTGGTTGTTGTATCAGCAATGAGTGGCGAAACCAATCGTCTGCTTGCTCTCGCGAAGGCCATTACCGAAACCCCTGACCCACGTGAACTTGACCAAATGGTTTCTACGGGTGAACAGGTAACGATTTCCATGCTCGCAATGGCGTTGAATTCGATCGGTGTTGAAGCTAAATCTTTGACTGGTCGCCAGGTTGGTATTAAAACCGACAGCGCATTTACTAAAGCCCGCATTGAATCAATTGATACTGACGTATTGACTGAAAATCTGGATGCAGGTCGTGTAATTGTCGTTGCTGGTTTCCAGGGCTTTGATGCTAATGGTAATACAACAACGCTTGGCCGTGGTGGTTCTGATACTTCAGGTGTGGCACTTGCCGCTGCCCTAAAAGCCGATGAATGCCAGATTTACACAGACGTAGATGGCGTATATACGACTGACCCTCGTGTTGCACCAAAAGCGAAAAAGGTTGACCGAATTTCTTTTGAAGAAATGCTGGAAATGGCATCTCTAGGTTCTAAAGTCCTGCAAATTCGTTCAGTAGAATTTGCTGGTAAGTACCAAGTGCCTTTACGTGTACTCTCAAGCTTCGATAATGACAATGATGGTGCATTTGACGAAGACTTCAAAAATAACGTCGGAACTCTTATTACTACTGAACTGGAAGACAACATGGAACAGCCAATTATCTCTGGTATCGCGTTCAACCGCGACGAAGCTAAACTGACTATTCTGGGTGTTCCAGATGAGCCAGGTATTGCCTCTAAAATTCTTAAACCGATTGGTGATGCCAATATCGAAGTCGATATGATCATCCAGAACGTAGAAGAAGATGGTACGACTGATTTCACATTCACTGTAAACCGCGGTGAACTTGCGAAAGCGAAAGCGATTCTTGAAGAAACTGCACGCAACATTGGTGCACGTGAAGTTGCAACTCGTGATGACATCGTGAAAGTGTCAATCGTAGGTGTAGGTATGCGTTCTCACGCTGGTGTGGCAAGCAAAATGTTTACATCACTTGCGGATGAAGGCATCAATATCCTGATGATCTCTACTTCTGAAATCAAGATTTCAGTGATTATTGAGGAAAACTACTTGGAGCTTGCTGTACGCTCACTACACACTGCATTCGGTCTTGACCGCGAGCATGGTGAATCAAGCGCACGTGCTTAATGATTGATTTGTAATTTATTGTCGCTGTCAGACATTATTTTGCAAAACTTCATAAAAAATCAGAGCCACTATAGTTTTTTTTATAGTGGCTCTGTTATATTAAGGGCGAGGATTTATAGAAAATTTAAATAGATGATAATCCCAACCAAGATGGTGCGTGGTGCTCTGTTCGATTTTCTCTTGTGATTTCAAGTTGTGTTTCAACATACATTCTAAATTGAATGCACGTTTAGCGTTTTGCAAGGAGATAAACATGCTGATTCTGACTCGCCGTGTCGGAGAAACTTTGATGATTGGAGACCAAGTCAGCGTGACTGTGCTTGGCGTAAAAGGTAACCAGGTACGTATTGGGGTGAATGCGCCAAAGGAAGTTTCTGTCCACCGTGAAGAAATTTACCAACGTATTCAGCATGAACGTGCAATGCATGAACATCTTCAACATATTGACCAGGACTATCAACCTTCATTCGAAGACGATACCTCTTCTCAGAATAACTTTAATCGTTAATTTCTGCGGAAAACCATAAAGCGGCTCTAGGCCGCTTTAATTTTTTATGCACTTTTACCGTAGTTTACTTAGACATTATATGTATTTATAAAGTATTTTTTATAAACACCTTATAGCTCTAATTCACTCTGTTCCTGCATGGCTGCAATGGCTTTACGTACTGGACCAAAACTGCGTCGATGTTCGTCAATCACCCCATGTAAGGCAATTGCTTCAAAATGCGCCTTGGTTGGATAACCTTTGTGCTTGGCGAAACCGAATTGTGGGAATTTCAGATCCATCTCAATCATCTGATGATCACGAGTCACTTTAGCCAGAATACTCGCTGCTGAAATCTCGGCATGGAGTGCATCCCCACCGACTACTGCATCACAGCTCATCGCCAGACCTTGAGGAATCTTGTTGCCATCGACCCGTACATGATCAGGCTGAATATTTAAAGCTTCTACAGCGCGGCGCATCGCCAGTAAGGAAGCTTGCAGGATATTATGCTCATCAATTTCTGCAGCAGATGTTTCAGCAATTGCCCAGGCCAGCGATTTTTCCTGAATCTCGACAAACAGCTTCTCACGTTTCTTTTCGGTGAGCTTTTTTGAGTCATTCAGACCTTCAATCGGATTATTTGGATCAAGAATGACCGCAGCCGCCACCACTGAACCGACCAATGGGCCACGCCCTGCCTCATCTACACCTGCAATTCGCATCATCTTTCCTTCAATTATTCAGCCCAAATATAAAAGCGGCCGAAGTGGCCGCCAATTTAAGCAAATTCAGCTTAGTTTTTCAAAACTTCAACAACACAAGCATTGAGCGAGTTAGCCACAACTTTAGCAGCCAGAGTTGCTTGGGTAGTTTTGTCCATTGCTGCTACAACTAGATCCGCTGCAGTTACGCTGGTAGTCGCTTTTTCAGCAACACATGAACACACTTCTGTTTGCAGTTCAGACTGTTGAGTCTGAGTCATGATTTTAGAAGCAGTTTTCCAATAAGTATTGTTATTGATTTCAGTGACGCATTTTGCCTGCACGCCTACTTTCACAGCAGCCATTGCCAAGCCGTTCGCTGTAGATGCAGCAGTTGAACCTGTTGTACCGTCAGTGGTAACACAAGCAGTTAAAACAAAAGCCATCGGTGCAAGTACAGCTGCTAATTTTTTCACTGTAAATCCTATGTGGTGAATTAAAGATGCACTATTTTGCCGAAAATTACAGCGTGAATAAATCACTATTTCAGTCTAGCCAGTCAGTTGCACAATTAAACAATGCTCGTATTAAAAGCACCCTATTTCATCAATTCCTGTACACAGCCTTTCAGGCTATTCGCTACGGCTTGACGCGCCAATTGGTTTTTGGCTTCTTCATTTACCGTGGCTTTAAGCAAAGTCGTTGCAGGAATATCTTTCAGCGCTTTTTCACCGACACAGTTGCAGACATTGTGTTCCAGCTTAGCTTTATTGGCATCCTGCATTAGAAAGGTCGAGACCTTCCAGACTTTGGAATCTTTTAGTTCCTGACCACATTGATAGGCAATCACTGGTTTTAAAGCTTTCTGGGTCAGGCTCATATCGGCATGGCTATTGGTCCAGAAAGCCAAACCAGCCACGGACAATGCCATAATATATTTTTTCATCAATCTACTCATTCAACAGAAAAAGGCAGAGCAAACTCCACCTTTTATAACAATTTTAATTAAAAATTAAAGCTTTGATCTTGCTAATCCAGTTTGCCTTGTCCGCTTCACTAATAAATGAAGCCTCAAATGAATTGATTGCCAACTGTTTTAGCTCGTCATTACTTAGATCTAAAGCCTCAGCAATGGCAATGAAGTTGTCATTCATATAACCACCAAAATAGGATGGATCATCTGAATTGACAGTTACATGCACACCCTGCTGTAACAGGCGATGAATGTTATGCTTTTTCATATCATCCACTACACATAACTTTAGGTTGGATAGTGGACATACCGTCAGTGGCATTTTTTCTGTAATCAGACGTTGCATTAATGCCGGATCTTCCTCAGAACGCACACCATGATCAATACGATTCACTTTCAGCAGATCCAAAGCTTCCCAAACATATTCAGCCGGGCCTTCTTCACCCGCATGCGCCACGATCAGAAAACCCGCTTCACGTGCTTTGGCGAAGACACGCTCAAACTTAGAGGGTGGATGGCCAACTTCACTCGAATCCAACCCTACCCCAATGATTTGATCTTTATATGGCAAAGCCTGTTCTAATGTTTCAAATGCTGCTTCTTCACTGAGATGACGCAGGAAACACATGATCAGATGTGAAGTAATGCCAAGTTTGTTCTCTGCATCCACACAGGCACGTTGCAAACCATTGAGTACCGTTTCAAAAGCAATACCACGATCAGTATGGGTTTGTGGATCGAAGAACATTTCGGTATGCACAACATTGTCTTCGGCGCATTTTTCAAAATATGCCCATGCCAGATCATAAAAATCCTGTTCATGAATCAGAACATTGGCACCGGCATAATAGATATCCAAAAAGGATTGCAAGTTATGGAAGTTATAAGCCTGTCGCACTTCCTCTACCGACTGATAAGGAATGGCAATTTCATTACGCTGTGCAATCGCAAACATTAACTCAGGTTCAAAAGTACCTTCAATATGCACATGCAGCTCTGCCTTCGGCATCGCCTGAATCAACTCAAGACGGTTCATCGCTACTCCTGATTAAACCTGAGAAAAATAAAAAAGGGCGCAAACTGAGTTTACACCCTTTCTGAATTTGACAAAAATTAGCCGCCAAACATCCAGAACTTCAATGCCCATAATACGGCAATAATCCATACCATGTACGGTACAGTTGATGCTTTACCAGTCAGCAATTTGATCAATGCATAGCTGATGAAGCCCATTGCGATACCATCTGCAATTGAGTAAGTGAATGGCATAAACACAATGGTCAAGAATGCTGGAACTGCTTCAGTGATATCTTCCCAATCAATATGAACGATACCCTGAATCATCAACACACCAACGAACAGCAAGGCTGGTGCAGTTGCAAAGCCTGGTACGGATTGTGCCAATGGTGCCAAGAACAAGCAGGCAATAAACAGTAAGCCAACAACAACAGCAGTCAAACCAGTACGGCCACCTGCTGCTACACCCGCAGAAGATTCGATATAAGGTGTTGTTGATGAAGTACCAAGTGCCGCACCCGCAACAATTGCAGAAGAATCGGCAAATAGTGCTTTTTTCAGACGTGGTAATTTGCCATCTTTTAACAGGCCTGCACGGTGTGAAACACCGACCAGCGTACCAGTCGAGTCAAACAGATCCACCAGGAAGAACACGAAAATCACGCCGATCAGGCTGGCAGTAAACAACCCCTGGAAGTCCATTTGCAGGAAGGTCGGAGCAAGTGAAGGAATCTCACCAACTACGCCTTGGAACTGGTTATAGCCTAATGCTGTAGAAATTGCAGTGATCACCAGAATACTGATAATAATTGCGCCACGCACTTTGAAGTGATGCATCACGACTACGAGCAGGAAGCCTAATAGCGCAAGCATAACTGTTGGCTGTTTCAAATCACCCAGACCGACTAAGGTCGCTGGATTATCAACAATAATACCTGCATTCTTCAGGGCAACTAACGCCAGGAACAGACCAATACCACCACCAATCGCCAGTTTTAAGGACATTGGAATGGCATTGACAATCGCCTCACGTATTTTGAACATACTGATGGCAATGAATACCAGACCTGACACAAAAACTGCGCCCAATGCAGTTTGCCATGGCACACCCATTCCCAAACACACAGAATAGGTAAAGAAAGCGTTCAAGCCCATGCCGGGTGCAAGCGCAATTGGATAGTTCGCTACAAGGCCCATCACCAGACAGCCGATCGCGGCTGCAAGACAGGTTGCAACGAAGACAGCCCCATGATCCATTCCTGTTTCGGATAAGATCATCGGGTTGACAATAATGATGTAACACATCGTTAAGAATGTAGTCACACCTGCAAGAACTTCTGTACGGAAACTGGTTTTGTTTTCACTCAGTTTGAACAGACGTTCCAGCATGTTTTCGGAAGATGGATTAGGAGTCGTCATGACCTAGCCCCTATTGAGTAAACTTTATGCCTGAGCATTCCTTAAAATCCATATACTTTATAAGTAAAGGATTTTGCGGATGAGTTAGCAACGAATATGCCAGCATCGCTATTCGACGGGTCACGTAATCTTAAAACACAGTGAAAAATTAACCGTGAATTAAGATCCAAAAAAACTAAACAAAAAAGCTGCATAACCTTATGCAGCTCATTAATAAATGAATTGAATCAATTATTTACAATAACTTAAACCTGATCCAATTTTTCGTTTTCAGAATTATAACACATTGATTTTTTATTGTTTCTAAAATTTAAATTTAATTATCTATTCACTTCTTAACTGTTCAGTCATCTAATAAATGCAATTAATTTTATGCAGTTAACAGCCTTCTAAACCCTATAAAACCTTAATGACGAATATGCTTGGCTTCAATTGCCTGCAAGGAACTCTTGGCATCTTCAATGATGCGAAGCACTGCTTGCTGGCGCTTATTTTCAATTTGTTTATAGACACAATACCCCAGAATACCCACCACTAGCGCGCAAACAGGGATTACATAACTTTTCATAATTATATGCATTCTTTTACATTTTTAAGATTGTGTGGACAAATTATCAATTAATCATGTGACAAAGTAGGTGAGAATTTATATGAATTGTAATCTATGTTATGAATCTGTAATTTGATTTATTTTAGGGCACTAAATTAATCCCCTTCTAATTGCTTGCCATAATCGTTAACAGAGCCATTTACCTTGTGCTACTTGAATCTTCAACCATTACCCTCTGATATTTGAACAAAAGTTAAATGCTTCCCTTTGAAATTAATGCATCTTTTTATAGCAAAGTTCTTATTTCCAAGAAATAAAAATTCAAAATATGCACTTTTTTAATACTTTATTATTCATGCATAAAAAAAGACCACCTAAAGGTGATCCTTTTTTAATTCATTATGTCTACTTAAGCAGCCAGCTGTTCATCACGCTTAAAGACCAGTTCACCTTTCAGGGAACTCTCCGCATCAAAGTAATAACCTTCAGTATTAAAACCTTTCAAGCCTTCTACCCGATCAATCTGGTTTTCAATAATAAAACGCGCCATCAGGCCACGGGCTTTTTTGGCATAGAAGCTAATGACTTTGTATTTGCCATTTTTCTGATCTAGGAATACTGGCTTGATAATCTCTGCTTGAATTTTGCTTTCCTTCACAGATTTGTAGTATTCATCCGAAGCAATATTCACCAAAAGCTCTGAATTCGCAGCTGCAAGATCATGATTAATCAGCTCAGTAATGGTATGCCCCCAGAACTCATACAAGTTATGACCACGCGGATTAGCAAGTTTAGTTCCCATTTCCAGTCGATATGGCATCATCAGATCAAGTGGACGTAACAGACCATATAAACCGGAAAGCATACGCAGATGATCCTGTGCATAATTAATATGATCATCTTTCAGGTTATAAGCATCTAAGCCAGTATAGACATCACCCTTAAAAGCAAAAATCGCTTGTCGTGCATTCGACAGATCAAATTCTGGTTGCCAGTCACGGAAACGCTCAACGTTAAGTTTGGCAATTTTTTCACTTACCGACATCAGGCTGGCAATTTCTGTTGCTGATAACTTGCTAGCAACTTCTATCAATTCCTGGGAATGTTGCAGCAATCTTGCTTGGGTATGCTGATCTGTTGGTAGAGATGTTTCGTAGTCGAGAGTTTTTGCAGGGGAAATTAATGCGAGCATAGCCAACCTGGTTAAAAAGTGATTAATCAAACTATATCAGTCAAGTTATTTTAATTCCAATTCATGTTTTTGCTTAATACAATCGTTAAAATATACCTTTCTCTCCCTCATTTATCGATTCTCCTATGTCCGAGCAAATTTTCCTTCAGGGTCCTGCAGGTCAAATAGAAGTTTTTGTGGATTATCCTCAGGGTGAAGTGAAAGGATTCGCGGTTGTATGCCACCCCCATCCATTGCAAGGCGGCACGCCCCAACATAAGGTTCCAGTATTGCTGGCACAAATGTTTTTAGAGCGTGGTTGTGTTGTTTATCGTCCAAGTTTCCGTGGTTCCGGTCAAAGTGAAGGCGTTCACGATGAAGGCTATGGTGAAACTGAAGATACGCTTGAAATCATTAAATTTGCTCGTAGCCAGCATATCGGTCTGCCATTTTATGCAGGTGGTTTTAGCTTTGGTGCACATGTAATGGCCAAAAGCTATGCAGTTTTGCCTGTAGAACTGCAACCAAAGCAGATGATTTTATGTGGCTTACCAACTGCGACTGTGGCAGGTTTGCGCCACTATGTGACACCGCATATTAAAGGTGACATTCTATTCCTGCATGGCGAAGCCGACGATGTGACCTTATTGTCAGATCTGATCGAATGGGCCAAGCCGCAGCGCCACTTGCTCACCATCCTGCCTGGTGCCAACCATTTCTTTACTGGTTATCTAAAACAGATGCGTATTGCGATTACGCGCTTTTTAACGTTGTAAAATGATATCAATAAAAAAAGCGGCTTAACGGCCGCTTTTTTGTTTTGAAAAGACTTAGTTCTTCCACTCGAATTCAGTAAAGCTTTCTTGTTCCTTGAGTGAAGCTTCTACTGCCTGCGCTAACTGATTAAGCAGGCTCTGTTCGGTAATTCGATCCAGCCAATCTTGCCCTTCATCCGGATAAGATGCAATTTCACAGACAAAATGCCCTTCACTGTCACGACTTTCACAGCTCACTGAAAGTGGTAATGCATGCTCATCGACTGCAACAGCGACTTGTCCACCACTTTGTGGCAGCGTTTGAAAGCCATATTTTCCGAGTTCGCCCGCAAGAAATTGCGCGACATACTCCTGGGTCTCACGACTGTCCTGTAATTGTTGCTGGCTTTGAGTATTGGCCATAAATTTTAATTTTCGCATCGCTACATCCAAATGGCTTTTTTCTTGTATGGGTTTAGCATAAGCCAATATAAACAAAACAGCCAAGCAAAAGCTTGGCTGTTTCATATAAATTTTAGAATTATTCTGTCACTTCAATCGCCAGTCCGGCTTGAGAAGTCAGTTCAGTGAACGTCGGGAAGCTGGTTGCGACGGTTTCAGTGCCCACAATCTTAATTTCACCTGAGTTACGCAGGCCTGCAATCGAGAAGCTCATCGCAATACGGTGGTCATGATGTGATTCGATTTCACCACCAGTAAAGATTGGTGACCAGTCGCCTGTCTTACCTTTACCTTCGATGATGATGCCGTCATCAGTTGGTGTGCAGTCAATACCCATGGTTTTCAGGCCATCTGCCATAACTTGGATTCGGTCTGATTCTTTCACACGCAGCTCAGCCGCACCAGTTAGAATCGTTTGACCTTCTGCACATGCCGCAGCAATGAACAGTGCCGGGAATTCATCAATTGCCAATGGTACTTGATCTTCCGGCATATGAATGCCTTTCAATGTACGTGTACCACGAATACGAATATCAGCAATCGGTTCACCGCCGGCAATACGTTCGTTTGCAACTGTGATGTCGGCACCCATCTGTTTCAGAATTTCAATCACACCAGTACGAGTCGGGTTAATGCCTACCGCTTCTAAAGTCACGTCAGCATTTTCAGTGATTGCCGCGCCGACCATAAAGAAAGCCGCAGATGAAATATCCGATGGCACTTGGATATTAGTACCTACCAGCTTGCCACCACCTTGCAGTGAAATACGGTTACCTTCAGTTTTCACATCATAACCAAACGCACGTAACATACGTTCAGTATGGTCACGGGTTGGTTCTGGTTCTGTCACAGAAGTTTCACCTTCCGCCCATAGACCAGCCAGCAAGATCCCTGATTTCACCTGAGCTGATGCCATTGGCAGGTCGTATTGAATGCCTTTTAAGTTCTGATTACCGGTAATCGATACTGGTGGTGTACCACGTTCACCCGTAGTCTGGATTTGCGCACCCATTTCACGTAATGGCTTGGCAATACGCTCCATTGGACGTTTAGACAGCGATGCATCACCAGTCATCACCGAATCAAATTTCTGCGCTGACAACATGCCAGAAAGCAGACGCATCGACGTACCAGAGTTACCCATATATAGCGCAGACTGTGGTGCTTTCAGGCCTTGCATGCCTACACCGTGAATAGTCACTTCACCATTTTTCGGGCCTTCAATGCTCACACCCATATCACGGAAAGCTTGCAATGTTGCTAAAGCATCTTCACCTTCAAGGAACCCGGTCACATGCGTGGTGCCTTCAGCGATGGCACCAAACATAATGGAACGGTGTGACACAGATTTGTCACCTGGCACAGTAAATTTACCTTGGAATTTCTTGGCACCCGGCTGAATGGTAAATTGTTGTGTCACGTTATTTTTCTCCATGAAAGGTTTCTTGGCGAGCATATGGTTGAAATGCTGGCGAGCTGCCTGTGCATGTCCCAATAAGCCCATTAATGCTTGGGAATCTTCATCTTCGATCAGCTTGCGGATAATTGCCAGCTGTGCCTCAAAGCCATCCACGGCACTGAGAATTGCTTTTTTATTGGCAAAAAAGATATCATGCCACATTTGTGGATCACTGGCAGCGATGCGCGAAAAGTCGCGGAAGCCACCGGCAGCATAACGAAAAATATCCAGATTGTCTTCGCGCTTGGCCAGTTGTTCGACCAGGTTAAAGGCCATCAGATGCGGAAGATGACTGGTGTGGGCCAGCACTTCATCGTGCTTTTCCACATCCATGCAAATCACTTCCGCTTTTGCCGCTTGCCACAGTTGAATCAGTTTATCGACGGCCCACGCTGCACTCGTCGGTAACGGCGTCAAAATCACCTTGTGATTGGCAAACAGATCGACCTTACCTGCATGCACACCGGTATGTTCCGCACCGGCAATTGGATGCCCCGGCACAAAGCCTGCTGGTAATGCGTCACCAAATACAGCTTTGGCTGCATCTACCACATTGCCTTTGGTACTGCCCACATCAGTAATAATGGTACCTTCAGCTAAATATGGCTTGATGGTTTCCAATACCTTTTGCGTTGCACGTACCGGTAAAGCCAGAACGATCAGATCTGCACCTTTGACGGCGTCCACAGGATCCGCATATGCCTGGGAAATTAATCCCAAGGCTTTGGCATCTTCCAAGGTTTTTTGTGAGCGGGTCGATGCCACGATGTCATTGGCTAAATGCTCGGCCTTGATGACACGCGCCAGACTTGAACCAATCAGGCCAAGTCCGATAAAGGCAACTTTTTCAAACAGTGGCTGCGACATAACTTAAGCTTTCGCCTCTAAACCTAGTACTTTTCCCAATGCAGTCAGGAACTTGGCATTTTCAGCTTCCGTACCAATCGATACGCGCAGGTGATTCGGAATACCGACTGGACGTACGATCACACCTTCTTTGAGTAACTTGTTAAATGTTTCTGCTGGATCAGCTTGTACATCGACCAAGATGAAGTTAGCACGAGATGGTACATAGTTCAGGCCCAAAGCTTTAAAGCCAGCTTCTAGCTGTGCCATACCCGCTTTATTCACTTCACGAGATTTCTCAATAAATGCTTCATCTTTCAGTGCAGCAACGGCAGCAACCATCGCCAAATGGTTAACGTTGAATGGCTGACGGATACGGTTCAAGAAGTCAGTTACTTCAACAGATGCCAGTGCAAAACCAACACGAAGCGCAGCCAAACCATAGCATTTAGATAAGGTACGGCTCACGATCAGGTTTGGATATTGTTGAAGGAATTTCAGGCTGTTGAAGTTCTCAGGGAAATATTCTACATACGCTTCATCTAGCACCACGATCACATTCGCAGGAACTTTCTGCATGAACGCTTCAAATTCAGCTTCTTCAAACCATGTCCCTGTCGGGTTGTTTGGGTTTGCGATGAAGATCAGTTTGGTATTGTCTTTAACTGCAGCCGCCATTGCTTCAAGGTCATGCGAGAAACCTTTTGCTGGCACTTCAATCGCTTCAGCATTAATCGCTTGAGTTACCAATGCATAAACTGCGAAGGCGTGCTGGCTATAAATCACTGAATCTTTATCTGAGACAAAAGTATGCGCAAAAATTTCCAGCAGGTCGTTTGAACCATTACCCAAAGTAATCTGGTCATGATTAAAACCAAATTGTGCCTTAATCTGATCTTTCAGGATAAAACCACCACCATCAGGATAACGCCCAATTTCTGCCAGTTCTGCAGCGACTGCTTCTTTGACCTTATCGGAACAACCCAATGGGTTTTCATTTGAAGCAAGTTTCACGATATCAGTGATACCTAACTCACGTTCAAGTTCACTGATTGGCTTACCTGGTTGGTATGGCTTTAACTTTGAGATGCCTTGATTGGCTGGCACGAACGACATTTTATACTTCCGATTTACGTGTGAAACAGCGGTCAGCACCCTCGCACTGACCACAGATGGCTGACTTAAAGTACAGCTTGAGGATATGAACCCAATACGCGAACTTCTTTCACCAATGGGCGGATTTCTTCAATCGCAGCTTTAACATGCTCCTGATCGATATGACCTTCCAGATCGATAAAGAATACATAAGCCCATTTTTCAGGAAGTGCAGGACGAGTTTCAATACTTGTTAGACTAATGTTGTGCTTGGCAAATGGTGCAAGAATTTCAAGCAATGCACCGGCACGATCATGTGCTGACACCAGCAGTGAAGTTTTGTCATTACCGCTTTGTGGCACTTTTTCACGACCAATCACCAGGAAACGTGTGGTGTTTTCCGGATTGTCTTCGATATTGCTGTGCATAATCTCTAGATTATAGATATTCGCAGCAATTTCAGAGGCAATCGCAGCAGAATGCCACTCATTTTGAATACGGCGTGCTGCTTCAGCATTTGAGCTAAGCGCTACACGCTCCACACCTGGATAATGGGCATCTAACCATTTACGACATTGTGCAAGTGTTTGCTGGTGCGCATAGATCTGTTTGATGCTGTCTTTACGGGTATTTTCGGAAAT
This sequence comes from Acinetobacter sp. LoGeW2-3, assembly GCF_002688565.1. Lineage (NCBI taxonomy): Bacteria > Pseudomonadati > Pseudomonadota > Gammaproteobacteria > Moraxellales > Moraxellaceae > Acinetobacter > Acinetobacter sp. LoGeW2-3. Next base: position 2,179,754 of record NZ_CP024011.1, on the reverse strand, counting down.
CAGGAACTGATGGTGAATCGGTAGTTCAACTTCACCAATCACATTCAAATGCGAAGTCTTGAAACAATCTAAAGTATGGTTCACCACACCTTCAGATGAGTTTTCAACAGGTATCAGACCATAATGCGCACTGCCTGCTTCTACTTCGCGGAACACTTCATCAATGGTTGGCAATGGACGTACCACAGCATCATGACCGAAGTGTTTTAAAACTGCTGAATGTGTATAGGTACCAACAGGCCCTAGGAAAGCAATACTTTGTGGTGCTTCAAGTGCTAAACAAGCTGACATGATTTCACGGAACAGACGGGCCATGGTCGTATCTGACAATGGGCCTTCATTGCGTTCCATAACATTACGCAAAACCTGCGCTTCACGTTCAGGACGGTAAAACAGTGGATTCTCTTCCGAAGCAAACTTTGCCTTTGCTACAGCTTCTGCTAAACGCGCACGGCGGTTGATAAGTTGCTGAATTTGCTGATCAACTGAATCGATATCTTCACGAATCTTAGCCAAATCAAGAGAAGTCGTAGTGTTTTGATCGTCGTTGATCATTGTTATGTCGCCCTTCATAAACCGTAACTGTTTCAGTATAACAATAGTAAGCTTTGAAATGTTACGCAATATGACTTTGTCTTATAAAAGTCAGTTATTTATGCGTCGCCTAACCACTCATCGTATCTGCAATGTTTGGTAACATTTTCCACAGCATTTTCAGCAAAAATTACATTATCAAATTGTAAAGTTTGCTTCAGCATCTTAACTGATTTTAGGATAGATGAATTATCACTATTTCTTAATCTATATAACGGTTTTAACTATAAGAAAAATCATGCTCACAGCTCTAAATCAGCGATAGACGGTAGTTCTCACATAATCCATAGTTCATTTAAAAATCACCGCTGAAAATCCTGCCTCTATGCGATTTTTACTTGTTTTAACAGACATTTTTACATTTAACACGTATTTCTTTACAAAGTAGAGACGATTTTCAAACCTTCTCTCGCTAGTCTGTTTAAAACTTAGGCGGGAGTAAATACATGCCAAAAAGAATAGCCGTGCTGGTCACGCATAATTTTGATGATCAGGAATATTTTGAACCTGTAGAAGCATTTCGTGCTGCAAGTCATAGCATCTGTAACATTGACCATGAGGCAGGCACAGTGATTTATGGTCGGGAACATACAGCTTCAGTGACGATAGACGAAAGCGTTGACCAGATCTGCGTCGATGATTTTGATGCTTTACTGATTCCGGGCGGAGAATCACCTCTTAGCTTCACTTCAGATGCTGTCGTTCTCAAGCTGATTCAGGAATTTAATGCAGCCAATAAAACCATTTTTAGTATTTGTGATGGCTCACTGCTTTTGGGTGCAGCGGATGTCCTTAAAGACCGAATCATTACCAGCATTCGTGACCATGCACATTGGCTGCAAGATGCCGGCGGTCGTTATTATGATGTGGAGCTGGTCAATGACAATAATCAGTTAATTTCTTCACGTGCACCAGATGATTTACCGGTATTTATCGATGAGTGTTTGGAAGTATTAAGGTCTTAAACATGATAAAAGTGATTTGCTCCCTCGCATAAAAATGAGCCCTTATAGGCTCATTTTTATTAAATATAATTTTAAAGGCTCTTAGCGCCCTAACAGGCTACGCGCCACGATCTCTTTCATGATCTCATTGGTACCGCCGTAAATACGCTGAATACGCGCATCGACAAAGAAACGTGAAATCGGATATTCCGTCATATAGCCATAACCACCAAACAGCTGTAGCAAATTATCTGCGATTTTCATCTGCATATCGGTCGAGAAGCTCTTTAAAGCCGCTGCCGTTTCTACATCAAGCTTGCCCTGCATATATAGCTCAACATTCTGATTATAAAATGCCGCTGTCGCCAGCTCATCAATCTTGGCTTGAGCTAGGACAAAACGGGTATTCTGGAACTGACCAATCTGCTGACCGAAAGCTTGACGCTCTTTTACATAAGTTGTGGTGATATCAATCGAACCACGAATTGCCCCCAAAGCAGTTGCAGCAATGGCAGTACGCTCACGTGGTAACTCTTGCATCAGATAAGCAAAGCCTTGTCCTGGCTGCCCCAGTAGCTGGTCTTTCGGCACTTTGACATTATCAAAGAATAGCTCGGAAGTATCCTGTGAATGAAGGCCAATCTTGTCCAGATTAGTGCCCTTTTTAAAACCGTCCAGATGCGTATCCACTAAAAGTAATGAAACGCCTTTAGCACGCGCCTGTGGATCGGTTTTCACTGCAAGCACGACTAGATCTGCATGTTGACCATTAGAGATAAAGGTTTTAGAACCATTTAGCAGATAGTGATCATCTTGCAAAATGGCGCTGGTACGTATCGCCTGCAAATCAGAACCGGCACCCGGCTCGGTCATACCAATCGCACCGACCACCTCACCTGTAACCATTTTAGGCAGCCAGTATTTCTTCTGTTCTTCAGTGGCGATATGCAGGATATACGGTGCAGCAATATCAGAGTGACATGACAAACCAATCGAGATGGCACTAAAACCTGCGCGTGCAGATTCTTCAAGCAGCATTAATGAGTAATGGGTAGGTACGCCGTAGCCACCATATTCTTCTGGAATATCAACGCAAAGAAAACCATTTTCACCCAGCGCACTCCAGACCGAACGTGGAATCTTGCCCTCACGCTCCCATTGCTCATAGTACGGCGCAATCTGTTCGCTCATGAAGCGTTTAAAGTTATCGCGGAATAATTCCAGGTCTGCATCATATGCCAGCATTGTTCTATCCTTGTTGTGTTTATCATTATACTTCCACTGACAGGCTAGCGATTTTTAGTCGAAGTGTCATGGGCTGATATGATTTATTTTCAAACTTTACAGTCAATTTATTTTAATAAAAATTAAAAAAGGAAGCCGAAGCTTCCTTTTTATACACAGACTAAAATCAGTGAGATTTAATGCCTTCTTGCTGCATTAATTCATCAATTTCAGCTGGATTATTCAATGCATAATCCAGTTTTTCTTTATCTAATTGACCTACCCATTTTGCTACTACAAGCGTTGCCAATGAGTTACCAATCAAGTTAGTCAGCGCACGTGCTTCAGACATGAAACGGTCAATACCCAAGATCAGTGCCAGACCAGCAACTGGAATATGACCTACAGCAGACAATGTTGCAGCCATCACGATAAAGCCAGAACCTGTTACACCTGCTGCACCTTTAGAAGAAATCAGCAGTACCAGCAATAAAGTGATCTGATGTGATACATCAAGCTGAGTATTGGTTGCTTGTGCAATAAAGACTGCAGCCATGGTCAAGTAAATAGACGTACCATCCAGGTTGAATGAATAACCTGTTGGAATCACCAGACCTACGACTGATTTTTCTGCACCTGCCAGTTCCAGCTTTTTCAGCATACGTGGCAATACAGATTCAGAAGATGAGGTACCCAGTACAATCAGCAACTCTTCGCGGATCAAACGGATCATTTTCATGATACTGAAGCCAGTGAAACGTGCGATCGAACCCAGAATAAGGAAGATAAACAGCACACAGGTCAGGTAGAAGCACAGGATCAATTGACCCAGCTGCGCAAGAGTACCAATACCATATTTACCGATCGTGAATGCCATAGCACCGAATGCACCGATTGGCGCAAGTTTCATGATCATATTCACGATGTTAAAGAATACATGTGAAATTTGATCGATGAATTTAAGTACTGGTCTACCATTATCACCCAATTGATGCAGGGCAAAACCAAACAGAATCGCGAATAGCAATACCTGAAGGATTTCACCTTCAGCGAATGCACCCACTACGGTGTTTGGAATGATATTCATAAAGAAATCAACCGTAGACTGTGATGCACCAGATTCTACATATTTAGAAATTCCGGCAGTGTCTAGCGATGCTGGATCAACGTTCATGCCTGCACCAGGCTTAACCACATTGATCACGAACAGGCCGATCACCAAGGCAATCGTTGATACGATTTCAAAGTACAGTAAAGCAATACCACCGGTCTTACCGACAGATTTCATGCTTTCCATACCTGCAATACCACTTACCACGGTACAGAAAATGACTGGTGCGATGATCATTTTGATCAAGCGAATAAAGCCATCACCCAACGGTTTTAGCTGTTCGCCTAGACCCGGAACATATTGCTCAGCACCATTGATAATTTGCGTACCGCTTGGTGAGAAGTGACCCACAAGGATACCGGCAATAATGGCAACAATCACTTGAAAATAAAGTGACTTATAAATAGGTTTTTTAGCCATGATATTCATTCACGATCTACTTCGAGAGGAAGTAATATTTAGTTTTCGTTTATTAAAAAATAACAAACGTCCTATGCCTTGATTGTCGGAGACAAAAAGCGCCTAAGTACCGAGAAAAATCTGATACTAAAAAATCGAATGTGTATGTGTGATTAACAATCACAGGAGCACTACGCTTAACAAAAAGTCAGTGCATCGATCAGGAGATGAAGCAAACACAAATAACTAGGATAAATTTTACCTGCTTTTTCAACTTTAGTTCTAGCCTAAATGTTAAATTTGATTAAATAATAAACAATATATCTTAGACTATAGTCTTATTACCCTATAATAAACCTGCAAAATAAGGCAGTGAAATACCAATATCAGCGTAAAATATGTTGATATTTAATGAATATAATCGATGCATGATCATGACCACGAAACGAAATATCTATAAAGATGCTGAGCACCCATTTGCACAATTTATCCGCATTATTGGCAAAGGAAAGAATGGTGCACGCTCGCTCAGCTATGATGAAGCCTATCAAGCCTTCAGTATGATTTTGAAAAATGAAGTGCTGGATGTTCAACTCGGTGCCTTCCTGATGCTTCTTCGGGTAAAAGAAGAATCAGTTGAAGAACTGGCAGGTTTTGTTCAAGCAACCAAGGATCAGCTTAACTTTAAAACTTTGGATGTAGATCTGGACTGGTCATCTTATGCAGGTAAGCGTAAGCACTATCCATGGTTTATTCTGTCTGCCCTCACCTTAGCCAAGCATGGTTATAATATTGTGATGCATGGCGCTTCAGGCCATACCCTGAATCGGGTCTATACCGAACAGGTATTAGCCTACTTAGGCTATTCAATTTGCCAGAGTGATGCTGAAGTTGAACAACAGCTTAAAGCAAGACATTTTGCTTATCTGCCTTTAGACGTAATTTCACCAATTCTGGCTGAGCTAATTAGTCTACGTAATGTCATGGGCCTGCGCTCCCCGATTCATACTTTGGCTCGTCTGATTAATCCATTTAATGCCAAGGTGACTTTACAGGCAATTTTCCATCCGGCTTATCGTGGGTCACATCAACGTGCTGCTTTCCAGCTCGGTTATCAGAATAGTGCCGTGATTAAAGGTGAAGGTGGTGAATTTGAGCGTAATCCAGATGCCAAGACTTTAATTTGTGGTATCAAGAATGGTGAGCTTTATGAACATGAATTGCCTAAACTAACCGACAACCGTAGCCCAGTTGAAGAAGAGCTGGACCTGGCAATCTTTAAAGAAGTCTGGGATGGCAAGCGTTCACACGAGTATGGCGAAATCGCGGTGGTTGAAACTATCGGTATTGCGCTATATACGATGCAAGTATGTAACAGTTACGAAGCAGCGATGCAGAAAGCTAAAGAGCTCTGGAATACGCGTCTTGCGGTTTGACCAAAGTCATTTATTTCAGACATTAAAAAAGACCACCAATGTGGTCTTTTTTGGGTTTCAATTAAACGAAACGAATTGGCTTGAATTCCGGTTCATTCTTGTGATGGTCATCATCACATTGTTCACCTTCTTCTTTAGTACCACGGTCGATGTAACCACTGCGTTCAGTTTCAGGCAGATGTTTGATCTCCCAGGCATACACAGCTTGCATACACGTCTTACGTTGCTCATCCGTTAGTGCCACACCATTTGGCCATTTACCGATTTCAATCGCAGTACGCAGTCGGTCTACAATCTCAGGATTGAGCATAGAAAGCATTTGTTCAATATTCATGATTTAATCCCGATTCTGATAATCAAAGTCTTGGTTCCAGCCGAGCTTGGTTCGACACGCCATATAGAAGTCATAACCCGGTGGATGTAAGAGTTGCAGTTTAAATGGGTGTTTGCGAATGTGGACCGTATCTCCCACATTCAAAGAGATACTGTGTTGTCCATCTGCACTAACCATCGGCATCACGCGATTTTTACGAATCACCAGTTTAATTTCGCTTTGCCCCCCAACCACAATTGGTCGGGATGACAGGGTATGCGGATGCATCGGCACCAGCACAATCGCATCCATACTTGGATGCACAATTGGACCACCACCGGAAAGTGCATAAGCTGTTGAGCCGGTTGGTGTCGATACAATCAGACCATCACTATGCTGACGATAGACATATTGTCCATCAATATTCAGCTCAAAGTCGATCATATGCACGGACTTACCTGAGTGTAGTACCACATCATTCAAGGCAATCGCATCATGAATGATCTCGCCTTTAGACCGGATTTCCAGTTCTAATAGGAAACGTCGCTCAAGCTGAAATTCACCTTTGAGCACCTGATCTAGCTTAAAGATCACTTCTGTCGGCTTGATATCGGTCAGGAAGCCCAAGCGACCACGGTTCACACCGATGACAGGAATATTATATTTAACCAGTGCCCGGGCAGCATGTAGCAATGAACCATCACCACCGACCACGATTACCAGATCGACCACTTCGCCCAGCAAGGCGCGGCTGACCGTCTGGGTATTTTCATAAGGTACCAGCGCAGCGGTATCTGCATCGAAAACGGGATGCAGGCCCAGGTTCAACAAATGATCATGAATAAGACATAAGGTTTCAACTACTGAAGATTTATCAGGACGTCCTACTAACCCGATATTTCGAAATGTCTTATGTGAAATTAGCACCAGTCTCGTCGCTCCGCTACGAATCGTCCCTATAATAGCATTAAGCTCTGGTTGGTTGACAATTTTCCCTTGGTTTTATGTATAAGTAGAGCAAGTTCGAAATAATATTACATAGACTAAGTGTATTTTTTAATTGATATTTTTTAACCAATTTCTTATTAAATATTGCAAATTCCCTAAAAGCTTCGCATGATTAGCAGAATTTTACAGACTCTTATCATAATTTATGAAGTATGAACGTGGTTTGGGGTTTATTGCCTTAATCTTTTCCGTTTTGGTCATATCAGCCTTTGTTGCCTTTAGTATCTATCTGATTCGTCTAGATAATATTGTACGTGATAAATTTGAAGGCCAGCGTTGGGACATTCCTGCGAAAGTCTTTGCACGCCCGATGGAAATTTATGTCAATGCACCAGTCAGCCAACAGGATCTTCAGGAAGAGCTAAAACTGCTCGGATATAAGAGTGCTGCAAGCTATACCCAGTCCGGAAGTTATGTCACTTCTGGCGATACGATGTATGTCCATACCCGTGGTTTTGACTTCGGTGATCGGGTTGAACCTGAGCAGATTTTGAAAGTCAGCTTTAATGCTGAACAGATTAATGATGTCAGTGCCACCAAGCCATCGACTTCCGGCATTGCCCGTCTAGAGCCTTTATTAATTGGCGGAATTTATCCCCAACATAATGAAGATCGGGTACTGATTAAGCTGAATAAAGTGCCTAAGCCTTTAATTGAAGCCCTGATCGCGACAGAAGACCGTAATTTCTATCGTCATCATGGTGTTTCCATCCGTGGACTAGCACGTGCGGTGGTAAGTAATATCACTGGTGGTACCCGTCAGGGTGGTTCAACTCTGACCCAGCAGCTGGTGAAGAACTTCTATCTGACACCAGAACGCACCATCAAACGTAAAGTCAATGAAGCGCTGATGGCGCTGTTAATTGAACTGCATTATGACAAGGATGAAATCCTTGAAGCCTATTTAAATGAAGTGAATTTGGGTCAAAATGGTAATTATTCCATTAATGGCTATGGTCTAGCTTCCCAGTTCTACTTCGGTTTGCCACTGCGTGAATTAAATATTGCTCAACAGGCTTATCTGGTTGGCTTGGTTCAAGGTCCTACCCTATATAACCCTTGGCGTAATTCTGAAGCAGCGAAAAGACGCCGTGATATCGTGCTAAACAATATGCTGGTGATGGGTTATCTGACCCAGGATCAGTATGAAACCGAGAAAGCACGCCCTCTCAATGTCATTACAAAACCAACCATGGGTCCAGCGCGTTTCCCTGACTTCCTGGATATCGTGCGTCGTCAGTTACGTACTGAATATCAGGAAGGTGACATTACCAATCAAGGCCTGCGTATCTTTACTACGCTAGATCCATTAGCCCAGACCCGTATTCAGGAAAGTTTTAAAAATACTGTTGCGAGCTTAAGCAAATCAAATCCGAAACGCTTAAAGGACCTACAAGGCGCAGTACTGGTAACGCATCCTGAAAATGGTGAACTGATTGCCGCAGTTGGTTCGACTCAAGACTTTACTGGTTTTAACCGTGCCCTGGATGCTAAACGTCAGGTCGGTTCATTATTGAAACCCGTGATTTACCTGACTGCGCTTGAATCGAATCGTTATCATTGGGGTAGTCCGATCGAAGATAGCGAGCTGAGCATTCAAAGTGATGGTAAAGCCTGGACGCCAAAGAACTATAGTGGCCGTCCGCATGGTGTGGTTCCAATGTCACAGGCATTGGCAAATTCCTATAACCTGTCTGCAGTACGTTTGGCGCAGGAATTTGGCATGTCGACCTTTATCAATCATCTGAAGAAATTTGGCGTGACCTCTGATATTCCATCCTACCCTTCAATTTATCTGGGTGCGGTAGATATGTCGCCGATGGAAGTAATGAGCCTATATGGCAACTTCGCTACTGGCGGTTTCAAATATCCAGTCAAAGCTATTCGTTCGGTGGTCGATGCTAATGGTCGTCTAGTTGATCGTTATGGTCTGACAGTTCAACCAACAATTGATCCTGCTTATGCCTATCTTCTGAACAATGGTTTGCAACAGGTGATGAGCAGTGGTACCGGTCAATCTGCTTATAACGCTCTACCACGTAATCTGGGTCTGGCAGGTAAATCAGGTACTACCAATGATACGCGTGACTCATGGTTTGCAGGTTATTCAGGTAATTATTTAACTGTGGTCTGGTTAGGTCTAGATGATAATAAAGTCACTGGTCTAACCGGGTCATCAGGTGCATTACCAGTCTGGACCAATGTCATGAAGCAATTGCGTCAGAAGCCAGTGAATCTGCATCAACCGAGTGAAGTGCAATGGCAATGGGTCGATCGCGCGACAGGTCATTTGTCTGCCCAAGGCTGTGAAGGTGCCATGTATATTCCGTTGACGCGTCACAGCATGCCAAATCAGGCCACTGCATGTGGTGCATCACATTATGCCCCTGCTCCACATACAATCGATTCAGAGGAGCCACAAGGCCCTTCTGATCAAAGTGATGAAATTGGGATCTGGATTGAAGAAACTGAAACGGAAAACCAACGGGATTCTTCACAAGATACACGTATTATCTCAAGCGGTAGTTATTCACACTAATTGAGTGAGATATATGTTTCATAAAATCCTGATTGGTACAATTTTAGTTGCTTTAGTCGGCTGTCAGGCAATAGAGCCGGAACCACCTGTTCCCGCTAAACCTGCGCCTGCAAAACCACGGGTACAGAAATCAGATGGCGTGGTGATTACGCCTTATGATCATCCGGAAATCAAACGCCAAAAAGTGGTGGTGCCGCAGCAGAAGCCTAAAGCACAGCAGTTTGATGATGGCCGTCAGTTACCTGCTTTCAAGAAATTGATGCAGCAAACTCAGGCGGCATATAAAGCACAAAAGTTTGATCAGGCTGAAGCCTATGCCACCCAGGCACAACGACTGGCGCCGCAGTCGTCTGAAACCTATCTATATTTAGGTATGGTAGCGAATCGCAAAAATAAACCAGCCAATGCACAGGCTTTTGCCCAGCGTGGTCTTACTTATGCACAAAGTAATGCCATGAAAAAACAGCTCTGGCAGGTGATTCTTAAAGCAGGTCAGCTGCAAAAGAATCCTCAGACCATTCAAAAAGCACAGAAGGCCTTAAGCGTTCTTTAACTCTTAATTACTTTTAGTAATTAACTTACCTATATTCCGCGAATGCCTGCGATTCCGTAGGCATGATGGGATTGAGCTAGATTCAAATCTTCTTTTTTGATGCCACCAAGTGCATAGGCAGGAATCTGAATCTGTATAGTAATCTGATCAAAGGCAGCCCAACCCAATGGTTCTACTTCCGTGTGGGTTGCTGTTGGCAGCACAGGACTCAGGAAAATTGCTTCACAGCCAAGCTGTTCTGCTCGCTGTGCAGATTCAAGATCATGACAGGCAGCAATATAACGCTTACCGATGACCCGATCATTATCACTCACTTGATTCAATTGTCCTTGTTTAAGATGCAAAGTTTTAATACCTTGCTGTTGCTGTTCATTTAACAGGAGATATAGCTCATAATTAATAATTAATTTTGATAATTGTTCTGGAGCTATCATTTTTAGCTTTTCTGTCTGTTCTGGATTTGCATCTACACGCCAATACAACATTTGCTCTGAACTTAATTGCTGCAGATCTACCAGCTCACTGCTGATTTTAATCATCTGCGGCCATAACAGCTTTTCTAAAATCACATCATTGGCTTTCGGAAAATTCAGCTGTTGCAATTGTTCACGGCTATACCAGTTCCATGGCTGTTGAATCTGGGCCAATTGTGCCTCAGCAACACTGGCATGAAATAAATGCAGATGTACAATCACATCTTCATATTCATGCCGAATAAAGTCAAAAGCATGCCAAAGCTCGATATCAATGCCAACTTCTTCCTGGATCTCACGACGACAGGCCTGAACAGGAGTTTCATTATCCTCTACTTTGCCGCCAGGGAATTCATGCTTATTCCCCTGATGCAGTTTCGCTTCCCGCCAGCCCACTAATACCTGATTTTGATGAAATAATAAGGCAATTGCGACATGAATATTTGGTTTGGACATAAGAAGTTAAAATGGCTGGAAATATTACAAATTGTAAGCGATCATGGCTTTTTTAGGAATTACAAAAGTTCGGCATTGACATATCTATTCGATAATGATTATCATTTAAACCAATCCAAAAACATACCACGGAGTCGATGGAATGAACGCACCATTTAGCCTTTTTACACGTAATAATGACACTCAGCATGCTTTACCAATGTTGCATTCAAATAATCTGTTCGCCCTCGGTCGCGAGATTCGTATCATGCATGCCGGTGAAGAATACCGCTTACGTCTGACCCGAAATAATCGCCTTATTCTCACTAAATAATTTAAAATAACGCCCAGAGCAAACGTGGTAATCAGCAGTATGAATCAGCGCGTACTGCTTTTTTATTCCATCAATTTAATAATTTTGATCAAAAATTAATACTACTTTGAGCCCACCAAGTTCAGAGTGTGTAAACTGGATCTCGCCTTGATGCAGTTGCATGATTTTCTGACAAATCGATAGCCCTAAACCTGATCCTTGAGTTTTAGTGCCCAAAGCTCGATAAAACCGTTCACCGAGTCGCTGTAAGGTTTCCTCAGAAATTCCCTCTCCTGAATTTTCGATCACTATCTCTGCTTTATTGCCCTGATGATCACACTGGATCAACACTGTACCAGTAGACGGCGTATATTTAATGGCATTATCAATCAGGTTTCGAAGGCAACTAAAGATGAGTTCAGCATTTCCTGAAATATCAGCGGGATTAAGCTCAAGTTTTAGGTTTAGCTGTTTTTCTTCTACAAACGGCGCAAGTGTTTTTAATGCATCCTGAATCAGTTCAGGTAAATTAACCTTTTGTAGAGGCAGATTTTGATTCTGTTCCGGATCCAATCGAGCTAGTAATAAAAGATTTTCTAGAATCTGTGTCCCACGACTCACATCTTTCTGAATCTGCATTAGATCCTGAGGCAATGTTTCATGTGCTTGATATTTGCGTTTTAATACCTGCAAGCGCATCTGAATTGCAGAAAGTGGCGAGCGTAGTTCATGTGAAGCATCCGCAGTAAATCGCTGTTCCGCAGTCAAGGACTGTTCTACCCGACCCAGCATCCGGTTGAGCTGACTGATGATCGGTTGCAGTTCGGCAATTTCTGGTGTTGGCGATTGGACTGGACTCAAATCCTGCGCTGACTTGGAAGCAATATCCTGTGAAATCCGGTTGAGTGGCATTAACTGACGCTTGATCAATAAATGCAATAACAACCATTGCACTAGCCATAGCAGGATAAGAATCACTGCAAAGCCCAGAATAATATTCCAAATCCGTTTAAAACGTATCGATACAGGCTGTATGACTTGTACCTTGAGTCCTTCATCTTCAGCGACTAAGGTTCGTAATAACTGACCGTGTTCAAACTGGAAATGGATACCTGAAGAATGACGCAGCTGATGTTGCAATAGATCTTGTTTTTCGGAAGTGGTTAGCAGATCCTGATCCAGCCAAAGTCGATACTGGATATCAAATTCTTCACTAATCTCATCTACATTTCGACCCTGCGCTTGAGTTACATCACCCAGTAATAGTTCCGAGATTTCTTCCATCAGCTCATCATGCATCTGCATCGATTGATAACCAGAAATACCCAGCAATAGCAACCAGGCCAGACAGCCGGCCAGAATGGAGCTATACATGGCATTCTTGATCAGCTTGTATTGCAGTGAAATCACTTGAGCCATAAATAAGTCTAACCTTCAGCCTTATGCATACGATAACCCAGACCACGTATGGTCTTGATCATCTGAGTGCCGATCTTCTTACGCAGTTGATAAATAAATACCTCAATGGCATTACTCTCAATTTCATCACCCCAAGCATAGAGAGATTCTTCCAGCTGTTCCCGGGTCACGACATGCTCTGGCTTTTGCATCAGCTTATGCAGAATCTGAAATTCTTTGGCGGTTAAATTGACCAATTTACCGGCTTTGGTCAGGGTTTTGGCCTGTATATCCAGTTGCAGGTCTTCCCAAATCAGTAAATGACTCTGATTTTTTTGTTGCAACCGAATCTGGGCACGAATTCGTGCAGATAACTCTTCCAAGCTAAAAGGCTTGACCAGATAATCATTAGCACCCAGATCCAGTCCTTTTACCCGGTCATCAATACTGTCGCGTGCAGTAATAAAAATGACTGGCGTATCTTTCTGCAGCTTACGCAATGTTGTCAGAATCTGATCGCCACTGGTCTGTGGCAAACCACGATCTAGTAACACACACTCATACTGATGCTGTTCAATCGCCAGAATAGCATGATCCCCACGCTCCACCCAGTCAATCACATAGCCATCCATTTCCAGCCAGGTCTGGATGCTTTCTGCCTGGGAGGCATCATCTTCTGCCAAAAGAATACGCATAAACTTTTCCCTGATGTTTTAAGCTATCATGATGAAATGACAATAAAAAAAGCCATATGCTTTGTGTAATATCGCATATGGCTTTTTTCGTCCAGGCTTTTTCTGCCTAAATCTTTAACTTAGTTAAAACGGACTTCATCTACATCGATTTCAACACGTTTCGCTGGTTTGTAGTCGATGTCGACTTCACCAATGATAGTAACTGGGGTTTTGGCAGAGATTGGTTTTCCTTGCCATAATTCATCATCAATTTCGACATTGATGGTACCAGTGCTATCACGGAACTGATATTTCTCATCGCCTACAGATTTCACGACATGACCTTTGATTTGCACCTTACTGTCATCTTTCATGGTCAAGGCTTGTTTTACTGTTACAGTTTTGGCAAAAGCGCTTTGGTTTACTGCAGTCTCTGCCATAGTTGCAGTTGTTGCTGAACCAATTAATGCCACTGTGATAAATGCTTTCATCATACTTTTCATATTCAGTACCTTTAGAGCTGTCTTGTTTCGATGAAGCCATTAAAACAGCTGAAGATGAATTGAATCTTAAGAAATCTTCATTTTTTAAAAATGTGTTTTAAAAATTAATTCAGTGGCACCACACGCAGCACTTCTTCAAGCGTCGTCACGCCTTCAATGACTTTTCGAGCACCCGCGATTCTGAGGGGCTCTACACCCTCTTTTTTCGCCTGAGCACGCAACTGGTTCAGGTTAGCATCTGCACCAATGAGTTGCTTGGTTGCCAAACTGAGTGGCATAAACTCATAAATTCCTACACGTCCTTTATAGCCAGTATGACGACATTCTTCACAACCGACTGGACGGAACACGAATTCTGGGCGGGCCAATGGATAATCGGCAGTTAAATGCTGCCACTCCTGCTCATCCATAAAGCCTTCTTCTTTACAGTGTGGACAGAGTTTACGTACCAGACGCTGCGCCAATACACCCAGGATCGTCGCTGCAGTCAAGAACGGTTGCACACCAAGATCATGCAAACGAGTCAGACTCGACGGCGCATCATTAGTATGTAATGTTGATAATACCAGATGCCCAGTCAAAGCTGCCTGAATTGCCATATTCGCCGTATCCTGATCACGAATCTCACCGACCATGATGATGTCTGGATCCTGACGCATCAGCGCCCTTACACCATCGGCAAAGCCCAGCTCAATTCCGTTATTGACCTGCATTTGGTTAAAGCTTGGCTCTAGCATCTCAATCGGATCTTCAATGGTACAAACGTTAACCTCTTCCGTTGCCAATTGCTTTAAAGTCGAATACAAAGTCGTAGTTTTACCCGAACCGGTCGGTCCGGTGACCAGAATAATCCCATGACTATGACTGGTTAACGCGTTCCATTCATTCAGTAAATGCCCTTCAAAGCCGAGTTGCTGGAAGCTGCGTACCAAGACTTCTGGATCGAAAATACGCATCACCAACTTTTCACCAAAAGCTGTCGGTAAAGTCGATAAACGCAGCTCAGTTTCCTGCCCTTTAGGTGTACGAGTTTTTAAACGACCATCTTGCGGCTTACGCTTTTCGGCCACATTCATCCGACCGAGAATTTTAATCCGCGAAATGACGGCAGTCAGCGTATTGGCTGGCATGTTGTAAATGGTATGCAGAACGCCATCAATACGGAAACGGATTTTCCCGGTATCTTTGCGTGGTTCCATATGGATATCACTGGCACCCTGCTCAAAGGCAAACTGCAGCACCCAGTCCACCAGTTTAACAATATGCTGATCATTGGCATCTGGGTTTTGTGAATCACCGAGCTGTAAGAGTGCTTCTACACCTTTGTTTTCACGGTCATAGGCTGAAGATTTCTGTGATCCACTGACTGCCCGACTAACCTGATAATATTCGACAATATAGCGCTGCAACTGTTCTGGATTGAGCAGTACCCGCTCGATGCGGCGTGGGCTGATATTCTGCTGCAGATTCGACATCCATTCAGTTTTATAAGGCTGATCTGTAGCAATCAGAATTTTATCGGGTTGGATTTCAACAGCGAGAATACGATTACGCAGTGCATATTCCTGTGACATCACTGCGGTCAGTGCCTGAACATCCGCTTTTAAAGGATCAATAATATAAAAAGGCAGATTGGTTTTTTCTGACAGCCATTGGCATAAACGGTTCAAAGTAAGGGTGCTTTGAGGATGGGAACGATCGACCAGATTAAAATTGGCAATCCACTGTAAAGGATGCCATTTCAGTTGTTCACGCTGACGATGCGTGGTTTGTACCAGCATACGGTCGCGCTCAGTAATCTTGCCGTCTTTAAAAAGTTGCTCCAGACACCAGGCGGTATCAATTTCAAAGTCAAATTTCATTGTTATAGGTCCCCAAACTTGCCTTCACTATAACAAGTTTTTACTATTTTTCGCATTATCCTGCTGCGTCATCTGCCTGTTTCTGCTGCATGAGGTAAATCTTTAACATAGCTGCTGTCTTCCCCCTACATCATCTCGCACATTTCTCTCTTGTTCATGCTTTAGCTTATCGCCTATATTTCAGATATACATTTGATAATAATTATTTACTCAGCTGAGGTCAGGTATGGATTTTAGCGCAATGCCTATGAATGACAGTTCTTTTCAGGAACTGCTCACGATTCTGACTTCAGCATTGGGCTGTGGTTTATTGATCGGCCTGGAGCGGGAACGTCATAGACAGCGTGAGCAACAGCCGAGTTTTGCTGGCTTACGTTCCTTTGCCATCTGTGCCTTGCTGGGTGCTATCTGCTTTTTATTCGGAACTGCGATTGGTCTGGTGGGTGCGCTGATTACTGGAGGTATGGTGATTTTTTCCATACAGCATCAGTCCAGTGATCCCGGCATTACGACAGAACTTGCCTTTGTCATGACCTATTTTATTGGGGCGATTTGTCTATGGAATATTCCGTTGGCGGCCGGGCTTGCAGTACTCATCACTGTCATTCTGATGGCCAAGCATTCCATGCACAATATTGCTGGGAAATGGATTACTGAAGCAGAATTCCGGGATGGTTTATTGTTACTGGCCTTGGTACTTATTGGCTTACCGCTAACGCCAGATACACCTCTCTGGGGTAAGGTACTTAATCCTTATCTGATTCTTAAACTCTTAACTTTAATTTTAGTCGTACAAGCATTAGCACATATCGCCAAACGCTTACTTTCAACTAAAAACGCACTAATACTGTCTTCGATTGCCTCAGGCTTTGTGTCCAGTACCGCTACCATTGCCCAGTTGGGACTACAAGTCCGTAAAGGTGAAATGGATGCCCGATCTAATGCCGGTGCAGCCCTGATGTCCTGTATTTCGACATTGGTACTGCTATTCATTGTAGTCGGTGGCGTGTCTTTTGACTGGCTTAAACTTCTTTTTCTTCCTTCGTTGGTTGCTATTCTTATTCTGGCTTCCTGCGCATTTCTTCTATTACGTAAAGCCAAACCGCAAGAAAATTGTGAAAAAGAAGAAGATAGCCGGATGTTTAGTCTGAAAGAAGCAGTCATTATTGCGGTTACCTTAACCTTGATTCAGGCTGGAGTTTATGCGCTGGAATTATTACTTGGTGATGCCGGGTTACTGGTGGGCACTCTGTTCGCTTCACTATTTGAAATTCATGCAGCCATGGCCAGTGTCGTTATCCAAGGTGATCCCTCCACTCCCCGACTAATTCAGGCATTACTGATAGGTCTGGGTACCCATGCTTTGGCGAAATCGATTAATGCAGGTCTGAGCGGTGGGTTTAAATACGCCATGTATTTTGCACCAATTCAGATTCTACATATGGCGGTTTTGATCGGGATTTTGTGGTGGGCGCTTTAGAAAAAGGACCAATTTTTATATAATAATCATAGACAAATTTTATTCTTGTCTATTTTTCTTCTAAAAATAATAAATTTAATAGAGTCATAATAAATGAAACTTAAACTACTTTCGTTGTCGATAATTTCAGCTTGTATGTTAACTGCCTGTGGTGGAAGTGATAGCAGCTCATCATCTACAACTAGTACAAATAATAGTAATACTGGAAATACGCCTATTCCAGGCACTACTTTTCAACAATGGGCAGCTGTAGACTTGTCTACTGGTTCTGATGATCTAGATATCAATATTTCACAAAATACGATTGATAATGGAAAGGCTTATTCTAAACAAATTGTTGGTGAAGCAGATAATAGCTTTATTGTAACCCCTAATGGAGTTTATGAAGATGGTGAAGAACATCCACAATATGGAACTTATCAAGGCCTTCTGACTGTTAATGGTAACCAATGGATTCATAGTCCATATTCCAGTATTAACTCAACAGACTTAAAAATCACGACAACTTACAAATTATTAGATATTAGTAATAAAGAAATTTTCCCAACTATACTTCCACAAGAATATATAGATCTTAAATATAATCTGAATGAATCAGATTTATCTGCAATAGCTGCAAATTATATAAACAGTATAAAACCTATTAAATTTCCTCAAGGATCTACCTGCTTACAACTACAAGAAATTTCAAATTCAGAAGAATATGTAGATTTAGAAATTGATGAACCCGAAAATCAAAGTTTCCTTGCCGCGGCATGGAATACTTTAGCCACAGATCCAAATGCTATTCAGAAAGTCTTTAAAAACACAATTGCTTATTTTAGTGATGATGAAAATGATGAAGGCTTCGCGAAATATAATGAGCAATATTATGAAGCAACATATTATAAAAAAGGTGTTGAATTCAACTTAAGTGACATTATTAATGAATGGAATTCATTTAAATCATCCTCAAATCCAGCAGAAGTGAATGCAAGAATTGATGACCAAATACTATTAGCTGAAAATTCATGCGCACTTTATAACCCAACTGCCATAACGGCTATTCAAAATACGCTAGTAAATTATCAATAATATTCACCCTGTAAGAGAGCTATATTAGCTCTCTTATGATTAAAGTATCGTTCATAACCTGAAATTTCACATTCAAATTAGCAAATGACATCCCATAGACCCGATCCGGATCATCCTGATAAGCCGGGCGCGGATCAAGGGATAGAACTTCCGCCAGTTCCCGAATAATCTGCTCTGAAAGACCCTTGGTTTTAATCAACTGATCTCTTTCCAGCTCTGCCTGTTCTGACCAGACCACATATTTACGTACTGGCTCATCCTGGGCATAACCACTTTGTGCATCTAGCACCACGTCGGAATACTGGATATAAGGTTTAATATCGATAATCGGGGTGCCGTCTAACAGGTCACTGCCGGTGACATAGATGTGTACCGATTTACCGACTTTCTCAACACGATTTAATTTCACCACCGATAAACCAATCGGTGCTGGTCGATACATGCTACGGGTAGCGAAAACACCAATTTTCTTGTTACCGCCTAAACGTGGCGGGCGGACTTGTGGACGGAACTTGCTGTTTTCCTGATGCTTATTGTCATGAAACTGCCACAGCAGCCATAAGTGACTAAACGCCTCAATCCCTTCAAAAGCAAGTAAGTCATTGTATGGTCCCTGCATTTCAATATAGGATTCCACCTCCACCAGATTAGGTTGACGCGGGATGCCAAACTTCTCTTTATAGGGAGATTTCATTATACCAATTATGGGTATGGTTAATTCTTGCATAATCACTTTTTTTGATAAGCTCAATTAAATATATTCAGTTTATAGAGAATGAATTTGGTTTAGAATAGCAACCTGTTCTAATTTGATAACTTATTGAGACCTTTAATGGCTGCTTTTAACGTCGAAAAGATTACTCACGTCCACCATTGGAATGACACATTATTCTCTTTTAAAACGACTCGTGACACTGCATTACGTTTTAAAAACGGTCAGTTTGTGATGATCGGCCTTGAAGTCAATGGCAAGCCTTTAATGCGTGCGTATTCAATCGCAAGTGCAAACTATGAAGAAGAGCTAGAGTTTTTCTCTATTAAAGTGCCAGATGGTCCTCTTACTTCTATCCTGCAAAAAGTTAAAGTAGGCGATGAAATTCTGGTTTCTAAAAAACCTACAGGTACGCTGGTTCTTGATGATTTAAACCCAGGTAAAAACCTGTACCTGCTTTCTTCTGGTACCGGCCTTGCACCTTTCCTTTCTGTGATTCGCGATCCAGAAACCTATGAACGTTTCGAAAAAATCATCGTCGTTCACGGTACACGTTTCATTTCAGAACTGGCTTACCAAGATTTGATTTTGAACGAAATTCCAAATCACGAATTCTTTGGTGAGTTAGGTGCTAAAGAAAAATTAGTGTATTACCCAACTGTTACTCGTGAAGAGTTCCATACCCAAGGTCGTGTAACCACTGCAATTGAGTCTGGTCAATTATTCGAGAAAATCGGTCTGCCGCGTTTCAATCCTGAAACTGACCGTGCAATGCTTTGTGGTTCTCCTGCATTCCTTGACGATGTTGCTGCACTTCTTGACCAACATGGTCTGAAAGAATCTCCACGTATGGGGGTTCTGGGCGATTACGTAATTGAACGTGCATTCGTTGAAAAATAAACTGTAAAAAAACCTTTTGCAACTCAAAACGCATGCTTAAAGCATGCGTTTTTTATATCCAGTAAGTCTTAATCTGAAAGAATTAACCCAACCTACTCTCTACTTAAAATTTCTTATAATTAACGTATTTAGGAAAATAAAATTGGTTAAAACAATAAAATAAATGATAAATATCAATGCCTGTATTATATTTTCTAGTCAAAAATTCCTTCTTAAATGTTAGAATATGTAACTGTAATTGATTTCTCCTGAGGATTTATCCTCGCTAAAGACTTAGTTACATAAACTCTGTAAACTTTTAATTCGATCTGTTTTGATCCCATTCTCCTGTTTCACCGTTTATGCAACCAAGCCGTTTTTTATAGGCAAGGTATGAGCACTGAACAACCCTCCTCTATCGAGCGTACAGGATCTAAAGTCTATCGATATTTTGTTGTCGTACTGACTTTACTTGTTGCGCTGTACTTGATCATTCAAGGCGCTAAATTACTCAGCCTTGGTGGTACAAGTTATTATCTCATTGCAGGGATTGCCTATGTTGCAATCGCCATTTTCTATGCTATGAAAAAAGCCCTTGGTTTCTGGCTTTCTATCGTTACTTTTATTGCAACCATCCTCTGGGCGATTGCTGAAGTTCAAGGTTTAAGCTTCTGGCAATATATTCCACGTCTGGTGGTTCCAACTATTTTATTTGTCCTCAGCATGTGGGCAAGTAAAAATCTGCCAGCACTCAATGCTGCAAAAATCAAAGCTGCCAATATCATTGGCTTTGCCGGTTTCTTTGCCTGTGTCGCAGCCCTGATTGCTGCGTTCTTCCCACACGGCAAAATTCTCAATCCAGTGGATATCGTACAAGACCCTGCACTGGCTAAACCGAATGCAGAAAACCCGGACAACTGGGAATATTTCGGTCGTAATGGTAACGGTACCCGCTTTGCACCGTACACTGACATTACCCCTGAAAATGTCAAAGATCTGAAAGTGGCTTGGACTTATCACACTGGTCGTGATACTTCTGCCGGTGTCGATGAAAATACACCAATTCAAATTGGCAGCACATTGTATTCATGTACACCAACTAACATCATTTCAGCAATTGATGGTGACAGCGGTAAAGCACTTTGGAAATATGATCCACATGCAAAAACTGCAGAGCATATTACCTGCCGTGGTGTCGGTTACTATGATGCAACTAAAGACAAATCTTTAACTGCAGTAGACCTACAAGCACCTGGTATTAAAGCTTGTCCACAACGTATCCTGACTTCTACTGTTGATGGTCGTTTAATTGCCTTAAATGCTAAAACTGGTGCTTTATGTCCAGAATTTGGTGTGAATGGTCAAGTCGATGTTCTGCATGACATGGGTCCTACCGAACAAAGTAAACGTTACCACCCAACTTCTACTCCACTGATTGCAGGTCATGTTGCTGTATTAGGTGGCTGGGTACGTGATATTGTGCATGGCGAACCATCTGGTGTCGTACGTGCCTATGACGTTCGTACTGGTAAATTGGCTTGGGCTTGGGATGTCGGTAATCCTGAACTTGTAGGTGAACCTAAAGATGGCAAAGGCTTTACTTTAGAAACACCAAACATGTGGACCATCCCGACTTATGACAAAGACCTGAATCTGGTTTACTTGCCTACAGGTAATGGTCCTCCTGACTACTGGGGTGGTGACCGTAACACAGCCAAAGAAAAATTCGGTTCTGCGATTGTTGCGGTAAATGCCTTAACTGGTAAAACTGTTTGGACATATCAAACTGTTCACCATGATGTCTGGGATTATGACTTGCCGTCACAACCTGTGCTTTATGACATGACTGATAATCATGGCAAAAAAGTTCCAGCGTTGATTCAAACTACCAAAATGGGTCAAATCTTCGTTCTTGACCGCCGTACTGGTAAACCAGTGACTAAAGTTGAAGAACGTCCAGTCGACACCAATGGTGCTGAAGGCGAAAAACTTTCTCCTACCCAACCATTCTCTGTTGGCATGCCACAAATTGGGAATGCCACATTGACTGAACAGGATATGTGGGGGATCTCAACCTTTGACCAATTGGCATGTCGTATCGACTTTAAGGACTCTGTCTATAACGGTCTATACACTGCACCTGGTGAAAAACCATATATTGAATGGCCTAGCCTGCTTGGTGGTTTCAACTGGGGTGGTATCTCCATTGATGAATCGACTGGCATGATGTACGTCAACGATATGCGTATGCCACTTCGTATGTCTCTTGTTCGTAAAGAAGATATGAGCAAATACCATATCTCAACTGACGAAGTTCCAGGATTCATGGGTACAGTACGTCCGCAATTGGCTGGTCCTTATGCCGGTGTGAAAATTGACATCATGCAGTCTAAACTGGGTGTGCCTTGTAACAAACCACCGTTTGGTACCATGACTGCCATCGACTTGAAATCTAAAAAAGTCGTTTGGGAAGTACCAATGGGTACAGCAAAAGAATTGGGTCCATTAGGTGTAAAAACCCATATGCCAATTCCTTTAGGTATGCCTACACTGGGTGGTCCTACTTCAACCGCTTCTGGTCTGGTGTTCTTCGCAGGTACTCAAGATTATTACCTACGTGCACTGGATTCAAAAACTGGTAAAGAAGTGTGGAAAGCTGAGCTTCCTGTTGCTGCTGTTGCTGCACCGCTGATTTATAAATCTCCAAAAACTGGCAAACAATATGTTGTGATTTCTGCAGGTGGTGCAAGCCACTCTAAAGATGTGGGCGACTATATCATTGCCTTTGCTTTACCTGATCAAAAATAATTTTTGACTGTTAAAGAAAAAACCGAAGCTTAGGCTTCGGTTTTTCTATATAGAGTGAATCAAAATCAAATTAACGATTTGCACCTTCCTGGTTTGCAGAACCAGAACAGCCTGCACCACCACCAATGATAAAACCACGCTCTGCTTTACATGAACCGATCATACGACCCTGTGAATCAAATGTGGTAACTGAAGATGCACAACCTGTAAGTAAAACTGTCGCTGCAAGTGCGATAAGTGCTGTAAGTTTCATAATATTCCCCCTGAATAATTAAGGTTTTAAATTGATCTGATTTTTGCTTGGTGGTACTGGTAATAGACCAGTCTTTGTATTTACAGCATTGTAATTCACACCGATCGCGTCACCTGAGCCACCGCAATGAGCACTCGCAGTAGAAAGTAAACCACGTGTTGCTTTACATGACCCAATCACCTGACCTGCTGCATCATAGGTAACAACCATTGAGCTACAGCCTGTCATAAGCACAATTGTTGAAATTGAAAATAGTTTTATGAAGTTCATTATTCCCCCTCAAAAACAATAAAAATTAAAATCGTTTAGTTATATAGCTATTCTATAAATTTCGCGGATGATTCTTTCTAAATTTAGTGGATTTGTAAAGCTTTATTTATCAACTATTTTGAACCCTATAGCCCATAAAAAAGCCACCCGAAGGTGGCTTTCTCTTAAATCAAAATCGAATGGATTGTTGGCTTGTTGCCCGTTCGACCAACGCCTGCTTCACAATCTGATATCCGGCTGTTAATCCCAGGCTTGCCATAATCACGGCGACAATCATATCTGGCCATAAACTGCCAGTGCCAAAGACACCAACCGCCGCCAGAATGACTGCGACATTGCCAATTGCATCATTACGGCTACACAGCCATACGGACTTCATGTTGGAATCTCCCTCGCGGAAGGCATATAGAATTACGGCGGTAATCACATTCGCCAGTAAAGCAAAAACACCGATAATCCCCATGATAATGGCTTCAGGTGGAATGCCCAGCATATAGGCATAAATCACTTTAGCTACCACGACTAAACCAAAGATAGCCATAGTCAACCCTTTGACCAGAGCTACAGTGGCACGCCAATATAACCCTGCCCCCAGTACCGCGAGAGAAATACCATAGTTCACAGCATCTCCAAAAAAGTCCAGTGAGTCCGCCCACAATGAAGAGGAATGTGCATACGCCCCACCTACGAGTTCCACAATAAACATTAATAAATTAATGAACAAGGCAATCCATAATGCCATACGAAACTTGCTGTTTGGCTTGATCGGTGCTGGTTCATGACTACAGCTACAGGCCATATTATTCTCCGATAATTTTTTATCTTTAATGCGATACAGTCATTAGAAACTATGGAGTAACTCCAAGGTCAAGCACGAGGTACGCATGGCTTATTATTTAATTTCTGAAGTGGCGAAAAAGGCCCATTTAAGTACGGATACAGTGCGCTTTTACGAGAAACGTGGCTTTATCAAGCCTAATTTTCGAGCAAACAACCAGTACCGTTATTTTGATGATGAAGCGTTGAAAAGGTTACTTTTTATTAAGCGTTGCCGAGATCTGGATATGTCCTTAAAGGAAATCAAAACCCTGATTGAACTGGAGCAAAATCCTGACCAGAACTGTGCAGCAGTTAACGAGATTATTGATCAGCATCTTGAGCATATCACCAGAAAAATGAAAGAATTAGAGGCTTTTAAAAACCAGCTTTCGGAACTTCGCAACAGCTGCAATACACCAACCACAGTCGATCATTGCCAGATTCTAAAAACGCTCGAACAGACCGATTCGGAGGAAGCATAAAAGCGATTTTTATTTCAATTTTACTTATTTGATAATGTTGAAAATATCAACAAAAACCATGATTTCCGAGTGATTTACTAGGTTGAATCCTTTTTTTAGATGAATAAAATAAAGCCGTACTTTTTATATGTCTTTCGATTTCATCATGAGCATAACCACTGTTACTGAACTTCTCTCACCTGCTGGCTCACTGAAAAACATGCGCTATGCTTTCGCTTATGGTGCAGATGCTGTCTATGCTGGTCAGCCGCGTTATAGCCTGCGTGTTCGTAATAATGAATTTGATCATGATAATCTGGCGATTGGCATCAAAGAAGCGCATGAACTTGGCAAAAAATTCTATGTGGTGGTAAATATTCAGCCGCATAACTCCAAGCTGAAAAACTTTATCCGTGACCTTGAACCTGTGGTGGCAATGCAGCCAGATGCACTGATCATGTCTGATCCCGGCCTGATTATGATGGTACGTGAGCATTTCCCGCACATGGATATTCACCTGTCTGTACAGGCCAATGCCGTGAACTGGGCAACTGTAAAGTTCTGGAAAAACATGGGTTTGACCCGTGTGATCCTGTCACGTGAGTTATCCATTGAAGAAATCAAAGAAATCAAACAGCAAGTGCCGGATATGGAGATTGAAGTCTTCGTACATGGTGCACTGTGCATGGCCTACTCTGGCCGTTGCATGCTTTCTGGCTACATGAACAAGCGAGATGCTAACCAAGGTGCTTGCACCAACGCCTGCCGCTGGGAATACAAGGTACTGGATGCCAAGGAAGATGAAACTGGCGATGTGATTCCAGTCAAAAATCTGGATTCAGGCTGCTGCTCTAAAGACATGGATGAAACTCATAAAGTAGCACAACACCAGTTTGACGAGCAGGTTCTACTCCAGCGCAATGATGAAGACATGTTTGCTGCAGAAGAAGACGAACATGGCACTTATTTCATGAATTCCAAAGATTTGCGTGCGGTGCAGCATGTAGAGCGTCTGACCAAGATTGGCGTGCACTCCCTGAAAATTGAAGGCCGTACCAAATCTTATTTTTATTGCGCGCGTACTGCCCAGATTTACCGTAAAGCCATTGATGATGCGCTTGCTGGTAAGCCATTCGACCCTTCACTGATGACTCAACTTGAAGGCCTGGCAAACCGCGGTTATACCGAAGGTTTCTTACGCCGTCATGTACATAGTGAATATCAAAACTATGAAAATGGTTCTTCCAGTTTTGATCATCAAATTTTCTGCGGAGAAGTATTAGAGCGAAATGGCGATTACATCAAGATTGATGTGAAAAATCGTTTTGTGGTCGGTGATTCACTGGAACTGATGACCACCAAAGGCAACATCACCTTTAGCTTGACGGAGATCAAAGACCGTAAAGGCAATCTGATTGAAGATGCCAAAGGTTCAGGTCATGTGGTGGAAATTCCGGTTCCAGCAGATGTCGATATGCAGTATGCCCTGCTGATCCGTAACCTGCCGACTTCGACTGCTGATATTTCCGCCTCTTCACTGGCTTATCAGGCGAGCTAAGCATGGCTCTTTTGATCACAGATAAATGCATCAACTGCGATATGTGCCTGCCGGAATGTCCAAACGATGCAATCTATGAAGGCAACAAGATTTATGAAATTGATATCAATCGCTGTACGGAGTGCGTTGGTTTCTATGATCATCAGACTTGTGTATCCGTGTGTCCAATTGAGTGCATTGTGCCTCATCCAGAACATGTGGAGACCAAAGAACAATTGATAGAGAAATTTAAGGGACTGAATTTATTCAACTCTTAAATAAATCTTAAAGATGGCACATTTTATGCTCATCTAAAGTACAACCTTGGAGAAGGCATAATAATAATTAAAAACAAAAACAGCGCAGAGGAAAGGAACAGCCAGAAGCAATTGGGGATGCTTCTGGCTGATCTAAAATAAAGGAAAGCAAGTATAAAAAAAGGAACTCTGGTGTTAGCGTCCGGAGTTCCTGTAAAAAGGGAATAAGAAATAGAGTCGATTGATGTTCTAGCACCTGGGTTTTGGGGAACCCAGGTGCTTTCCTTTATTACTGACCAGAACGGATGATGTAATCGAATGCAGACAGTGATGCTTTCGCGCCTTCACCGGTAGCGATGATAATCTGTTTGTAAGGCACTGTGGTACAGTCACCTGCAGCAAATACACCTTTTACATTGGTTTCGTTGCGTTCGTTAATCACGATCTCACCACGATTCGTCAATTCAACCGCTGTTTCTTTTAAGAAATCAGTGTTTGGTAACAAACCGATTTGCACAAAGATCCCTGCCAGTTCAACAGTGTGTTCTTCATCAGTCGCACGGTCTTTGTATTTCAGTGCAGTCACTTGTGAACCATCACCAACAACTTCTGTAGAAAGCGCGTTTTTGATCACAGTGGTATTTGGCAAGCTGTTCAGTTTGTCTTGTAATACTTGGTCCGCACGAAGTTTAGTGTCAAATTCAACCAAGGTTACATGTTCAACAATACCCGCCAGGTCAATCGCCGCTTCGACACCTGAGTTACCACCACCAATTACTGCAACGCGTTTACCTTTGAACAGTGGACCATCACAGTGTGGGCAGTAAGCCACGCCACGTGTTTTGTATTCTGCTTCACCTGGAACGTTCATTTCTCTCCAACGTGCACCGGTAGATAGAATCACGGTTTTAGATTCAAGTTTCGCACCGTTTTCCAAAGTAACTTCAACTAAACCATTGGCAGTTTCATCAGCACCTTTAATGTTGGATACACGTTGCAGGTTCATGATATCGACACCATATTCACGCACGTGTGCTTCCATCTCAGCAGCAAACTTAGGACCTTGAGTCTTCTGCACTGAAGTGAAGTTCTCAATGTCCATGGTATCCATCACCTGACCGCCCATGCGTTCAGCCACGATACCTGTTTTGATGCCTTTACGTGCTGCATAGATCGCAGAGGTATTCCCTGCAGGGCCACCACCAATCACAAGGACATCAAACGCTTCTTTGGCATTTAACTTTTCAGCATCTTTGGCAGCAGAGTTAGTGTCTAACTTTGCTACGATTTCTTCCAAAGTCATACGACCTTGACCAATGTGTTCGTTGTCCTGGAATACCATTGGAACCGCCATGATTTTGCGTTCTTCCACTTCGTCCTGGAAGAATGCACCATCAATCATGGTTGCAGTTGTGCCTGGGTTGTAGATCGCAATCAGGTTGAGTGCCTGTACCACGTCTGGACAGTTATGACAGCTTAAAGAGACGAATACATCAAAGTCAGATTGAATGCCTAAACCTTTAATAGACTCCAGAACTTCAGCAGACACTTTCGGTGCATAGCCAGAAGTTTGTAGCAATGCCAAGATCAAAGAAGTGAACTCATGACCCATTGGTAAACCTGCGAAGAACACGCGAGGCTGTTCACCGGCTTTAGCCACACCAAAGCTTGGTGCTCGTTTATTTTGACCATCGAAACGGGCAGTGACTAAATCAGACAGTGCAGCGATTTCCTCTACAAGTTCTTTGATTTTTGTAGATTTATCCGAAGCATCTAAAGTGGCAACCAGTTCGATAGGACCTTCAAGGCGTTCTAAAAGGGCTTTTAATTGAGCTGTTGTATTTTGATCTAACATTGCTAACATCTCCAAGGGAGTAAATATTTATTCGATAAAAGAATAATAGGCCAAATCAATATACAGGTAAAACAGTTTGTTTTTATACAAATGATCGTTTTTTTAGATCATAGTTTTATTGTCAATTAAACTTCAATAAATTGCAGGTCAACCATTCCAGTAAATAGTTTTATTTCATCTATTTTCCAATAAAGATAAATTTTAAAAAAGAAAGGCCCCATAACTGGAGCTTTATCTTTATTAATGCAACCGCTGTTCAATTCGCAGAGAACGTTTTTTAATAGTATTGGCCAATGCCAAGAAAATTAAACTCATTACTACAGACACTGCCAAGACAATGCTGATGACCACTTGAACAATATCGCTCAGCTGATTGGCTTGTTGTACCTGAGTACTGATTGATTCAGCTGCAGGCGTCATGGTCTTACCATAGACCTGCTGTTGCATGGTCCACAGCTGTTCTGACTTAAAGCCATATTGCTCAAACTGCTTGTCGTTCTTCTCCGCTTCAATCAGTCGTAGTACATGCGGTCGAGCTGCCGATAAATCGGCTGGCTCATGCAATAATGCAGTCTGTGCCAGCAAATAAGACTTCACCGGTGCTTCAATATCCTCTGCATCTGCTAAATAACGTGCCACATCGCTGTCATTGATATTACTGTCGTAATACACCGCCTTTTGATAGGCGTCATCATGATCACCATTCAGGTCATGCTGCCAATAGCTCAGTCCACCCCAAATCAGAATAAAAGCAATCAGCCAGCCCACAAATTTCATCACAAAGGACTGAAAGCGGACGTAGAAATAACGGATTTTTTTGAGGAAGTGCACCACAAAAAATGCACCAATGAAGGAAGCAAACAGTTTCAGGATCAGCCAGCCAAACCAGCTTAGTAAGCTGAAAAAATAATCTGGACTATCACCAATACTGGCCAGATTAGCATCTACACTGACCGGCAGATGTAATTGTTGAACTTCGGTACTGAGCCCGAAAAATCCATAGACCAGTTCCTGATGTAGAAACAGTCCCACTAAGGAGGCAATACCTACAGTGGCAGTCGTTACACTGAGCAAAGTCAGGCGATTCTGACGCTTTTTCAATGCAACCACACCCTGCTCGATCTCACGAGGATTTACAGCATACTCATCTAATGGTGGCAAACCTGACTCCTCTTCTAGATCCGGGGACAGGTCTTCAACATTATTCTGACCTATCTGAACTTGATTCAATGACCAGATAATTCAGATTATCTTGTAAGGCTTTTAAACGCGCTGTTGCTTCAGTGCGTTTCTGCATACCTTCTTTCTGAATCTGAATCACATCATTTACTGTATTAATAAGGGTATTCTGGACATGTTCAAGTGTTTCTATGTCAATGACTGAACGTTGGTTGGCACGCGCGGTATCTACTGAGTTCTGATGTAGTAGGTCAGCATTACGGCGCAACAGCTCATTAGTGGCATCATCAATACTGTTCGCTAGCTGGACACTGTTTTTCTGTTCATGCAGGGAAATCGCCAGGCTGATCTGGTTTTTCCAGGCTGGCAAGGTAATGTTCTTAATCGCATAAAACTTATCGACCAGCATCAGGTTATTTGACTGAATGATGCGAATCATTGGTAAAGTCTGCATCGCAGATTGCTGTAATACCTGCAAATCACTGATACGTTTTTCCAAATTATTTGCCAGATGATTCAGATCATAAATTTTCTGAGTGGTAGTCCGATCTTGTGGCAATGCTGTCAATGCAGCAATGTCCTGTTGCAGCTCATGTTCACGAATACGCCCTGCTGCAATATGAATCCCCAACTGTTTGTATTCATCCTGCACGCCATCAAACATTTTGTCCAAAGTAGATACACGTGCTTTAAGGCCAGATTGTGAAGTTTCAATCTCTTTGACCAGTACATCAATCTGTTCTTTGGTGGTATTAAAATGCGCGTCAAAATTCTGTTTGGCGCCCTTAAACTTGTTCAATAAATTACCAAAGAAACCCGAAGTTTTATTTTTACTCAAGATACTGGAGGCATTCAGTTGCTGTGCAACTTGAACCACCTGATTCAGTTTCTGGCCTGTCGCATCTAAATCACGATTCTGAACTAAATTTAGCAGCTCATCGGTATAAGTCGCAGTCTTACTGGCAATATTCTTGCCATACTCTGCTACGGCGTTATGACTCATCTCCTGCAATTCCTTGCGCACTGCCAACACTTCTTGAAAGTCTTCAGGCTGCAAGCCCAGTTCTTTCAGGTCCATTTGCTGAAATTTCTGTTCAGCAATTTCATTGTCTTTTTTTACAGGCAGATTCACAGTATCAGGATTGGTCATAGTTCACCTTATTTTGTTATGTTTTCGAGGGTTTCTCGAGCGATTTTCTTAACGTTTTAATTAGATTTTCCCGACTATTATCAAGTTTTTCCAGATCACTTGTCGAGTGTTTACTGTTGCTTTGTTTGACATGATATTGCCAGGCAGGAATCAGTACCTGTTGCGCCTCCTTAAACCGGTCCAGCAGGCTAAAGGAAAGCTGTTGGGACAGCTGCATCTGGGTAATGGCAATATCATTACTGGCTTGCAGGGTTTTTAAGGTATGGATTTTCTTGGATAAACGCTCTGAAAAGTTATCCAATGGATGCTGATTTTTCACAAACTGCGGATATTCCTGCAGGAACTCTTCAGCCGCCAAAATGTGTTTAGCCATCTGTTCACGTAAACCAGTCAGTTGTTGAAAACGCGATTGGGATTTCTGGATTTCGATCTGGAGTTTACGACTAAGCTGACTGGCCTGATCCAGCAAGCGATCCAGATTCTTATAATATTCAACCTGACTGGAACCATAATCCAGGTCAATCCCAAGCCATTTTTGCAGGGCATTAAATTTACGCTGTTTCAGATATTTTTTAGAATCCGCCAATGCCTGAATAATTTTCTCAATAGTCTGACTGAGCTGCTGGGTCAGTTGCGGATCGACTCCATTTAATAGAACTGCTTGGGCCTGAATCAACTGATCGGCATAGTGATTCAGCCTATACTGGTCACTGAGCAACGGGACAAGCTCATTACGCTTGATGCTTAAAATCTCACTCGGATCTGCTGCAATATCCTGGATCGGGATCAAAACATCTATTTGTGACATAGCCCTTTAAACTCAGTTGAATCGATTTTTATAGTACGTGTTTTCTTTGAACATAACATGTAGCATTTTGCAAAGGAATGCCTTGAAGCGCTGAATTTTCTCCATCTTGATAAAAGTATCAAGCCTCTAAGAAAGTTCACTGAGTTGCTGTAATTTATCCAGATTTAGAATCTTGACCTGACTATAATTCCATTCGATCAAGCCATCCTGCATCAGATATTGCAGATGTTTGTTAATGGTTTGCCGCGAGACATTAAACAGTTCAGAAAATTCCTGCTGGGAAATTTTAAACTGGATCAATCCTTTCTGTCCTTGCTTAATACCGTACTGGCTTTGCAAGCTGAGCAGATGCCGTGCCATACGTTGACTCAGACTAGCCGTTTTTAGATAACGGTTCTGCTCAAACAGGTTATACATGCGCTTGCTCAATACCTGCAGAATGCTCCAGGAAGCTTGGGCATTAGTTTGCAAGATTTGCAAAAACTCAGTTTTGCAGATGATTGCGACTTCCACCCGCCCCAACGTGAAATAGTCAAAACTAACTGGCTGGTTTTGTAATAAAGCCACTAAATTAAAGGCGGTATAATGCCCCAGAAAATCATTGGTCTTTAATTCCCCATTGGCCTGCAACCATCCAATCTGTAGGCTTCCGGAAAGCAGAATATAAAGATAATCCAGTTGCTGTTGCTGCCTTAAAATTTGCTGACCAGGCAAATAGCGAACTATTTTAGATAAGGATAATAAGCGCTGTTTTTCAACCTCAGTAAAGCCCTGAAACAGCTCAGCTTCATGCAGAAGTTTTTCTAGTTTTTGTTGCGCAGTTTGTAATGACTTCGTTAAAAGTAAAAAAACCTAATATCACTTGATACTAGGTTTATATCGATTCAATTCGAACCAATATTTTTATCTTTATATAGTTATTTTTATTAAAAGCTGAGTTGTCGATTAAGAAGCTTTTTCGTAGATTTCACCTTTATCAGCACGTAAACGAGAAATATCCTGATTAACAATATGTTTCAGTACTTCACTTGGTCGGCCATCTACACCGACTGGAATATCACCCTCAATCGTGACACGGGTCGCGACACGCAACGCTTGACCATAATCATTGATGGCACGGTGCTGCGTAGCACGGTTATCCCAAATAGCCACATCACCGACAGCCCAGCGCCAACGTACGACATTTTCCCATTGCGTAATATGATCCTGATACAGTTCGAACAAACGGCGTGAGTCTGAACTGTTGAATCCTACAAAACGTTTAAAGAAATGACCGAGCAACAACGTCTTTTCACCCGTTACAGGATGAACACGAACCAATGGATGTTCCGTTTCAATTTCGACAGCAGTGGTAAATAATTTCCGGTTTTCCAGATTCACCTGATCTGTAGCGCGTGCGGCATAATCATAGTCATTGCTATGTACTGCACGCAGGTTATCCGCCAATACCTTTAACTCAACCGGTAAATGTTCATAAGCTGCTGTGGTATTGGCCCAAACGGTATCACCCCCAACTTCAGGGGCAATTACATTACGTAGAATCGTCGCCTTTGGATAATTCGGTAAGAAGGTAATATCGGTATGCCATGAATCAGCGCGTCCACCGCGTGAATCAATTGCCAAAGTATGTGAAGTTCCATCTTTTAACGGAACACTGGGATGATTCTGCGGATTACCCAGTAGTCGTGCAAAGGCTTCCTGTTCCAGATCAGTCAGATGCTGCTGTTCACGAACAAAAACCACTTTGTATTTAGCCAGTGCATGTTGAAGTTCTTGAACGACTTCCGCTGCTAAATCGCCGCCTAAACGGATATTGGAAATTTCTGCACCAATTCGTGCAGTAACAGGTTTTACCTGAATATGTTGATATTGATAATTTGGATCATAGTGCTGTAATTGTGTTTGGCTCATGGCTGTTCTCTGTATATTCAATGATGATGTTGACTCACTTACTGAAACAGAGTTTGCATTGCCTGAGGATAAAAGACTGTCAAATCTTTGACAGTGATCAGCACAATAGCTGCTGAGTTATTTTATTTTCATGATTTAGTCTTTTTCACACTATTTACACCCCCTAACCACAACTAAATGAATAACGGCAAGCCATTATAAAACATAAATAATTCTCGAATTCTCAAACTGGATTCTTTATGATCAAAGCAAAATATAAAGCATGATTTTTTGAGGGTTAAATGGAACGTTTTTTCATAATACGATGTATGCAGCACGCTGGATTTTAGCCCCTGTCTATTTTGGGCTGTCATTTGCCCTGCTCTTGCTGGCACTTAAATTCTTTCAGGAAGTGGTGCATGTCCTGCCGCATATCTTTGAATATACCGAAGCAGACCTGATTTTGGTGATTCTTTCACTGGTTGACATGACTATGGTGGGTGGTCTGATTGTGATGGTGATGTTCTCAGGTTATGAAAACTTTGTTTCGCAACTCAAAATTGATGAGAATAAAGGCCGTCTTAATTGGTTAGGCACTATGGATGCCAATTCACTAAAACTGAAAGTTGCTGCTTCTATTGTCGCTATTTCATCAATTCATTTGCTGCGGATCTTTATGGATGCCCGTAATATCGAGAATGACAAAATCATGTGGTACGTTATCATGCATCTGACCTTTGTTCTTTCAGCATTTATCATGGGCTATCTTAATAAAATCTCAAAACACTAAAGCCAAATTGCAAAAAGCCCCATTGATACGGGGCTTTTTTATTATGCGAGGAATCAGAGTGACTTTATAAATAGTCCCCTTCACGCTCAGGTTGATATAGCACCTTTTCTATTTTGACTTTCATTATTTCACCATCCGGCTGTGGCCATTCAATTGTTTGACCTTCAGCGAGTCCAAGGATCGCAGCACCGACAGGCGCTACAATATTCAGCTGTCCCGGTTCGCCCTTAAATTCATGCGGATAGACCAGGGTAATCTCAGTGGTCTGGTTAGCAATGGTGACTAAGGCGCGTGCATGCATGGTGACTATATTGGCAGGAATATCTTGGGGTTTCACCACCTCCGCACGTGCCAGCTCATCCTCGAGCTGCTGCATAGTGGGCGTCAGCTTGGATTGATTCTCAAGCATCGTTTCCAGACGGTTTAGATCCTGTTCCGACAAAATAATCTTGGTTTTTTGCATGCAATCTCTCCTGATCGGGCAATTCAATGAATTTTCATAAATACATTAAAATTAAATTCTTGATTTAAAAATCTTTGCAATATATTTAAAACTATAAGAACGAAATAAAAAGAAGAATAAGATGGCGGTTGCACAATCTACTTCAACATACAGTACCACGGATTTCATGCAAGGTCTGCGTGTTCAGCTGCATCATCCGAATGCTGAATATAACTTTTATGTCAGTGAAGCGTTGCAGACGATTAATTTTGATAATAGTCCAGAAAGCTTGCATCGTCTTGACCAGTTTTTCCTAGCATTTAAAAAGCATCTGGGAACTTTGGCAGCTGACTTTAACAAGTCTATTCAAAAGCTGAATACCGTGCTCTTGATCACCAGCCAGATCGGCCATTTTATAAGTTCTGAATTGGGCTGTCCTGAACACTGGCTGAGTCTAAAAGAACTCCAGATGATGGCTTTAACGCCAAGTACCGAGTTTGCTAATTCGAAATATTATTATGGTCTAGAGCTTCACGGACAGATCGTGTTTCCGATTGATTATGTCTTGACGCATTTTTTCAGTATGGAAACACAGACCAGTATCAGTGAAGACGTTCATACTTTTATTTTTAATTATCAACATCAGCAGGCCAATGATCAACACGATTACTCTACGACATTCCAAATTTAAAGGATGACTTGTTAGAAGAGAATTCTTTAGTTTCTAGATAGCGATGGATAATTAAGTCCTAGGACTGATTAGCTTTTTAATTAAAAGTTTGAGAATAAAAAAAGCCCCCATATTGGGGGCTTTTTACTGCTTTAGCTAAAATTATTTAGCGTATACAGGGAATTTTGCACATACAGCTGCAACTTTTTCTTTAACCGCAGCGATTACAGCTTCGTCGCCTTTTGCATCAAGGATATCAGCGATCCAGCCTGCAAGTTCACGTACTTCAGCTTCACCGAAACCACGAGTTGTCACAGCAGGTGTACCAATACGGATACCTGAAGTCACGAACGGAGAACGTGGATCGTTTGGTACAGAGTTTTTGTTCACAGTAATGTGAGCAGCACCTAACCAAGCATCAGCGTCTTTACCAGTGATGTCTTGTTTAATTAGAGATAACAAGAACAGGTGGTTCTTCGTACCGCCAGAAACAACGTCATAACCGCGTTCAATTAGAACTTCAGCCATTGCTTGCGCGTTCTTAACAACTTGTTGTTGATAAGCTTTATATTCAGGCGCCATTGCTTCTTTGAAGCAGATCGCTTTAGCCGCTACAGCGTGAACTAAAGGACCACCTTGGTTACCTGGGAATACAGCTGATTGAAGTTTTTTCTCGATCTCTTCGTTTGCTTTCGCAAGGATCAGACCAGAACGTGGACCACGAAGAGTTTTATGAGTCGTAGTTGTTGTTACGTCAGCGATTTGAACTGGGCTTGGGTAAACGCCAGCAGCAACCAGACCAGCCACGTGAGCCATATCTACGAACAGGTAAGCGCCAACTTTGTCCGCGATTTCACGGAAACGTTGCCAATCTACGATTTGGCTGTACGCAGAGAAACCAGCCACGATCATACGTGGTTTGTGTTCAACCGCTAAACGTTCAACTTCTTCATAATCGATCTCACCAGTTTCCGGGTTTAGACCGTATTGAATTGCATTATAAGTTTTACCAGAGAAGCTTACTTTCGCACCGTGAGTCAAGTGACCACCGTGAGCCAGGCTCATACCCAATACTGTGTCGCCTGGGTTAAGAAGCGCTAGGTAAACTGCAGAGTTTGCTTGAGAACCAGCATG
This sequence comes from Acinetobacter sp. LoGeW2-3, assembly GCF_002688565.1. Classification (NCBI taxonomy): domain Bacteria; kingdom Pseudomonadati; phylum Pseudomonadota; class Gammaproteobacteria; order Moraxellales; family Moraxellaceae; genus Acinetobacter; species Acinetobacter sp. LoGeW2-3. The sequence continues at coordinate 2,143,507 of NZ_CP024011.1, read as the reverse complement.
TGGCTGAACGTTAGCGTAATCAGCACCAAATAATTCTTTAGCACGGTCAATTGCCAATTGTTCAATGACGTCTACATATTCACAACCGCCATAGTAGCGTTTGCCTGGGTAGCCTTCTGCGTATTTGTTAGTGAGTTTTGATCCTTGAGCTTCCATTACTGCTGGTGAGCAATAGTTTTCAGAAGCAATTAACTCGATGTGCGCTTCTTGACGAGCATCTTCGTTAGAGATTGCTTGAGCGATTTCTGGATCAAATTCAGCAATAGAGATATTGGCAAACATTAGCGAGGTCCTATTAAATTAGGGCTTTTAAGCCGTGCTAAGATTGGCGCGTATTGTAGCATGAACTTTGCCATTTTCGACCACGAACTTTACTCAGTTTTCTATAAATTTTATTCATTTCCCCGGAAAATTGAACCAAATACAGTAAAATCAAATTATTGAATTGTTTGTGAAGATTTTAGTTACTTTAACTTTATAATCAGCATTGTATGATTTTTAATTAATGAAGGTCTTACATGCTTTGTTTTCTTCAAGCTCAACCCGCTTTTCCTTCTTTTTTTATTCGACGACACGCCTGTTCCCTTAAAATAAAGTCAGGTAAATATTGTTATCATAGAGGTTTATCCATTTTCTTATCATAGGATCAGCAAGAAAAGGCTGTTTAGTCCTCATTTCCTACAATAAATTTTCATTCTGGCTTGTAGTCCATCTTTCCCGTCATTTATAGTTAATATTAACTGTCTTTCTTCTCTCTTCTGGTATACGTCCATGCAGGCCATCATTCTCGACACTGAAACCCATACGCTGAACGGTCAGCCGATTGAAATTGCTTATGCGCCTGTAGACATCTTGGATCATAAAATCAGTCTGGATAAAAGCCGACTGTTCGATCAGCTGTATAGCTGTGATGAACCGATTTCTTTTGCAGCCATGGCTGTGCATCATATTCTGGAATCAGATCTGGAAGGACAGCCACATTACAGCAGCTTTAAACTTCCCCAAGAAACCACTTATATCATTGGTCATAATATTGATTACGATATCCGTGCCTTGGAAAAATGCGGTGTAGATTCATCCAATATTAAAGCGATTTGTACACTCGCATTGGCTCGTCGCGTTTGGCCAGATGCTGAAGCACATAATATCTCTGCACTGATTTATATGATCACACGTGGTAGTAACCGTGCCCGTGAAATGATCCGTAAAGCGCATCGTGCCGATATGGACATTATCTTAACTGCCAATATCTTGATGCATATTGTGCATCATCTGAAAATCAGCAGTATTGAGGAACTGTATGAAGCTTCTGAAGATGCCCGTATTCCTCGTACCATCAATTTCGGTAAACACCGTGGTACTGCGATTGCTGAACTGCCTGCTGATTATGTTCAATGGCTGCTCCGTCAGGAGGACCTGGATCCTTACCTACGTAAAGCACTAGAAAATACGGCGATCCTTACCTTATAAAAGCTGGTTATCCTTCCTCTGAATATTTTTATTTCATATTCAGAGGAGAAGCGGCATTATTTATTCTAGGTCGATAACAGTTGTTATGATTCATAGGAAATGAAGTCTTTTTGGCATTATTCCAAACCAAGTATTTTGAACTAAAACATTAAATCTTCAAGCCAGTATTTTAAGTCTTTAAAACTCTGATCTGATTCAAAACTCTAATAAAAATCTTATGTCTCAAAATACTAAATTATTGTTTTTATATAAGTTAAATTTTATTCCTTAATTCTATTAGGTCTTTCTCATACTTTAGCGTCATAGCATATCTGCCTAAACAGGTTCATATAAAGAACAATGCAAATAAACTCAGATCACTTTCATGCAACACTATCTTGAATTCGATGCTTTTGATAATCCCATGCAACTCAGTAAAGTGGGAAACTGGGTGATTACTTTTATTAGTGCTGCCGATGATGATCATATTCAGTTGGCAATCACTTATGTCTTGCCACGCCAGATCAGTGATGCCCTGCAACCACGCCGCGTATTAATTGAAAAAACTTTCCATGAACATCAATGGTTGATTCAGACCATTGAATGTTTTGACAGCCAGTCCAACCAGGAAGTACAGATTGCACCTTCAGATGAACTGGGGCAACAAACTCTTCAGCAGATTCTTGAAGAATTCGGACGTTATGATGTAAATGTCACTCTGAAAAGTTTTTAAGCTTAAGCTCATATCTATGAGCTTTTTACTAAATGTTTGAACTATCTATTATTCAGGCATTTAGTTAAAAATTGCGTTAAGCTAAGCGCATAATAACAACTAAAAATACAATTAAAATTATGCGCTATGCTCATCAACATAATACTCAGGCCCTAGCCCTGTTTCAGCTTTATCCAAGCATAGAACAATGCTTGAATGCGTTTAATTTAGAATCCCAGCATCGTAAGATCAGGCTTAAACCAGACCCTTTATCCAAAGAACATCTTCTGGTGCAAAAACATTATTTAGGACAGGTATTTCAACAGATCCGTGTGAACAGCAGTGAAGTAGCAGATCCCTATCCCTTAGTTCGTTATCACCTGTTAGCATTTATTTTTAATCAGTTGCTCTGAAACCAGATAATTAAAAAAATAGCTCATCCTAAGATGAGCTATAGCTTCTATATTTCTAGGCTTAAATAAAAACAGTTTTCTATTTTGGCTCTATGACACGGTAAATACAGTCCGTCTGCTCACTAGCAAATAATAGTTCAATCGACGGTCGGATAATTTCATCATCCACCATAATATATTCAACTTGCTGTTCCAAGCGTTGGGAGGGATCTCTGTGCTGGGCACCGGCACGCAGTAATGCTTTTACATCAAGAATTTTGCCATACTGATTTTTAACTTGCACATCAATCATCTCTTCTGTCATCGTGGTGCCCTCTCTTTAATTTGGATTTATTAATTTTGGTCATCAGAGTTCTTATAACATAGTTATTTAGAAGCCTTTCAAACGAATATGTAAGATTTTTTAGCAAGGTATTTTTTAATTATGAGATGGAATACTGAATCAAATGATTAGTCTGATATTTATTTTCATCCAGCGAATATAATTGAAACAGTGTTAAAATTAAGCATTAAAAAGCCCGCATCGCTGCGGGCTCTGTGTTGGATGGCTAGTGCTAGATTTATTGCCTGAACCAAAGTTCGAGCTCAACTAACTGTCATTGATCCGTCCAACTTAATGGTAGCGTCGCATGGTTTTTTGACCTACCGTAAGCTTAATATAGGCTGCCCCTCTCCCCTGCGCAAGCCCTGATTACATTTCTAAAAGTAGATTCATACAATTCTTCAATTGAGATTTATATAAAATCCGCTAGTCTTGCAGACTTCCGAATTTGTTCATTTCAGCGCAAAATACGCTGTCTTTTCTATCCGATGCTCAGTCATGATCTGGCAACTTATTCTCAGTGATCTGTATCGCTATTGCGGTAATACTTCAGCAAAATCTCTCATTAAAAATTATCTTTTCAATCGCGGCTTTAACTTCAGCTTCTGGCTGCGTCTAGCATCTTCCAAATCATTTATTGCAAAATTGGCCTACCCGATTTTTTATTATAAGAAAAAGAAATACGGGATCGATATTCATTGCACTACACAAATTGGCTATGGGTTATACATCGGCCATGGTGGACCTTTAGTGGTCAATCCCACTACAGTGATTGGTAATAATGTGAATCTATCTCAATTTACAACCATTGGTGCTAATGGTGGTAAACATGCAGCTTATATCGGGGATAATGTTTATATTGGTCCGAATGTCTGCATTATTGATGATGTAAAAATTGGCAATAATGCCACGATTGGTGCAGGCAGCGTGGTGACCAAAGACATTCCTGAAAATGCAACCGCTGTAGGAAATTATGCCAAGGTGATTCATTACAATAATGCGGGTGGTTCGGTAAACCGCCGCTGGCCAATTAAGGGATAATAAAGAGGTTCATCCATCATACAATTTTATTCACCTTGAATTAGGCGATATCTGACTTAAATTAGATCGACGTTGAATAGAACATATTTATGATAGATATAGATTCGATCTAATTGATTAACAGAATTTGGCACAATAAAAAACTCCCTCAATTGAGGGAGTTTTTAGTTGGATGTCTTAGCCAGGAATCATTTCAGACACTGGTTCACGCGCCCAAACCCGATGTTTCATAATCAGTTGCTTAAACTCCATAGCAACTGCTTTAAAATCTTCATGAGTTAATGTACCTTCATCTGTGACTAGGCCCAAGGTATTAATCAAATCAAATTTCTCGCCCAATAACACAATTGGCTTCAAGTGCACATAAGCTTCAATGATGTAATGTTTCGCCGTACCATCTTTGAGCACTACGTCATAGTTATCGCCATCAACCATAACAACAGCATCATAAAGTACCGAAGGCTCACCACGCTGCATACCATCTGCTATCACTGTAACATTAGTATTGCTGACCACAGGTGCTGGTGTTGGTGCCAATACTTCAGCAATCGCACTTTCTTCTTTCGCCCATGCCAGTACCGCATCAACATTGGCCTGATTGACCTTGTCATGTACCAAGACAGCAATTTTCTTGCCTTTAATGTCTGGTGCCGGGAACGCTTCCAAAGAAATACGTTGAGATGGGGTCACTTCTGGCAACTCTACATTCAGTTTTTCTGGCGGAATCACGATACCCAGTTTGGTTGCTACCTGCTGTGCCAGATCTAAATCGATATTGCACAGAATTTCTAGAACTTCACGCTCGCGAATATTTACACGTTGTACCTTGCTCAGCTCAAACACATAGGCATTTACCACATGTCGTTGCTCATATGGAGTCAGACTGCGGTAATACAATCTTGCCTGGGTAAAATGGTCACTGAATGATGGACTGCGCTCACGAATCTTACGACCATCAATACGCTCTGCATAACTTTCGAAACCGCCATTCGATGCTGCCGGGGTAGTTTCCGTTGGCCAGTTATTATCAATCGAATTCGGTTCATAAGATGCCTGTCCACGGTGAATCGCACGCTGATGGTAACCATCACGTTGATTATTGTGGAATGGGCAAACTGCCTGGTTGATTGGAATCTGGTGGAAGTTTGGTCCACCCAAACGGATCAACTGAGTATCCGTATAAGAGAATACACGTGCCTGCAATAGCGGGTCATTCGAGAAATCAATCCCCGGAACAATATGCGCAGGACAGAATGCTACTTGTTCAGTTTCCGCAAAGAAGTTATCAACATTACGGTTCAGTACAAAACTACCAATTGGTGTCACTGGCACAAGTTCTTCAGGAATGAGTTTCGTTGCATCTAGCAGGTCAAAATCAAACTTATGCTCATCCTCTTCAGGTACGATCTGTACACCCAGTTCCCATTCCGGATAATTACCTGACTCAATTGCATCGTATAAGTCACGGCGATGGAAATCAGGATCACGGCCTGCCAGTTTTTGTGCTTCATCCCAAGTCAACTGCGTTAAGCCTTGTTTTGGTGTCCAGTGAAATTTAACAAAGACTGCTTCACCATCAGCATTGATCATACGGAAGGTATTGACGCCAAAGCCTTGAATTGAACGGAAGTTACGTGGGATTGCACGGTCTGACATCGCCCACATTACTGCGTGTGCAGTTTCAGGCACTAAGGAAACAAAATCCCAGAATGTATCATGTGCAGTCTGGGCAGTAGGAATCTCAGTATGTGGCTCAGGTTTCATCGCATGCACAAAATCCGGAAATTTTATTCCGTCCTGAACAAAGAATACTGGTGCATTATTTCCCACCAAGTCATATACCCCTTCTTGGGTATAAAACTTCATCGCAAAACCACGGATATCACGGACGGTATCGGAGGAACCACGCGGACCTTGTACGGTCGAGAAACGCACAAACATAGGCGTTTCGCGCTCAGTATCAGTCAGGAATCCAGCCTTGGTAAAACGCTCATTTCCAGGATAAGCCTTAAATACACCATGTGCTGCAACACCACGAGCATGGACAATACGTTCAGGAATACGTTCATGGTCAAAATGGGTCATTTTTTCCTGAAAGATAAAGTCTTCCAGTAAAGTTCCGCCACGCACACCAGCTTTCAGGCTATTCTGATTATCAGAAATTTTTACCCCTTGATTGGTGGTCAGAGCCTGCCCCGTTGCATCACGACGATATGCATCCAGCTGGGCATTCTTCTCATTATGATTTTTCAAGTCCGGACGATCAGTACCTGCTAGCTCACTCTTGGTCTCTTTCATGTGACTTCCTTATTATTACCCTTTTGATAAAAAACAAATACGGCTTCAAGCTTTTGTTTTTTATCTTCTATTATTTAAATGGTTGCGATTCTTCACTCACATTCAAAGGAGTTATATCGCTTATTAGGCGCCTATCTAAAATACTATGGGGCATCTGAGAAAGTTGTAGCGCTTTGTGACACTGTGTATAGATCACTTAATGTTTAAGGTGAGGTCTGTATTGGAGGACATACTGAAAAAGGACTTTGAATAGTTTTAATAGCAATAATGTAGAGTCTGTTCATAAGATAATTAATATCATGGCGTGAGTAGATTCATTGTATAAATAGCTCTTTTCGTTTTTTATTCTTAACTTTTCATCAGTTTAATGTCCTGATACTCAACCAACTAAATTTAGTCATTAACTTTTTTAAGTTAGAATCTTTTAAATGAGGTGGGGAATTAAAATGTATATAAGCAATACCTTATAAATTATTTATATAATAATTTAAATTTTTATTGAGTAATTTGATATAACGTGTATGATGGATATCAAATACAAAGTATTGTTATTCTATTTTCTTTAAGTATCGTCGTTTTTAATTATTTTTAAGCATTCGTTTTTTTCAGATTATCATTTCAATTCTTTCCTATTCCGCAGCATATTTTCGTTTATTTAATTCGAAAAATACTAAAAATCATAAGGTTATTTTATGTCTAATACAGTTACTGGCACAGTAAAATGGTTCAACGAAACTAAAGGTTTTGGCTTTATTCAACAAGAATCAGGTCCAGACGTTTTTGCTCATTTCCGTGAAATTAGCAGTTCAGGTTTCAAAACTCTATTTGAAGGCCAACAGGTTTCTTTCAGCATCGTTGAAGGTCAAAAAGGCCCGAATGCTGTGAATATTGTCGCTCTTTAATCGACAACATTCATAAGAGGGAGCCTTTAATCAGGCTCCCTCTTACTTTTTAAAATCCCTAGTTTTATTCTATTTCCAAAAATAGAAGAAACATTAAAATAATAGGTAACACAATGAATCAATTTAATAATTTAATTGCAAAAGCAGCCAATGGCACTGAAATCCTGGTTTCTCTTATTCCTTTAAATAAACAGCAAAATACCCGCCAAGGCTTTAAATGGGTCGAAGTTGGTAAAAAAGTTCTATTACAGTCAGGACTTGAAGTTAATTTAAATATGGATGGTCGTTCTTTCTATACGCAAACTAATGAGCTGTTTAAGTTTAAAGAAAGAATTATGTAATTCTTTCTAAAGTATACTTCCTTCTTTTAAAAGAGAAGGTTGAACCTAAATCGTGATCTATTTTTGATGAATGATTGCGATAGAATTTATTTTTCGATTAGGAAGTATCTTATAGATGACTTCCTTTTTTTGTATTTTAATTTTTGCTCCACTCAAATTAATTATTTATCACTAACGACTATTTTGTTTCTTCTACCAATAAAGTTCTTTTATATAAATCTTTCCTATACATATAAAAATTTAAAATGAATAGTTTTAAGATTAATTAAGCAAAGAAGATCATCAATACGAATATTTTTAGGATGACTAGAGAATAATATAAAAATATGGTGCGCTCAGCGGGACTCGAACCCAAGATAATTTTTGATAATTGCTCATATAATTTAATGATTTAGCGGATTGAACTGTTTGAAATGTGGCTTATATGGGAATGGAATGCATAGATTCTCTGTTGTATGCATATTTTGGCCATATGCTCTGGTGACCTGGCTTTGAGCTTATTTTTCTTGTTTTGGGCTATGTAAATGTATGGAGTAATAAAGTAAGGCACAAAAAAAAGTGCTTAAACAATTAAGCACTTAGATCAGGATCTGAATGTAATAAATGGAGTAATAATAAAGTAACGGGAATTACTGGTTAATGTAATTATTGATCTTGGTTAGGTAGTCCGGAATGTCTTCAGCAATCAATTTACCGTAATGCTTATAGATCATTGATGTATCACTGTGGCCAAGCTGGTCCGCGATCCACTCCGGAGGGACTTGGCCAGATGATAATAACTGGCTGGCAAAGGTATGCCGGCCCTGGTTAATTCCTCGGTATCGTACGCTGGCTTTCTTTAAATGTCTTCTCCAGATATAACGCAGCTCATAATAATTAAATGGTTCGTCATATTCCTGGTTGATCCAGACAAAATGTAGCCTTTCCTGTTTGTGAGTCCGGTTATCCCGTTGCAATACGCTCACAACCTGGCTGTAACGGTTGCCGGTCACCGCATATTGTCTCCGGAGCGCCTGAATTGCTGGCTGTAAAAGCTTGATTTCACGTTTTCTGCGTCGGTTTTTGGTGACTTTATACACCCCTTTGACATAGTTCCGGTTGATCTGGATTGTGCCCTTTTCGAGATCCACATCTTCCCAGGCAATGGCGATCTGTTCTGAAATAGAAAGACCGGTCCAGAATACGCATGGCAGTAAATTTTGAATATCTGAGCTGGATACAGTCCCTAAAATTAAGGAAATCTCTGTTTTGGTAAACGGATCTGGCTCCAAGTTGTCCAGCTGCTTCACCACGATGGTTTCAAAAGGGTTATATGGGACTTTATTTTCCTGTCTCCATAAATCATGGATAGACGCCAGACGGGTGACCACTTCACGAATCGTTTTTGGTGCCAGGTATTCATGCAGTTCATTTACCCATTTTTTTACTGCAGCTGTATCGATGTCTTTTGGATGGGTTTTGGCCCAGCGTGGGTATACATGCCTTTTGATATGGCTGTTATAGCCATCGTAAGTACTTGGTGCCACTTCAAAACGGATCATCTCTTTGTATTGAGTGATGTAATAGGACATCTGGTTCTTTTTCAGATGTTTTGAGTGCGGGAAGTGTTTTGCCAGGTTGAACTGATCCAGTTCAATTTCCAATTTGATCAAACCGGCCAGTTTTTTGGCTTTTTCTACGTTTTCAGGCGTAAATGGCCAGTTCAAGGTTTCTTTGACTGGTGGTTCAGTCGAGATGGGTTTCATCCAGATCCGCATGCTTTTGCCACGGATTTCTAGTCCTGCAGACATAGTTCAGCCTATATTTAAGAATTTTAAGATATTGAGAGATATTTTAGAGAAATGCACCTCCGGATGGAGGTGCATAAAAGGTGTGGAAAACTTAGAACGGAAGCTCCTCATTTTCATTAATATTAGAACGTTCCAGTAGTTCATTTTCTAATGAAGTACGCAGATATTCATCGTCAGTTTTGCCCATTAACCAGTGAATATCCTTGTCATCCATGTCCTTGATCGCCCAGCCTTTATATTTCCCATAAAATATATGGGTTGGGTATCTGGCCATTTCTGAAAACTCGTAAAGTTCCTCAAATGTATGAATGCCACGCTGTTTGCGGATTTCATCCAGTAATAGCAAGGTCATTTGAACATCTGTAAAAGCCCCGTGTGCTTCTTTGATTAACTGCCGGGCATTTTTATGTTCATTTCTTGGATGAATGAAGTATGCCAGGACAGATAATTTGTATGATTCCAGTTTTGGCCATAAGTACCGGGCCATGGCCAAGGTACAGATAGGTTTAATGTTACTGGTGTCCACACCGACACGTTTTACAGCTTCGATGTCGTAATCAATGTTATGACCAATCAGATATTCAACCTCTGCACCTGCAGGAAATTGGAATTTTGATGAAGGTAGGCAATCTTCCAGGTCTTCATCCACAATATTATGCACTGCCATAGCTACCAGGTTGATAGGTTCACTCGGTTTGTAGCGTTGTGATCCGTAGTACTGGAAGTCAGATGAAAGGCGATTATCCTGTAATTTCACATTCATCCAAGCTGCTTCGATGATTTCGCCATGCAACTTATGGGTTTCAGTATCAAAAATCAGAGCTGTCATAAGTTTTGCTCCTGAGCTTCGATCATGGCTTTCCAATTAAACTGGATGTTTAAGGTTCTTGCATTAAGCCAGCGATTCTTAAAAGTTTCGAACTCAGCTTCACTTAAATCACGGTGTTCATATTTGATCATGTGCTCAACTTCATTGAACATTGCTTCAGCGTGCTTACGAGCTTCTTCTGTACTTAATTCCTTTGGCACAACAATGAAGCCTTCCGGCACCGCTTGAGCTTTTTCCCACATTTCCCACCCAGCTTGTATGTCATGCCATACATAGCGATTGGCCTGATCATTCCAAGAAAAAGGATTATGTATTCCTTTAATACGATAGGCAGTAGCAAAGTAAGCAGTTTTCACAAACTCAGCTTCAAATTTCTTTCTGTTATTAGTATCCATCACGCCACCATTAATCTTTTATTGGCTTTAATTTCATCCTGATTTGCCGGACGAATCATTACAGCGATGCAACCACGGGAACCATTATTAAAAGACACCCATCCATCGACTATAGAAGTGATGATTTCAACGGTATCTGGCATGAATTCATCAACATAAACGACTTGTTGCCCGATCTGATACTGATCTTGTTCTTCTTGAGATTTGAGTTTTTCAATTGATTTTAATAACTCAACAGTACTTTCAAGATGCTCAGCAATATCTTCAAGCGCAAATGAGTACCCAGTAGCTTTCTTTGCATAATTTCTTAAGTCTTTAGCATCAAGCTCTAAACGAACACGAGTTTCAAGAATTTGATCTTTTTGAATATCCATCACGCCACCTTATATCCTGCATTTTCCAGTGCTTCACGTAGGGCCAAAACTGCCAGGTGGATCTGCACAGCTTTCTGGTCTGATTCAGCATTTACAGCACATTGTTCAGGACCGATCTGTTTTAGAAACTGGGAAAGTGCCAGCATTTGTTCTTTGGTCACCGCTACGAGTTCAAGTACGACTTGCATTAGGCATCCTCCCAATCAAAGTCTTCGCCCAGCTGCTCGCGGTTATCCTCATGGATTAGAATAATTGAGATAATTTCATAACCTTGTATGGCTTCCAGGTCTTTGGTTTTTTGCAGTACTTCTTCGATGCTTGGCAGGTTCACAGTGAACGTTCTGATTTCTGTCGCACTGCCAATTCCTAAAGGCAAGTCCTGATAATCGGCTGTACGGTCTTTGCGTACGCGCATTTGATATTGAGTTTTCATTATTTCTTTTCCTTAATTTCTTCAATTTCAAAATCTTCGACATACAGTTCTTTAAGATTGAAAAAGCATTCTCTTTCAGAATTTTCTATACGACCTTTTTTCCAAGATGGGTGAAAAAAACCAAATACATCATTATTGCAGTCGTCATACCCCAGAAGAATTAAGCGAGCAGCTTCCTTGTAGACATCGTCAGCATTCTCAACATCAAAACCACAGTATTTAATGCCTTCAATGTCTTCAGCAGATGGATTTGCTAGTTGTTCAGGAAGTTCAATTTCAATCTCAACTTCAACGGTTAGCGTTAATAATTTTTTAATACCCATCATGCCACCTCAAATTCGACTGCTTTGCCATCGATGAAAACCTGGATCTGAATCAGACCTTCAGTACGTGATTCCATAAGCTTTTTAAATAAAGCAGGTGCTTTGAGTAAGTCCCCTGCGACTGTCATGCCTGGACGAACTGCGATTGTTTCTACTGATTTAAGAAGTTCGCGGACTTCTGGCATTGTTATTTTTTGCATCATTACACCAGTCCTTTTTCACGTTTTGCTTTTTCACATTCTTTTTCCCAAAGGGCTGTTGCACGTTCAATCGCAATTTCAGCAGCATTTACCATGTCTTTGGCTAAGATCCATTGCATCTGATAAATCCCGCCTAGACTATTAGAGAAATACTTCCCTTCTTCACTAAATTTAAAGTTGTAAGGAATAGCTATCTCGATATTGATCAGGAATTCAAAGTCCCCGCATTCACGATAGAGATCCTGAGCAACTTCCCCAGCGAAGTCTTCAATGTCATCGTTTTCACGAATTTCTTTTAAAGTTCTTTCAAGAGTTGGGCACTGAGCTAGAATATCTGCACTTTGTTTTTCCTGGTATGCATCCCCCAAGAAATCCTGAAATTCATCAGATACACGCTCTGAAATAGAACAAATCAAAGTTGGAATGTGCATAATCTTGTCAAAGCGCACATTATTGTCATACATGTCATTTAATAGATTTTTTGGAAATTTTTTCACAGGGTATCTCCCAGGATAAGCGTTAAAGATGCTGCAAGGCATGAAATAAACAGGTTGATGAATAAGGCACTTTTAAAATTGAAGCTCATGGGTTTTGTTCCCGTTCATAATTATTTAAAGCATCTGTACAAGCTTCCTCTGGTGTTGAGCCTTGCCCACGCAATAAAACTTTTCGGTTCGGATCCTGCTCACGAGCATTGCTGCAAATCCAGACCATCCATTCCGTGTAGCGCGTATAAGCTAATTCAAAGTAGCAGTAATGATTGGTTTGAAGCATTTCTGCATGCATGGCCATAACTTTGGCTAAATTTGTTTGTTCAGACATGGCTTAACCCTCCACCACTACAGGTTCAAATTCAAAATCTTCATCTCTTACATTGTTTGAAAAATAAAGTTTGATAATTTCAAAGCATTTCGATGACCAACCTTCCTGGTGGAAAATAGAATTAACGCCATATTTTTCATGCAATGAATTAGAGTTATTTTCATAGCACCACCAGAAGACACTGCTTCCAATCATTTTTAAGATTACGGCTGCAATATCTCCTTTGTTTTCTTCAAGACGAGATTGATGATTCGACCAAAAATTATTGTGTTCATGTAGTTCTTCATCTGTACATTTGATGACTACAGTGAATTCCAGTTCACATGTATCCTCATGCCAATGATTTAGTTTCACTTTATAAGTACGTGGTTCACACTGCAGGTAAGCTGGGACTTCTGGAGTTTTATTTTCGATTTCGCTCATGAGTTACGCTCCTAACACTGCAGTACTTGGAATGTGTTTCAGAAAAACTTCTTGGCGTGTTGCCCAGCGTTTACGGTATTCAATTTCATAGGCTGGAAGCGGTACCAGAAAGTTGAAATGCGCCTTACGCTTGAAATGCACATGCGGATGAGTCCTTTTCATTTTGAAAAAGTTCAGATGGATCAGCTCTGGCGTAAGTACAGCATTTGAAACAGAAGTTTCTGCCGGAGCATGTTGTGGGTTAGAATCGTGTTGCATTGTTTCGTTCTCCAACGACTTGATGTAAGCACAGCTTCGAGTTGCAGCTCTGGCTGTGCGCCTAAAAAATTAATCTCGGTTTGCCGATGGCTTTTCAAAGATCCAGCAGCGTTTGGTTGAGCTGGTGATCTTGCTTTGAATGGCTTTATTGGCTTCTATAAAGCGGTAATGCATGCTGTGACGTAAGGCATTTTGCAGTTCATTTACCTCTGGCAATGAGTAGCGATAATCCGCTGCGACCTTGTATAAATGGGCAAAGTTGATGGCGAACAAGTCTGATTTTGCTGAGTGATTGACCACGCTTTCTGCATGCTCCACCTTCGGAATGGCGTCTTCCATTTCTTCCACCGTGTTCCAGAAGTTTTGAACCAGGACTGAATCTGACTTCAGGATCTTGTCGCGGTTTTGGGCCATGTTCAGTAATTCAGCATGCACCTGTTTCTGAATCTGTACTGGTACTTCAATCACGTGCTGACACATGGCATCGAATAAGGCCATGAGCTGGGCATGGTTATGCACGACACGCGAACTTTGAATGTTGAATTGTTCCTGGTGTAAAAATGCATCATGCTTTTGCAGACAGAGGTTATAGCTCTCCAGGACTGCTTTTTCTTTGTTTAAACACTGCAAAATAAACTGGCTCACATGCTCATGTTCATACTTTGAAAGTCTGCGCGATGCATACAGGCTGTCTTTAGTGAGCTGATCCTTTACAAATCCAACATGAATAATACGTCCCATGATGGCTTCTGATGCCAGAACCGGTGCATTCTGGCTGATGATCAATGTCCCCATAAAAGGCGGTTCATAGGTTTCATTACCGCCATTTTTCACCCCTTGCGCCCCCAGTGAACCACCGTCATACAAGGTTTTGCACATATCCCAGTTGAACTGTTTCGATGCGCTTTCACCCTGGCGATCTGATTCGATCAGAATCACTGGTAAGTTTGAAACCTGTCTAAATGTACGTGTCAGACCCGCTTTTGAAGTTTTAGTCGGATCCACACCTTCATAATTGATACGGCCAAACAGTTTCCATAAAAACTGCAGCAAAGTAGATTTACCTGTCCCCGGTTCCCCGACGATTTCTACAAATGGAAAGGACTTGTGTGTCTGACGGATCTGCTGGGCATACAAGCTGCCAAAAAACGTGGTCAGCGCAATCAGTCCCTTTACACCGTATGCATCAATCAGGTCTTTGGTCCATGCATTCTGGTATTCAGCCTGTTTTGCATTGATGTCCAAAGTAAATGGTGCACGGCTTTTAAGGTTGATGTTCTTAGGCAGCTCAAAATAGTCTTCATTGTTAATTTTGAACTGTTTGCCGTTTTGATAAGCCAATTCACCCAGTACATAGGTTTTTAAGTCGCTGTGATAGCCGACATAGTTAATGAGCTGAACCCGTTTAATGTCTTCAATCCAGTCCTGCAGTAAACGGTCAAGCTGGTTGCCACTTCCGGTGTAAACCACGCCTGGTGCAACGGCCAGCAAACGTTTTTTAAACTCGGATGCCGCTGCCAGCTGTGAACCGGTGAAAGTGTTCTTTACAGGCTTCTGGCTACGTGGAAAGTCGATATTGAAGTAATACCAAGCTTCATCCGTTTCTTCACTGTACTGGTAATACAATGCAGTCGGCTTGCAGTTAATGATTTTGGTGACATTGGCTGCCGCCTGTAGGGCTGCTTCACGACGTTCTGCCTGTGCCTTTTCCTTTTCTTCCTCTAACCAGTCTTCATTTTTATCCTTATCTTCAAAGTTAATATCTTTCATGTACTCGTCGTACTTGTCGTTATCTAACTTGAACCAGAACACCTGATTGCTGAAATCAAAAGGAAAAGTTTTAGTGCCATTGCGCTTGTAGATAAGTATGGCTTTATCCACAGGTTTTTCTGCAATCAGCAAGGCGCCATAGTATTTATAGGTTTCAAGGTCGCTAAACTTAAGACGATCCTGTTTATAAAGATCATTCCAGTCCTGCTTTTTACGGCCAGCTGGTGGCAGTGCAGCTTCACATTCAAAACCATCGGCAGTGGCTTTTTCGATATTGTGAAAAATACCGTCATAGCCTGCTTTGTCATTATCAAATGCCCATACCAGCTTGGGTAAAGGCAGATTATGTTCTGCACACTTCTGTTTGATGTGGTTTAAAAATATAGACGGGTAATAGCCATGACCTGCAGATAAGCAGCTAAAGCTGGTGATCCCTGATAACCACAATGCAATCGTGTCGAAGATGCCTTCGGTAATCCAGATTTCTTTGGATTCGATGTAGTTGGTATTCGGTGTCAGCCATGAATGCCCTTGTGACTTCCAGCCTTTTTTGAACATGGTTTTTGGTAAAACACCCTGTTCATCTAGGATACGTTGCCACCAGCCATGATTGCCGTTTTCATCGGTAATGGGAAAACGTAAGGTGGTAGAGCCGATATTCGATTCAAAGTCTTTATAGTATTCCTGAGAATACAGACCTTTGAGCTGGTCGATAGGCAGGCCACGACCTTCTACCAGGTAAGCATCCACAGTTTTGGTTGGATTTTCCTGAGTCGGCTTGAAGCGTTTTTCCCACTTTTCAAACAGATCCGGATACAGATCACGGATATAGGTTTGTTCGCCACATTTGTTATTGCGTGGGCAATGAATCACCCAAGGTGATTCAAGGCTGGTCCACGCTTCCTTATGGGAACAGGTTGGGCATTTGCCTTGACGTAGCTTGTCACCACGTTCTTTAAATTCAAACTCTTGTATCAAGCGTTCGACAACTAAAGTTTGAGTTTCCGGGAACATCATTTATATAAACTTCCTAAAACAAATGCCGTTTACTTTTAAGTTCTTGCCCTGCCAGTTTTGCAAGCATTTCCTGAGTTCGCGCTCTGGTCAGGTGTTCGAGAGTTTCTTCGATGCTGGATAGGCCCAGCATGGTCTGGACTTCTTCAACAATTTGTTTTTCTTGATCAGTCAAGGTCACTTCTTGAATTGGCATTCGGTTCAGCTCCTAGAAAGGTGATCTGATGCGCCTTTATTCAAGTAGTTATCCAGATTAAATTCCTCTTGAACATCTTCAGCGATCAGCGTTGCAAGGGCCTGTTTCAAAGCAAGTTGGCGAAGAATGACACCGATATTTACGCCAGTAAGATTTGAGACAGCGATAAACAGGTCAGACTCCGAATCGGTAAGGTTGATGTTGTAACGATTAATACGTTTTTGTTTCCGCATTGAAGACATAAAGCATTACTCCTTATTTTTTTCTGAAGTTTGTTTGCCTGCGTAATACGCCTGGGCAATGATGCTAGAGCGACTGGTGTCGGTACTGTCGGCAATCTGGTCGATTGATTCGACTTCATCCTTAGGCAAATAAACGATGCAACGAACACGTCCACCGGTGATCTTTTTAGCTCTCGGTCGATTTTGAGGTGAATTTGATGTACTCATACAGTATTCTTACGGTTATAGTGATGTGCTACGAATCACTATAGCATAAATATTTGTTCTTTCAATGCCTAAAGGTTAAATATATGTCCGAAAATGCAGAAAAATTAGCTACAGAAATATCGGTAAGATTCAAAGAAGAATTAGAAAGAAATGGATTAAAGGCAAAGTCACTGAGTCGTGACATTGGTGCACATGAAAATACCCTGGGCAACTATGTGCGTAACAAGGTGCCGGATCAGTGGGTGTACCTGACTAAACTGCATGAGCAAGGCATTGATATCCGTTATGTGTTGTTGGGCATTGATCCGGACTTTAGTGGACTGACCAGTGAAGAAAGCCTTTTGCTGAAGGCCTATAGACAGATTAAGCCAGAAAGCCAGGAAGCTTTGCTGAACTTATGCCGTGTGATGAGCCTGGATGCCGAGAATAAAAATGGCTAAAAGTAAAAAGCCCACTTTTAAAAGTGGGCTTCTCTGTTACTTCTCTAACCTGGTTTGTACCTGTTGCAGCTTATGTTCTAAATCCAGCAATTTATAAACAAGATCTGAAGTTTGATACGTGACATCTCTATTACCTGGTGCAGCTTCGAGTGACTGTCTCCAGATGCGTAGCGCACTAATTGAACTATCAAGTATTAATTCTGCTTCGTTTTGTGAGATTTCCATATTTACCCTATTAGCAATTTGATTTAATTGAAATTGCCAGACTCGGACACTTGTTCCGTTCCAGATGGGGCTGGTAATTGTATGCTCTCCCATAAACATAGGATAAATAAGATCATTTAGCGAAGTTTTTAATACTTCTATATCAATAGTCTTACTTAACTGCTCACTTTTTGATAATTCCTGCAACAGATCATTGATCTGGTCCGGGCTAATGGATAAACGTCCTTTTTCCGTGTCATGGTTGAAGGTAATTTGCGCCTGCACTGACTGGTCGATGATGTGGAAAAGCTGCTGACACACAATCCGGCTTTTTTCTGTTTTGGCCAATACACGTGGTTCCAGGGGCACATAGGGAATAATATTTTCATTCATGCGGATGCTGCTCCCTGTATGCGCTGGGCACGGGCGATCAGCTGCTTACGCTGTTCTGTGCGAAAAGCCCATCCGTGTGCCAGGCCTTGAGCACAGTTTTGCTGCCCTACCTTAAAGCGCTGGTTGTCGGTCATGGCGTTGATGCAATTCTGCAGGATCTGGTCTGCATGCTGCAGCTCAACTAATAAATCGTTCTGGCTAAGCAGCTCATTCATGACTTTGACCATGACTGTTTTTTGTTGCGGATTAAATTGTGGCTGCAGTTCCTGGAAGAGCTGTACCACTTGTTGTTTTAAGCTGTTTGGCATGACTTATTCCCCCAAAAATAACAGGGAGAAAGTCGTTACAGTGGCAAAGCAGAGAGACAGGGTGTCGATACAGTTTTTACGGAAATGGGCAAGTTTGCGTTGTTTTTGGCGTTTGAAATAAGCACCCATATCATGGATAGGCGTGTGCTCAGGAGCCGGAGTGATTTGTGCAGGTACGCGGGTGCGGACTTGAATCTGTCTTTTCATGACTAAATTCCTTGTAGGTTTGGTTTTAAACCTACCGCCATTCTTCTCACGGAATGGTGGCAGACCGAACAGGGGTGAGAATACCGTCCTACAAGTACGGCCAGTCAAAGACTGCCCTGCCCGATCTACCATAACGAGTATAGCCGATCAGACTTTTTAGGCAAAAAAATAGTCGCTTAAGCGACGATATTTTATGCGCTTGTAGGTTAAAACAGGTTCTCACGCCTGTACGCAGATTTTGCTGCGTAGTTACATATTGCTCGATAGTGTGCTGCTATGTCAATATAGTGATGCGCTATTTTTTATAAATTTATGAATAAACAAGGATTATTGTGGCTACTTTATTCGCTTTACTCTTTTTGATTGCTTCAATCGGGACTATTGTTTTTTTAATTAAACCTTCACTTACACAGTTCAAATCTAAACCTGCCTTATCACGAGGCAAGATTCTACTTTATGGTTTGGCCCTGAACTTTGTCTTTCTGGCTTTGGTTGGAGTATTTGCACCAGAAGTAGACAACACAGATAGTCAAGCAGCAGCTCCAGCTGCACAAAATGCAGCCCAGCCTGAAGTCGCTGAAAAAGAAGTTCAGCCGGTTAAAGTTGAAGCCAATCTGGGCATGACCCCGGAACAGTTCAGACAGAAATTCAATGCCCAGCTTAAAGCTCTAGATATCGAGACCATTCGACCTGTGGCTGAGTTTGATATTAAAGAAGGCAGTGTTAGAGATACCTTCCAGATCATGTTCACTCAATATGTCGGTTTAACAGGAACAGTTAATAAAGACGGTTCTTTAAGAGAATTAATTTTCACTGTCGGTGGGACAGAAGAATCTGAAAAAGCGATGATGGATTTACTAATCATGAGCGGAATTACTGCTCAAGTCATTAGTCCTGGAACAGAAGCGGGTAATGAATTGGTAAAATTGATCACTGCTGCTTTAAAGAATATTGGGAAAGAAGAAAATAGCCATAAAAAAGTAATTGGTGATGTTGAATATTACGCCTTAGCCAATGAAATTACCGGTCTGTGGGTGGGTGTTTCGCCTGTTGGGGAATGATAATGAGTAGTCCAACTCCTAATAATTCATATAAAGAGCTTTTGGGTATTCTCGGTGCAATTACCCTCATATTCATCCTCTGGATTAGCTATCCGCGATTTATGCAGTATATGGATGATGCACCCCAGCAAAAGTCAGTTCAAATGGTGATCCCTTACACCTTTGATGCCATGCTCACTACTGAACCGACCAGTTCTGAATCTGTAGCAGAAGAAAAGAGCAAATTTCAGAACATTGGGGATCAGTACGGTACTTATGGGGATAGCTATGGATCACTGAATACCCTATTTAGTGGTTTAGCTTTTGCGATTCTGATTATTTCCCTGTTTATGCAACGCCAGGAGCTACAAGCACAGCGTCAGGAACTCGAAGCACAAAGGAATGAAATTAAGGAAAGTAATGCGATTGCGGATAAGCAAAGAGAAATTACTGAACAGCAGGCAAAATTAAACGAACAACAGCTTTATGATGCGAAAGTCCAGAATTTTTATACTCTATTGTTTAAGTTTTTAGACGAAAAGCAAAGAAAAATTGACACATTAAGTTTAGGTGGTTCAACTCATGGAGATAATGTTTTTAGACACTTTAATATAAACATTCTGCATGAATTAAGAGCGATATATTTAAGCACTGAGCTTATTGATTCAGCAAATAATGATGAGTTAGAGAATATAATTATTTTAAAAAGTGCCTATGCTCATAAACTAAACCAATACAAATTATTAAGTAATGAAGTTTTTGAATATATTAATTTTATTCTTAGTTTTATTGAACAACATCAGCATTTAGATATTACAAAGACAGCTATAGAAATTTTTATTTCCTATCAAAGTTTTAATGAAATGATTGCAATGTTTTTTATTTCTTTTGATGAGGTACGAATTAAAGAATTCATATTAAAATATCGACTTATGAGAAAATTAAATAACTATGTAGAGGAAGATTATTATCTGGCTTTGGTCGATAAAACATTGGGACAAAGGTCCTATATGTCTTGAAGTCTATGGAATTAAAAAGGTCGCTATATGCGACCTTTTTATTATTCTGGATTATTCCCTTGCGTTCCCCGCTTATAGCCCTTTAGCCACATTTGCGGTGCTTCTGCCCAGCTTCTTAATGCCATTGGTTCTTCAATTCCATTCAGTGCATTCATAAATCTTTCACGCCACCACATAAACATACCTTCGGATCGATGCTTGACCATGCCTGGAGGGTTCATATCCGGAGTGAGATCCTGATAGAAAAGTTCAAATAATTGTTCAGGATGTAGATTTTCACTCATTATTTTGATTCTCAACTGAATCATCATTTGCTGCCTGGCGTGAAGTCAGCTCTTTAAAGGTTCTCAGTTTTACATTGCAATCGGGAATGGCACTGGGTGAGATTTCATGTGTTATTTCGATATTTCCACGACCAGTAAAACCACAATGAACATTGCGACATTGTAAAAATAAGGTTTTTAACAGGATGTGTTCCTGGATACTGGAACGAATTTGAAGGTTTGCTGCCTTGCAATGAGGACAAAGGAGCTGAGGTCTTGCCGTTGTTTTATGTGATAAAGCCGGCTCAGTCATTGTTATCCCTTTTAATACAAATATTTGTTCTATTTTATACAAAAGAATAAATATTTGTTAGAAATGTTGTCTTTTTTATAACATTTTTTTATTAATGGCACGCAACAAAAATCACGTGCCAGGTTATGTATTAATGATCTAGCTTGACCTGCTGTAGCATGTCTTTTTTGGCATTCAGGCGTGGATACTCACGTTCCAGTGCCTTTTCTGCAGCCAGCTTGGTTTTATAAAGCCGGTCCAGTACTTTCGGGTTGGACTGGTCTCCTTTGGTCAGTACATGCCGTGTTTTACCTTTGTCCAGGCTGTAAAAGGTTTTTAAGCCGGTGTAAGGCTTCACTTCCAGTTCGTTGTGCGCTGAAAACTTGCCTGTTTCGGTATCCAGCAAGGCATACTCACGGTCTAGCCTGGCTTGGGCTGCTGCCTTGTTGATATACAGATAAGTGAAGTGTTTTGGATTGGACTGATCACCTTTGGTCAGTGGTACCGCCTTACTGCCGGACTGGTAATAGACCACCACGCCAGTCCATTTCTTGTCTTTTTCCGCTTCGAACTGATCTTCAAACAGTTCTGCTACATCGTCAGCATCCGGACAGAAGACTTCCAGCTCTATAGCAGTGGTATAGCCGTTGTCTGCATCCAAAGTATGTACGATTCTAGTCCCGAGCCAGAAAATATCATCGATATGCTCTTTTAAGCCATCAAAGACAAAGGTCATTTCCGGAATGATGTCGGGTTTACCCTTTGCCAAGGTGTAATTGAAAGTTAAGGTTGAACGTTTGAGTTCTGCCAGCTTGGCTTTGGCTGCCAAGGTCGCGGACTGTTTGTCCTGGTGAATATGACGCAGTTCCTTAATGTTCTGGTTGCTGGCATCGCCATACACGACTTCAAGTTTTTTTGCCTGGCCAGAATCGTAGTACCAGGCACGGACTGCAGTGATTTCATCTCCACCATCGCAGTCACTATAGCGATGCTGGTCGCCTTGATCCCGAGTAATGAGATAGGTCGGCAAGTCCTGTCCAGATACAGTTTGTGCTATCCCTTTTGGCATAAATACGAGCATGCCATTTTTGACGGCTGCAATGGCATCGTGTTCATCGGCCAGCCGGGTCAAAAGGTTGGCATCGGATTCGTTTTGCACCAGGTGAATAATCTTTCGCTGAGCTAGAGAATCGTGCACCTTTAAATCGAGTTCATGGGTAAAGGCAATGGCCTGCAGAATTTCTGAAAGCGTCACGTCATTAAAGCTGCGTTCCTTTTTCTGCTTGAGTCCAGCCTTCAGATCGGCACTGGTGGCACGGATGGTTAGTACATCCGGGGCACCGCTATGTTCCAGTTCCTTTACTTTATATTGGCCTTTATAGACCAGACCTTCATTGCTCCAGCCAAGCCAGACCTGGATATTGACGCCTTTGGGTGGAATTTTGAGCGTGCCGTCATGGTCTGAAAACTGTAATTCAAGTGAATCTGATTCCATACCACGGTTATCTGTGATGACCAGACTCATCAGGCTTTCAATGGCTTCCTGGCGAATATCCTTGCCTTCAATCTGCAGCTTGAAAATGGCGTGAGGATAGCTGTCCTCCAGTTTATCTGTGATAGCAGAGACAATATTCATTAGAACAATTTCTCCGCTACTGCACCCAATACGCCAGACACCAGTGAACCTGCAGACTTGGTCTTGCTCAGTTTCAGACTGAATTCGACTTTACGCGGTTTACCGTTGCTGAAAAAGTAAGTCTGGGTTTCATCAACTGAATCCAGCTTCCACATGCCATAAATTTTGCCATTTCCCGCAATGAGCGGAAATGATTTACCGGTGTTGCCCATTAGACGTAATGCAGTCAGGGACAGTTGAGATCCAAACTCCGGAACAATAGAGCCGTCCAGGGTAATGGTATCTTCCCCTGGGCCGGTAAACTGGTATGCCGGTGCAGCTCCGACACGTGAATTGCTGGCATGTCGCCAGTTGGTGCTACGCTGCAGGCTTTGATAGGTGGCTGTTGGTATTGAAAACACAAACATGCCGAAGATCATCATCATTGTGTATTTTCCTTATTCTGAGTCCTGGTAACGGTCACGTGCGCGTTGCATTTTTTGACGATCACGCTGATCCAGGACATTGGCAACCATCTGGGCAAGCTGCTGTACGGACTGGCCCGGCTGGGCATGAATGTGCATGGTGATGGTGTCGCCCTGAATGGTGACAGCACCACCGCCAGCTGCTGCAGGTTGGGCATGGGACGATCTGATTTTGGCCAGTGCCGGTGCAACGTTAATTTTCTGCATGACGTCTGAAGTATTCGGACTGAAAATTCCGACAACGTCTGCAAATCTGGCCTTGAGATCCGGGAAGCCGTTTTGTAGACCGACTCCTAAACCACTCATGATGTGACCACCCAGCCCTGCCATGACACGGGATGGACTGTGGATGTCCATGCTTTTTTGCATGAATGAAGGCATATAGGCGTTAATGGAAGCCCAAAGTCCCTTGAGCTTTTCAAAGCCGGCTTTAATACCATTAATCAGGCCATTAATGATCATGCCCCCAAAGCCAGTAAACTTGGACGGAAGCTCAATTCCGAACCAGCTCATGACCTTGGCAAAGGCTGCATAGAACAGTCCGATGGGTGACCAGTTCAAGATGAGTGCACTCATACCTTGAATGCCACCTGAAAAGGCTGTTTTGGCTTCGGTAATTCGTGCTCCGAACCATGCCCCTACAGGCGCAAAAATACCGGTTATTTTGGTCCATAAATCACTGAAGAACCCAGAAATAGGTTCCCAGTTTTTATAGATCAGATAGGCAGCTACAGCTATTGCTGTAATGGCCAGTAAAATTGGGTTTGTCAGCATGAGCCGTCCTACCCACATAAAGATTCTGCCCAGCCCCATAAACGCTACTTTCACAATATTAAAAATGCTCGGTAAGAGTGAAAAGGCACGAGTAAATACGGCAGTGGTACCAGTAAAGGATGCCATGATCAGTCTTAGGATGAGCATACCCAGGATCAGTGGTGAAAAGACTGCAAGTGCCCCACCAATTACGATCAGGCTGGTGGCAATCGCGATTAAACCGACACCTAACATTTTGGCCAGTCTTGGATTGCGTTCCATCCAGCCATTAAAGCCTTGCAAGGCACTGGTCGCTGTTTCAATAGCACTGGTATAGATTGGCAGAATGGTGGTACCAAACTTCAGATAAGCATCATGCAGTTTTGCCTTGGCTTCGATTTCTTTACCGGTGGTGGTACCCATGGCTTTGCTGTTCAACTGGTCAATATTGTCTGCACCGGCATTTAACTTGGCATTCTTGTGGATCTGGTCACGTTGCATATACATCTGTGCAAACAGGTTAGATGCAGTACGGTTAGTAAAGATACTACCCATTGCGTCGATAATGTCGCCTTCTTTGGTAATGCCTTTGGACTTTAATTGCGGTACCAGTACCTGCTCCATCCATGCGAACTGGTCTTTTTTGAATAGCGCTGCGCCTTTGATAGCTCCGACATCCAGGAAGGAAATCTGGCCAGATTTATCGTGCTTCAGCTTACTTGGATCTTCAATCAGACCAAGATTCATCAAGTTATTCGCTGCGCGTTTGGTAGTACGGCCCTGATAGACGTTCTGATAAGCAGACATCATGGCGGTACCGACACGGAAGCCCCCCATTTCCTGTACCAGTGGTTCCAGTTTGTAGTAAAAGGCCTTATTGTCGATGCCTTTGGCAGCAATACCACCGGTCTTGATCACGTTGAGCCATTCTTCAGCCTGGACACGTCCACCGGTGGCAGTAATGACCTGCTGAATAATATTGGCCTGTTCCTGGAAGGCTTTTTCGCTCTTTAAGCCGTTACGCATTTCGATAACTTTGAGCATATCCATGAATTTCTTTTCATTTTCTGCTCCGCTATCGCCATACATGGCTTCATTGGCAAATTTCATTTTAGCCAGTGTTGGTGCCACCATCTGGGCATGGTGGACATCGGCAAAGGCTGTTACGCCATCACGGACCAGTTGCAGGTTATCCAGTGTTGAAGTACCAAAGGTTTTCATGGCCTTGGCATACTGAATGGCTTCTTTGGTGGCTTCTTTGCCCAGTCCTAATGATGCGATCCGGTTTTCTTCAACGTCCATGTGTTTGGTTTCATCAATCGGCTTACGCATGGAGTACATGGCACCTACACCGGTTGCAGCTGCACCAGCGCCATACATGGCTGCTGTTCTGACATTGGATGCTGTTTTCTGTGTGCTTTGCTGGATGCGGTTCAGGTTCTGCAGGCGTTGTTTCTGCTTGTCAATTTCAGTATTGGTACCATGAATCTTGTTTTTCAGCTCCTGCTGGTGCTGTGCCAGGTTGGTTGACTTTAATCCGGCCTGATTCAGCTCCTGGCGCAAGGCCATCAGCTTGGGCTTGCCTTCTGTCACCACCTTATTTAAACGACGTGCTTCAGCCTCGGCTTTTTTTAGTTCAGCCGATAATTTTGCATTGGGATTGACTGCGAGTTGTTGCTTGAACGATGCAATTTTGCGGTTGGTTTTGTCGAGTTCGACTGTGGCCTGTTTAACGTCGTCTTTGAGCTTTCTAAAGGTCGCAATTTTGTTTTGCTGGCGTTCCAGGTCTTTGAGCTGGTCATTTGTTTTTTTTAAGGCCTTGCTGGCAGCATTACTGCTGCCCACAATGACTTTTAAAGCGGGGCTTAACTTGTTCTTTGCCCCAAAAATTACTTCAAGTCTTAACGATTTCATTCGGCATCTGATCCATTTCGTTCAATGGCTTTTTGATGCCATTGCATCAGTTCTGTAAGAGACATGTTTTCATAGGTTTGCGGTGGCCAGTTAAAGACCACCGCAATATTGGCAATGGCGTCTTCTACTGTTGGAGTGACAGTTCCGCACGCACTGATTTCGGTTGCAAAAAATAGATCACCGCTGCACCGAGCTGAACGATATCTGCAGGTTCAACTGCACCGCTGTTGAGCAAGCCTTGTGACAGTGTTGGTGTGGTACACAAAGGCAAGATGGTGCAAATGGAGTTCACATCACCATTTAAAATTTCAGAGATGCGGATCTTGCGCAGTGCCGGCACGCTTGGCTTACGCACTTCGATTTGCGTGAATTCGGTATTGCCAATTTTGATGGGTTCATCCAGGTCTACAATCTGAATGTCCGGGTTTGGGGTAATCAGTTTCTGATTCTCAATTTGATCTGCTGTCAGTTCTTGAGCTGGTGTTTGTTCTTGAGATTGCATTGCATATTCCTTGAAGAAAATTTAAATAAAAAAACCTTCTGCAGTACGAAACTACAGAAGAGCAGGAAAACTAGTGACCAATATTGGCGCGGTGTTTTTCTAACAGATCTACACCGTTGACGATTTCAATCATGTTCGGGATATCGATTTCGACTTTGACGACGTTATCGATACTGAGCTTGTAGTAAGACCAGACTGTCTTCACAGAGGTTTCTGTATCGTCCCCTGCTTTCTGGTTGCCGAAGTCGATTTCTTCATGACGACCACGTACTACAATTTCGACTGCAGATGTTTGGCCTGTATCATCCTGCTGGTATGACCCGGCAAAACGAAGCATGTTTGCACCGACTGTAGCTGCGCCAAACTGTTCAATGATCAGTGCATCGATACCGCCAAGCTTCCAGTTGAACTCGGTGATGTCATCGCCAAGGCCAAGATCGATCTTGACGTTGCCGTTCATACCACCACCACGCCAGTCTTCAAACTTACGAACCAGTTTTGGAATGGTGACTTCACCTGTCTGGCCAAGGTATGAATTACCTTCGTTAAACAGGTCCATCATTTTTAGTTTTTTAGGTAAAGCCATGTGCTTTTTTCCTTATGCATTCATACGAGACGCAAAATCAGCCAGGTACTTGTCTGTAATGCGTTGACGTAGGGTTAAGTCTTCAAGTGGCGGTACTGGAGTAAAGTCGTAATCCAGCATTAAACGGCCAGATTTGAGCGATTCTTTTGAGTTCGCTGAAGGATCGAACCAGCATTGACCATCAATGATGTAGCCCTGACCTTTCAGGTCACGGAATTTGGCATTGATACCTTCGACGATGTCACGCGCCAGGCTTGGATGAAGCGGCTTGTCGACTGCCCACATGTGCCCTTCTGCCATGGTATCGGCAATGACTTGTGCAGTACGGGTGTAGTTTTCAAAGGCAAAGAGCGGATCTGCTGAACAGGTACGTGAACCCCAGAAACGGAAGCCGTCGCTTTGGATTAAGGTGGTGATATCGTTCTGGTTGAGATAGCCAGCATCGGTGTCCATGCTTTGCAGTTGCCAGAACACGTCTTTTGAAATACCGGTAACACCATTGACTGCTACGTTGGACAGGGTTTTATGCCAGCCAGTGTCATTGTCGATTTTTGCACGCAGACCGAGTGCTCGAGCTGTTGCATCAAAAGTGACAGTTTCTGATTTGACTGTGTCCCAGCCCAGGAAGTCTGGCCAGATGAGCATGGCTTCGCGTGCACCGATTGATTCACGATAAGCAGCTGCATCTTCTTTGGTTTCACAGTCATATGCTGACAGGTAACTAAACGCACGTAGCTTTTCAGCAAGTGACACAAGTCCAGCTGCCACTGGTGCCGAATCAAGTCCTGGAACACCCAGAATGCGTGGACGGACTTTCAGGTTTTGCTCAGCTGCAAGCAGGGCTTTCATGCCGGTATAACGGCCATTTTCAACGCCACCAATAAGGGCTGAAGTCTGCTCTGCTTCGGTTTCTTTGGTGTCTACACGGACAATGACAGTGACAGCATTGGTCTGATCGGCAATGGCCTGTAATGAACGTGCCAAAGTACCTTGCGTTCCGGCTTTGTCTAAAGCGGTTTTAATGTCTGTGGCAAGGACTGGGGTATTCAATGGTAAGGCATCTGCATCTGCATCTTCTGCAGTTGCCACTAAGCCAATAACTGCGGTTGAAACAGTTCGGATAGGACGGGTGCCTTCATTGAGTTCATGAACCCGGACACCGTGATGATATGAATCTGTAGCCATAAAATTAGCCTGTGATCTGTTGTTTTATATACAGCTCACAGGCTTACAAAATGGCTTTTTAATTGCGATTAGATGGGCTTGTATATGCGTTATATACAAATGATCGCGTTAGGTTTTAAAGTGCTAGTGCTTGTTCCCACATTTGATCGACTTGCTCTTCTGTCCAGCCAAGTAATAAAGTTATTTCTGCTACGGTTGGGCTAAGTCGCTCAATATCAGAAACAGAATCGTATTCAATTTTGAATCGTGGATTTGCTTCAATCGCTTGCATCACTTGATCATACATATCGTGATCGTATAAGTATAAAGCAAATTGGCGTTTAGATAGTTTGGGTAATAGGGAGCGATTATAAGATGCTATTTCTTCTGGTGTACGTAGGTCGATCCATTTATTGCTTTGCCATTCATGGAACGGACTTGGCGGCGGCTCTGACACATTTAGATTTTTAAAAACATGACAGCCTTGATTAATCTTTTCAAGCAAAAGTGAATGCTGTTCTTCACTTACCTCTACCAGATCAGTAGGTAATTCCGCGTAAAGCAAGTCGGTATCGAAAAACGCCTGTTCTTGTTCACTAAATTTAATCATTTTTTCTCCTAATAACCGATGGCGAACCACGAAAATAAACCCGGATTACCTGTAGATTGCCAGCCTAGTGTTGATTTAGTTGTTGTTCCTCTAACCCAAGCAAAATTAAAAGTTGGCCCAGATGTATCAGATTTAGTTTCACCGACAAGACCAAATAAAGTTTCATTCGGGAAAGCGATAGGCATGGTTACTGTACCGCTAGTGCTATCACTATTTGCAGTACCCCACTGCAAAATCAAACCACCCGGAAATCGTTGATAGCCGTTCGCTGATTTTGCGGCTTGAAAGAAGCCGTCAATATTTAAATCATGTGTATGACTTGAAGCGCTAACAGCATTCCCTGTCGAAGCTGTTATAGTCCCCGGTGTTCCAAGTGTTAGTGTGCGGTTTGCATTCAACTCACCGCCGCCGCTTAGGCCGTTTCCAGCTGCAATTGAACGGCTGCAATTGGTCGCGGATGCTGCATTGCCATTTAGCTCTACATCACCAGAAGATCTTGCGTGAACAATCCATTTCCCAAAGGTTGTATCATAGAGACCAAAGTTTCCACCCACAGATGCTTGTAACATGCCATTGTGAATTGAATTGGAAACACGAACCTGAGCCTGAGTCGTCCCTCCTGCGTTTACACTCAACCCGCCATCGGCATCAATATTAATATTAAGCCCACCGGTAACCGTCCCGCCTGACTTATCTAACTTCTCATCTTGGAGCTTTTTACCTTGTGCAGCCGTTAACGCTTGTACTGTGCTTGTACTGTTTAAAGCATTGCTTAGCTGAACAAGACCTTTCACAGATGTGGATGCGGATGGAATATCCTGCGTTGTAACCGTTGTAATCAGCCCTTTAGCATTTACCGTAATCACAGGAACTTTTAAAGTTGTTCCGTAAGTCCCAGCCGTAACTCCTGAATTTGCCAAGGTTAAGGTGCAAGATGTGCCAGTGGAGCCGTCAAAATTAAATGAGCCAGTCGCCGCTCCTGAGAACGATACCTGACGCGATGTTTCAAGCTTTGATGCACTAGCAGCATTAGCATTTTTATCCAGTTTATTATCTTGCAAAACTTTTGCTTGCTTTGCTGAAACGGGTTTCGCTGGTTCGTTTGTTGTTAAATTATCAATAATGTCTATGCGTTTAATGAAGTTTTCTTCAACCCATGCTTGTGAAGCATAGATTAGAGATTCATCTAACATTATTTCGACTACCGAACCATCAGTTATATTCTGTGTGAATTTGAGTCGATATTCAGAAACGCCGGACGGGTCTTCGACTTTCTCAAATGGTGCATGACTACCATGGGAAATTAATTTTCCGTTAGCAATTACACCCATTTCACGAATGGTAAACCCCCCGACATTGGACGGGATAATTGTTTCGATCACAATCCAATTTGCATTGGTTTTGTGTCTCTCATATTTAGTAACGGCCTGACGGTGTACTTCACGTACTAAAGATGTTCGTGCCTTATTTGGGGTTGGTACTGAACCGTTACCATCACCAAAAGCCACGTGAGTAATATCTAGTTTTGTATTAGTGGCGATAGCATTCGCTATTTCAGCATCGCCAAGATTCGTTGTGACATTATAGTATTCAGCCATTATGACCTCGGATGACTTGTAAACGTGATTGCTGTTTGGTGAACGAGCAGATTTCGTATCGTTAAAATTGGATTAATTGTGACTGTTAGATTGGCTAAATGCCGTGATGCAGCTTTCGATTCAGAAACGAGTCGATTAATTTCACTGTATGTTTCAGCATTTAAACTTTTACCAATCACGTTTAGCTCTAAATTAAACGTTCCTGGTGTCAGATTCGGCTGTGCTTGCCACCATTCAATCAGGTTGACTTCATAACCAAATGGCTCTAACGCTTGTTTAATTGCGGCTGTTGTCCCTTTGATTTTGTGTTGATCACGTGATGACTTAATCACTTCTCGTTTCAATTGGTCTTGCCAGTTGGCATCCCAGTAATCCACTGACTTCTGATAAGCAAGAAATGGAAGAAATTCTGAAGGTACTTCATCAATATTTTTGACGACACGGATTGAAGGTAGCTCAAATGCATCCTTCGAGACTTCAGCCAGATTCCTTTCTAATAAAGTTGAGTTGGGAGCCAATAAAGTTTTCACTCTGTCCCCCCAATACTGATGCTTTTTGCAGTACAAAATGGGTGATGGTAGATATCAATTTCGATATCTGCAGCAGGTTCATCAATTACGACACGACTGATGCCATCTACATGCAATGCAGCATAAATTGCAGATAACCGTATGCTTGATCCATTCTTTTTTGATTTTTGGATATAACTTTCGAGTCTGAGATTGGCTGCTTCCAGTAAAAGCGAATCCTCGGCATTTTTACCGACAAACAGTCGGGCTGAAATCTGGTAATCAGTTGCAATGCTGGATTTGACCGTTGGACGGTCACAAACAGGACGGACAAGATCAGGATCTAAAGCAGCCTGTACAATATCAATCAGTTCCTGGGAAGCTTCTCCTGTTTCGCTATCCACCTGTGAAATGACAATATCCAGTAGATATGGGTTATCAATATGTGAATAAACCTTGATGCCATGTACCCTGCCATCTGCACTTAATGTGAAAAATCTGTAGGCATTTGATGAACCAGCGGTATTCATACCGTCGTACTGTAAAAGACAACGTTCTTTTAAACGTTCATCTGATTCATAAACTGCAGGCAGCGGTGGAATAACAGAATTATCTGCAGGTGTAACCAGCAAACGGACCAAGCCATATTCGGTTAAAGCCAAATGGTCCAGGTCTGGGCCTTCAGCATAAGCAAGTAGCAATGCCCGGGCATCGGCATTGCATTTGTTCTGATAATGCAGCTCCAGATAAGCATTTTCTTCAAGCAGTTTGACGATCGGATCTGATTCACGACTAAGGACATTGCGCCATTTTTCCTGTTCAGATTCAGGATACAGGGCAATAAATTTTTCTTTACGCTCACTCAAAATACGTTCGTAGTCTAATTCCTGAATCAGGTTAGGAACCGGTAACTGTGAAAAGTCGACTGTACTCATGAGACGGCACCTAATTTAACTGGAATTGACATGTTGACCTCATTACCATTTGTTTTTAAAAAGCCGATGACATCTAAAATCAATTGCCCTTTATTCAGCTCTGCCACGCTAATCTGGCTGATTTCGATACGATCTTCCCAGCGCACATAGGCACTGTATAAAGTGCTGTAAATTTTTAAATACAGGGCTTGGCCGATCGGCTGGTCCATCAGGCTGGCCAGTAAGGTACCGTACTCGCGACGCATGAGCCGGGAACCAATAGGCGTGGTGGCAATGTCTTCTAATGACTGCCGAATGTGTTCAAGTTCAGTCAGTTCTGATCCGTTATAGCGGGACATCATGGAATTGGGCCTCCTGATTCTTCACTTCCGGCTTTAACGCCTGATGTTCTGTGTTTCGTCAAGCTGATATCACCAGCGAGAACATCGGCAACGGTGGAAATGTTGTCACCGGCAGTAATGGTTTCTGTGACATGCAGTTTTCCAGTGATTTGAACATCGGCGGTCACATTGCAGGTGCCACCTTCTGGCAAAACAGCATCCAGGTGATGGGTTTTTGTGTCATAGGAAAGAAGGCAGCCATCTTCAAAAATCCGGATGGTTTTATTTGGGTCATCGGATGGTGACGGATTGTCCTGATTATTAAAGCCAGCAATGGCCACGCCCATTTCAAGTACGCCGGACGGACTCAAAACCATGACCTCCTCCCCCACACTTGGTGGATCCCAGGTCTTGGTTTTGCCTGCTCTTAATGTCAGAAAACGAAGTTTCCCAGTCGTAATCGCGCCAATAGTGACGGTGACTGTCGTAAAAGGTTGATCAGGATATATAGCCTTGATGGTTCCGAATCGAATCAGGTTTTCAAGGCGTCGATGTAGTTCTGCGCTCATGCTGCAATCGTGTTGCAGATGATTTTGGATTGCATTTGATGTGGCTTGTATATGCGCTATATACAAATGATTTTATTTTGCTGCCAGATGCTCCAGCACATCGGCTTCAATCATTTTGATTTCTTCTTCGGTAAAGCCAAGCAGCTCACGGCTGTCGTATTTCACGCTTGGGCCGTCCCGATCTACTTTATCCACCAAGCCAAACTGGTGTACCCGGGCGATAAAAGCAATACGGCCAGTAAAGCCAATGGCCATACCCTGTGCAGTTCTTTGCACGCGCATGTATTTGGCATTTTTGATGACATTGAACATTTTGTTTTTGATTTTATTTTTCTTGTCACGCAGGCGTTTCTTTCTTGGAACAAAGGCACTGCCATCCGGATTTTTCTGTCTGGTAATACGCGTTTTTTGGGATGCCCGGATCTTACGGCCAATACTCATTTCCAGCTTGCGTCGTTCAGCCTCACTGAGTTTTTGCAGCATGACACCCAGATGTTCTGTCAGTAATTCCAGATTGGCCATAATTTACCAATCCTGCTGTTCAGTTGATGCTGAAGTCCAGGCTGCGAGTACTTCACCGGTTCGATTATCAATAAGCTGCATAGGTTGAGAATCTAAAGCAGTTTCATACTGAGGTTCATCTGGGAAAGTAATATTTAACGTGCCATCATCCTGACGCTTTACAATGACGCGTTCAGTCACGGGGAAAGTCAGAGACAGATCTACAGTACCATTGTCCAAAATGACAGTCTCGAACTTGAAGGCTTCTTTACTTTTTTCCAGATTCATAAGCAATTCAGACTGATTGACGCGTACCCAGTCTAATAAAGGAATCATGACCGCATCAAGCTCCCCAGCAAACTCCGTCAGGATAAAATTCAGGTCATAGACATACTCAAATGAAAGCCCATTTGCACCGGTGCAACGCACATTACCTTTGTCGGTAAAAATCAGCATACGTTCAGGATCTCGCTGCAGTTCTTTGACTGCAGCAAGGATATGACTACGAAGGCTATCGGGCTTTTTCATATTGCTGTTCCTGGATCTGAATGACTGAATCGACTTTTGCAGCACAAAGTGCCCTGGCCAGTTCGGTGGTTTCTAATGCAAAAATTAAATCTTCATTGGTTTGAATATTTAATAAAGGCTTATTGCACCGGGTCAGTACTGGATAAAGCGGATTGGACTGTGTTTGCGTTTGCGGTGCCGGTGTTACTGAACATGCTACGAATAGCATCGGGCACAGGCTGACTAGCCCAAGTTTTAGCATCCTGATCATGATTCAAAATCTCTTTTATATTGATTTTTCGTTGTTCTGAATTCAGCTGCAGTTCATCCTGGGCTTTTTGCAAGTCAGCAATGGCCTGCGCCTGGCTGGTGATCTGCTCTTTAATGTCGGCAATATTGCTGTTTTGGGTGTCAATCAGCTGCTGCTTTTCAGTAAGCTGGGTTTCCAGCTGTCCGACTTTTTGATTCAGGCCGTTGTAATGCTTGATCCCAAAAACCAACGCCAAGGCAATGAGTAAAACGATGACCAACTTGGTGACTGGATCGAAAATTAAAGCATTCATGCTGCTTTTTTCTCCCCATAGATCGGTTCAAGGTGATCCCATTCTTTCTGGAACTTCGCCTGGTAGCCTAATTTTTTATAATTTGGTCCGTTGTACAGCGTGAATACAGCTTCCCAATTCTCAGCACGCAGCGCATCAATCAAAGCGATCTTTTTGCCATTTACGGTACCGGTTTTCCATTCAATGAAACGGATAAATGCTTCCAGTTGTAAGGATTCATTGGCCTGCATCTGATCTACAAATTCAAAGACCGAGCTATAACCTAATACTTTCCAGTTTTCGCCCATGATCTGGAACTGCCCCCAGCTGCATGACATGAGTGCTGCTTCAGCACAGATATTTTTTGCCAGGCTTAACCGGGTATATTCTGCTGCATCGCCTTTATATCCACCGGTTGCAGTGTTCACCAGATTTGGATACTGCTTCATTTGAGCATTGGCAAAGGTTTTACCTTTGAGCTGCACCAGGTAGTGATACATGCGGTGACGTTCAAAAAGGATTTTGGCCTTGCCATTTTTCAGGAAGCCGACACCACGACCTTCAGTTGCACCAAAGACACGAATGGCCAGTTCAGAGACTTTCAGACGTTTTGCAGCTGCTGTGTAGTCACTGTCTTTTAAAAACTTGGAAACGCTTTGACCAGCCAGTGCTGCCCGGGTTTTATCACCGACTTTACCATCGGCCAGAATACCTACGCTTTTTTGAAACTGCAGTACTGCATATTCAGTATTTGCACCAAAGTCACCATCAGGTTTTAAGGCTTTACCATCTTTACCTTTGAACCCTAAGCTGATGAGCTGCTTTTGAATGCTGATGACAGCATCACCACGTGCACCAAATTTAATAATCATGATGGACTCCAGATCAGTTTGGCCACATTACCTTTGGTTCGCATAATGATGATCGCAAGCAGTACTGCGAAAATCGCGTCCCATACCGTGACTGGATCTTTAAAGAACAGGATATGAATGCATTGTCCTAAAAACGATGCGATGAGGATTGCTGCCAGGAAGGAATAACCACGGTGGAAATCACCACCATGGCTGAATGCAGCAATGCGGAAGCCGCAAATTACATATGCAATTACGGCAATGGCTTGAAAGAGAAATTCGATCATGATTTACCACCTTTGAAGATGTTCAGGATGTCAGTTATTTTTGTTAAAAGGTCTGACAGCTTTGCTGCTTTGACCCAGTCCATCACTTTGACCAGGACAAATAAACAAACGGTTGATGTGATCAGTGCTGCAACGGCATCTGTTTTTAAAAATGTGTGTTCTGTAATAAGCGGTGCACTGATATAACCAATGCCGGTTGCCAGCAACATATTGCGGATACGTTGAAAAGCGGTGAGATCCTTTTCAAAAGTTGCGATGAAAGCTGCACCGAGTACTGCTCCCAGCATTGCATCCCCGTTTACGAACGGTAGAAATGCAAATGTGCTTAATCCAGCGATTGTTGCGGTTGTAGTTGGTTCTGCCATTTTTTTAGTCCCATAGCTGGATGGTTTGTTTAATTTGTTGTGGTGTTTCTAGATCTGGCAGAATGACTTCAGTCCCCATAGGAAGAAATGGGCCATACGCAGCAATGCCTGGATTGGCTTCAAGTACTTTTTCCACCACTCCGGAACTTCTGCCGTATTCCCTCCAGCAGATCGCATCGACTGTGTCGTTTTGCAGGGCATTGATGGTTTTGGCCATTCGCTTTATTCCTTGCAATCCAGGTTTTCAGTGATCAGTACTTTGCAAGAATAGGTCGTTGGATTAATTCCACCGGATTGCGAAGATAGCGAGACTTCAACTTTTAAATTGTTCTGTGTCAGATCCAGGCCTAGCTCTTTGGCAACAGTTTTTAAAGCAAGCTGCTCTAATTCCTTTTGACCAAAGTTATAGCTATGTGAACGTTGATGTTTTTCGATTGAAGAGATATTCATTTTCATATCATTTACCTCTGCGACGCTGGTTTAACCGACGTTTCTTTTGGCTGATACGGTTTGGCTTATTTTGGGAAGGGTGGAACTTAAGATCACATCCTTCATTAAAATCCATTGCTTTAATACCAAATGCAGCAGCTGCTGCAGCTAAAAGGCCTTTTATATTTCTCATATCAGTTCCACCACAGTATGGTTTTCACCTAATAATTGAAGAATTGCCCACTGCTTGTTTCGACGGTAATCATCCACAGTGAGTTCTGCTTGCTCAGCTTTTTTTGCCCCTGAATTGGAACTGTCATAATTGCGATAATTCTCATTAATCTTGGCTGCGACACCATTGGCCACAGCTGACATATACAGATAATCCGTTTCAGGCTGGTCATTAATTTCAGAGGTTGATAAATCGGAGAGTTGAGCTGCTTTGTCTTTTAAACTTTTCAGCAGTCGATTTACATCGATCACTTCTTCAATGATGGCTTGCTGGAGTCGGGCATTTGTGACTGCTCCATCGATTCTGACGATTTCACGGATGTGATCCAAATCAACATTCGGATAAAACGAGTCACTCTTGATGACGATCTGGCTTGGTGTACTATTGCCATTTGCAACAAATCCCATTCTGTCCCCTGCCTTTGTTTTTATTGAATATTTAGTGCATGGGTGGGAACAATGGGCTTAATGTGTATTACATTGTAATGACATCACCATTGTTCGCCCATGCGGTGCGTGGGCACTCGGTTAGGTCGGTTTGAATGACAAGTTGCCTTGATCATCTACGAGTTGCGAACCATCTGCATTGAGCAAAGGTTCAGCCTGTTTTGGTGTTTGTGGCGGGAACTTTTTCAACAATGTTTCCATGTTTTTTAAGTCCTGTTTGCCACCACATTTGTCGTCCAGCTCAATGGCTCGTTCCAAATATGCCTGGGCCTCTTGAGCGAACTCAATGTCTGACTGACTTGGTTCATCTTTGCTTTGGATTTGCTTGATCGTCGCTTTACCTAATGCAACCAGAAGTTTTGCTTTGACTTGATCAGGCATATCCGGGAGTTTTTCTTTGACTTGATCAGGCATATCCGGGAGTTTTTCTTCAAACTCTGTATTGAGGGCAAGCTGTTCAAGCTGCTGCAGTACTTCAATATCAATATCTGCATTAGTTTTCAGCTTCTTCAAAAATGCATTTGCAATTTCTTCAGTCACTAAAGTTGCAGTTTTACGTTCAAAGCGGTCTGGCATGATCATGTTATGCACGAGTGCAAACTCAGCCATTTCTAATGCTTTGGCATAGTTTTCAACATCGATACACCACACCAAAACCGTCATAAATACGACATCTTGAACCGATTTATTGGCTTCAATAATTCCGTCTACATATGGCAGATAGGTTGGTACCAATGCTTTTTTAAGCTGGATTTTCGCTTCAGTAGATTGAATCTGCTTTAAGCGATGGCGGTCATTGTTAAGCTGGGCAAGTTGCAATTCATAAAATGATTGCTCTTGCATGGTGCCGAACTCAGCAGCCGTTTCGGCTGCTGCTTTAGCACTATGTTTTTGGAAATGTCGACGTGCTAATGACATAGGCTTACACCGATTCGATGTTTTCTGCTAATGCAGCAAGGCCTAGATCTTCGATGTAGTAATCTTCGTTTGAAGATTCATAGTTTTCGATCTGGTCACGTTTCGGGTTGTCGATGACAGTACGACGACGAGCACCTTCCTGAACGTAAATTGACAGGTTGTCGAAAGTGGTCACAAGGATGGTACCTTCAGGGAAGAATGGCACCGCATAAACAGGCAGGTTACCCATACGTTTCTGGCTGATAATGATATCTGCTGCCAGTTTTTCAGAGTTATCCTGGTCTTTGTTGACCAGTGGGAAGTACTTGTCTGAAACCGTTTTACGGTTACACAGTACAACCAGATCAGGATTGTCCTGGTGCACTTCATCAATCAGTTCACTGACCATATCCATGACCAAGGCATCGACATTGTGATAATCACCCGTTGCGCCAATGGTAATTTTTCCATCAACATCACCGGATGACATAACACGTGCAGCATTTTCTTCACGCATTTTTTGCAGCCAGCCTTTATTCACATCCTGCAATTTCGGATTGGCAACAATGTCTGTGGTCGCTGCATAAGATGTACCGTTGAAACCGATCATGATACGGTCAAGGCCTTGGCGTTTTTGGATTTGACCAGAGAAACGTGCATAGAAATCTTTGAACTTCGCCCATTGGTCCAATTTTGCGTATTTAATCGCTGTATCAAAGTTGGTTTGACGACAGAAATAGAAACGCTGGTCCATAGATGATGGATCTACAGCTTGGCGGTCAGTGGTACCTGTATTGGTACGCGATGCAATCGGACGTGAAATGCCCAGGCCTACAGCTGCACCAGACTGTTCTGGTACCACAAAAATATTAATTTTCTGTAGGAATGCAGAAGACAACTGGATTTTATCTTCCAGTTTTTGTTGAACTGATGGCTCAACATTGAACTTTTGAGAAACTTTTTCAACGTTGTTCAATTTAGCCAGCTGCTTCATGGCAGCGTTATATTTAAAACGTGTTTCGTTACGCATGATGTGTACTCTTTTTAATGCTGGTAAGGGCTAACGAACTGAATTAGCAATCAACAACTTCATTGAAATTAGAATTGCCAGATTTAGGACGTGGGTCAGTATCCGGTTCACTGTCCAGCTTGCTTTTCAATTCATTGAAGTCTTGTTTGAGCTGCTCATGCTCGGTATTTAAGGTATTGAAATCATTCTCAAGTTTTGAAACAGCTTGACCTTGGTTTGCTGTTTCCTGAGCGATTTCAATAATGGCTTGTTCCTGTTCGGAGAAAGATTCCGCAGGCTTTTTCTCGGGTTTTTCTTGTTTTGAGAAAAGCTGTTTTACTTTTTCAATAACACCTGCGGAATAGGATTGCGGCTCTTTCACTTCTTCAAATTCAAGAGTGACTTCTTGAGCTGCAGTAAACAGGTTTTCTGGACGTTGCTTTTTGTCGGCCAATGGATTGATTTTGGCACCCGCTGCAAACTGAAGCATTTCGGTACCGAGTGATGCTGGGCTATCCGTTACAGCAAGCCCGATCAAGTATGCAGTACCTTTATTGGCAAAGTTTTCATCTACTTCAATGGATGTATAAACTTTTTGCTTTTGCTTGTTCAGCTCAATCAGGCTTTGCGTCGGTTCAATCTGAGCAAATAGCGCATCTTTTTCTTCACCATCGATGGTGACTTTCTCAGTTTTTAATGCCAGGACATCGCCATAGGCACCAAACACACTGCCCGGATAAATACTACGGAAATGCTCAATATTGATGCGAGCACCATAAGTATCTGGATTATAGTTTTGTGCCATTTGGATGATCCAATCAGCCTGGATCTCGCGACCGTCGGTTGTGTCACCAGCTACAGCAATACGAAACCATTTCGATTTGTATTTCTTGTCTTTGTTGTCTTTGCTCATTTGCAAACCTATTTGTTAATCAGGAACGGATAAAAATCACGATTTTGAATAGGTGCAGAATGGGCAATCTGGCGCATGCACTGCAATTAAAGGGGCTTGTATATAAGCCATATACAAATAGGCTCGACTGATAATTAAGCCTTGTACTGCCAATGTTTGCACATTAAAGCAAACAGCAAATGGCAATGAATGACTTATCCCCTATAGCAAATTTGCACCTGATTATGGACAACAAACTCAAAGCCAAGTTTTTGTATTGGCTTGGGTGGAAAATTGTCGATATTGCAGAAGTCCTCAATGAAAATGAGCGAACTGTCCAGGCATGGAAAACACGCGAAGACTGGGAAAAAGAGAAACCCGAAAACCGTGTTGAGAATGCCCTGACGGTTCGCCTAATGGTGCTCATCCTAAAAAATAAAAAGACATCGGGCGACATTAAAGAAATTGATATGTTGATGCGGGCATATAAAGAATTCGCCCGGATTGAAAAGTATCGCAATGATGGATCCGAAGCCGATCTGAATCCGGAGATCCGCAAACGTAACTCTGCCCCACGCAAAAAAGTTCCAAATCACTTTACTGAAGAACAGATTGAAGAACTGGTTCTGGCGTTTGAGGAAAACTTATTTGAATACCAATGGACCTGGTACCGTGCAGGCGATCAACGTTCACGTGCAATTTTAAAAAGTCGTCAGATTGGTGCGACTTATTACTTTGCCAGGGAAGCACTGATTGATGCTTTAAAAACTGGTCGAAATCAGATTTTCCTATCTGCTTCCAAAGCCCAGGCACATATTTTCAAGCATTACATTAAGGCCTTTGCTGCCGATGTCTGTGGTGTGGAACTTACTGGGGATCCGATTGTTCTTTCCAATGGTGCAGAACTTTTGTTCCTGGGAACAAACTATCGTACTGCTCAGGGCCATCACGGTAATTTTTATTTCGATGAATTTTTCTGGACGCATGGTTTCAATGAACTGGAAAAAGTTGCATCGGCAATGGCCTTGCATAAAAAGTGGCGTAAGACCTACTTTTCAACTCCGTCCACCATTACCCATGAAGCCTACGGATTCTGGACTGGTGCTCGATTCAATAAAGGACGTCCAAAGGATAAACAGGTCACCATCGATGTTTCACATGATTCCCTGAAAAAAGGGCGTAAATGTGAAGACAAAATCTGGCGTCAGATTGTCACGATCCTGGATGCTGAAGAAGGTGGATGTGATCTATTCAATATTGATGACCTTCGATTTGAATACTCTGCAGAAGACTTCCAAAACTTATTGATGTGCGAGTTTGTGGATGATGGTCAGAGCATGTTCCCACTCAATATGCTTATGCATTGTATGGTGGACAGTTTGGAGCTTTGGTCAGATTTCAAAGTCTGGCATACACGTCCATTTGCAAACAAACCTGTCTGGGTTGGATACGATCCGGCTTTAAGTGGTGACAATGCCGGTCTTATTGTACTTGCACCACCAGCTGTAGCCGGGGGCAAGTTCCGAGTATTGGAACGTCATCAATTTAAAGGTGATGACTTTGCCCAGCAAGCTGAACACATCCGAAATATCACTAAGCGCTATAACGTCACTTATATAGGTATCGATACGACGGGCATGGGTGTTGGTGTTGCTGAATTGGTTCGTCAATTCTTCCCTGCTGTTCATGCCTTTAAATATTCACCAGAAGTTAAGGCTCAGCTCGTCTATAAAACCTTAGATGTCATCCGTAATGGCCGTCTTGAATATGACGCAGGCGACAAAGACCTGACCCAGTCATTAATGAGTATCAAAAAAACAATGACTGCAAGCCAAACACAAATCACTTTCACAGCCGGACGTTCAGAAGAAATAGGCCATGCGGATCTTGCATGGGCACTTATGCATGCGATCTATAACGAACCATTGGCTGGTATTACAGAAACAAACACTTCCGTATTGGAGATTTATTCATGAATCCTTTTTCAACAGCTAAAAGTTTGATGAACACAGCATTAAACTTTTTACCTCAACCTTTACAGCAATCTATTCCACAAAAAACCGAAGCATTTTCATTTGGTGATGCGGTACCAGTTTTGGATGGCCATGATTTATCAAATTATATGGAATGCTGGTTCAATGGTCGCTGGTATGAACCTCAAGTGAGCCTGGAAGGATTATCTAAAAGCTGGAAATCCACGCCCTACTTGAGTAGTGGAATTATTTTTAAACGAAACTTTTTGGCCAATTTATTTATTCCACATACCCGTTTAAGCCGTAAAGCATTTGAACAAATTGCTTTAGACTTTATCTGGTGTGGGAATACTTATGTTGAGGATGTACGTTCAAGACTCAAAAATACAATTGAGTTTAAGCCAGCATTGGCAAAGTACACCCGTGCTGGAGAACATAAAGGACAGTACTTCTATTTAAACCATGGCCATCGTGGCTATGAAGAATATGAATTTGCTCAAGACCGTATTTGTCATATTCGAGAAACGGATATTGATCAGGAAATTTATGGAACTCCAGAGTATATGTCTGCTTTACAAAGTGCCTGGCTAAATGAATCAGCGACTTTATTCAGACGCAAGTATTACAACAATGGTTCTCATGCCGGTTTTATCTTATACGTGAATGACCCAGCCAGTGATCCAAATGACATCACCGCCCTGCGTACTGCATTGAAAGAAAGTAAGGGGCCAGGAAACTTCCGCAATCTTTTTTATTACAGTCCAAATGGTAAGAAGGATGGTATCCAAGTTATTCCAACTTCAGAGATTGCAGCTAAGGATGATTTCACAAATATTAAATCCATTACTCGTGATGACACACTTGCTGCTCTTCGGATCCCGCCACAGCTCATGGGAATTGTACCCAACAATGCCGGTGGCTTCGGTGATATCAAATCTGCGACTGAAGTTTTTTATCACAATGAAATTACCCCTCTTCAATCACGTCTACTTCAGTTCAATGAATGGGCCGGTGATGAAGTGATTAAGTTCAAAGAATATGGATTGATTCAATCGAAATAAATTTATAGATGTTGGTACCCTCATTAATAAGGGAACCAAAATTAATATAAAGCCTGCAATTGCAGGCTTTTTTATTGGATTAAGCATAAATGAGAAGAATTCCCAACTGTACCACCAGCACCCCA
This sequence comes from Acinetobacter sp. LoGeW2-3, assembly GCF_002688565.1. Classification (NCBI taxonomy): domain Bacteria; kingdom Pseudomonadati; phylum Pseudomonadota; class Gammaproteobacteria; order Moraxellales; family Moraxellaceae; genus Acinetobacter; species Acinetobacter sp. LoGeW2-3. The sequence continues at coordinate 2,100,910 of NZ_CP024011.1, read as the reverse complement.
GCCCCGCGCAGTTGCCCCACCCCACCTGCCCGCTCTAAATGTGGCTGATTTACTGCAGAGCCAAGCAAAACGGAAAATAAAGCCAAGGCATGTCGTTATTACTATCTTTCAAAGCTTAGGCTAAATTTTTGATACTGCATTTCACTACAAAATACGATCTTTCAAAAAAAGCCAAAACAAATATTTCACCGACCTCATTTCAAGCACATCAAGAGAAACTTTCAAAGCCAATCAGGATATAAAAATGTCTTTTCTAGATAGTGGATAACGATTGAAGTAATAAAGTAATAAGTATTTGCAAGTGACTGAATTTAAATAATTAAACACATTACTTTTAAAGGTAATTTTTTGTAATTTTTGAAGTAATATTTTATAAGTTATTGATTTTATTAAATACATAAATAAATAAAAATCACTTTTTTACACAGTAATTTATTACCTTGATATTACTTATTTATTACTTTTTAAAACCGATGCAAGCTATTGAATTAATTATGTTTATATAAAAATATTACTTTATTACCTCAAAAAACATATACCCCCTATTTATTTTTTAGGATTCTCAAATAAAGGGTTTTTGATGTTTTTCACTCGTTTTTCATTCTTTACGTGGGAATGATTTGGGAATAAATCAGTCATTAACACGTAAATTAAAGTGTTCTCTATAAACAGGGATATATCTTCATTCCCTTTAAAAATCAGTTAATTACTTATTACTGATCTTCTTTATAGATATAAGAATCTGGTGCGCCCAGCGGGACTCGAACCCACGCCACAGGCTTCGGAGACCTGTACTCTATCCAGTTGAGCTATGAGCGCTTATATGAGGAGTGCGCACATCATAACAAAAAATCGCATAAGGTAAACAACTATATATAAGTCAGTGATTTTAGTGTCTATGCTTTGAACAATCTTCTCACACCTTTATAAAAGAATTCCCACTCAATCACTTGGCTTATTTATGCAGATCACTCACAATATCTCAATTTTTCACCATTTGAGATCTCCATGACTGATGCATTGACCTTAAGGGATTTGTCAAAGACCTATCGAAATGGCTTTCAAGCATTAAAAGGTATTAATCTGGATGTACCAGAGGGTGAGTTTTATGCCCTGCTCGGTCCGAATGGTGCAGGTAAGTCAACGACTATCAGCATCATTAGTTCATTAACAAAAAAGACCTCTGGAACTGTTGAGATTTTCGGTCACAACCTGGATACCCACCCTTCTGAAGCCAAACAATGTTTAGGCGTGGTACCCCAAGAATTTAACTTTGCCCAGTTTGAGAAGACATTTGACATTCTGGTGACTCAAGCAGGTTATTACGGTATTCCAAAGAAGATTGCCCAAGAACGTGCTGAAGAATATTTGAATAAACTGGGATTGTGGGAAAAACGCTCTACACAAGCACGTATGCTCTCTGGCGGGATGAAACGTCGTCTAATGATTGCCCGCGCCATGATGCATGAACCTAAGCTTCTCATTCTCGATGAACCCACCGCAGGTGTCGATATTGAGCTGCGTCGCTCGATGTGGGACTTCCTGAATGAGATGAATAATAAAGGGACTTCGATTATTCTCACCACACATTATCTGGAAGAAGCAGAAATGCTGTGCCGCCGGATTGCGATCATTGACCGTGGTGTGATCAAAGAAGATACCACCATGAAGAATTTCTTGAATCAGCTGAATGAAGAATCTTTTATCTTTGATTTGGCTGAGCCGATTGAACCACTTCATCTCGACATTATTGGTGTGAAGTTTAATCTGGTTGATCCTGTGACCTTAGAAATCACCTTGGATAAGGCGCACAGCATGAATGATCTGTTCCAGTTACTGGAATCGCAAAATATTAAAGTGCGTAGTATGCGTAATAAATCCAATCGTCTTGAAGAATTGTTTGTGAAAATGGTTGAGAAAAACCTCGATGGAGCTGCGCAATGAATTTAAATCAACTTGGTGTTGCTCTCTATACTATTATTCATAAAGAAATTCGTCGTTTTATGCGGATCTGGCCGCAGACATTACTGCCACCTGCGATTACCATGACTTTATATTTCGTGATCTTTGGTAATCTGGTTGGTTCACGTATTGGTGAAATGGGCGGCTTTAGTTATATGCAGTTTATTGTGCCCGGCCTGATTATGATGGCGGTGATTACCAATAGTTATGCCAACGTATCTTCCAGTTTCTTTAGCTCTAAATTCCAAAAGAGCATTGAAGAACTAATCATGAGTCCGGTACCACTACATGCAATCCTTTGGGGTTATGTTTTAGGCGGTGTGGCCCGTGGCATCTTAGTAGCCATTATTGTGACCAGCATGAGTCTGTTTTTTACTGACTTATATATTACCAACTGGTTCGTGACTATATATACAGTACTGGTGACCTCACTACTGTTTTCATTGGGCGGCTTTATCAATGCGGTCTATGCCAAATCTTTTGATGACATCTCGATTATCCCGACTTTTGTGCTAACTCCCTTGACTTATTTAGGTGGTGTATTCTATGCCATCAGCGTCTTAAGCCCTTTTTGGCAAAATCTCTCTTTAGTTAACCCGATCGTCTATATGGTGAATGCATTCCGTTTCGGCATTTTAGGTCATAGCGATGTCAATGTGTCTATTTCATTGGCTGTGATTACCTTCTGGTGTGCTGTGTTATACGGTATTGCTTACTATTTATTGTCTCGTGGTTCAGGAATGCGTGAATAATGAGTGTAGAACATTCTCTTCTTGGTAAAGACACCAACTATCCAACAGAATATCAACCGGAGATTCTGTACCCCATCTCACGTGCGCCTGCGCGTGAAAAATATGCCCATGTTGAAGCCATTCAACAAGGCAAAGACTGGTGGCATATTTTTGAAATTTCCTGGTTAAATGCTACCGGTGTGCCCCAAGTGGCGATTGGCCGCATGACCTTACCGGCATCTTCTCCTAACTTGATTGAATCTAAATCTCTTAAGCTGTATTTCAACAGCCTGAACTTTGCCAAGTTTGAGTCTAAACAAGCTTTTATTACGACTGTAGAACAAGATCTTTCCAAAGCTGCTGAAGCCGATGTGAAGTTAGATCTATTCCATGTCGATGATCTGGACATTTCCAAGCCGGAAGGCATTTGTCTGGATGACTTAACTCCAGAACGTCTGGAAAATCATCCTGATGCGACGTTATTAGCACTGGATCATGAAAGCGATGAACAGGTCGAAGTTCAGCTTTATTCACATTTATTAAGAAGTAACTGCCCAGTCACTGGACAACCGGACTGGGGTACAGTATTTATACGCTATCAAGGTAAGAAACCTTGTTATAAGAGTATTTTGGCTTATATTATTTCTTACCGTCAGCATAACGGTTTCCACGAACAATGTGTGGAACAGATGTTTGCCGATATCTGGCAAAATCTGAAACCTGAAAAGTTGATGGTATATGCGACCTATACACGCCGTGGTGGATTGGATATCAACCCTTGTCGTGTATCGGACATTACATGGATGCCTCGCCCTATTCGTTTAGCGCGACAATAAAAAACATTGAGGTTTAGCGATGCCTTTTTTTGGATTTATTCCTTCAGCAGAACTTTTAAATACAATTCAGACTGCACAGAAAAATAAAAACTCCAGCGAACCGCTGTATCCACTTCGTGACAAGACGGCATTGATGATCAATGATGAGATCATCGATGCCATTTTGACCGAACTTGTACGCAAGTTCCCGGCAAGTGATAAGCGTGAAACTGCGGAAAAATTGGCGGGATATATAAAGTCCACCGTGGCAGTTTTACTCAAACAGTTATTGGGTAAAGCTTCCAATGATGTGGTCCGTGAATCCATTGCCTTTTCTGAACGCAGTCTGTTTAAGGATCCTGAAGGCAACTTCCGCATCGGTGAATCTCTGGAAGCTAATCTGGTAACCAATCTGAAGCATCAATTTGCTGAGGTGAAAGCTGGGAATGACATCGATAAACAGACACTAAGCAATCTCTATAAAGAGTTTGGCGAAGCGACTGTGCGTCATTTCATGGTCGATTTCAATAAAACCCTGGATCTGGGCATGATTAAACGTAAGGCTGCCGATATCGGCGCTTCTGCGGTGATTAAGGCAGTTAACATTGCTACAGATAAAATCATCCTGAAATTGAACAAGGATGAGCTAAAGGCAATGGCGGAATACCACGATACTTTGTTCTATCCTTAATATAAGTTGATAAAAAAAGCCTGACTGATGTCAGGCTTTTTTATTGCCTATGAAATAGCTTGTTACAGTAAATCCATATTCACAGGAAAAATGCGTCAAAAATAACCATGCTTTGTCTTTTTTTGTCAAAGCAATTGGATGTCATTATCCAGTCAATGTTATCTTTAATGGTTCTGAGCAATTGTGTTCTGTTTACAAGATTTTATTGATTTTTTTTGCCTCTTTTTTCAGGCATAAATAGAACTGCAGCATGCCCTATTGCCAACTCATTCATGAAATTGGAAATCACTGTCAGATGTTAAAACCACATTTTTATAAAAAACTTAAACAACTTTCTCTAGTACTCGCTGCACTAAGTTTTAGTGGCCTTAGCCAAGCCAATGATTTCCAGGCCCATCCTTCTTATTCCGCTTTTAAAATCAAAACCATGCAACAGTATGGTTTAAGCAGTGAACAGATTGACTGGTCCATGAATGGCACACGTAATTTGCCCAATGTACTGAGCATCATGAGCCGTCCAGGCGAATCTAAACCGTGGTATAGCTACAAAACCAATTTCCTGGCTGAGAGTACTATTCAGCGTGGGGTACGCTTTAAACAGCAGTATGCGGATACCCTGAATCGTGCTGAACAGCAGTTTGGTGTACCACAGGCGATTATTCTCGGAATTCTGGGGGTAGAAACCGGTTTTGGCAGCAATAAAGGCTCTTTTATTACCCGTGATGCACTCGCTACCCTTGCATTTAATGGGGACCGCCGCAATGAATACTTCCAGGATGAGCTTTCTGCATTGATTGCATGGTCCTATAAGGATGGCATTTCAACATCATCTGTAGTGGGTTCTTATGCAGGTGCGGTGGGTTATCCGCAATTCATGCCAAGTAACATCACCAAGTTCGGTGTGGACTATGATGGCAATGGTCATATTGACCTGCGCAATTCAGCAGCCGATGCCATTGGTTCTATTGCCAATTATCTGGCTAATCATGGTTGGCAGCGTAATCAGCCAATCGCCTTTCCTGCCCGTTATACCGGTTCAAATCCGGATACGGTGATTGCCAAAGATCTGGCCCAACCTACACCATATGGTGTATTAAAAACTCAAGGTATTAGTCCGATGAATCCGATCGTAAAAATTGACGATCTGGATTTGGTCAATGTCATTCAATTGCAAGAAAATTATGGATCGATTTACTACATTACTTATCCAAATTTTCAGGTGATTACCACCTATAATCGCAGCCGAATGTACGCGACTGCTTTGTGGTTGTTAGGTACAGAAATCGTGAGCCGATAAGGCTCTTTTTTAACGCAAGACACAAAAGTCAACAATTTTTTATGGAAAATAGTTCAAATTCTGGACTTTTTTCATATCTTGTTACATTTTTGATCATTTTTTAACCACTTATTGTTTATTTTGTGTGCTTTTCAAGACTATTTTAATTAAAGACTAGACAGGCTATTGCCCGCATGAATATTATCCATTTCGTCAAGTGTAGTTGCATAAGTTAAATATCAGGCTCGTTTACTTGGTTTTTCAGCACTTTAGATTAACCTTTTGAACCCGCTGCTAGGAGTTGATTCGATGCATTCTTCAATCAAATACTTAATGGCCATTGCCACGACCGTTACGCTAACGCAGTCGCAGGCAGAATTGGTCCAGTCATCATCGTTGAACAACGATCATGACCGTTCACGTGTTGCGACACGTGTTCTGAATCGTGAAGCTCAAAGCTTCAATTCAAACTTTACAAATTTAAGCAGCCTTTCAATCACTGAGCGTTCTGGCGATAAAGTTCGTCGTGAAACGATTGCAGCAAAAATTGAAATCCCTGAAGAAGAGCCTTCAGTGATTGAAAAACTGAACACAGTTGCTTCCAACACCGTTCGTAAATTCAGCCAGACCGGTACAGCGTCTTGGTATGGTCGTCAGTTCCATGGTCGTAAAACGGCTAGCGGTGAAACTTTCGACATGAATGGTATGACTGCAGCTCACCGTAGCCTGCCATTGAACTGTTACATTCGTGTGACCAACAAGAACAATGGCAAGAGTGTGGTCGTGAAAGTTAATGACCGTGGTCCATTCCATGGTAACCGTGTTCTTGATTTATCTTATGGTGCAGCGAAGCAAATTGGCATCACCAATGCCGGTACTGCTAAAGTCAGTATCGAGCGCGTACAAGGGCCGAACTCTTAAGATTTAGCTTATTAACGCATTTGACTAGAAGCCACAGATCATGTGGCTTTTTTTATGGACTATTCATTGTGCTTAAATTTGAACTTATTTCAGCTGTGCTGTTACTGCTCTTATCCGCTCTGCTCGTCTATTGGTCATTTTCCAGTACGCTGACTTCCTGACGAGTGAATTTTGACCACTACCCCGTTCTGCTTTATATTTTAAATAAATAGAAGAACCGGGAGTGGAAAATGAAAACTGTTACGGAATGGTTTGACGAATACAGCGAAAGCCATCAGAACAAAACCAACAAACTGATCCACTGGGTCTGTGTTCCCACCATCTATTTTTCTATTATTGGAATTATTGCCCACTTCAGTGCGTTACTGACTGCATTATTGTTGGTCCTGGCAATGGTTTTCTATACCCGTCTAGATATTGTATTGGCGGTTGCCATGGCAGCGCTGACTTTAGTCATGGCCTGGTTGATCTGGATTCTGCCAGTGGGTGCCGGTTTTTATATCGGGCTGTTTGTTTTTGCCTGGATCGGTCAGTTTTATGGTCATAAAGTGGAAGGAAAAAAGCCTTCGTTCTTTAAAGACCTTCAATTCCTTCTCATTGGCCCGATTTGGTGCATGGATGCCTATTTAGGCAAAGTACTTCCTTTTTGGAAAAGTCGCCAGATAAGCGAAATGAAGCGCATTTAGCGCTATTGTTCGATTTATTCAATTGGAAGAACCTTATTGATAGGTTCTTCCTTGATATTTTAGCCAGCCATCGACATGTTTACGGTTTGGATCATGATGGGTCCAATGAATCACTCCGCCCTTGTCGCTATATTCATATTCACCATAAAATTCGACCTGATCACCTATCTGGATATTGTCGATTCGTAGCGCCAGATCGATATTATGAGCTACCAATACAGTATGACCATTTTCTAGTTCTAAAATAAATTTCTGATGACGAGAGCCTTCATTATCATCTTCTAATACAGCAATCACTTCACCAGCACCCTGAACTTGAATATCACTTTGTCTTTGCTGATAAGCCTGTTGAATTCGTGCAACATCAGTATCTACCGTACTACGACTTGAACGATTAGACTGTTGGTTTCGTTGTTCAGTGCTTTCCTGTGCAGGTGCAAAAGTATTAGTCTGTTGCTTGGACTCAGATAGATCTAGTCCTAAATAGGCAGCAACCAGAAGTGCGATGACTGCCCCAATTCCCATATTTGTTTTATTTGCCATAGCTCCTCCCTGATAAGTACTTATTTAAGCACAAAAAAAGCCCCATCAAATGGGGCTTTTTTCTAATTCGTTACCGAATTATTGTGCAGCAGCCTGAGCAGCAGCAACTTCTTCAGCGAAAGAAAGCTCAGCTTTCTTCTCGATGCCTTCACCCACTTCGAAGCGAGTGAATTGAGCAACTGTAGTACCAGTTGATTTAAGGATTTCAGCAACTTTTTTGTCGTTGTCGATAACGTATTGTTGACGCTCAAGAACAACTTCGTTCAGGTATTTCTCAACAGAACCTACAACCATTTTCTCAACGATGTTTGCTGGTTTACCAGATTCAAGCGCTTTCGCTTCAGCGATTTCTTTTTCTTTCGCGATTAGCTCAGCTGGAACTTGTTCAGCAGAAACTGCAACTGGGTTGAACGCAGCAACGTGCATTGCAATACCTTTACCAGTCGCGTCATCACCTGTGTAAGACACAACAACACCGATACGAAGACCGTGTTTGTAAACTGCAAGGTTTTCACCTTCAACAATTTTCGCACGACGTACTTGGATGTTTTCACCAATTTTTTGAACAAGCGCGATACGAGCTTCTTCAACAGTAGCGCCATCTTCAAGTTTAAGTTCAGCGATTTTAGCAGCATCAGTTTCGCCAGCAGCAAGAGCAGCAGCAGCAACTTTAGCAGAGAAACCAGCAAAGTTTTCGTCTTTAGCAACGAAGTCAGTTTGACAGTTTACTTCTAAAAGGATTGCTTTGTTACCTTCCTGAACGATAGTGATCGCGCCATCAGCAGCGATGTTACCCGCTTTTTTAGCTGCTTTTGCTTGACCAGATTTACGAAGGTTATCAATCGCAAGTTCGATGTCACCACCAGCTTCTGTCAAAGCTTTTTTACATTCCATCATTGCTAGACCTGTACGATCACGCAATTCTTTAACCATGCTTGCTGTAACTGCAGTCATGTTTATCTCCTAAATACGGTAGAAAATGAATTCTTTATAGAACAGAAACGGCCCAGAGGATTCTCATGGGCCGCCTGCATACACGACGCTTACTTTGCCACCATCACGTGTCGCAAAAATGACAAGCTAGCGTCTAACGCATTAAGCCTCAGAAGCTGGAGCTTCTTCTGCTTTAGCTTGTGCATTTGCTTGTGATTGAGCATATTCTTTACCAGCAAGAATCGCATCAGCCATAGCAGAAGCATAAAGAGTAACTGCACGGATCGCATCATCGTTACCCGGAATAACGTAGTCTACGTTGTCTGGGTTAGAGTTTGTATCAACGATACCGATTACAGGAATACCAAGGTTTTTAGCTTCTTTGATTGCAATTGCTTCGTGATCAACGTCGATTACGAATAATGCGTCAGGTAAACCACCCATGTTTTTAACGCCGCCAAGACCGCGTTCAAGTTTTTCCATCTCACGAGTACGCTCAAGAGCTTCACGTTTAGTAAGCTTAGCGAAAGTACCATCTTGAGATTGAGTTTGAAGGTCTTTTAGACGGTTGATTGACTGACGAAGAGTTTTCCAGTTAGTCAACATACCACCTAACCAACGGTGATCAACATATGGTTGACCAGCGCGTTGAGCTTGTTCACGGATGATTGCAGAAGCTGCACGTTTAGTACCAACGAACAAAACTTTGTTCTTTTTGCTAGCCAATTGGTTAGCAAAGTTCAAAGCATCATTTAACGCAGGAACAGTGTGCTCAAGGTTGATGATGTGAATTTTGTTACGTGCGCCAAAGATGTATTGACGCATTTTTGGGTTCCAGAAACGAGTTTGGTGACCAAAGTGCGCGCCAGCTTGTAGAAGGTCGCGCATGCTTACGTTGTAATCTGCCATTTTCTTTACCTTAAAGATTTGGGTTAGGCCTCCATATATCCGCATTCTCCACCCTTGCGGGCACCCAGAGTAATGTGACGATATATGTGCGGATTTTTAATACACCATTCATCAAGCTACGCAAATATATTCACGAAAAAGCATTTGATAAAATGGGCGGCTATTTATACCATAGTCGCACACAAATTTCCAAAAGTTTTTAGAGATCATGAACACTACTTATCAAGCTCCCCGTCGTTTAATTAAATCCGCTGAAGATATCGAAAAGATGCGCGTAGCTGGACGACTGGCTGCAGAAGTTTTGGATATGATCAAACCGCATATCAAACCGGGTGTTTCGACGCTTGAATTGGATACGATTTGTCATGACTATATTATAAATGTACAGGACGCGATTCCAGCATGTTTAGGCTATGGCGCAGCGCCAGGTCGCCCTGCTTTCCAACATACAATCTGCACATCTGTAAACCATGTGGTATGCCACGGCATCCCATCTGAAGGCAAGATCCTGAAAAAAGGCGATATTCTGAACATCGACGTGACTGTGATCAAAGATGGTTTCCATGGTGATACCAACATGATGTATATCATCGGTGGTGAGACTTCGATTTTGGCTAACCGTCTATGCAAAGTCGCGCAAGAAGCGATGTATCGCGGTATTGCAGTGGTTAAACCAGGTGCAACCATGGGTGATATTGGCCATGCGATCCAAAAATATGTGGAATTTGAACGTTTTAGCGTTGTACGTGAATACTGTGGCCACGGCATCGGCACCACTTTCCATGACGAACCACAAGTTTTGCACTATGGTCAGCCGAATACCGGCATGATCCTTGAAGAAGGTATGACTTTTACCATTGAGCCAATGGTCAATGCAGGTGTGTGGCAAACCAAACTGCTTGGTGACAAGTGGACTGTTGTGACCAAAGACCACAAATTGTCTGCTCAATATGAGCACACTCTTTTGGTAACAAAAAATGGCGTAGAAGTGCTGACTGCCCGTCCTGAAGAAGATTTGTCACGTTTTACAGCATAAGGCTTACAGGAAGTGCACAAAAAAGGTTACCCTCAGGTAGCCTTTTTTATTTTATATTTCACGTATTTTACGGATTTCTAATGTGGTTGGAATGCCTTCAGTGACTGCAATCCAGCATCGAAGTTCAAGATAAACTTCAGCCACTACAACACTTTTTCCGTAAAGTTTTATAAATTCTTTTGCCCAATATGCACCAATATAGGCTAAGATATTGTGCTTTTTATTTTTTAATCCCTATAAGAAGGAATACTGCCGTGGACGTACGTCTCTCTGATCGTGTAAATGCCATCAAACCGTCCCCAACGCTAGCTGTGACTAACAAAGCTGCTGAGCTTAAAGCTGCTGGTCATAACGTAATTGGCTTGGGTGCAGGTGAACCAGATTTTGATACACCACAACACATCAAAGATGCAGCAATTGCAGCGATTAACAACGGTTTCACCAAATACACCGCTGTTGACGGTACGCCAGGTCTTAAAAAAGCAATTATTGCTAAATTAAAACGTGACAATAACCTTGACTATGCAGCGAACCAGATCTTGGTTTCTTGTGGTGGTAAACAGTCTTTCTTTAACTTGGCACTTGCTTTGTTAAACAAAGGTGATGAAGTGATCATCCCTGCACCATTCTGGGTAAGCTACCCTGACATGGTAATCATCGCTGAAGGTGTTCCTGTAATTGTGAAATGTGGTGAAGAACAACGTTTCAAAATCACTCCTGAACAATTAGAAGCTGCAATCACTGACAAAACTCGTCTAGTTGTACTCAACAGTCCTTCTAACCCTACAGGCATGATCTACACTAAAGCTGAACTTGAAGCTTTGGCTGCAGTACTGCGTAAATACCCAGAAGTATTGATCGCATCTGATGATATGTACGAACCAATCCGTTGGGATGACGAGTTCTACAACATCGCAACTGTTGCTCCAGACCTTTACGACCGTACAATCGTATTGAATGGTGTATCTAAAGCCTATGCAATGACTGGCTGGCGTATCGGCTACGCAGCGGGTCCTGCTAAACTCATCGGTGCGATGAAAAAAATCCAGTCTCAATCAACTTCTAACCCAACTTCTATTTCACAAGTTGCTGCAGAAGCTGCATTGAATGGTCCTCAAGACGTACTTGTACCTATGGTTGAAGCATTCAAACGTCGTCACGACCTAGTTGTGAATGGCCTGAATGACATCAAAGGTATCTCTTGCCTACCTGCTGACGGTGCATTCTATGCATACGCAAACATCAAACCATTGATTCGTGCGAAAGGTCTTAAATCTTGCACAGAATTTTCTGCTTGGTTACTGGAAGAAACTGGTGTTGCAGTGGTTCCTGGTGATGCATTCGGTCTAGGCGGCTTCATGCGTATCTCTTACGCAACTGCTGACGAAGTACTTGTAGATGCACTTGCACGTATCAAGAAAGCTGCTGATTCAATCGAAGGCGTTGATGCTGCGATTGCTTCTATCGAAGCTGAAAAAGCTGCTCAATAATATAAAGACTTTCCTAAGTTTTTAAGTAAAAAACCCGCGTTGATCGCGGGTTTTTCTTTTATTTCTTTTATTTCTTTTAAATCATTTCAAATTCTTTATCTTAAATTTCATATTCTCAAATTAAAATTATGAGTTGTCAGAGCTAAACATCTCGATCACTTCAGCTTCGGTCATTTTCTTGGTGTGGTTATTAAATGCATAAAATTCTGGCTGGTGATCTACATAAATTTCCAGATTGAAATCCAGATCCTCAGGCAATTCATCTAAAGTAAATACATTAATATTGGCAAACGAATGATCTATGGTTCGCCAGAAAATAAAAGTGCCGCACGCACCACAGAAACCGCGTTCCGCCCATTCTGAGGATTTAAATACAGATAAATGCTGCTGGTCGATAAAGTTAATATCTTCTATATCAATCGACATTAATGGTCCACCCGTCTGGCGGCAGCACATTGAGCAATGGCAGGCAGCAACTTCATGGTTTCTGAGTTGCACTTCAAACTGCGTCGCACCGCATAGACATCTTGCTTTCATGAGCATTCCTCATTGGTCTTATTCTTATATTTATAGTTAAACCAAGGTAAAAACCCTGCATACACCGATCATACAATTTTTAATTACTGCTTGAATCTCCACCCATCTAGAATTTAAAGATCAATCCAGAATCTAAAACGACAAGGACAGGCAATGAATATTAAGAATCTTTCAGGTTTACAGATTATGCAAGAGATGTGTAAAGGCAACCTGCCCATGCCTTCTATGGCAACCACCATTCCCATGTCACCTAGTGAAGTCGAACTCGGTCATGTCACCTTCCTTGTTAAAGCAGATGAACGCCATTTAAATCCTATGGGCGGCGTACACGGCGGTTTTGCAGCAACTGTTTTAGATACTGTAACGGGCTGCGCAATTCATACTTTACTTGAAGCCGGTGTCGGTTATGGCACGATTGATCTAAATGTAAAAATGTGTCGTCCGATTCCTCATAACCAGGAACTGAAAGCGGTCGGAAAATCAATTAATCTCAGTAAAAATCTAGGTATTTCCGAAGGTCAAATTCTGGATGACGAAGGTCGCATTTATGCCCATGCGACTGCGACCTGTATGATTTTCCGCTAAATCATCTCACTTTAAGGAATGCTTAAAGCACGCCCCACTTGGTCTGTGGCGCTTTCACAAGTTGCGGTTGAGTCAATGCTTGATATTCAAAATAATGTTTAGAGACATTGGCTACGCTGAGTGATTGAATCTGCTCAACAGATGCTTGCCAAACCCTAGACTGATTTGAGCCAGTCAATAAATTGCCTGAAATCGCGTAAATATAGAGATCTTTCGGTTGTGGTTCTGGTGCATTTAGAAATACTTCGAAGCTAAATTGACGTTCTTGTTCTACCAACCATTTTTCTGCAAACCATAATTGTAGCAAATCACCTAAGTACAACTGTTTAGCAGCTAAAGGCCATAAACGGATTTTTGCATCAGCAACAGGGGTAAAATACTGGGTCGCGTCCTGGATAATATCGAGGTAGTTTTCTTGATAAAAAGACAGTTGAGAGAAAATTTGGGGGATAGTGAGCGTATTCATTCGCTTTCTCCGGTTTAGCCATTTTTGTGCTGGCAAGTAGGTTTAAATCCACACTGTTTGACCATCTGGTCAAACGACTTTATTTTTTTAATTTAGCAACTCACTTATAGGCTGACAAGCTTTTTTTGAAATTTGCATTTGATTGTTTAAATTAAAATCAGACAAACTAGATTTGCAATAAATATAGAAGTTTTTGCTTGACCCCTGTCAAAATCCCTCTATAATCGCATTCAGATTCTCCCATAGCTCAGTCGGTAGAGCGACGGACTGTTAATCCGCAGGTCCCTGGTTCGAGCCCAGGTGGGAGAGCCAAATTCAAGAAAGCCCAAACATTTAAGACTTGGGCTTTTTTATTGCTGTAATTTCTTATCAAAATAAAAACTTTTCATCTTTTAATCCTCCCCCATTCGTTTATAAATTTAAAATGATCGCAATTCAATGAAATTGCTTTAATTATTTTTGAGTGATTTCTCATATCCAGCAAGGATAGATTTACTGGTAATTAATATTTAACTTTTCTTTACCCCCTCTTCAATAATTAGTATCTTATTAAAGGTTCAAATTTTGCTTAGGCTATTTTAAATCCCTAGTTTCACAGGATTCTGCCAGACTTTCCACAATTATAAAAAAATCCCCCAATTTGGAGGATTTTTTAAAGTATGTTTTAAGCCGCTTTAGCCGGTACACCACTATGGAAACGGAACATTTCATCTGGACTTAAAATCAGATTCTTTTCCACTTCACGAATATGTTCAATACGGCTCTGAATATCCTCTTTTGGATTTTTCAGCTTCGCTTCTTTTGCCACATCCATCGCTAAGGCTAAATAGTCCTCATAATGGCGAGATTCGGATTTCAATAAATAACGGTAGTAACGCCCTAATTCTTCATCGACCAGCGGTGCGAGCGCATAGAAACGCTCACAAGAGCGTGCTTCTACAAAGGCACCAATCACCAGCACATCAATCAGTGCTTCTGGCTCATAGGTACGGATTTCTTTGCGTAAGCCACCTGCATAACGTCCTGCACTGAGCCCCGCCCATTGCTGACCACGCTTGTTCATGAATTCCAGTACTTGTTCATAATGAAGCATTTCTTCACGGACTAACTGTGCCAGTTTTACCTGTAGATCTACAAAGAAACTATAGCGAAACATCAGGTTCATTGCAGTACTCGCTGCTTTCTTCTCACAGTTAGCATGATCCTGCATCAGGATATCCAGATTCTGCAAAGCTTCGTCCAGCCAGGCTTTAGGCGTTTCACAACCCAAGAAGCCAATGACTGGCTTCATGAGTTCATCATAATCAATATTCGACATAAATTTCTTAATCTTAACGTGCAGCTTTAATTACAGCCTTCATTTGTTGTACAGCTTGCGCCAGTCCAACAAAAACTGCATCAGCAATAATCGAGTGACCAATATTTAATTCATGAATTTGTGGAATTGCAGCAATTGGAGTGACATTGTCAAGATTCAAACCATGACCAGCATTGACCACTAGACCTTTAGAAGCCGCATATTCAGCGCCTTTGATAATGCGCTCTAACTCCACTTGCTGAGCTTCTGGCGTTTCAGCATCGGCATAAGCACCGGTATGCAACTCAATCGTTGGTGCACCGCAAGCCACAGCAGCATCAATCTGAGCAATGACTGCATCAATAAATAAAGACACATCACAACCAATTGCAGTCAGTTCTTGAGTGGCTTTTTTCACATCTTCAAAATGACCGACCACATCCAGACCACCTTCAGTGGTGACTTCTTGACGTTTCTCTGGCACAAAGCAAACATGATGTGGCTGAATCTCTTTGGCGAAAGCAACCATTTCATCAGTCACTGCCATTTCCAGATTCATATGAGTTTTTAATACTGGACGCATACGACGTACATCATCATCCTGAATGTGACGACGGTCTTCACGCAAGTGCAAGGTAATGCCCTCTGCACCCGCCTGTTCGCAGATCAATGCAGCATTGACTGGGTCTGGGTACGTCGTACCACGTGCTTGTCTTAAAGTTGCGACATGGTCAATATTGACACCAAGTAATGCAGCCATAATGTTTTCCTAACTACGATTGAGATTGAGAATTTTGGATCCACAATTGTCGACTTTTCAGTGGTCGATCGCCCAGTAAGGCGCTAATCACCTGTCGATAAAGCTTCGTCAGTAATTGTAACTGTTCTGGATTAAAATCCCCACCATTTTCATAGTGCTGCATGGTTAAAATCTGCTGGCCAGATACCGTTGCACGGCTTTCTTTGGCAGTCGGCATAAAGCCATCATTGAGCTGAAAATAATACTGTTGCTGCGGATTGATTTCTATCTGATTCGCATCCACTGAAAAATCAAGCGCATAACCAAGTTCTTCAAGTAGTACATACTCAAACTGACGTAGAATCTGTTTCAGATAAGTATTTGGATCTTGCTGAGCAGACAAGTTTTGCAAAGCCGTTAAGGTTTCGCCATATTTGGCAAAGGTTTGCGGCATTTCTACTTCAAGTGGGCATAAGCGCAGCAGAATTTCATTGAGATAAAAGCCAGAAAAGAAAGCATCGCCAAAGAAAAAAATTGGCTGATTGACTATTTCTAGTTTAGTAAAGTTTTTCAGTTCTGATTTACCAGACGCTTGCAGACTAATGGGCTGATATTGCGGTGGTGGGGTTTGTCTGAGAATCCCATCAATACGGCCGTATTCACGGGTAAATAAATACACAATATGGCTGCGATCACGATATTTTCGGTGATGGATCAGATATCCATGCAGCACTTCATTACGCATAAACCACTGCTTTAATCTTTTTTCTTTTTATGATCATCTTCGTCATCCCCATCAGGAATGGCGGCCCCCACAACAGCCGCGGTGCCTTTGACCGCGTACTTTGTGGTTTTATAGGCGACTTTGACAGGAACGGTCACGACTTTATGAATACAGCCCTGCAAGAATAAAACACATGCAGCGACTGCTAAAAATTTCATCATAACCGTTCCTATACTACTTAAATGTCGCTATAACCTAAACTTTTGAGTGCTCGCTCATCATCAGACCAGCCGCCTTTGACTTTCACCCAAAGCGTCAGCATGATTTTCTGTTCGAACATTTTTTCCATATCGACACGTGCGTCCATGCCGATTTTTTTCAGCTTGGCACCTTTTTCACCAATCACAATGGCTTTCTGGCCAGGGCGATCAACAAAAATCGTCGCATCGATATAAGTACATGCCGCTTTCATACGACCGGTTTTTTCATTCAAGGTCGGCTCTTCAGTTTTAAAAGATTCGATCTGAACAGTTAAGTCATATGGCAGTTCTTCACCCAGCTGACGCATGATTTTTTCACGGATAATTTCAGAAGCAAGGAAACGCTCTGAACGGTCAGTGACCTGATCCAGTGAATATAGCGGTGGCTGGAATGGCAGATACTTGGCAATCGTGTCACGTAGATGTTCAAGATTCGCACCACGCAGTGCAGATACCGGTACGATTTCCGCAAAATTCATCAGCTTGGCACGCTCTTGAATCAATGGTAATGCCTGATTCTTGTTCTCAAACGTATCCAGCTTGTTGATTACCAGAATCACTGGCATATCTGCATTTTGCAGTTTTTCCAGTACCAACTCATCATTTGGCGTCCATTTCTGTGCATCTACGACAAATAGAACCAAATTCACATCACGCAATGCAGAATGCGCTGCACGGTTCATCATTTTATTGATGGCACGTACTTCTTTCTTGTGCATCCCCGGTGTATCCACAAATACCGCCTGAGATTTTTCACGCGAATCAATCCCTACAATCTTGTGACGTGTGGTTTGTGGCTTACGTGAAGTAATCGAAAGTTTCTGGCCCAACAGGTGGTTCATCAAGGTTGATTTACCCACGTTCGGACGGCCCACAATAGCCACGAAGCCACTACGGTAGTCCGAAGGGATTTCAGTGCCTTGAGCACTAAAGAATTGACTAATAAGGTCTGTGTTGTCGCTTGGCGACTCGTGATCAGCATCAATGTGATCGGAATGAGTAGTCATTAAGACTTATGCTCCAATAGTTTTAAAATTTCCGCTGCAACTGCTTGTTCAGCGAAACGGCGACTTGAACCCTCGCCTATCAAGACTTGTAAGTCCTCAACCCGACACTCTACTTTGAAGTGCTGGTTCGGGGCATCACCCTGAATATCTACAACCTCGTAAACCGGGAGAGGCTTTTTACGTGCTTGTAAATACTCTTGCAGGCGCGATTTTGGATCTTTTAACTGATCCGTCGGCTCAATATGGTCTAAATACGGCTCGTACCATTTTAACACAATGGCTTCTAGAACCTTAAGATCACCACAATCCACATAGATTGCACCAATGATCGCCTCAACTGTATCTGCCAGAATAGACTCACGATGGTGTCCACCCGACTTCAGCTCACCCGTACTAAGGATCAGGTTCTGACTGAGTTTCAGATCATTGGCAATTTTCCCCAATGCTTCCTGACGAACTAAAGTCGCACGCATACGCGTTAGACGACCTTCATTTTCGTGCGGGTAAGCAGTGAAGAGATAATTCGCAATGATCATCCCTAAAAGCGAATCGCCCAGAAATTCCAGGCGCTCGTAGTTGTGTTTATGACTGACTGAACGATGAGTCAATGCCAGTTTCAGCAAATCAGCCTGTTTAAACTGATAGCCGATCCGTTTGGCAAGACGTTCATCATTTAGCTTTGACTGTGCTTTGATCAAACTCTTTCTCAAACTTCATCACTAAATCGATATTCATTAGGAAATTCTTACGAACTTCATAATTTTTTCTTACGACCATCGCTTGTGCATTGTCGAGAATAACATTCTGTTTGATATCAAAATCACGAATATTATTCATCTCTAAACGCTTGGACAGGTCAGAACTAAATTTCTCTGGAGTGATATTGGCAGGAGCTGTTTTTAACAACTCCTCAATTTGTCCGTCCACCACTCGATCATCGAAATACGGTCCCCATACCGCAATTGCGATTTTTGCCAAAAAAGCAAACCCCATAATTGCAAACAATATTGCAATATACGATGCACCTTGTTGATGTCTCATTTTTATTTTCCCAATTGACACAATAAATTAATCAATTGTTCCGTTTCGACTGAACGAAGGTAATTTAAAGCCTGGTTCTTTATGCATCCAGACATAGAATGCGCGACCGGTTAAATTTTCTTCCGGAACAAATCCCCAGAAGCGACTGTCAGCACTCTGATCGCGATTATCCCCCATCGCAAAATACTGACCTTCTGGAACTTTTACTTCCCAATATAAACCATTTTCACCTGAATATTTACCATTTTCTACAAAGTTGATAAATGGCGCCTGACGAGCCACATTCACCCCTTCAAGCTCACGCATGGTAAAGGTATGTTCACCCAAAGTCTCTTTATGGTAGATTGATTCAGGCGTATCTAAACGGTCTTTTTCACGGCTAAATTCCACTGGAACTTTAGCGACTTTTTCACCATTAATAATCAGTTGACCATGATCATAAACAATATGATCCCCTGGTAAACCTACAATACGCTTGATATAGCTGATGCCAGGTTGTGGCGGATAACGGAAGACCGCAACTTCACCACGTTCTGGCCTGCCAGTATCAATAATCTTGCTATTGACGATTGGGAGACGCACACCGTAGTCGAATTTATTTACCAGAATGAAGTCACCTGTTTCCAAAGTTGGCACCATGGAATCAGATGGAATATTAAAAGGTTCATACAAAAATGAACGCAACACCAGCACAACAGTCAGCACTGGCCAGAAGTCATAAGCCCAGGTAATGATAAAATTTTCATTGCCCTTGCCTTGGGTCTGTCGTTGTTTCAGGACAAACTTATCAAGCAGCCAGACTGCAATAAAAAACAGCGTAGCAGGAACAAGAATCAAATTAAAATCAAAATCCATGAGCTTATTATCCTTATATTAGCGTTCGACTTTTAATACTGCTAAGAACGCTTCTTGTGGGATTTCAACACTACCCACCTGTTTCATACGTTTCTTACCTTCTTTCTGTTTCGCAAGAAGTTTCTTCTTACGTGACACGTCACCACCATAACATTTTGCTAATACGTTTTTACGCATCGCTTTTACAGTAGAACGGGCAATAATTTGCGCACCGATAGCTGCCTGAATCGCCACATCAAACATCTGACGTGGAATCAGATCTTTCATCTTCTCAACCAATGCAATACCACGGTGACGTGCATCCTGACGGTGACAGATCATCGCCAAAGCATCCACTTTTTCACCATTGATCAGGACATCAACTTTAACTAATGATGAGCTTTCAAAACGGACAAAGTTATAGTCCAGTGATGCAAAACCACGTGAGCAAGACTTCAACTTGTCAAAGAAGTCCATGACCACTTCAGCCATTGGAATTTCAAAAGTAATCGACACCTGGTTCGCCATGAACTTCATGTCTTTTTGCACACCACGGCGCTCAACACACAAGGTCATGACATTACCCAGGTATTCTTGCGGCACCAGGATATGACATTCTGCAATCGGCTCACGCAGGTCTTCTACAGTTGAACCATCAGGCATTTTTGACGGGCTATCGACGTAGATTGTTTGACCATTTTTCATCACCGCTTCATAAATTACAGTCGGTGCAGATGAAATCAGATCCAGATCATATTCACGCTCTAAACGCTCTTGTACGATCTCCATGTGCAGCATACCCAGGAAACCACAACGGAAACCAAAGCCCAGTGCATCCGAACTTTCAGGTTCAAAGAACAAAGCAGAGTCGTTAATCTGTAATTTGTGCAGCGCTTCACGGAACGGTTCAAAGTCACTGGCATCAATCGGGAATAGACCCGCATAAACCTGTGGTTTTACCTTTTTGAAACCTGGCAATACTTCAACATCAGGGGTTGAGGCTAATGTGATTGTATCACCGACTGGCGCACCAAAGATGTCTTTAATACCCGCAATCACAAAGCCAACTTCACCCGCTTCAAGAATATCGGTTTCAGTATGTTTTGGATTAAAGATACCGACTGAAGTGATAATGTGTGTTTGGCCTGTTGATTTCATCAACATTTTATCGCCTTTACGCACACGACCCTGTTTCACACGAACCAGAGACACTACGCCGAGGTAATTATCGAACCATGAGTCGATAATCAATGCTTGCAGTGGTGCATCGCGATCACCAGTTGGCGCAGGAATCACATTCACCAGCGTTTCAAGCACACCTTCAATACCTAAGCCTGTTTTTGCAGAACAGGTCGGTGCTTCAGTTGCTTCAATACCAATAATGTCTTCAATTTCCTGAATTACACGTTCAGGTTCAGCCTGTGGCAAGTCGATCTTGTTCAGAACTGGCAGTACTTCCAAGCCTTGCTCAATCGCGGTATAGCAGTTGGCAACAGACTGTGCTTCCACACCCTGTGCTGCATCTACAACCAGTAGTGCACCTTCACACGCTGCAAGCGAACGCGATACTTCATAAGAGAAGTCCACGTGTCCCGGCGTATCAATGAAGTTTAGCTGATATTCCTGACCATTCGGGTGTGTATAGTACAAGGTCACCGATGCCGCTTTAATGGTAATCCCACGTTCGCGTTCAAGTTCCATAGAATCAAGAACTTGAGCCTGCATTTCACGATCCTGCAAACCACCACAGGTTTGAATGAATCGATCCGCCAAGGTCGATTTACCGTGGTCAATATGCGCAATAATCGAGAAGTTACGAATGTTTTTAATATCAACAGATTTTTTAGCTTGCGCCATGGGCTACCTTGAGAAAAAAACGCGCCATGCAATATAAAGGGATTGCACAACAAAAGCCGAATAGAAATTGCCGAGGATTATAGCAGAATGCAGTTACAGAAAAAGAATTATATTTTCCAGGCGCAATCTACTAGTCAGCCTGTGATGAAAGCACTCTATTCATGTTCTGCCAAGATCAGAGCAATTTATCCAGATATCCAAACAAATCAGCTCCAACGCTGATATTTAATCTGCCAGATACAACTGACTAAAATCCAAAGGATTGATATCTGCTGTTAAGGGTTGAGAGGCCTGAGTAAATGTCGGCGACATCCGCTTCAGACGACCAGTGGCAATCTCCACACAGGCCCATTGCGTACTTCCAGTGAATAACAGTGTCTGATCAGCTGGACGATAGAATGCATATTGACGAAATGAATAAAGCGCATTGATGTCATTCAGCCAGGTACGCAGAATCAGTTCATCCCCTTCAAATGCAGCTTTGCGATACTGCACATGATGCTCTACTGCAACCATGGCATGTTTCAGTTCCAGATATTGCTGTAGACCCAAACCGATCCGTTCGATGTGTGCGGTTGCCACATCCTGCATCCACTGCACGTAAACTACGTTATTTACATGTCCTAAAATATCAATATGTTCTGGTTTTACCGTTAACTTTAGGTCAAAAATACCCTTCACGCGTCTCTTATCCTTTAGATCATTTAGCGCCTTAGAGTCTACAGAATTTATTCGTAGGGTAAATTGCCAAATATTAAAAAACCGCCTGAGTACAGACGGTTTTTTCACATGAAGATACGTTTACGAGACGCGCATACCCACGATGACGCGCTGTCCTTGACGGATCAGCGTTACCCGCGCCACGCTGCCTTTATTCAATTCAGATACAGTTTCCACAAACTGGTTGCTATTCAAAACAGTCTTGCCATTAATATTAGTCACCACATCATTTGGCATAATACGGGCCTGTGCTGCGATTCCACCAGGACGGACATCCTGAATCACCACGCCACCTTTGATATCCAGACTACTCATTTCATTCGGTGTTAGATTACGGATCGTTACTCCAATCACTGGTCCCTTATTCGGTTGCGCCTGATTGCTGGCATTCGCTGGCGTATCATCTGGCGCTGTACTTAAAGTCGCATTGATATTACGGCGCTTATCATCACGTAGTACTTCTAGCTGGATCTGCTGTTTTGGTGCAGAACGGTTGAGATAGTTCAGTAACTCGCTGGTACGGGAAATATTGGTGCCGTTATATTTAAGAATTACATCCCCTGCCTGTAAGCCAGCTTTAGCCGCTGGTGAGTTTGGTGCAATCTGGGTTACTAGCGAACCTTCCGGCTTAGACAACTTGTAAGATTCTGCCAGGTTGCGGTCAATATCCTGCAGACTTACGCCCAGATAAGAACGGGTGACTTTACCATTGCGTTTCAATTGGTCTGCCACTTCCATCGCTACATCAATTGGAATAGAGAACGATAGACCCATATAACCGCCAGTACCACTAAAAATACGTGAGTTCACCCCGACCACTTCACCATGCTGGTTGAACAATGGCCCACCAGAGTTACCTGGGTTGAGTGCCACGTCAGTCTGGATGAAAGGTACTGCTGTTTCCCCCATCATGTTCCGCATCTTGGCACTGACAATCCCGGCAGAAGCTGAATAGTCAAAACCAAATGGAGAACCAATGGCAAGTACAGGCTCACCGACACGTAAACGCTCCACATCACCCGTACGTAATTCTGGGAAACCGGCTCCTGTCACTTTCAGTAAAGCCACATCAGTACGTTCATCACTACCAACCACAGTCGCATCAATCTCACGACGGTCATTTAAGGTAATGGTTACCTTGGACGCGTTTTCAATGACATGATGGTTGGTTAGCAGATAACCATCTTTACTGATAAAGAAGGCACTGCCATAACCCGTCTTTTCCTGAGGTGCGCGAGGTTGAGGAATCACCACCTGATTACCGAAGAAACGGCGCAAAATATCTGGAATTTGTTGTTGTAAGAGTTCTTCTTCGGACATCTTTTTAACAACATTGACACTGACCACTGCCGGGCTGACTTGTGCAACCAGATTTGAAAAATCAACTGGAGTGGCTGCCCCCGCCTGCAATGCAGTCATCGTCAATGTTGCTGCAAATATTCCATGTTTAACATCCAAGATTTTCATATATTTATTCACTCAAATGATTGATAAATCTTTTTTAAAAAAGTTTTATCACAAACGATACAATTTTTAAGTAACAAAATGTTCTTATTTTAAGTATGGGCATTATGCCTTTTAAAAGGTCTTTAAGTTTTAGCTTTCATTACTTTTTTTCATAAATTTATGAGCAGATAAATGCTTGCCTTTTGTACAAAAAAGCGCTGTGATAACCGAACTTTTTTCAGTTAGCTGAATTGTCATGTCTAATTTACACACGACACATCATTTTGATGTGATTATTGTGGGCAGCGGCGGCGCCGGTTTAAGTTTAGCCTTATCTCTACCAGAACATTTTAATATTGCGGTTTTAGCCAAATCAACGCTTACGGATGCAAGTACTTTTTATGCCCAAGGGGGTGTGGCAGCGGTACTTGATGAAACAGATTCTCTTGAACAACATATTGATGACACCATGGTAGCTGGGGCGCAGCTATGTGAAATGGAGGCGGTCAAGCAGACTGTTGAAGGCGGCAAGCCTTCGGTCGATTTCCTGCTCAAGCATGGGGTGCAGTTCACTCTGGATGAACAGGAACAATTGCATTTGACCCGTGAAGGTGGTCACTCTCAACGTCGTATTATTCATGCAGCCGATGCTACAGGACGCGCAATCTCAACTACGTTGGTACAGCGTGCTCAAGAAAAGCAGAATATTCATATTTTTGAAAATTATATTGCCATTGACCTGATCTGCTCGAAAAAACTTGGTCATGCCGGCGAAAACCGTGCACTCGGTTTATATGCCTTAGATGAAAAAACCGAACAGGTGCATACTTTTCTGGCACCATTTACAGCCCTTGCCTGTGGCGGTGCGATGAAAGCTTATCTATATACCTCCAATCCAGATATCGCGACAGGTGATGGGATTGCCATGGCTTATCGTGCGGGCTGTCGCGTAGCCAATATGGAATTTAACCAGTTCCACCCAACCTGTTTGTATCACCCACAAGCACGTTCCTTCCTGATTACTGAAGCCATGCGTGGTGAAGGTGCATACTTACGTTTACCGGATGGTGAACGTTTCATGCTGCGTTTTGATGAACGTGCAGAACTGGCACCACGTGATATCGTGGCGCGTGCGATTGACTATGAGATTAAACGTCTCGGTATCCGTCATGTCTGGCTGGACATCACTCACAAAAATGAAGCCTTTGTCAAAGAGCACTTCCCAACCCTGTATGCACGTCTGCTTGAACTGGGCATCGATATCACCAAGGAAATGATTCCGGTGGTTCCAGCAGCACACTATACCTGTGGTGGTGTGGTTGTAGATGAAAACAGTCAGACCGATATTGCGGGTCTTTATGCGATTGGTGAAACTTCTTATACCGGTTTGCATGGTGCTAACCGTATGGCCAGTAACTCACTTTTAGAATGCTTTGTTTATGGCATGAGTGCGGCCAAGCATATTCAGGAAAACTTTAAAGATGAGCAAGCTGCTTCTGAAGTACCTGCCTGGGATGATTCGCAGGTCACCAATCCGGACGAAGATGTCGTCATTCTGCAAAACTGGGATGAGCTGCGTCAGACCATGTGGAATTATGTCGGTATCGTGCGTACCACCAAGCGTCTGGAACGTGCCCTGCACCGCATCGAGATGCTAAAAAAAGAAATCACCGAGTATTATCAAGATTATCAGGTTAGTAAAAACCTGATTGAACTGCGTAATCTAGTACTAGTATCAGAGATGATTGTGCGTTGTGCTATGCAGCGTAAGGAATCCCGCGGTCTGCACTTTACCTTAGACTATCCAGACCTACTACCAGAGTTGCGTAAAACTGTCTTGATTCCACCAAGCTTTGAAGTAGAACAACCTTTGGTCAATACTGCTGAAGTTTAAGCATTGAATCATAAAAAACCGGATCATCAGATCCGGTTTTTTATGTGCTATAAATTTTTACCGCAGCTTCAAAAGTTTTCAGGTGAATCTGAACCAACTGCTCCAAGTTTTGATAGCCACCTGCCAATACGAACATCATGGGAATGTGATGCTTTTTAGCCAGACTAAATACTAGCTCTTCACGCTGTTGCAGCAATTCAGTGGTCAGCCAGGAAGATCCAAAAGGATCATCTTGATGGCAATCCATCCCCGCCTGGTAAATAATCAGATCAGCTTTCCAAGCCAAGGCCTGTTCAAAGCCTTCATGAATCGCTTGGCTGTATTCATTAAAATTACCTTGATCCTTATGAATATGCCGTGTCACTGCACGTTCATAGCTTGGACAGCCAAAAGGCAAACCAAAAATACTAAAGCTAAACAGGTTATCCAGACGGCGGGTAAATTCTGCTGTGCCATTCCCCCCATGCTGGTCACAATCCAGCACAAAGATACGCTTATCTGAAAACTTTTGCGCCACCAAAGCCAAACCATTCAAGGTACAAAAAGCACCACCATATTCATAAACTGCATGATGAAAGCCTTGAGCAATATTAGCGGAGATACCATGCTGCCAGGCCAGTTCAGCTGCCAAAATCTGACCTGAATTAATTTTCAGTACCGCATTCCGAAGCTGTTCATTCCACGGCTTAAAACCAGCAAAGGTAGCCAGTTTTTCAGGCGTTCCAGTCAGAAATGCCTCTACATAGTTCGGATCATGCAATTGCTTGAGCAGGTCCAGATCCAAATCTTCAGGTTCATGGAAATGGATGCTCGACCAAGACTTCAATGCCTCAGCCACTGCGGCGAGTTTTTCCATGCTATTGGTATGCGTATGCGCAAAATAGTCAGGCGAATAACAAACATCAAGCATATGAAATGGCCTTAGAGCTGTGCTTGCGCGACGTCGAACAATTGTTGCAGCTCAGTCGTACCTGGACTGTACAAACCATTGTCCACTTGCTGCTGAAAATGGGTACTGAAAGCACGCTTACGATTCTGCGGTGACACAGCCAGTGTGGTCAGACGCAGGAACCAGAATCCCGCAATCTCATCATAAGGGATCACAAAGCCCTTATACTTCTTGTTCGGCTGTTTGTTCTGTATGGTGTCACGGTCATAATCCACCGAAAACAAGGAACCCGCTGGCAGACGCACACCATTCATCAATAGCGGCACCAGACTGATACAGGAATGGTTATCGCCCATATTCAATTTTTCGAGAAGTAATGGGCGATTCTGATGATCCACAAAAATATTAATCTCGCCGCCACGCAGCACCCGATGGTGGGCAATTTTCAAAAAGAAATTTTCCGCCATTGGACATGAACCAACTTTTGGCTTCTCTACAGTTTTGCGTAGCTCTACCAAGTCCGTATCAACTGCTGTCTTTGGCAAGATCACATCTTCAATCATGGCACAAAGCAGCTTGCTTTCTTCCAGTTGTGCCTGCTCTTGAATACTACGTAGAACCTTTTGCTGTTCTTGAACTTGCATTACACATTGCTTGAAATCGCTATCTACAGCGGTGCTGATAAACTGATTGAGCTGAATATTCAAATCCAGATTGCGCCAAGAATTCAGTTGCAGATCATACAAACCCTGCTGATCTAGAATAGATTTCAGTGCTTTGTGATTAAAGTCATCAAATAATTTGAGATCCTGAAATTCCTGCGATTCGCGTACAGTATTGATATATTCTGCGAGTACACGTGTGGCCTGAGTATAGCCACAACCACGGCGTTCAGTCTGATGAGAATAATGCTCATTAAGCATCTCTACCAGTTTTCCAGCAAGTGGATGCAGCTTCTGCTGAAACAGCTGCACAACTTCATGATCTGCGGTCGCCATTGATCCCCCCAATCTTCCGGCAAGTTTTGCCTCATTATTTGTGCAGGAAAAGATTTTGTATAGCGATTCCGAAATCAGCTGGATAAATTATAACTAAACGATAAATTATTGAATCCACATATTTTTCATTATTATTGATACAATATACGGTTCTTTTATTTTATGTGATTAAGATACTGATTTAGGTGGAATCGCGTAGGTTCCGGTAATGTGGGCAACAGGTTCTTCCACGCCCTCAGAATAGACCCAGACTTCCCCAACAATGAGCGCTTTTCCAACCTTGATCAGACGACATTCACCAATCAAATTACGTTGTCCATTCGGTTTACGCAGAAAATTAATATTAATATTGGTGGTCACAGCTAAACCCACCAGTCCAATTTCTCCCAGAATCGCAACATACAAACAAAAGTCTGCGATAGTCATAATAGTCGGTCCAGAAATGGTCCCGCCTGGGCGCAACTGACTGTTACTCACACGGTAACGAACGGTTGAGGCCTGTGGCTGGACATCGATGACTTCACAATACTCTAGGCTTTGCGGAAACTCGGCTTCTAAAAATTGCTGAATCTGTTCAATGGTACTTTTCATAAAAAAATCTTCCATATTGAAAGCAATATAGAAGATTTTTAGAGAATTAAAGTGATTTAAATCTGACTACTCAGACAGCCTGTAATTCCGTCATAGCTTGGACAAAAACCTGTTCCGGTGTTTGCGTCGCATCAAGACGCTTCATACGTTGCGGATGACGTTGCCACAGCGTTTCATAACCCGCCCTAACCTTTTCAAAGAAAGAGACTTTCTCCTGTTCAAAACGATCTAGTGCACCACGTTCACGAGCACGATTCATACCTAGTTCAATCGGTGCATCTAACCAGAAAGTAACATCTGGCATACGCGCTACAAAGTTATCATTCAGTAAATTCAGTTTATCTTCACTGAGTCCGCGCCCTGCACATTGATAGGCAAAACTCGCATCAGTAAAACGGTCACACAATACAATTTTACCTGCTTCGAGTGCTGGAAGAATCACTTGTGCCAGATGCTGAGCGCGTGCAGCATACATCAGTAATAACTCTGTGTCATTACACATCGCTTCTTCATGATTCACAGCCAGCAATAACGAGCGGATCTGCTCAGCCATCGGTGTGCCACCCGGTTCACGAGTCAGTACGACTTCTTTGTCCTGTGCAATAAAATCATCATAGATACGACGAATGAGCGTGGTTTTCCCTACACCTTCAGTGCCTTCAAAGCTGATAAACATGCTCACTCCTTAATTTTTTGAACGTAAAACAGAGAGATATTCCTGCACTGCTCTATTGTGATCTTGCAGATTACTGCTGAACTTATGCCCGCCATTCCCGGTTGCAACAAAATAGATATTTTGGGAATTATCCGGATGCATGGCTGCTTCAATGGCTTTCTTACTTGGTAAGGCAATTGGTGTTGGTGGTAGGCCAGCCATGGTGTAAGTGTTATAAGGCGTTGGAGTACGTAGGTCCTGACGGGTAATATTGCCTGTGTAATTATCACCCATACCGTAAATCACGGTTGGATCGGTCTGCAGACGCATGCCGATTTTCAAACGGCGTACAAATACACCAGACACCTGCTCCAATTCGCTGTCTAGACTGGTCTCTTTCTCAATAATCGAAGCCATAATTAGTGCTTCATACTTATTCTGATATGGAAGATCATTGGCACGATTATTCCAGGCTTCGTCGAGCGCCTGTATCTGATGACGATGTAGATCGGTCAGAATCTTACGGTCAGTTTCACCTTTGGCAAAGAAATAGGTATTTGGTGCAAACAGGCCTTCCGGATGATTAAATGGAATATTAAGTTCTTTTAGTAATTGATCAGTTGGCAGATTCACTACTTCTTTCGTGACCAGCTCATCTTTCTTCAATGTCTCAACCAGCTGTTTAAAGGTCGTACCTTCAATCACCAGAATACGGTTCATTTGAGCATTTTCAGAGTTGGAAATCATTTCCAGAACTTGACGGATACTCATACCCTCAGTCACTTCATAAACACCCGCTTTCATCGTGTCATGAATGATAAAGCGCTGATAGATTTTCAGCAGAATCGGGAAGCTGACATGACTTTCTTTGGCAAGACGGTCGATGAAACCGGAATAGGTATCCCCAGCACTGATCGCCAGCATCTGTTTTTCACCTTGAACCGGATAATCTTTAAACAAGCTGCTTTTGAGAATTACGGCTAGGATCAACACAAGACCCAGTACAACGACCAATACACCTTTCATTGGAAAAGCTGATTTTGCTTTATTTTTCTTTTTTCGTGTAGATTTGCTGGCGGACATATTTTAAATGATCTGATGTAAATGAAGACGATGAAATAACTCAATACAGGCATCTGTATCCAGCGTTTTCTGTTCAAATTGAGTAACAATTTTCATAGGGCTGAGTGCATTGCAGAAGAACAGGCTCTGAATAGAAGCTATCTCACTCATATCCAAACTGCGCCGTTCGCAAACAATACCTTGCTGCAGCATACGCGCCAGAATCTCGGCACGCATCACCCCGCTGACGCCATTATAGCGAAGTTCTGGGGTAATCCATGTATTGTTTATCCTTAAAAAACAATTACTGCTCACCCCTTCGACAATTTCACCCTGTACATCACAGACCAGTGCTTCGCTCCAGCCTTGTTGGTCTGCTTCCTGTTTCAGCATGACCTGTTCTAAACGGTTCAGGGTTTTCAAGCCCACTAACTGCGGCATACATAAGCCAAGTGCAGTATTGAGTACCCCACTTTCAATCTGCTCAAAATGATGTTCTTGAAGCATTTGCGGATAGTAATATACCCAAACATCTGCTGGATGATCTGGCAGGCTATAGCCGCGCTGGCCAATGCCTCGGCTCAGGATAATTTTCAAAGTGCCGTTTAAGCTAGACTCTAATTTATATAATTCTTGCAGCGTTGCATCAATCTGGCTTAAGTCCGCTTGTAGCTGCATTTTTTGACTGCTTATATGCAGACGAGATAAATGCCGTTCCAGCAGCTCAATACGGTTATTATGAATTCGAGCTGTCGTAAAGCAACCATCGCCATAATGAAAGGCGCGATCAAGCAAATCTATCTGACTGACTTGTTGTGCATTTTTAAAACACAACATAATTTTTCACCTCTCAGGCGGATGCGACAGCAGGCAAAGCTATACACCATCCATATATCTGTTTTACTCACATAAAATTCTTTTTTAATTATTTTTTATGCAAAAAAACTCCAGCTATTCTTGCCTCATTCAACAAAAACCAAGAACACTTGAGGCAAATATGAACATCCGTAAATTAAAAATCGGGGTACTCGCAGCACTGATTTCAGCAACTGCATTTAGCGTGTCTGCAAAGGATTTCTTAAACGTATCCTATGACCCAACTCGCGAATTGTACGACAACTTTAACAAAGAATTCAGTGCTTACTGGAAAAAATCTACTGGCCAAGATATTAATTTTAAACAATCACATGGCGGTTCAGGCAAACAAGCTCGCGCAGTCATTGATGGTCTAGATGCAGACGTAGTTACCCTGGCTTTGGCAGCAGATATTGATGAAATTGCTGCACGTGGTCTGTTACCAAAAGACTGGCAGAAGAAATTTCCACAAAACTCGACGCCATATACCTCAACAATTGTCTTCCTCGTTAAAAAAGGCAACCCGAAAGGCATTAAGGACTGGGGCGATCTGGTGAAACCAGGTGTAGACATCATTACACCAAACCCTAAAACCTCTGGTGGCGCGCGCTGGAACTACCTAGCAGCTTGGGCATGGGCAAAACACCAACCAGGTGGTAACGATGCTAAAGCACAAGACTTCGTGCGTCAGATCTATAAACAAACCAAAGTACTGGATTCAGGTGCACGTGGTGCAACGACTACATTCGCTGAGCGTGGTATCGGTGACGTATTGCTTGCTTGGGAAAATGAAGCGCATTTAGCGATTCGCGAACAGCCGGGCAAGTTCGAGATCATCACGCCTTCTCTTTCTATTCTGGCTGAACCACCAGTCGCAATTGTAGAGAAAAATGCCAAGAAAGATGGCAATGAAAATCTGGCTAAAGCTTACTTGAACTACCTGTACTCACCTGCAGGTCAAACAGTTGCAGCGAAGAACTTCTATCGCCCACGTAATGCAACAGTGTTAAAACAATATAGCAATGTATTTAAATCACTGAAACTGGTGACAATCGATAAAGAATTTGGCGGCTGGACCAAAGTTCAGAAACAACACTTTGACAATGGCGGTATCTTTGACCAGATCGTAAAAGCGAATAGTGCAAAATAATTACTTATAAATGCATAAAAAATGGCCTTATTGAATAAGGCCATTCTTGTTTCAGGTACTTACCTAATTACTTATCTTTTATTTTCATATAAAATTCATTTTTAATTATTTTTTATGCATAAAGAATAGGTTTATTCTTCACTCATGTTACAAAACGTGTAAGAGTTTGAGGTTCACATGAGCATTTCAACAAAATTAAAAATCGGGGTTCTGGCTGCTATTATTTCAGCAACTTCTTTTGGTGCAGCAGCGCGTGACTTTCTGAATGTTTCTTATGATCCGACGCGTGAACTCTATGAAGATGTAAACAAAGAATTTGGTAAATACTGGAAAAGCCGTACAGGTCAAACCATTAACTTTAAACAATCACATGGTGGTTCAGGCAAACAAGCTCGTGCTGTAATCGATGGTCTTGAAGCAGATGTGGTGACTTTAGCACTGGCTGCCGATATCGATGTCATTGCAGAAAAAGCGAAATTACTTCCTGCTGACTGGCAGAAAAAACTACCACAAAACTCGACACCTTATACGTCAACCATCGTATTCCTGGTGCGTAAAGGCAATCCAAAGAATATTAAGGATTGGGGTGATCTGGTTAAACCAAATGTTGCGATTATCACACCAAATCCAAAAACTTCGGGTGGTGCACGCTGGAACTATTTAGCTGCTTGGGCTTATGCAAAACACTTACCAGGTGGTAATGATGCCAAAGCACAAGAATTCGTTCGCAAAATCTATAAACAAACTAAAGTACTCGATTCTGGCGCACGTGGTTCAACCACAACTTTTGCTGAACGCGGTATCGGTGACGTATTACTGGCTTGGGAAAACGAAGCACATTTAGCCATTCGTGAACAACCAGGCAAATTCGAAATCGTAACGCCTTCACTATCTATTCTGGCTGAGCCACCAGTGGCGATTGTAGAAAAAACAGTAGCGAAAAAAGGCAACAAATATCTTGCGCAAGGTTACCTGAACTTCCTGTACTCACCATTGGGTCAAGAAATTTCAGCACGTAACTTCTACCGCCCACGTAATGAAAAAGTACTAGCGAAATACAGCAAAGTATTTAAGCCATTAAAACTTGTGACCATTGATCAGGAATTTGGTGGTTGGGATAAAGTGCAAAAAGCTCACTTTGAAAATGGCGGCGTTTTCGATCAAATCGTAAAAGCGAATACAGCGAAATAAGTTTCGCATTGAACAGACAAGGAGCATTCGCATGATACATACCCTCATTGTTCCAGGTGTTGGTGGCAGTGAACATAATCACTGGCAATCCTGGTTGCAACGTGGCCTGATGCAATGCTCTCGTGTTCAACAGCAGGACTGGAATCATCCGGTACTCAGTACCTGGGTAGCGCAGTTTGTAAAATCTGTACAGCAGATTGAAGATGATATTGAAATCGTGGCACACAGCTTTGGCTGCCTGACCAGTCTTGCAGTACTTGACCAGCATCCAGAATTATGTCGAAAAATTAAAAAGCTGGTTCTGGTGGCTCCGGCCAATCCGTCCCGTTTTGGTGAAAATGGCTTTGCACGTGATAGCCAAGTGGATTACAGCGCGTATTTCCATCAGATCAAGCTTCAGGTTCCAACCGTCATGTTGATCAGTGAAAATGATCCTTGGCTCAGTTTCGAAGATGCACATGATTTTGCCAAATCCTGGAAAATCAAGCCGGTCAATTTGGGGGCAGTCGGTCATGTCAATGTTGCTTCGGGCTTCGGCCCCTTCCCTGAGATTAAACAATATCTAAATTCAGAGATGTCGATGCAACATATCAGTAATACTGATGAAAGCAAGTATTTTTTTAAATTTGCATTTTAGATGTCGCAAATTATGCTTGTCGCAAATTTCATTTTTAATATTCGCTGGTTGTATTCAATTAGCATTCTCTCTTTTGAGGAGTAATCATGTCGCAGCGATCCCGAGTGCTGCCAGGATTTGGTCTATCTCTAGGCTTTACCCTAGCGTATTTGTCATTAATCGTTCTTATTCCATTGTCTGCCGTCTTCATCAAGTCGCTCGGCATTGGTTGGGAAGGTTTATGGGAAATCTTAAGCTCTGAACGTATTCTCAAATCACTTCAGCTGAGCTTTAGTGCTGCCATTATGGCAGCCCTGATCAATGTGGTGTTTGGTCTGTTACTGGCTTGGTGTCTGGTACGTTATAGCTTCCCAGGCAAACGTATTGTCGATGCTTTGGTCGATTTACCATTTGCATTACCTACTGCCGTTGCTGGTATTGCATTAACTTCACTCTATGCACCAACAGGCTGGATCGGTCAGTATCTGGAACCATTAGGCATTCAAGTGGCTTATACCCCGTTGGGTATTACGCTGGCACTAATCTTTATTGGTATTCCATTTGTAGTCCGTACAGTTCAGCCAGTATTGTCTGATCTGGAAACTGAACTTGAAGAAGCTGCTTCTGCACTCGGGGCAAACCGTTTCCAAATCGTGACCAAAGTCATTTTCCCGATTCTGCTGCCTGCATTAATTACAGGTTTTGCTCTGGCATTTGCACGTGGTGTAGGTGAATACGGTTCAGTAATTTTCATTGCCGGTAACCAGCCGTTTAAAACGGAAATTGCACCACTGATGATTATCTCCCGTCTGGAAGAATATGACTATGCTGGCGCAACTACGATTGCTGTCGTGATGCTTTTGATTTCATTTGTGATGTTATTCCTGATTAACTTATTACAAGCTTGGGCTAGCCGTCGCACAGGGAGAACTGCACGATGAGTTTAAATACCAACAGCAATGCACTTGCTGAAAAGCTGCAATCCCGTGATGCGACACGTGAACCGACTTGGGTACGTTATACCCTGATTACCATTGCACTGATTTTCTTCTTGAGCTGCCTGATCTTGCCACTGGTATTGGTCTTTGTAGAAGCATTCAAGCAAGGTGTCGGCGTATATGCACAAGCCTTGGTTCATCCAGACACATTATCTGCTGTCAAATTGACATTGCTAACAGCTGTCATTGCAGTACCGCTCAACGTCGTGTTTGGTGTAGCTGCAGCTTGGTCAGTAGCGAAGTTTAACTTCCCAGGTAAATCGATCCTGACCACGATTATTGATATGCCATTCTCGGTTTCGCCGGTAATCGCAGGTCTGATGCTGGTACTGATTTTTGGTACTCAAGGCTGGATGGGCAGCTGGTTGATGGATAATGACATCAAGATCCTGTATGCCGTACCTGCGATTGTATTAGCGACTGTGTTTATTACCGTACCATTCGTAGCACGTGAATTGATTCCTTTAATGGAAGCACAAGGTACCGAAGAAGAAGAAGCTGCGATTGTACTCGGTGCATCAGGCTGGCAAACCTTCTGGAAAGTGACCCTGCCAAATATCAAATGGGGTCTGATCTATGGCGTGATTCTGTGTAATGCACGTGCCATGGGTGAATTCGGTGCAGTATCGGTAGTATCTGGTCATATTCGTGGTGAGACCAACACCCTGCCATTACACGTCGAAATTCTCTATAACGAATATACCTTCAGTGCTGCGTTTGCTGTGTCTTCACTCCTGGCTCTCCTCGCAATTGTGACCTTGGTGCTTAAAACCTGGGTAGAACTGCGCCAGGAAAAACAGAACAAACGTAATGATGAATCAACAGTTTCTTAAGGAATGCCCACATGAGTATTCAAGTTAAAAATATTGAAAAACACTTTGGTGCATTCCATGCACTGAAAAACATTTCTCTGGATTTCCCAGATGGTCAGCTTGTAGCACTTCTTGGCCCATCAGGCTGTGGTAAAACTACCCTGCTGCGTATCATTGCCGGGCTTGAATCTGCAGACGGCGGTCAAGTTATTCTGGAAGGCCAAGATGCGACCAATACCCACGTGCGTGAACGTGAAGTTGGTTTCGTCTTCCAGCACTATGCGCTATTCCGTCATATGACTGTATATGACAACGTGGCGTTTGGTCTGCGTGTGCGTCCACGTTCTACCCGTCCATCGGAAGCGGAAATCAAGAAACGCGTAACGCGTCTGCTTGACCTGGTACAACTCGGCTTCCTGGCAGACCGCTATCCTGCTCAATTATCGGGTGGTCAACGTCAACGTATTGCACTTGCTCGTGCTCTAGCAGTTGAACCACGTGTACTGCTACTGGATGAACCATTTGGTGCACTAGATGCCAAAGTACGTAAAGAATTGCGTCGCTGGTTACGTACCCTACATGATGAATTGCATATCACTTCGATTTTTGTAACGCACGATCAGGAAGAAGCACTGGAAGTTGCCGATCAGATCGTGGTCATGAACAAAGGTAATGTCGAACAGATTGGTTCACCACGTGAAGTATATGAAACACCAAAAACCCCATTCGTATTCGACTTCCTCGGTCAAGCCAACCGTTTCGAAGGTCAGAATAATGGCGGCATCATTCAGCTGGGTGAAGATCGCATTCAATTTGATGCAGCACAACAGCATCCACAAGGTGACGTGATTGTCTTCGCTCGCCCTGATGAACTGCGTATCTCAGCGCAACCACAGGACAATGCAATTCAAGCCACCTTTATTCGTGAATTATGGATCGCCGGCAAAGTTGTTGCGGAACTGAATGACCGTCAGGGTAACCTGATTGAAATTTCATTAACACCGGAAGAAGCTCGTGCGCATCAATTCCGACCGAATCAGACCGTATGGTTAAGCCCGCTTAACCTGCATTTATTTGCAAATCAGGTCGCTTAAGACACATTCAGATGGGGCCAAATTCAGCCCCATCCGCTTATAGGGTATATAGAATTATGAATTTCCAACAATTAAGAATTATTCGAGAAACTGTTCGGCAAAACTTTAATTTAACTGAAGCGTCTGCAGCGCTTTATACCTCACAATCGGGTGTGAGTAAGCATATTAAAGACCTGGAAGATGAACTGGGTGTACAGCTGTTCATCCGTAAGGGTAAGCGTTTATTGGGTCTAACTGAACCTGGTCAGGCACTGCTCGGCATTGTAGAACGCATGTTAGTTGATGCAGACAATATCAAACGTCTGGCAGATGACTTTAACAAGGTTGATGAAGGGACATTAACCATTGCAACGACGCATACTCAGGCACGTTATGTATTACCACCAATCGTGAACCAGTTCAAAAAAGAATTCCCTAAAGTTCACCTGATTCTGCAACAGGCAAGCCCTGTTGAAATTACACAAATGCTGCTTCAAGGTGAAGCGGATATTGGAATTGCGACTGAAGCATTAACCACTGAAGATAACTTGGCGAGCGTACCGTACTATAACTGGCAACACAGTATTATTACGCCTCAGAATCACCCGCTGACCAAGAAAGATAATATCCGTATCGAAGATCTGGCCAATTATCCAATCATTACCTATCACGGTGGTTTCACAGGCCGTTCAAAAATTGATACTGCCTTTGAGGAAGCTGGTTTCGATGTTGATATCGTGATGTCTGCACTGGATGCTGATGTAATCAAAACCTATGTGGAACTGAATATGGGTGTCGGTATTGTCAATGATGTGGCATACGATCCAGAACGTGACTATCGCTTAAAACAGATTAAAACTGATATTTTTGGCGTAAATACGACGTGGATTGCGGTACGTAAAGGCCATTTATTACGCGGTTATGGTTACGAATTTATCTCGCTTTGCTCTCCAGATGCAGACATTAGAGCCCTTAAAAAAGTGGCTTATCCGGATGACTAATCCATCAAGTATAAATAGATGAAAAGAGGCTTTTGAGCCTCTTTTTTATATCTAGTTCAAGTAAATATATTAAAAAATCAAACATCGGAAAATTATAAAATAATTTATTATTCAATAACATACATGATTTTCCTAATAATACACTGCTGTCTTTGCATGGAAAGCATAGCTTTAATATCTGCATATTAAGAACCTTTCAAATTTATAACTTGATTTATTAAAGTAAAATTAGATACATAAATTAAGCTAATGATTTATTAATAGAAATAACAAAAACGAGCCGGAGCTCGTTTTTTTATGAATATAGGATTAGAAGCGGAAGCTAACGCCTAGCTTCGCTACTGGTAACCATTCATATTTATTATCATTACGAATTTTATCTCTCTCTTCATCAATCGCATCTGTAATTGGACGACCATTTACACTTACTGCATCCTGACTGCCTGTATTATATAAATCTACAGTAGGGTTACCGTTATAATATGCACCAATTTCACCAAATACTCCCCAACGGTTGGTAATTGCTGGGGAGAACCCAATGCCGATATAAGGTGCTATATTGTTTTTATAAGATAAATTACCTACCACATCCCCTACATCTGCACCAAATGTTGAACCATCGATTCTGATTTCACCATCCGTACCAGGACGTCCACGTAGGCCATACTCATTATCAATATAAGCCACGCCAGCAGCCATATAGAACCAGTTCGCCCATGGACGGATTTCAGCATTTAAATATGTAAGATTGTTATCCATATCCAAGTCATATGTTGTGCCATTAACTGATAAATCATCTGACCAGGAAATCTCACCACCGTTATAACCTAAGGTTACACCTACATAGGGATTCGCACTCCATGAGATTGCACCCCCATAACCAGTCGTACCGATCTCAGCACGAACAGATGCTGGTTTAAAGAAAGAGAATTCAGCCACACCTTCATCGGTTACAATGACTTCATCGGCTGCCATGACGGAGGTGGTTGCCGCAGCAAGTACCGACAGCGCAAAATATTTAGCAAAAGTTTTCATCTGTGTCTCCTCAAAAAAATTATTTTTAACGTTTTTACTCTTCGTTATGCCTGCATCTTAATTCACAATCTGATCACTCTTTATTCAAGTTTTGCTGAGTTTATGTAAACTTTTGATACATTTGATGCCTTTTATATGATTTTCATGAGGTTTTTTGCACACCTATCCTAATTAGATGCTTTTAATGAGAATTTTCTGAATATTGCCTAAATCATGCACTATATAAATGAAAATATTCATTAATTTTTAAATGAAACTTGACACATCACTTTTCTCCATAATTCGTAGGAATTAATTTCACTATAAGTTATGTTTTCCATCTAATCTTTGCTCAATATAGTGTAAAATCTTGGAAATTTTTTTTCTGGAAGGAAGATCATGTCTCAGCTTTCAACAATCATTGAACAAGCGTTTGAAGACCGTGCGAATTTCACAGCAGCGGATTGTCCTGCTGAAGTTCGTCAAGCAGTTGAGGAAGTAATTGCTGGCCTGGACAATGGCTCTCTACGTGTAGCTGAAAAAATCGATGGTGAATGGGTTGTTCATCAATGGATTAAGAAAGCTGTATTGTTATCTTTCAAACTGAATGACAACAAACCAATGGAAGCATGTGATCTTCGCTTCTATGACAAAGTAGATACTAAATTTGGCGACTGGACTGAAGAACAGTTTAAAGCTGCTGGTGTACGTGTTGTACCACCTGCTGTAGCTCGTAAAGGTTCTTTCCAAGCGAAAAACGTAGTATTGATGCCATCTTATGTGAACATCGGTGCTTATGTTGACGAAGGCACCATGGTTGATACATGGGCAACTGTAGGTTCATGTGCCCAAATTGGTAAAAACGTTCACCTGTCAGGTGGTGTAGGCATCGGTGGTGTTCTTGAGCCACTTCAAGCCAACCCAACCATCATTGAGGACAACTGCTTCATCGGTGCACGTTCTGAAATCGTAGAAGGCGTGATCGTAGAAGAAGGTTCTGTGATTTCTATGGGCGTATTCATTGGTCAGTCTACCAAGATTTATGACCGTGAAACTGGTGAAATCCACTACGGCCGTGTACCTGCAGGCTCTGTAGTTGTATCTGGTAGCCTTCCTTCTAAATGCGGTAAATACAGCCTGTATGCTGCTGTGATCGTGAAAAAAGTTGACGCAAAAACTCGTGCGAAAACTAGCTTGAACGATCTGTTACGTGAAGACTAAGTCTTAACTTTTTAGGAACTTAATGTTCCTCAGAGCTTTAGTCGCTCTTCGTCTCTACGGTCAGTCATGATCGTAGGGATTTTTATTTTTATACCCTGTTCTTTCTTCCCTGGTTAATTTTGTTATGAGTACGCTTCGATCTTCCGCTATCCCTGTTTCTGATCCGTCTGCGGGTTTACGCATCACGGAGATCTTTTATTCATTACAAGGTGAAGCTAATACCGCAGGTCTGCCTACGGTTTTTATCCGTCTGACCGGTTGTCCACTGCGTTGTACTTATTGCGATACCACCTATTCGTTTGAAGGTGGTGAACGTAAATCCTTAGATGAAATTATTCAAACCGCAGTCAACTTTAAAACACCTTATATCTGTGTGACTGGTGGTGAACCACTGGCACAACCGAACGCACTACCATTGATGCAACGTCTGGCCGATGCAGGCTGTGAAGTTTCCTTAGAAACCAGCGGAGCACTGGATGTTTCTAAGGTAGACCCTCGTGTGTCAAAAGTATTAGACTTAAAAACCCCAACTTCTGGTGAAGTTGCACGAAATTTGCTTTCCAATCTCGACCATTTAAGCCAACACGATCAGATCAAGTTCGTGATCTGTAATCGTGAAGACTATGAATGGTCTAGACAGCAGGTAGAACAGTACCAACTGAATGAAAAAGTTAGTACGGTCTGGTTCTCACCTGCGTTTGAAGTTGAAAAAGGGACAGCGCGTATGCCGCAACTGGCACGTGATCTGGCTCAATGGATTTTAGAAGACCATCTCCCTGTTCGCTTCCAGCTACAGTTACATAAATTGCTGTGGAATGATGAAACTGGTCGTTAATTATTTATCAAATATTTTGGAGATTTAGTTATGCGCCCTCGTGCCATTGTATTGTTATCTGGCGGATTAGACTCAACCACGTGTTTAGCCTGGGCGCAGGCACGCTATGAATGTATTGCCTTAAGTTTTATGTATGGGCAACGTTCAACTACAGAACTTGATGCTGCAAGAGCTTTGACAGCGCGTGCTGGTGTTGAACATCGTGTCATCAATATTGACCTAGGGAATTTGGGTGGCTCTGCCCTGACTGATCACAGTATCGATGTGCCTGATCAACTCCAGGAAGGTATTCCTATCACTTATGTCCCTGCACGTAATACTATTTTCCTATCTTATGCCCTGGCTGCAGCTGAAGTTTTTGGTGCAGAAGCGATTGTGATCGGGATTAATGCTGTTGATTATTCTGGTTATCCTGACTGTCGTCCTGAATTTATTGAAGCCTTTGCCAATATGGCTCGTCTTGCGACCAAGGTCGGCGTAGAAGGTAAACCACTCAAATTTGAAACACCTCTGTTACATTTATCCAAAGCAAATATCATTCGCTTAGGCCTTGATCATGGCGTAGACTATAGCCAAACGGTATCTTGCTACCAGGCAGATGACCAAGGACGTGCCTGTGGTACATGCGACAGCTGTCGTCTGCGTAAACAAGGTTTTGCAGATGCTGGTGTTGAAGATCCGACACGTTATATACCGTAATAACAAGGTAGGGTTTATGAAAAATTTTAAGTCAAATATTGTTCTTTCAGCTTTAGTTTCAGCCGCTGCTATGTTTGCAACTACTGCTCAAGCAGATGATAGCAAACTGCAAAATGCTTACAAAAGCACCAATGTTAAAGCTGCTCTGATCAATGTTTGTAAAGAAGAAACTGGTAAAGGCAAACAGCTGACCAGTTCTGAAGTGAGCAAATACTGTACTTGTGCGGTTGAAGCAGATGGTAAATTAACCAATGCACAAAAATGGGAAATCCAAAGCACTATTAACCAGAAGAAAAGCCCAGCAACTTTAGCTTTTGTGCAAAAACAAAATAAAGACTTGCAGGCATGTTTTGGTCCTCAGTTAACAGGTAAATTAAAAACTTTAACTGAACAGGCTCAAAAAGCTGCTGCTGCCAAGAAATAATTTCTAATTATTCTTTGCATAAATAAGCCACTATAATGTGGCTTATTTTTTTGTAAAAATTACAACAGCAATGGAGTTTTTTATGTCTGAAATCAGCTTGCTTGACCATGCTTTCCCAACTACCACAGGTGAAATCAACCTGGCTCAATGTAATGCAGAATGGTTGATTATTTATTTCTATCCTAAAGACTCGACTCCGGGCTGTACCACTCAGGCTGTAGGCTTTTCTTGCCTAAAAGACCAATTCGATGCACTAAATACGGCAATTCTAGGTGTATCACGTGATTCAGTGAAAGCACATCAAAACTTTACAGAAAAGCAAAATCTGAGCATTAACCTGATCAGTGATAAAGAAGAAGTGCTTTGTAAGCACTTTGACGTGATCAAAGAAAAGAATATGTATGGCAAAAAAGTGATGGGCATTGAGCGCTCTACTTTCATTTTCCATAATGGCAAACTGGTCAAAGAATATCGTAAGGTAAAAGCAGCCGGTCATGCTGAACAGGTTTTAGAAGATCTAAAAGCGCTACAAGCTGATTAAAATCTTTTTTTAATAAAAATGAGTCCATTCAGGGCTCATTTTTTATGGATCAAGCAAAGATCAGGGATAATGCAATTCCCCACATTACTATTGCAATCAGTACATCCAGAATCTGCCAGGCACGTGGACTTTTAAACACACGCAATAATAGCTTTGCTCCATAGCCCAAGCTAAAAAAGAATAAGAATGAAGCAGTCATACTACCCAAAGCAAAATAGGCTTTCATGTCATGAAACTTGACCGAAATAGAACCTAATAGCACCACCGTATCCAGATAGACATGCGGATTTAACCAGGTAAAACCCAGACAGGTCAGACAGGTTTTGATTAAGGAATTGACTGAATTCTCTTGCAGAATCTGTAGAGACTGCCCTGCTTGTATAGCCTGTTTCAAATGTATTACACCATAGACTAGTAAGAATAGTGCGCCAGCATAGCGAGCTAATTGGGTAAACACGTCATGCTGCTGAATCCAGTGACCAAAGCCAAGTACCCCCAGCGCAATCAGAATGGCATCTGATAATGCACAGATCAGACAGACCCAGAATACATGCTGCTGTTTCAGTCCTTGTTTTAATACAAAGGTATTTTGTGCTCCAATGGCAAGGATCAGGCTAAAGCCCATAAACACACCTTGTAGATAAGCATTCCACATTGTGCAAATCTTTCTTAAATTCAGATATGCGCAATTATGCTGTTTCCACTTGTAAATTAAATATAATTAAGAAAATATAAACTTAACTAAAATATTCTTAGGCAATATATGTCACTTAATTCCAAATATTGTGATGCCTTTCTGGCAGTGGCTGAATCTCAAAGTTTTGATGCAGCAGCCAAAATACTAAATGTCACGGCTTCAGCAGTGACCTTAAGAGTACAAAGTCTAGAGAAAGCCTTAGGGCAAGTGCTGATCTTACGCGAACGTCCCTGTAAGGTTACCCGTGCCGGACAGACATTGATGGAACACCTACAACAACAGCGTTTACGTGAACAGCAACTGTTACAGCAATTTTATGGTTTAGATGCTGACGAATTTAATGTACTGCATATTGCGACTAATGCCGATTCATTGGCGACATGGTTACTACCTACTCTGTCTGGAGTTTTACTGAAAGAGAATATCAGT
Source organism: Acinetobacter sp. LoGeW2-3 (assembly GCF_002688565.1). NCBI lineage: Bacteria > Pseudomonadati > Pseudomonadota > Gammaproteobacteria > Moraxellales > Moraxellaceae > Acinetobacter > Acinetobacter sp. LoGeW2-3. The sequence continues at coordinate 2,057,759 of NZ_CP024011.1, read as the reverse complement.
CTGAGATTCCAAGTTGCGGATCAAAGTCAGACCCATATGCTCTTGGAAACTGGAAAAGTGAACGCCTGCATCAGTTCACAGGCTCAAGCCATGAAAGGCTGTCAGGCGCTGTTAATTGGTACGATGAATTATAGAATGGTGGCAACACCTGCATTTATTCAGCGTTGGTTTAGCCAAGGTATCCATCGTGAATCACTGCGGAAGGCACCTGCAATTATTTATAACGGTCAGGATCAGCTGCATAGCGATGTCTTATTGAAGTACTTTGGCTTAACACAGCAAAGCTATCCATTTCATTATATTCCCTCTTCAACTGCTTTTGCCGAAGCAGTCTTTGCCGGGTTGGGTTATGGACTGGTACCTGATTATCAGATTGCTGATCGAATACAGCAAAATAGACTGGTAGAAATTCTTCCCGAATGCAGAACAGATGTGAAGCTATATTGGCATCACTGGAAACAGCAGTCTCCAGCCTTAAAACAACTTACGCAAGTTATTTTGGAACAGGCAGAACAGCATTTAAATTATCCTGTTTCAGGCTAGGCTGCTTGCCATATCCCAAGAAATGAAAAGCTAAATTATGAGGCTTTCCACTGTCCAGTCAGATGAATATTGACCTTTTCACCCACACCAGCAGTCGCTTTTTTCATACCGAAATCTGAACGGTTAATCACGGTGGTTGATTTCACATCGAGTAGATTAGGATTGCTTTTATTTGGTGTTAATGTGGTGTCAAATACCACCGGACGCGTTACACCACGCAAGGTCAGATTACCCAATACCTGATAACGGTTAGTTCCATTTGGCTTAAACTGGGTACTTTTAAAATTTACAGTTTTGTAACGTGAAGCATCAAACAAATCCTCACCCATAATCATATTCTTCAGGCTTGGCTTGGACACCTCCAAGCTATCTACCTGCATGGTAAATTCAGTTGAGGCCTGTTCTGGTTTTTGTGAATCAAACTGCATGGTCGCTTTGAACTGCTGAAAATTCCCTTTCACCACAGTCAAACCTAATGAATTGATGCTAAAACCTATATTACTTTTAGGCGTCAAGCTCCAGCTGGCATAAGCTGCCGACATACATGCTACTGAAAGGCATCCTGCATAGATTATATTTTTTAGGATTAGATTCATCATGTTGTTTCCTAACAATCAAATGAACTCATCACCTTAAAACAGATTTAGTTCAGATTGGTTTTATCATTGGTTTCAAACTTGTGTGCCAATTGTTGATAAATCTCAGTATTTTTAAACTTATGTAAAAACTCACTGGTTCCCAAAGGAAAGGCTGATTCTATCACTTCACCGCGATAATACGCTTCACGTAATGGAGTTGCGGATATGGCACCGACCAAACTATCTAGTTCCACCATTTCCCATTCCGGGAACAGTTTTAAATAGTAAGAAGATTCATCTTTAAAGTGACCAATCAGACCAACTTTAGCATTTAACTCTGCTACTTCAGCAACCAGTAATTTCACCAGTTTTTGCCATTTTTCATCATTGTAGACATCAATCACATGTACGAATTTAATGCGCTTTTGATCTGCTTCGGAAAAATTCGATAGGATCATTTCTTCACGTTCAGCGGCTAGAAAAGGGTTTTTGATATTACGTTCGTGCTGCGCTGATCCTAGCGCCAAAATCACCTGCTGGCTTTGCTGCAAAGCAATTTTAATGGTTTGCATATGCGCCAGATGAAATGGCTGGAAACGACCAATAAAAACCAGATAATCAAATTTATATTTCATAGCACATCTAACTTTTATGAACGCATCAGTTATGCCGTATAGAAATTTTTACGACATAATAAGCGTCAATAAATTCATATTAATAAAGCAAGGATAGTACGATGACACTGAGCTGTATTCAACAACCGCATCAGCATTTAAATGCGAATTTAGATAATGGCGTACTGACCTTAGCCATTAATCGCCCTGAAGCTAAAAATGCCCTCTACGGCGAGTTATATCTATGGATAGCCCAGGCGCTGGATGAAGCGGATCAGGACAACAGTGTTCGTGTGGTGATTCTACGTGGTCAAGACGCAGACTTTAGTGCCGGCAATGACATGCAGGACTTCATGAAGTTTATTCAGACGCCTCTACAAGGTAAGGCTGGCGATACCCCTCCTTTTGTCCTGTTGAAGTCTGCTGCAAAATTTTCCAAGCCTTTAATTGCTGCCGTTCGTGGTGTTGCGATTGGGATCGGGGTAACGATTCTGCTGCATGCTGATCTGGTTTATAGTGACAATACTGCCCTGTTCCAGATTCCATTCGTCAGTCTGGGTCTGTCGCCTGAAGGTGCTTCTAGCAAGCTGCTAGTACAACAGGCTGGCTATCACAAAGCCGCTGAACTGCTACTGACAGCTCAAAGATTTAATAGTGAAAAAGCACTGAGTGCTGGTTTGGTGAATAGTATTGAAGAAGATGTGTATGTTACCGCACAGAAACAGGCACAAACTTTGGCTGCTTTACCACTTGCCTCTATCAAACAGACTAAAGCGCTGATGAAGCATAATCTGGCTGAAATTATCGAGTGTATTGATGATGAAGCTGAGATCTTTATGAAGCGTGTCGGTTCACCTGAAATGACAGAAGCCGTACAGGCGTTTATGCAAAAACGGAAACCTGATTTCACACAATTCAACTAATTCTGAAACTTATCTTTTAATTGAGGCAGTTTAGACTGCCTCAATCTTTTATTTTTTTGAAAGAATCTAGCTTATGACTAATGAAAACTCCCAAACGACTTCACAAACAACCGATAGTGCCAATCCTGAAAAGAAACGTTATTACGAACCTGCTCCTCAGGACATTGATGTAGATAATTTCCGTAAGGTCATCGAAAGTCGCCGTTCAGTGCGTAAATTTACCAAGAAGCCCATTCCAGCCGAAGTACTGGATAATTGTCTAGATCTCGCACTGCTGGCACCAAACTCATCTAATCTGCAACCTTGGACTTTCTATGTGGTGCAAAACCCATCCAAGAAAAAGCGTTTGGTCAAAGCCTGTATGAGCCAGCTGGCTGCTAAAACAGCGTCTGAATTAATTGTCTGTGTAGCACGTACCGACCGTATTGATGAAATGGCGAAATTGAATATTACCGAGTTTCCATTCCCTGAAGCGCCACCAGCAATTAAAAAGTACTATAAGTACATTCCATACAACTACAAGACCGGTTATTTGAATGCCTTTGGTAACTTCAAGAAAGTTGCTTTCAAAGTCGCACGTACACTCGATAAGCAAATGCCGGTTTCTGCATTTAGTCCTGCTGATGCCAAACTTTGGGCTACTAAGACTACGGCGCTGGCCTGTGAGAACCTGGTACTGGCTTTACGTGCCTATGGTTTTGACAGCTGTATGATGGAAGGTTTTGATGAGCCTATGGTTCGTGAAATTCTGGATCTGAATGATCAGCAATATCCAGTGATGGTCATTGGTGCAGGTGAACGTGCGAAAGATGGTGTGTTCTTCCCGCAATATCGTTTTGATCGTGAGTTGTTTATTCAAAAGGTTTAAGCAGCATTTAAAATTTAAATCTTTTATCTGCTATATGATTGGCGACATGGATGTCGCCGTTAGGCAGAGATTCATGGATGAATCTTCTGCCTAACAAAAGATTTTGGTTACCTTACGGCATATATTCCTCATCTCTCAAAGTAACCTCAGTCTACGAACTAATATTAAAACTTCTCATACTTTATGAGGCTATGCCATTTTAGTAACTACAGAATTTTTAAAATTCTTACCTTATTAATTTAAGAATAATTTGCTCTTAATTTCCGATAATTAATCCAGTTACAATGAAACCCAACTGGCACTCGAACCGGCAAATGAATCGTAGCAATCGGCCCTTCAGTAATATGCTGAGCATCCAAAATCACCACTTTGGATGGACTACAATCTAAAGCATGTACATAAGACATTAGCCAGCCATCATTTTCCGCTTGAGCATCTTCACGTGGGACAAAAATCGCCTCACCTGTGACCCAGTTTTCACCAAAGGAATAACTTTCTGTCGTTCGAGTTCTTAAATTAAAACACATCACCGTATTGCTACGAATATGAGTAGGATCATCAAACTCACCAAAGGAAATACTATAAATATAACGGTACTGCCTCCCGGTATAGGCTTCATTGATCCGAGGGAATTCCTGCTTAACATTCGACAAGACCGTCCGCGTAACTTTCCCTGTGCCTTGTTCGAAGATAAAACGCTCCAGACGAATCTCATGATCCTCAATCGGTCCCTGAATCGAGCTAACCAAGGCTTGAGAGTGCACGACTGCATCCATCACTATATCGCCCGTATTTAAGTCATAAGCATTCACGGTATGAAAAATAAAACAAGGATCAATCTCATACCAGCGAATATCAGTGGCCTTACCGCCAAAAGGCAATACGCCAATACGTGCCTGTCGTTTTGAATTCCATTGATATGGCAGCATCGAGCCTGCTAAAGCACTGCGAACCGAGAAATTGACATTCAGATCCAGAATCAACACCTGAGATTTAGTAATGGCACAGTCATGAATCATCGGACCATGTTTCACTGGAATCTCGACGTGATGTTTCAGCTTACCGTACGAATCTATATGCAAATAAAAAACTTTATTTTGACTTAAAGCATCATAACAAACTGCATGAATATCACCTGTTTCAGGATCAACATGCGGATGGGCTGTAAATGGTAGGTCCTTTTCATTTTCAAACAAATGATGGCGTTTTGATTCCAGTTCGCTATTGACTTCAATCGGATAAGCACCTGCTTCGACCAATGCCCAGATCTTTCCTGCAAAATTAATGACATTAGTATTTACAGCATCAGCGACACCGCGTGTTTTACCTGGAATCAGTGGTCGATGCAGTTTCTTCTGAACGCTGGCAGCACCGACATAACTGCTTTTATACCAATGGGCTTCACCACCTTTTAGCCTCAAAGCATGGATCATGCCATCACCTGTAAACCAGTGATAATTTCTCGGATTTTTAACCATGATTGGATTTGGGCCAATCCGCATCAGGGCACCATCCAGCTCTACCGGAATCTGCCCTTCTACCTTAAGTTGGGTCGAAAAATGCTCCTGACGCTGCGGTGCAAATATACCGTCCAGATAAGGATTATCATGAGAATATGGAATACGGTTATGCAGAATTTCTGCACCATATTGAATGGATTTACTGAGCGTACTTTTGAGCATGCTGCTCAGCGGTTTTGGCCACTGCATTGTTATTTCCCTTATTGTATTTTTTATTTGGAGCGTTATGGCAAATCTTATAATAACAAAAGCAGTTTGACTGTTTTTTAAATGTAGACTGACGGCGCGCTAAAGTGAACGTGCCGAGATGAAATAGATTGTAGATAATATTTCGACTTTAGACTTTGATATCCAGTAGCTGAATAAACTCAAAAGCTGGCTCTTCATAAGGATGGCTTCCTTTTAAGGCTTTGGCGACTTCTACCGCCTTTTCATCCGGGACAATCATTTCCACGCGCCATTCTTCAACTTCTTCCAGTTCACCCACTTCTCCAATAAAAGGATCAGCACCTTTTAATGGTTTAAACTGGCCTTTTCCCAAAACCTGCCAGGCACACTCGGCATAATCTCCAATACCACCGGCACCTGTTGCAAATACAGCCTGCTTGGTTTTTTCTAGATGTTCATCTGGTACGTAATAAATTAGTTTAAGCATATATCCCTACAATTTTTTCAAGCATTTACTTTATTGTTAAGGGCTTGAGTAATAATATTCAATGCTGGATTTTGAGAGTTCTTGTTAAATGTTGCATATAGTTCTACCTGGGGTAAAGGTCGATCTGTCTGAATCACTTTCACTTCATCATTCAGGAAACGTAATAAATAATCGGGAGCAAAGCTAAAACCCATGCCCATATTGATCAGGTTAATATGCTGTAGCACATTGGTCGCCCACAACACCTGATCGTGCTTTAGCTGATCAAAAGACATCAATGCATTGAGTCTTTCATAAAATACGGGTGATGCATTCTGATCACACATAATAATCGTATGATTTTTCAGTTCCTGTAATTTTAGTACCCGATCGGTTGGGTGCAAATGCTTGGCTGCAACCAAGTGAATTTGTTCCGTCAATAAATGGATATTTTCAAAATCCGGATGATCCATCTGAAAACGGGTAATACTTAGATCTAGTTCGGCATTTTTTAGACGTTGAAGCTGTTCCAGACAGAACAGGCTATGAAGATGAATTTTTAAATCTGGTATGGTCTTTTTCAGCTTTGCCAAAATATGTGGCATGACTTTTAGTTCGGCAACATTCAGAAAACCAATATGAATCTGGTTATTTTTCTGCTGGGCCACCTGTCGTGCTGATGCAACGGCCAATTTGGCATTTTCCAGAGCTTTTTCTGCATAGGCTAAAAAGGCTCTGCCTTCATCGGTTAACTGTATTTTCCGTGAAGAACGTTCAAACAGGTTAACGCCAACTTCCTGCTCCAGATCTTTAATCTGCTGGCTTAAAGAGGGTTGAGCCGTAAACAGTTTTTCAGCAGCCCTAGTGAAACTCTGCTCCTGCGCCACGGTAATAAAATAACGTAAATGTCGAAGTTCCATAGCCTGCCTGCTTGCCGAAAAAGCCGATATCTTACGAGCTGAATCGAAGTATTGAAAATAAGAATAGTTAGATAGTTTATATGAATACTCGTATATAAGCGCATATTGTTTAACTAGACTTCATTACGAAATATTTTTGCCCAATCTTCACTCATATACATGGAGTCTTGTATGACACAGCATTATGACACTGATGTTCTGGTTATTGGTACTGGTCCTGCTGGTTCAACCTTGGGCTTAGCCTTGGCGAACTATGGTGTAAAGGTCCAGCTCTTTACCCAGTTTAGCTGGTTGGCAAATAGTCCACGTGCGCATATCACTAACCAGCGTGCCATGGAAGTATTGCGTGATCTTGGGATTGAAGAACAGGTCAAGGAAATTGCCACGCCTTGGGATCAGATGGGTGAAAGCCTGATTACTACAAGTCTGGTCGGTGAAGAAATTGCCCGTATGAGTGCTTGGGGTACTGGTGATGAACGTCATGGCGATTATCTTAAAGGCAGTCCATGTCCATTGGTCGATCTGATTCAGCCGAAAATGGAAGCATTACTGGTGAAAAATGCTGGCGAGCGTGGCGCGATTTATAATTTCAACACTGAATACCTGTCGCATGTGCAAGATGAAAATGGTGTAATTGCGACCTTCCTGAACCGAATTACCAATACTGAATTCAATTTAAGAGCCAAATATCTGGTGGGTATGGATGGTGCCAAGTCACGTGTACTGGAACAGCTTGATTTACCGCTTGAAGGCGTGATGGCACGTGCGGGCACAGTGTATGTGACATTTAAAGCTGACCTGACCAAGTACGTACAGCACCGCCCTGCCATTCTGCAATGGATCGTCAATCCTGAAGCCAGCTTTGGCGACTTGGGTATGGGACTATTACGTGCTATTACACCTTGGAATGAATGGATTATGGGTTGGGGTTTTGACATTTCCAAAGGTGAGCCACAAGTCACTGAAGAACAGGTTCGTGCCCGTCTGAATGCCTTTGTCGGTGCTGAAGTCGAAGAAGTCGAGATCCAGAAATTGTCCTACTGGTATGTAAACCAGACCTGGGCAACTGAATATTCTAAAGGCCGTGTGTTCTGTGGCGGTGATGCGGTACACCGTCATCCACCATCCAGTGGTTTAGGTTCTAATACCTGTATGCAGGATGCTTTTAACCTAGGCTGGAAACTGGCCTATGCAGTCAAAGGCTGGGCAGCACCGTCCCTACTCGATTCTTATACAGCTGAACGTGCACCTATAGGTAAGCAAATTGTCGCACGTGCCAATCAATCGCGTTTTGATTATAAATACCTGAAAGAAGTTTTTGGTTTCGATCATGGCATCACGACTCAAAAGCAGATGTTAGAACGAATTTTTGCGGAAGATGAGCAAGGTGCTGAAATTCGCCAGAAACTATTTAAAGCATTAGCTGTCAAAAACTATGAGTTTAATGCTCAAGGCGTAGAGCTGAATCAACGCTATACATCGAATGCAGTCATCAGTGAATCTGAGCCTGAAAGATTTGAACGTGATCAGCAGTTATATCTGCAAGCAACCACGCGTCCAGGTGCCAAAGTACCACATACCTGGTTAATCAATGCTAATGGTCAAAAGCAATCAACTTTGGATATTACAGGTAAAGGCCGTTTTACCCTGCTCACAGGTTTATCAGGTAAAGGCTGGAAACAGGCATCTGAATCATTGAATCTGCCTTATCTGGATGTAATTCAGATTGGTTCACGTGACTACCGTGATGTCTATGGTACCTGGAATGCTAAATCTGAAATCCATGAATCGGGGGCAGTTCTGGTTCGTCCGGATGGTTATGTCGCTTGGCGTTATCAGGACAGTAGTAATGATCAGTTTGATTATGTAAATACGCTAAAAGCGGTGTTAAAGCAAGTTCAGTTGATCGTTTAGGAATCCGAGAAAAGATCACCGCAAGGTGGTCTTTATTTATTCTGATAATATTCTACTTTTCTAGCATGCCTACTAATACTCCCAGCAAAAGAGACACAAACCATACTAGTAAATTCATCTAAAATTTCAAATATATTATCTGAAACCTCTTTTTGATTTTCATAAATTGTTTTTAGATATTTTACTAAAGGTTGCAGATCCTCAATAGTTATTTGAAAGCCAACTCTATGGCTCACCTTATTTCTTAAACTATTCATATATTTTATTGTCGAAATGCAGTCTTTATATTTACCGTGATTCAAAAAATTGGAAATTAGAGCTAATTTGCTATTAAAAGAAAGTTTCGCATTAGTCCATTCTAAATCTTCATATCTAATTTTTAAATACTCATCAATATAATGTTCAATGATCAAATGACATGATAAAAAGTAACCTAACTGTTCATATTTGAGACCTGTCATCCTCTTCCATTCAACACCATTTGAACTAATTTCCCCAACCATTGGGGGCAAACCATATTGTGTTGACTTTTCCATAGTCTCATTCCATTTAAAATTGAAAATCATTTATATGATATTAGTAAATTTTGGTTTTAAAAGAGAATTATCTTTCTAATTTATCCTGCAAAATTTTAGATCCATAAACTTTTAGCATCCCCACTTTTAACGAGAGTAGTTTTAAAGACTAAATATAACTATATGCCCAGCGACATGGATGTCGCCTGTCAGACTGTGGGACAAGGACGTCCCATCAGTCTGACAGAGGGGTTTTGTTACTTTTGCCCCGTCAAAAGTAAATCCTTGTATCCTCTAAATATAAAAAGCCACCTCTCGGTGGCTTTTTTAAATCTGATGCTCAAGAACCCTGTAGCAAATAACTACCTATCAAGAACAGTACCTGTAGGCCAACAACAAAACCAAATAACCACCAACCTTTCTGACGTAATTCTGTTCTATCCATTATTCTGAGTGTTTTAGCCATGTCATCACCTCATTCTTGAGTATTGATACTGAACTGATCTATACCATCTTTCCTTTAAAGTGCATAAATATTGCGCATTATTTACACAATATCACTTCTATGCAGATATAAAAGCAAAATCTAAACCAGTTCAGCGGGAGAAAATTAAATAAATGTTTCAAACTGCTTAAAAAGCAAAAAGCCACCCACTGGTGGCAATTGATGAAGCTAGTCTAAACAAAAGTAAATGATTTTTCTAGTTTTACTAACTTCCCATAAGTTCAAATTATAAAAAAGGGCCGCTGCTGCGACCCTTTTTTCAAGCCAAATCAGATTAGCCAATGAATTTACGTGCATTACGGAACATACGTAACCATGCACCGTCCTGATCCCAGTCTTCTGGTTTCCAAGAGTGCTGGATCGCACGGAAGTTACGCTCAGGGTGTGGCATCAGGATAGTCGCACGACCATCTTTCGAAGTTACACCAGAGATCCCTTCAGGCGAACCATTTGGGTTCAATGGATATTGCTCAGTCGCATTACCCTGGCTATCGACATAGCGCATGATCACCTGATTGTTAGCATTCAATGCAGCAATGCTTTCAGCTGATGCAACTACACGACCTTCACCATGTGCCACAGCGATTGGAAGAATTGAACCTTCCATACCTTCTAGCAATACAGAATGAGATTTCTCTACACGAACATTGACGCTACGTGCTTCAAATACTTCTGACTTGTTGCGATGGAAACGAGGCCAAGCATCTGCACCTGGAATCAGTGGAGCCAATTGAGACAACATCTGACAACCATTACAGATCCCCAGAGAGAAGGTTTCCTGACGGTTAAAGAATTTCTCGAACTGGTCACGAAGTTGCTGATTGAACAATACTGATTTCGCCCAGCCACCGCCTGCGCCCAATACGTCACCGTAAGAGAAGCCACCACAAGTGACCAGACCTTCGAAGTCATCCAGGCTGATACGGCCAGCAAGCAAGTCACTCATATGTACGTCAATTGTATTGAAGCCGACTTTATCGAATGCTGCTGCCATTTCTACATGACCATTCACACCCTGCTCACGCAGAATCGCCATATTTGGACGACGTGAGTTAATGTACGGTGCTTCGATTTGCTCGTTCAGATCAAATGTCGGTTGAGCAATTAAACCTTTGTGTGATTTATCAGTAACTAATGCAAATTCTTGATCTGCAGTTTCTACGTTGTCACGCAGACGCTGAATTTGATGAGAAACTTCAGTCCAAGCTACTTGCAGGTCAGCACGTTCAAGTACCAGACCATTTACAGATAACTGGTCAGAGTTATTCACTGTACCTACAACTGAAATCGCTTCTTTCAGAGTAGAAGTAGCAATTTCTGCTTGTAGAGCTTCCCAATCCGCTTTCGCGATTTGCAGAACTGCACCGATTTCTTCAGCAAATAATGCTTCAACTGATTGATCTTCTAGTGCCACGCCTAGACGTGCAGCAAACATCATTTCCGCAACAGTCGCTAATAAACCACCATCACCGATGTCATGGTAAGCCTTGATCAGACCACGGTTGTTCCAGTCTTGAACCAGTGCGAAGAATGCTTTGAAGTCATCGAAGCTATCAACATCAGGAGTCACAGAACCGATGGCTTTATACACTTGAGCCAGGATCGAACCGCCTAGACGGAACTGACCTTTAGACAGATCAATACGAACCAGTACAGACTCAATATTTTTCAGTTCAGGGGTTAATGTCTTACGAACATCAGTTACAGGTGCAAATGCAGTGATCACGCCTGACATTGGAGAAGTCACAGACTTGTTTTCACCTTCGTCATTCCAGGTGGTGCGCATTGAAAGCGAGTCTTTACCAACAGGAATGGCGATACCCAGTGCTGGACACATTTCCATACCGATGGCTTTTACGCCCTCGAACAAGGCCTGGTCTTCGCCCGGTTGACCAGCAGCAGCCATCCAGTTCGCAGACAGTTTGATATCGCTGATCTGATCAATCTTCGCAGACATGATGTTCGAGATCGATTCAGCTACAGATAAACGTGCAGATGCAGCTGGGTTTAACAATGCCACTGGTGGACGTTCACCCATGGCCATTGCTTCACCTGTGTAACCTACAAGGCTAGTCGTAGTTACCGCAGCATCGGCTACAGGAACCTGCCATGGGCCAACCATCTGGTCACGTGCCACCATACCAGTAATCGAACGGTCACCAATAGTGATCAGGAATGATTTAGATGCCACAGTCGGGTTCTTGATCACGCGATAAATCGCATCTTTCAGATCAGTCACTTTAGATGCATCAAAGTCATCGCCTTTACGCGGAGCAGTTTCATATGAACGGCTCATACGTGGTGTACCACCAAGCATCACTTGCATTGGCATATCCACTGGTTTGTTGCCGAACAATGGATCTTCAACAGTCAGATGACGTGCTTCAGTTGCTTCACCCAGTACTGCAAACGGACAACGTTCACGCGCACAGATTGATTCGAATAACGGTAGAGATTCTGGACGAATCGCAAGCACATAACGCTCTTGCGCTTCATTTGACCAGATTTCCATTGGCGACATGCCTGGCTCAAGCGATGGGATCTTACGAAGATCAAGTACTGCACCTAACTCGTGATCGTTTACAAGTTCTGGCATCGCGTTTGAAATACCACCCGCACCGACATCATGCACAGATACGATTGGGTTTTCATCTTCCATGCGCCAGCAAGTGTCGATCACTTCTTGGCAACGGCGTTCCATTTCCGGGTTTTCACGTTGTACAGAAGCGAAGTCCAGGTTTTCACCGAGTTTACCGCTGTCTACAGAAGATGCTGCACCACCGCCCAGACCAATTAGCATGGCTGGACCACCAAGAACGATCAGTAGATCACCTGGTTGAATCGCATCTTTTTCTACATGGTCTGAACGGATGTTACCGTAACCGCCTGCGATCATGATTGGCTTATGGAAGCCTTTCACTTCACCATTGACATTTTGTTCGAAAGTACGGAAGTAACCATTTAAGGCTGGACGACCAAATTCGTTGTTAAACGCTGCACCACCCAATGGACCTTCAATCATGATTTGAAGTGGCGATGCCATACGCGATGGTTTGCCGTAATTTTCTTCCCAAGGCTGTTCAAAGCCAGGAATATTCAGGTTAGATACGGTAAAACCAGTTAAACCAGCTTTTGGTTTACCACCACGACCAGTCGCGCCTTCATCACGGATCTCACCGCCTGAACCTGTGGCAGCACCGGCAAATGGTGCAATTGCTGTTGGGTGGTTGTGTGTTTCCACTTTCATCAGGATGTGAGCAGCCTGGCTCTTATATTTATAAACCTGATGACCGTTGTCTTCTTTGGTTGGGTAGAAACGTTGCGTATCAAAACCAACAATCACCGATGCGTTGTCTTTATATGCTGACAAGACATCTGTAGGTGATTCTTTATAAGTGTTCTTGATCATTTGGAACAATGACAATGGCTGAACTTCACCATCAATCGTCCATTCAGAACCGAAGATTTTGTGACGGCAGTGTTCAGAGTTTGCCTGAGCAAACATCATCAGTTCGATGTCGTTCGGGTTACGACCCAATTTAGTGAACGCCTCTGTCAGGTAATCAATTTCCTGTTCAGATAACGCAAAACCAAACTCATTATTGGCTTTTACTAAAGCTTCTTTACCTTGACCCAGAATATCAATCGAGTTCAAAGGTTTTGGTGCAGTTTCAGTGAATAGTGCAGCAGCATCTTCAATCGCATTGAAAACGCTTTCAGTCATGCGGTCGTGCAACACCTGTAATTGTTCTTTAGAAAGCTCTTTTATGCCCTTCAAAGTAAACAAAACACCGCGTTCAAGACGATGAACCGGTGTATTACAATTCTTGAAAATATCTGTCGCTTTCGACGACCACGGCGAAATCGTGCCGACACGCGGTGTTACAAGAATCTGGATTTCATCACTTGCAGCTTGGCGCAGTTCAAATGATTGACCATCGTTGAGAAGCTGTAAAGCGGATTGCTGTTGTTGCTCGTTGAGCGCTTGGTCAAAAAGATAAACGAATTGACTTTCTAGTGATTGAACAGAACTAATTGACGACAAACGCGAAAGTAGTTGAGTTTTCTTAAAAGAAGAATGTGCAGGTGCACCGGCAACGATAAACATGCTGATTTTGGCTCCACGGGATGATCGAGCGACCATGCCACAATGTGACTTGAGAGAGCGCATATTCTACTGTGAAATACGGGAATCAGCTAGTGAGGAATTGATAAATCTGACCGCTAAACTATCTAGATTTTTAAAATATTACTTTTATTTTCAGTTAAAAAAATTTAATGTAGTCGATTAGATTAACACATTTTCTTGCAGAAAAATCAAAACCGCTAAAGTTTTATTTTTACTCGCAAAGTTGTATTATTTTTCAACAACAAATTTATCTTGATGGAAAGCCTTTTTCTTAGTTTTTAGTGCGCTAAAGATCTTTAAAAATCCCTTTATATTTGAAAATAAATATTTCTGGTCCTCTCTTGAGGCACTTCAATATTAAAATTATCTTTTAAAAAACGCCCTATTCTTATTTCACTTTAAGACGGCAACTTATGTCGCAACTCCATATATTTTTATCTCCATTTTTGGCATCATGCGTTAAAGAATTGATTGAATAATGATAAATGACTCAAATGCGTTGGCTGGAATTACTCTCCACTGTCCGTATTGGCAGCAAAAAACAAAGTTCTGAACTGGCGCGCAGTCCATTTCATAAGGACTATGACCGCATTATCTTTTCGCAAAGTTTCCGCCAGCTGAACCGTAAAACCCAAGTACATCCACTTACACAGCATGATGGCATTCATACCCGTCTAACGCATTCACTGGAAGTGTCCTGTATTGGCCGTTCATTGGGTATGCTAGCGGCAGAAAAAATTAAAGATCAGTTACCGCCTTGGATTTCACCAGCCGATGTCGGTGCGATTATCCAGGCGGCTTGTCTGGCGCATGATATTGGCAACCCGCCTTTTGGTCATGCAGGTGAATACGCGATCCGTGAATGGTTTGATGATGCTTCACATACTGATTTCCTGAAAAACCTAAGTCCAGAACAGGAAGCCGATGTTCGTCAGTTTGAAGGCAATGCCCAAGGTCTGCGCCTGCTGACCAAGATTGACTATCATCCCAATGATGGTGGTATGCGTCTCACCTTTGCCACGCTGGGTGCTTATTTAAAGTATCCATGGCTATCGCAGACCATCGATCCGACAGGTAATACGCCGGCCAGCCGTCGTCCAAAATTCGGTTGCTATCAGTCAGAAAAAGAGATTCTTAAAGAAATTACTGAACAGCTTGGTTTGATTCAGTTGGGTGAATATCGCTACTGTCGTCATCCTCTGACCTATCTGCTCGAAGCTGCGGATGACATTTGCTATGCCCTGATTGATCTGGAAGATGGTATCAGCCTGAATATGCTGAGTTACGCCGAAGTTGAACCAGTATTCCTGAATCTGCTAGGTGATTATGGCACGCCTTCCGAGATCAGCATGCCGGATACTACTTGGCAACAGAAGATTGCTGCTCTGCGTGGTCGGGTAATGAAACGTCTAGTCGCTGAAGTCACCACGGCGTTTGCCCATCATCAGCAGGAAATCTTAATGGGTCAGCTCAAAGGTTCATTGCTGGGTTATTGCAGTTCAGATATTGAAATCGGGATTAACCGTGCCAAAGAACTTGCGCGCGATAAAATCTTTGAGCATCCACAAAAAGCGGGACTAGAAATTATTGCCCATCAAAGCCTGCAAACCATTCTGGATGCTTTTATCCCACTGACCACACCGCACAAAAATCTAAGTTTTAAGGAACAACGTCTGATGGCGATTCTGAATCGTTCCGGCGCCCAGTTCCATGCAGACCATTATGACAATATCATGCAGGTGCTTGATATTATTTCCAAGCTATCCGACCATCAGGCTTATAACCTGGCGCAAGAACTTCATGGTAATAAGGCAGGATTACTTTAATTAGGTGAAAGTTTTGCTGATAATCTCAGCAAATCTACGAATTTTGAACTGCAGTATTTTGCCTTTAAGACAAATGCTGACTACTATGCCCGTATTGAAATTGAGTATTTATAAAAAATGATTGGATGTCTGATTGGTGAAGTGCTGGCGCTGGAAGCACCGACTGTTTTATTAAATGTAAATGGCGTAGGTTATGAAATTGATACACCACTAACTACTTTTTGCCAGCTGCAAAAAGGTCAGAAAATTACCCTTTGGACGCATTTAGCAGTTCGTGAAGATGCCCAGTTACTTTATGGTTTCTTAAATGCTCAAGAAAAAACCATTTTCCGCACTTTATTAAAGGTCAACGGTGTTGGTCCGAAAATGGCACTTGGCATTCTCTCTACCTTAAGTGTAGAAATGCTGATTCATACCGTTGAAAATGAAGATATAAATACCTTGGTTAAAGTGCCGGGTGTGGGCAAAAAAACTGCTGAACGCCTCATGATCGAACTGCGTGATCGCTTTAAAGCGATGTCGGCTGGCACAGCGCCAACCAATTCCACAGCTCCACAAATCCAGTTTATGGGCAATTCAGCTGTGGCTGAAGCTGAAGCAGCATTACAGTCTTTAGGTTATAAACCGGCTGAAGCACAGAAACTGGTCAATGCTGCCAAAGGTGACTTTACTGAAGCCAGCGACATTATCCGTGCAGCATTAAAGTCAATGAATCGTTAAGACGTATATCAACGCTCATTGAAAAATGGATAGTAGAAGGCAGCATGGATGCTGCCGCAGAAATATGGCATAGGATGTGCCATTATTTCTGCAAAGGGTTTTGTTACTTTTGCCCTATCAAAAGTAAGAGCATGCCTACACAATGGCATAGAAATTCCAAGTGCGTTTTGAGGCTATGACTTTATTCACCTCAAATAAACCATAGAGATTAACTCAAAAGATATGCAAGACCGTCTCATCAGTGGTTCTGAAAAACCCGAAGATCACTTTGATCGTGCCATCCGTCCAACTTCCCTCGATGACTATATCGGTCAACCTGTGGTCCGTGAACAGATGGAAATCTTCATTGGTGCAGCGCGTGGCCGTGAAGAAGCCCTCGATCACACCCTGATCTTTGGCCCTCCTGGTCTAGGTAAAACCACATTGGCAAATATTATTGCCCGCGAAATGGGCGGTAACTTAAAGTCCACTTCTGGTCCAGTATTGGAACGTGCTGGCGATCTGGCAGCAATGCTGACCAACCTGGAAGAAGGCGACGTGCTGTTTATTGATGAGATTCACCGTCTATCCCCAGTGATCGAAGAAATCTTGTATCCAGCGATGGAAGATTACCAACTGGATATCATGATTGGTGAAGGTCCTGCTGCCCGTTCTATTAAACTGGATTTACCACCGTTTACTTTAGTAGCTGCAACCACACGTGCCGGTCTGCTGACTTCTCCATTACGTGACCGTTTCGGGATCGTACAACGTCTAGAATTCTATTCCGTTGATGACCTCACTCACATCGTGAAACGTTCTGCCAGCCTCATGGATGTCCCAATGACCGAAGATGGTGCGAAAGAAATCGCTCGTCGTTCACGTGGTACACCGCGTATTGCCAACCGTTTGCTGCGTCGTGTACGTGATTATGCGCAAGTCAAAGGCACAGGTGAAGTGAATCAGGACATGGCGCAACGTGCTTTGGATATGTTGAAAGTCGATAAAGATGGTTTAGATACTTTAGACCGTCGTTACCTCAGTATGCTGCTTGAACGTTTTGACGGTGGTCCTGCGGGTGTTGAGGCTTTAGCTGCTGCAATGGCTGAAGATTCAGGTACTTTGGAAGATGTGATTGAACCCTACCTGATTCAACAAGGTTATGTGATGCGGACTGCGCGCGGTCGTATTGCAACCAATATGGCCTATTTACAGTTTGGAATGACGCCGCCTGAGCCGAAAGATAAATAATATTGAAGGGAGAAAATACTCCCTTCTCTTAGATAAATGTGTATATCAAATGAAAAATAGTCTTCTACTATTAACCTTAGCATTACTCTGCTCTGCCCCTTATGCTCAAACATCTTGGCAATGCACCAATAAGTATGCTGAGATTTCATGTACTGAGCAAAATTGTCAGGTCCAAACTGAACAATTTACGCCTTTTGATATACACATTAGCAATAATCAAGAAATCAATATTTGTGCTTATTCAGGTTGCTGGAGCGGAAAAACAAAATACACCCAATCAAAAACTTTTGATCATTATTTCACTCAACAACTCGTTTGGAATAATGATGAAGTAAGAGATGAAAAATTTTCTATTTCTATAGATAAAACTGAGAAAGTAGGCAGCTTATTAGGTTCAGGATTTATTCTCCCTCTTATCTGTAAATCAGAAGAAATTTAAATAGAAAATACCTTTATTAAAGGTATTCAATAAAAGTATTTAAATGCATTTTTATAATACGCAGTATTTTAAAAGTTATTTTCAACCTCTCATACAATGCTACCCACTCTATCTACCCTCTATAAAATCAAAATCATAAATTTATAGTTTTTATATTAACAATATAAATCCATTAAAAATTAATTTAAATATTAATTAAAAATAATTTTTTCTAATAGTTATTTCTATTACAAACACTCTTAATTCCTTACTGTGTTTAACACATTTAACCTCAAACAATCCTAGATAATAAAAAATTATGATTTAAATTTTAATAAGAGCATAAGAATTTCAAGATCTTCATCACATGGTGATTGAAATTCCACACTCAAAATATAAGCCTTAATTCATTTAAATAAAAAATCAAATAATAGCCTTAAAAAAATATTTCTTAGATAAAAATGAGTTAAGAATAAAAAACACTTTTATGAGGATACACTCATGAAGACAGTATTAATGGCAATAAGCATCGTCTTATTTCCACTCCATACATCAGCCAAAGATGTCTGGGAGTGCAACAATGCAATCTTGCAAAGTCTTTGCCAGCATCAAAATTGCAGTCAAAATTACTCTAGCTCTTCCCCTGATAAATTAAGAATCTCGGTCAATAATCATAAATATGTTTCGATTTGCGCCGAAAATTCCTGCTGGAATGACGAAGCCTCGACGGTATACATTAACGCTCAATCTCTGCTTCAACTTCCTCAAATTCGCTGGGTTGATCGAGATTATCCTCAAAGCAGTCAAAATTATGTGCTTTCTATTAATCGTGATACACAATCGATTTTCTTTAAAGGCGACCGTGACAACCATCCAGTGCAATGCCGGACTGTTTAAATGAATTAATCAGTTTTGGTTGTTAATATTCTTTTCCATAACGTGTGTAATAGGCAAAATTTCTCACGTCTTTGAAATCTTGTGCCATTGGTCAAAAAAGCCAGTATGCTAAACTGCCCAGCCTGATATCACTTGACTTGTAGCCTAATTTGGGCAAATTCTAAGCTCAAAATTAGGTGCAGAAATCAGCACTAATCTGCATGTAAAACCAATGGAAAAGCATTATGGCGAATAAATTTGAATTCAATATCCGCGTTTATATTGAAGACACAGATGCGGGTGGCATTGTCTATCACGCCAATCATATTCGCTTTATGGAACGTACACGTACCGAATGGCTGCGTGCATCAGGCATCAGCCATTACTGGCATCAAAAAGATTACAACTTTGTTGTACACAAGATTAACGTGAAATATTCACGCCCAATTCTGATGGATGACTTAATTACCGTCACTGCGAGTGTAATTTCACTTAAAGCTTCATCTTTTGTATTGCAACAGAATATTTATCGTGGTGAAATCATGCTTGCATCGGGTGAGGTAGAGCTGGCCTGTATCGGCGCTGATATGCGTCCACGTCGCCTACCTGATGAAATACGCGACCTGATTCGACAAGAATTGGAACAAGATTAAAAAAATGAATTGGCACATGTAAACACTATGGCAACTGAGTTAGCATCATCCCTACAAGTATCAGATCTTATTTTACAAGCAAGCCCTGTTGTACAACTGGTTATGCTGTCTCTTTTACTGGCATCCCTGTATAGCTGGTATCTGATTGCCAAGCTTTACATGGGCTACAAAAAAGCCCAGGCCGAAGATGAACATTTTCAGAAAATCTTCTGGTCTGGCGCTGAGCTGAATACCCTCTATAACAATGCCCAGCTAAACTCTAAACGTACCGGTCTGGAAGATATCTTCTATCAAGGCTTAGGCGAGTTTCTAAAACTGAAAAAACGCAATGCTTCTACCACTCAGTCGATTGAAGGTACTGAACGTATTCTGCGTGTCGGTTTAAGCCGCGATCAAGGTGGCCTGGAAAATGGCTTAGGAGCCTTGGCGAGTATTGGTTCAGTTGCACCTTATGTCGGTTTGTTCGGTACCGTTTGGGGCATCATGAATGCATTCATTGGCTTAGCAGATGTAGATCAAGTTACATTGGCGACTGTAGCTCCGGGTATTGCTGAAGCATTGATTGCGACTGCAATCGGTCTGTTTGCCGCAATTCCAGCGGTATTGGCATTCAACCATTACACCGCTAAAGGTGAAGCGCTTTATTCGGATCGTGCCCTGTTCGCAGAAGAAATGATCGCCCTATTACAACGTCAGTCACTTGGCCAGCCTCAGGACAATGACTAATGGCAATTCAACGTTCAGGACGCTTTGAGCGTATTAAAAAACCACTGAAAAGTGACATGAACGTCGTGCCTTATATTGACGTGATGTTAGTACTTTTAGTGATTTTTATGGTGACGGCACCGATGATCACGACTGGCGTTAAAGTTGACTTACCTCAAGCCAACAACAACCCCATTCAATTGGATGATGCAAACCCACCCATTGTTTCTTTAATGGAAGATGGCTCTTTAAAACTAAACGATAAAAATCATAATGATGAAATACTGACTTTGAACGAGCTAAAAACTTTGCTAACCAATGCACAAAATGAAGCTCAATCAAATAATAAACAGTTCAGTGTACTCATTAACGGTAGTCAGTCACGTCCTTATGGTGAAGTCATGCAACTCATGTCTGCCCTACAGGATGCCGGTCTGACTCAAGTCGGCTTGCTTACCGCACCTATAAAGTAATTTATGAAAGATTTTAAAAAGCCACCCTCTAAACAGAAAGCGCTTGCGATTGGATTCACGATTGGAGTCCATGCAGTCGCTGTGGTAGGATTACTTTATCTGGGTATGAGTAAGCCGCCAGAACCACCAAAACAGATTAAAACCGTACTGGTTAATCCTGAAGACCTGAAACCGGTCACGCGTGAAGAAACTGAGTTTGATGAAACTGCTCATGAAAATGTCGCAGAACAGATCACACAAACTGCAGAGCCTACAGTTGAAGCACCGGTTATTCCAAATGCTTCTCCGCCAGTTGTACCCCCTGCAACGCCACCTGCGCCAAAAGTAGATACTCAGAAAGCAGCACAAGAAGCGAAAGCTGCAGAAGCAGCACAGCGTAAAGCTGAACAGCAGGCAGCAGAAGCCGCAAAACGTGCTGAGGCTGCAGAACAGGCCAAGGCAGCGGCTGCTAAAGCAAAAGCCGAGGCTGCAAATAAATCAAAAGCTGAACAGGAAGCTGCCCGCCGCGCAGAACAGCAGGCTCAGCAAAAAGCTGCTGCTGCAGAAAAGGCAAAACTTGAAGCACAAAAGCGAGCTGACTTAGCGGCTAAACAGCAAGCGGATGCACAGGCGAAAGCCAAGGCTGAAGCTGCAGCCAAGGCAAAAGCCGATGCTGCTGCGAAAAATAAAGCAGCCGCTGATGCAAAAGCGAAAGCTGATGCCGAAGCGAAACGTAAGGCTGATGCTGCCGCGAAAGCTAAAGCAGACGCTGCTGCTAAAAACAAAGCCGAGGCGGATGCCAAAGTAAAAGCGGATGCAGCTGCGAAAAATAAAGCTGCTGCCGATGCAAAAGCCAAAGCAGATGCTGATGCAAAACGTAAGGCTGAAGCCAATGCAAAATCGCAGGCCGATGCTGAAGCGAAACGTAAGGCTGATGCCGAAGCCAAAGCACATGCAGAAGCTGAAGCTGAAGCAAAAGCTTCCGCAGCTAAACACGCTGCAGAAGAAGCCGCGCAGAAAAAAGCTGAAGCGAAACGAATTGCATCTACAGCAAAACGTGACTTTGAGAATAAGATCAAGCGTGCCTGGGATACGCCTGCTGGTTCTTCCGGTCAGAAAGCGACTGCCCGAGTCACACTCAGTGACAGCGGTTCAGTGGTTTCTGTGATCGTGAATGCCAGTGATCCTGACATGAAAGCCAGTGTGGAAGCAGCAGTACGTTCAGCTGCACCATACCCGATGCCATCTGACCCAGATGCACGCCGTGAAGCACGAAGTTTTACCTCTACCTTCACTGCACAATAAAAGTTTAAGCCATAATCTGCAAAACAGTTATGGCTTTTATTTTTTTAAGTTAAACTTCAGCAAAAAGCGGCAAAATAATATTCACTTTTCACAGTGTTATAACAGTTTGATCATCGCTGGGTAGTTTCATTCAGTCAAATTCATGCGATGATGTAACGCAATCATATTCACAATAAATCCGTTGATTTGAGTAAATAACGAATGATGGGAAAAACGCGCAAACACCTACTCAGCCTTGCCATATTCACTGCTCTGGGCGCAGTGACTGCAACACAATCACAGGCGCAACTGCATCTTGAAATTACCAAGGCACCTGAAGCAGCTCCAAAGATTGCGATTGTGCCATTCAGTCAGGATCAGAGCATCTATCCGATTGTGGAAAATGACCTGAACCGTTCAGGTAAGTTTACCAGCGCTTCAAAAAACCTGCCTGCGACAGCAACCCTGAATAATCCGAATGCGGATGCTTGGGCGGCTGCAGGTGTGCCTTATGTCGTGACAGGCTCATCCAAGACCAATGCAGATGGTTCTTATGAAATTCAGTATCAACTCTACGATATTGAGAAAAAACAGTATCTACTGAATGAACTATTGACTGTACCTGCTTCACGTACCCGTCAGGCTGGACATATGATCAGTGATGCTATTTTCCAGGCGTTAACTGGTATTCCGGGTGATTTTAGTGGTCGTATTGCCTATGTATTGCGTAATCCTGCAACACCTGATCAGCGTTATACCCTGCAAATTGCCGATACTGATGGTGAACAGCCGAAAACCATTCTGACTTCACGTGATCCAATCCTGTCTCCAGCCTGGACACCGGATGCGAAAAAGATTGCCTATGTTTCATTTGAAACCAAGCGCCCTGCTATTTATCTACAGAATCTTGCAACGGGTCAACGTGAAAAATTAGCCAGCTTCCGTGGCCTGAATGGTGCACCGAGCTTCTCACCAGATGGCAACAGCATGCTGTTCACCGCATCGATGCATGGCAATCCTGAAATCTATGAAATGAATCTGGAAACTCGCCAGCTAAAACGCCTGACCAATGACTCAGCGATTGATACTGAAGCGCGTTATGCACCAGATGGCAAATCTTTCATTTTCACTTCTGACCGCGGTGGTTCACCACAGATCTATCGTTATGATTTTTCTAATAGTGCAACCAAGCGTATTACCTTCCGCGGTGCCTTCAATGCCCGTGGTACTTTAAGTGCGGATGGTAAAAAACTGGCCTTGGTGCATCGTCCAAGCGGTAGCAATTACAAAGTTGCCATTCAAGACTTGAATTCAGGTGTGAATAATATCTTGACGCCTACAAGTCTGGATGAATCACCAAGTTTCTCACCAAACGGTCAGATGGTGGTCTATGCAACGCGTGAAGGTTCACGTGGACTGCTGTCGATTATGTCACTTGACGGTCGTTTCCGTATGAACCTACCAAGTGAACAAGGCGAGGTTCGTGAACCAGCTTGGGCACCTAAATAATCCATTGCTTCAACATACTCAAAACTTCATGGAGATGAAGATGAAAAAAGTACAATTATTCGCACTTCCTTTACTGGCTGCCGCACTGGTAATGACTGGCTGCGCCAGCCGTAAACCTGCAACACAAATACAAACTGGTGAACTTGGCGCAGGTTCCGCAACGACTGTTGATACGCAAGGTCTGAGCGAAGATGCTGCACTGAACGCACAAAGTATGGCTGGTGCATCTTCTAAAGGTGTAACTGCTGAAAATAAAGCTTATCTAGCAAAACGTGTGGTGCACTTCGACTATGACAGCAGCGAGCTGTCAAATGACGATCTCCTTACCCTGCAAGCACATGCACAATTCCTAATGGCAAATGCCAATTCGCGTGTTGCCCTGACAGGTCATACCGATGAACGTGGTACCCGTGAATACAACATGGCACTTGGTGAACGTCGTGCCAAAGCAGTTGAAAGTTTCCTGGTGACTTCTGGCGTGAATGCAGGCCAGCTTGAAGCGGTGAGCTATGGTAAAGAAATGCCAGTGAATCCAGGCCATGACGAAAATGCCTGGAAAGAAAACCGCCGTGTAGAAATTAACTATGAAGCGGTTCCGCCACTACTCAAATAAAACTGCCTGAACTATTTTCAGTTCTGCAAATAAAAAAGCACTCATTGATGAGTGCTTTTTTTGAATGCGGAAAATAATTTAGGGCTGAGCTGCTTCATCCTCTGGATGTTGCATCGACTCAATCATGTCGTGTTTATTGAACTCTTTATACTCCGGCTTAGCCTCATAAGCCTTCCAGGCTTCCTTCATCTTATCTTCAGAAATTTCATCTAAATTAATGGCTTCGCTCGGCGTAGGAGTCGCATCAAACTTTAATGTTGTCATATTTGTGCTCCTGAACCTATGTTTTCCTTTTAATCAACATAGCATTTTCTAGCGGACTTGCAAGTGTAAAATCATAGCAAATAGTCTCAGTTTAATTTTTCTTTTAGCTCGTTCTCATCTAAAATATAGCCCAATTACATTTTTATCATTCTGATAAATTTTTATTCGGAGTTTTCCTGACATGTCTTACCTAAGCCTTTCCCAATTTTTACAGAAAAAAACTGGGAATCTCACACCTGAACTTGCACAAGTGATTGAAACAATTGCAAATACATGTAAGACAATTGATCAAGCACTGCAAAAAGGTGCATTGGCTGGCGTATTGGGCAGTGCTCAGCATGAAAACGTTCAAGGCGAAGAACAAAAAAAACTTGATGTCATTTCTAATGATTATCTGATTAATACATTAAAAGTACATCCAAACGTAGGTGGTCTGGCTTCTGAAGAGTTGGACGAGTTCACCCCTGCTCAGGAAAATGGTCAATTCCTGGTATTGTTCGATCCACTTGATGGTTCAAGCAACATCGACATCAATATGTGTGTCGGAACCATCTTCTCGATTTTACCTGCTAAAAATGCCGTAACTCAGGCAGAAGACTTTATGCAAGCGGGTGTGAACCAGGTTGCTGCAGGTTATGTATTGTATGGCCCGTCTACCATGATGGCACTGACTGTAGGTGCAGGTACTGTATTCTTCACTTTCGATCCAGAAACTCAAGAATTCCTGCTGACCATTGAAGATATTCAGGTTGCTGCAGATACTAAAGAATATGCAATTAATGCATCAAACCAACGTCATTGGGAAGCTCCAGTAAAACGTTATATCGATGAATTGCTTGCAGGTAAAACTGGTCCTCGTGAGAAAGATTTCAATATGCGCTGGGTTGCATGTATGGTGGGTGATATTCACCGTATCCTGTGCCGTAGTGGTATTTTCATGTACCCATACGATCTCAAAGATCCGAAAAAAGCGGGCCGTCTACGTCTGATGTACGAAGCAAACCCAATGAGTATGTTGATGGAACAGGCAGGTGGCGCATCTACTACAGGTCGTGTCCGCATTCTTGATATCCAGCCAACTGAATTACATCAGCGTGTTCCTGTGATCATCGGTTCGAAAAACGAAGTTGATCTTGTAACTAGCTACCATAACTAATATTAAAAACGGCAGTTGGAGTTCTACTAACTGCCGTGGACTTTTCTCCCATGCCAACTATCTTCCTTGAATCCAAAGACAATCCTAAAATTAAGCATCTACGTGGCTTGATTGAACAGAATACTTATCGAAAAAAACAAGGACAAACTGTGCTTGAAGGCACACACCTGTGTCTTGCATGGCTTCATGAAAGTAAGAAAATTAATTCTATTTTCACTACCGAACATGCCCTGCAGCATCCAGATTTTGATGTCATTCTGCAAAAATACACGGGTATGGTTTTTGTTATTGGTGAATCTTTATATAAAGATTTAAGCATTTTAGGAACTTCAATTGCCTGCATGGCAATTGTAGATATTCCAATCAATCGTGAAGCTGTCGATTTTAAAGCCGATACTTTAATCCTTGAAAACGTTCAGGATCCAGGCAATGTCGGCACATTGCTACGCTCGGCTGCAGCGGCAGGAATTGATCAGATCATTTGTACAAAAGGTTCTGCTTCGCTTTGGTCTCCACGTGTATTACGTGCAGGTATGGGTGCGCACTTCTCATTACAATGTTTTGAAAATATCAATTTAGAAGATGTGCTAACTCAGTTTAAAATTCCTGTGTATGTGACCAGCTCACACCGTTCAGAAAGTCTTTATAGCAAAGACCTTAAAAAAGCATGTGTATGGATTCTGGGTAATGAAGGTCAAGGCGTTTCTGACTATGCCTTGCAACATGCCGAAGCGGTTACTATTCCTCAGCCAGGTGGTCAGGAATCACTGAATGTTGCTATTGCAGGCTCAATCTGTTTCTTTGAAATGGTTCGTCAACGGATCTAACCGCACAGTTAAGTTACTTTATATTATTTCTCAGCGACCTGCATAAAAAATAGATTACACTAGAAAAAATAATCAAGTGTAATGTCAACCAAACCATTATTTTCAACGTTATATAGACATGTACTTGAAAATAATGGTGGGTATCCAATGACAGGATTTTCCATCTCTATGGATTTAGCGCCAAAACAGCTTCAGTCACAAGATGCCAGTACTCTAAAGAGTACAGCTGAGTCACGCCTGAAGAATTTTATGCAAGACGTCACAGGTCGTGCATTGGTGATGATGGAAAGTGCAACCCAAGGCCAGCATGGCATTGCCATGGATCTGGTGCAGGAAGCGTTTATTTCCCTGCATAAATCCTATGCAGATAGATCCACTGAAGAATGGTATCCCCTGTTCTACACCATTTTAAATAACAAGCTACAGGACTGGCGACGTAAAGAAGCACGTCGTAGCCAGCCATTTTCATTTTTCAAAAAAGTTCAGCTGGATGACGATGACTCCGAACTCAATGATGTGGTCGATGAAGCGACTCCATCACCCTTAGATTTTCTGGATCAAGCCGTTACTGCTGAAGAAATTCAGCAAGCCATAGCCCAATTGCCTGTCCGTCAACAGCAGGCTTTCATGCTTCGTGCATGGGAAGGCTTCGATACGCATACTACAGCACAGATCATGAACTGCAGCGAAGGCAGTGTAAAAACACACTATCATCGTGCAATCCAAGGTCTACGTGCCTCACTTGCACACTTAAATCCATTTCTGGGAGGGTCATCCGAATGAATCAAGATGATTTCTTAAAAAAAGTAACTTCCAAACTTGATGGTATTGCACAGCAGCATAAGGACAAACCTGTTGTGATGAACCGCGTTCTTGAAGAAATTCAGGAATCCAAGCATTCACGTTTTGCATTCCTGAAAATGTCAGGCTTTGCACTTGCAGCAGCCATTGCAGGAATAGTTGTTTTACCGAATGTTGCTACTCATGAGGAACCCCAAACCCAGGTAGTTTCCGTACCTAAGCTTTCACCACAAATGGTCGAAGACTTGGAAATGTTAATGGTTTTAGGTGAGGACAAAGTTCCACATGGCAGCTAAAAAACTAGCACTCGCTTTTTGTGCTTTCGGCTTTTTACAAACCAGCTTTGCCGGCTTCGAACGTTTTTGGATTTTTTCCAAAGATGCAGATACGCAGGTGAATGAGACCTGGAATAGTCTGTCTGACGCTGAACAGGTCGCTTTGATTAAGCGTTATCAAAGCTTAAAAGAGCTTCCTGCAGAGCAAAGTGTAAGTCTACAACAGCGCATGGACTGGTTTACCCAATTGCCTGAAGCTGAAAAACAAAAGATGCGTGAAACCTGGCAAAAAATGAGTTCTCATGAGCGTAAAGAGTTGGCTTCCCGTATGCAAAAAGCAACACCTGAACAACGCCCAGCCATCCGTGAAGAATATTTCAATAAACATTTGATCGTCGCTGAGAACTAAATCTCCCAATCTTAGCAATTAAAATTATCATCAAAATAAAAGATATTAAAAAAGCCTCAATTGAGGCTTTTTTAATTGTTTCTATAACGTTTTAACTTTTGAATAAACGACGGGAACGGTAGGCTGCTAGTCCGAATAATCCGAATAATCCCCAGACTCCAAGTGAGCCTCCCCCACTTGATGAAGTATTGGTATTTTTCACAGTATTCTCTAATACAATTGTTGCTGTGTTTGACATCATTTCATCTGCATCAAAGACATTATAATCCATGCTATAGCTAAACTGGCTCAGGTTATTATTTACACTAAAAGTAAGCTTGCCGCCATAGCAAGTTTCTCGCTGATAGTCATCAGGACATGGCCCTTCACGCTCAGCCTTCAAAGTTACACCAGAAGGTAAACTAACAATACGGATTGGAATTTCCTTACCATCTGTGTCTTTATAAAAGGCTGGCTTTCCTTGTGCTGTGCTACGATCACCATCCCCTTCATCACTGTCATTTTCTAAAGGATTAACTGTAATCGTTAAACCACTATCAGGGCTAATCTTGTAAAAATCATTTTTTGCAATCGGTGCAATGTTGACAAAAGATGCAGCAAGAACACCTGAACTTTTCGCATTGGTATTTTTATTAACTAAGGTATAAGCACAGAATTCCTGATCGGTTGCGCTGGTAACTTTGCCATCCGTGCGATACATCATAATGCGATCAAGGCCCGCAATCCATTCACACTTCAACGCAGGATCATTCTTATTACCATCTACGTCCAGAGAACTCCCTTCACCTACAAGAACACCTACACCAAGAACTTTGGTCGTTACATTATAATTTGAAGCATTTAATGCTGTAACTACAATGCTTGAACCATCCAAAGTTTCTTGTAAAGTCGACTGTTTAAACGGATCAATATAGATTGCACGATATTTTTGGAACTTCTCCGTAAAGGATTTGAGATCCTGATACTCCTTTAGCTCCTCTTTTAATCCTGCCAATTCTTCTTTAGGTGTATTTTGATCTTCAATTAATTCTTCCAATTCATCAATATTAGACTGATAAAAATCCATGAGTTCAACATGTGATGAATTTTTTAAGTCTTCAACATCACCTGCCATCAAATTTCGTATTTCAACCGCACCAATTTCACAGCTATTGACCTGATCTGGGCTTAAACGGACAGTCATCCCAATATCTCGGCTAATACCACGTTGATCTGTTGCTTCACAACCTTCGCCTTTCACATCAACCAAATCATTCGCAGTTTTATTATCACGAGGATAATAAATACCAAGATAACGATTATCTACGGCGGGCTCTAAGAATTTACTTAGCACACTACTCATGCTGACTGAGGATAAATCAATCAGCTGTGCTTCGGTCTGATCTTTCGAACGTTCTGGTAACACACATTGAGAACTACCTTTTAAATCAAAAGCATTCTGTACATGTGCAAAAAGGATATTTTGATCTAAGCTAGGCTTCCCATCATTTAAGGCATATTCACAAGATTTGCCTTGGTTATAGGCTAACACGTTATAGCTTAATAGCTTTGCACCAATATTGTCATAGAGTAATACTGATTTTGCAGTATTCTCAACGATGGTATTACTACTTAAACTTAAACTCGAGCTTGAGTGCAAAGCCCGGTTGGATCTATTCACAAAGTTAAATACATAACCGCCTGTCTGGTTCTGGGCAATAGTCGAATTTAAGAAACTACCCGTAGCATAACCACAGAAGTCGAAAATACTTTGATCTGATGTAGAACCATTACGGATGAGACTTGAATTAGAAACCTGTAGCCCTACTTCTGCATTTGCTAAATTGGCATTACAGTCCATTGCAAACACACTACCAAATTGTCGTGCTTTATTTTTTTCAATGCGACTGTCATCAATGCTAACTGTCTTTTGTCCATTCTGACCAATCGCATATATAGCACCACCATTCACATCGGCGGATGAACCTATAATTTCACTGCTGTAAATACCGAGTGGCCCTGCAACATATAAAGCACCACCATTGCCACTATTTACTATATTGGAGTCTTTGACTGCATTTCCATTTCGCATAGAGACATGATGAATATTTAGAGCTGCTTGGCTTTCAACAGTATTAAAAATACGGGACTTTCCTTGCGCATCAATAACTGTTTTTAATGCTTCCTTTTTAGGATAAAGCAAGGTAATCGGACTACGCTCTGTATAGTTGAATACATTTTCACCATAAATATGAATTGCAGATTCAACCACAAGTTCACGATCTATTTTATAAGTACCCGCCTTCAGCTGAATTTGGTCAGGCGCACTTCCATCTAAACGAAGGGTACGTCCAACATTACAGCCTCCGTAAGATTTGTCTAATTTTGCTGTTTTAATCGCCTCACGTAAAGAACACTCACTGGCATTTTCCCCATCTTCATCCGCTAATGTCGTTACCCGAATTGTTTTATCTTCGGCAGCCATCAAGCTCATCGCTGAAACAACTGCAAGCGCCAATATTCCTTTTTTATAATTTTGCATTGTATTGTCCTTAATCTTTACGCAAACGACGTAAGCCAATTAAGCTTATTAATCCAAGAATTCCAAATAAGCCCAGTGAACCACCTGATGTTTTTACTGCTTTATCTTCCATTTTATTATCAGGTTCTTGCACAATTTGGGTTGTAATTGGTAAATAGGGTTTTGAGACATTAAAGCGTGTAGAACTGGTGACAACTTGAACTTCAAAAATATCTGCACCATGCCAAGCAGAATCTGGCGTGTAGATTAAATTGCCATGAATATCAATTTGTGTTGAACCTTTAGATGGGGTTTTGGTCTGTACAATACGCATACAGCCATCTTGCCACGGCTCATTATTAGGATTCTTGCCAATAATGCTATTACATTCTTCCTTAGGAATTAGATCACTATCACCTAAAAATTTTGCAATAGAAAATTTAGCAGTTTCTCCTGCTTTTAAATCCTGACCTGTCAGCTGGCCTGAAGTTGGGACTGTAATTTCAATCGCACCGCGATCACACTCTTCATTATTAAAGGAGCGATTCGTACCTCGTTGATCCGCAGACTCACAAGACAATGTATTTTCTGATACTTTTGGAACACCTGTATTTACAATAGGTGATCCATTAATTGTCCCGTAATTTAATAAGATACGAGGACGCATATAACCTAAAAATGTATTTTCAGCTGTTTCAAATGGACACAATTCTGAAAGTTTATTATCTCTTAAACTTAAACAGCTTCCTTGACTACTACCATCTTTGGTCGCAATCAATTGCACTCCTTTATAGATCTGGTTAGGTGCATCATCAATGCCATTACCACAACTTGCACTGGTTAAGTTATTTTGTATTAAAGACTTATCATTCCCAATAGTACAATCCTGACGATTTTTTAAGATAATGCTATTTGCCAAATATGCTTTAGCGAATGGTGCTTGTAAAATTACACCTGTACCTTGATTATCAACAATTGTAAGATTATTCGCGATAATACCATCTACAAGATTTAAAACACTTCCTGTATTTTGAACCAAAGTACTGCTAACGATACGTGCTGTACCCGCCTGTAAATCTTCAGACGTTGAAGCTGTGAATGGAGCTTTAGTGAATATATTTACACTATTCGATGCTATGGTTTTATTCTTACGTATGACACTTTGTTGAATTGAAAAGCTCGGATGTTCACTAAAGAGTACTGCACCCTCCGTTGCTTCATTTTCAATCATCAAACTGTTTCGAATTTCAACAGTACCGACGTAATTTCCAAAGATACCTGCATTATAAATCGCCCCGCCTTTAGATGCATTGCCTTGAGTTAATTTTGAAAACTCAAATGTTGCCTTACCTTTGTTGTAGACCAGCCCCCCTTCAAGTGCACAATTCAATTGTGCACAGCCCTCTAAATCAAGCTCTTTAAATGTAGCTGAGACAAAATCATCCCCACTCAGAATACGGAAAATATTGTCCTTTCCATTCATCTTAATGCGAGCATTATGTAGGCCTTGAACACGGTTACGGTCAGTAACTACGTTACTATCCTCATCAACTGATTTAATATTTAGAGATTTTTTAATTTCTACATGTTTATTAAGGCTGTAAGTATTTTTATCTGTAAGTAGAATATTTGCTGTTGAATTTTCCCCGCCACAGCCCATATAACCTTTCTTGACTAAACCGCGGTTCACATATTCAATGGCTTCACGAAGTGAACATTCTTTATCATCCTTGACGATATCTTCAGTAGTGGTAACAACAATGTCAGCACCGTAAGCATGCCCCATCATGCATAGCAAACCAATGCCTAAGCTCTTCTTGAGCATGACCTTCTCCTGTTATTTTTTTATTTATTCTAAAAATCGCATCATCCTAGCGATATTTGAATTATTTTGCTCTAATCTGTCACAACTTGATTAATTACTCAAGAATTTTTATTATTTATCGATATTCGTCAATTAAAGCATAAATCTGTCTCAGATTAGCATTACTCACTTTGAGTTTTTCCCCTTTTAAAAGTTGAATAATCTGCTCAAGTGTCTGCAAAAGTACCGAAGTCTGATGTGGACCATGACTTAAAAGGTAATCGAAAATTTGCTGATCCAGATGAATTCCACGTCTGTCCAATACTGATGATACCAAGGCAAAACGGTCAGCATAGAGGCTACCATTGGGAACACGGGTACTTACTGCTTGAGTCAAACGCGACTGTAAATCTGGTAGTTCCAGTTTGAGTTCAATCGGTGCATAACGCGAAGAAAAGACCAGCTGACCACCACCCTCATTATTGTAATTAATTAAGTGAAAAACTGCCTTTTGCCAGTGTGGGACTCCACTAATGGCTTCAATATCATCTAAAGCCACAAGATCATAACGGTCAAGCGAAGTAATAGCTTCGGTCGGTGCATCCAAAAGTTCTAGCAAAGAAACTTGAATAGCTGTTTTCCCCACCTCAAGATAGGAATCACAGATTGCAGAAAGCAGATGACTCTTACCTGTTCCAGCACCACCATAAACATAAAAACGATTGATCAGACCTGCATGGAGCTGGCGAACTGCATCAATTACATGTCCCCATCCTGGACCCGAAAAATCACTAATTCGAGCATCAAGTTGGGGTTCAATATCAAGTTGCAATTGACGCATATCTATTTTTTGGCCTCTCCATCTTTAAGCTGGGTTTGTTTAATCTTACTCGATTTTTCATCAGCTTGCAGTGCTTTCTCTTGTGGTGTTTTCAGGTCGATATCTACATCCACATCAGAGGTTTCAATACTGATAGAGTTGGTTGAAGCATTTTGAACAATGATTGTCTTATTATCATAGAGTGCACTTTTTTCATAGAGCTCACGCGCATGACGCAGCAATACCACAATCACTGCTGCCACGGGTAAGGCAATCAGCATACCTAAGAATCCTGCTAATTGAGCACCCGCTAATACGGCAAATACCACTGCGACTGGTGACAAGCCAATTTTATCGCCAAGCAGGAAGGGCTGCAGAATATAGCCTTCTACAGCCTGCCCCACCATGAACACAATACCCACCAGCACCAGCTGCCACCAGTCAATCCCAAACTGGAATAACGTAGCAACTACCGCGGCAATAATGCCAACTGCAAAACCTAGATACGGGATAATACTGCACAAGCCAGCGATCATCCCGATGATCAAACCGATTTCTAGGCCAATCAGCTGTAAACCCACTGCATAAACGACCCCTAGCAAAACCATCACCAGAAATTGTCCTTTTACAAATGCACCTAAAACTTCGTGACATTCACCCACAACTTCTAATGTACTACGCTCATACGGGCGTGGAATCAGTCGACGCAGACTATCGAGCATGCGATCCCAGTCAAGCAGGAAATAGAAAGCAATAATCGGGACAAGAACAATGGTTCCACCAATTTGAATAAAGCTGATCCCAGATTGTGCCAATTTTAAGGCCATTGCCTGAATGCTGTCTGCACTATAATTAGTCTGAACATAATCCATGACTACAGTAGAAATCTGATTGGTATCAATTTCCATTGGAACCAGATTAAAGGTATTAGACAGCCATGGCAGGAAGGTGTAATTGACCCAGTGGATTCCCGCAGGAATACTGTCACGGGCATACATCAACTGTTTCCATACCAATGGTACCAAGTACCACATGGCAAGCGTCACTACCACCCCAATCCCGATAAAAACGATACTGATAGAGAGCCAGCGCGGCAAAC
This sequence comes from Acinetobacter sp. LoGeW2-3, assembly GCF_002688565.1. Lineage (NCBI taxonomy): Bacteria > Pseudomonadati > Pseudomonadota > Gammaproteobacteria > Moraxellales > Moraxellaceae > Acinetobacter > Acinetobacter sp. LoGeW2-3. Next base: position 2,023,855 of record NZ_CP024011.1, on the reverse strand, counting down.
CAATACGGTGAAAACGTTCAACCAAAGGGCTAAAAAGATAGGCGATAAAAAATGCGCCGACAAATGGAACCACAACAGGCTTAAGCAGATATAACACCCAAAGAATCAAGGCGATACCAGCCAAGATAAAAATGCGACGTAAGGTACGATCTACCATAAAGTCTTGCCTTTTCTCTATTAATCATTATAAAAAGTAAAATATTTGAATAAAGATAGCATTTTAGGACATAAATAACATAAGAGTTTCGTATATTCGGGTATAATCAGCGCCGCGAATGCGGAGACTTCATTATGAGCAACTCAACTTCTACCCCAAACACTGGTTTAAGCTACAAAGATGCAGGTGTCGATATTGAAGCGGGAGACGCGTTAGTCGACCGAATCAAGTCCGTCGCTAAGCGCACTAAACGTCCTGAAGTTATGGGCGGTCTTGGTGGCTTTGGTGCACTTTGTAAAATCCCTAAAGGTTATGAAGAACCTGTTCTCGTATCTGGCACTGATGGTGTTGGTACAAAATTACGTTTAGCATTGAATTTAAACCGTCATGACACAATTGGTCAGGATTTGGTGGCAATGTGTGTAAACGACCTTCTCGTTTGTGGTGCTGAACCACTGTTCTTCCTAGATTATTATGCAACTGGTCACCTGAATGTTGATGTCGCAGCAAATGTTGTTACTGGTATCGGTGCTGGCTGTGAACTTGCTGGTTGTGCATTGGTCGGTGGTGAAACTGCTGAAATGCCAGGTATGTATGAAGGTGAAGACTACGACCTTGCAGGTTTCTGTGTAGGTGTTGTTGAGCAAAGCAAAATTATTGATGGCTCTAAAGTTAAAGCAGGCGATGTTTTAGTTGGTGTTGCATCTTCAGGTGCACACTCAAACGGTTACTCGCTTCTTCGTAAAATTCTTGACGTGAAAAATGTTGATTTAGACCAAATCATCGATGGTCGTCCACTTGCTGACATAGCAATGGAACCAACACGCATTTACGTAAAACCGATTCTTGAATTGCTTAAACAGGTCGATGTGCATGCGATGGCACACATCACTGGTGGTGGTTTACCAGGCAACTTACCTCGAGTACTTCCAAATGGCGCTCAAGCAGTAATTAATGAGTCTTCATGGGAATGGCCTGAACTATTCAAACTTCTTCAACGCGAAGGCGGTGTAGAACAGTTTGAAATGTATCGTACATTTAACTGTGGCGTGGGCATGGTACTTGCTGTTGATGCAGTTGATGCAGACAAAACTGTAGAAGTACTAAACAACCTTGGCGAAAAAGCTTGGACCATGGGTCACATTATCGATAATGTCGAGTCTGTTGAAGGCGCTGACGAAAAAATCCGTGTGATCTTCGCATAATCGCATGATTAAAATTGCTGTTCTTGTTTCAGGCAGTGGATCTAACCTGCAAGCCTTGATTGATGCCAATCTTTCAGGGCGAATTGTCGGGGTAATTTCCAACAAGCCTGAAGCCTATGCTTTAGCACGTGCGCAAAAAGCTGGAATTCAGACTGCGGTAATTGAACACAAGCAGTATCCGAATCGTGAAGCTTTTGATGATATTATGCATCAGCAACTGTTAGATTGGAAAGCAGATTTGGTAGTTCTTGCAGGCTTTATGCGAATTTTAAGTGAAAAATTTGTTAAAGCTTGGGAAGGGAAAATGCTGAACATCCACCCCTCTCTACTGCCAAATTATAAAGGCATGCATACCCATCAACGGGTACTGGACACTGGCGATACCTTGCATGGTTGTACCGTACATTATGTGACAGCTGAACTGGATGCCGGTCAGGCATTGGCTCAGGGTGTGTTAAAAGTATCTCATCAAGATACAACGCACACTTTAGCCCAGCGCGTACATGTGCTGGAACATCTGATTTATCCGCAAGTAGTAGAATGGATCTGTACTGGTACGATTCAGCATACTGCTACCGGTGTGATGTATCGCGGTCAGTTGATGCAGGAACCAGTTCAATTCTGCAAAGTATAAAAAATACACTGCATAAAAAAACGCATCCTCGGATGCGTTTTTTTATTTGAAAAAGAATCAGCCTTAAGCTTGCTTTTGAATCAGCTTCTTGACCAGCTCAGCGACCTCTAAAGGCCGTTCTAGCGGGAACATATGCCCCCCTTTGAAAATCTCAAAAGGAATGCCGAATTTTTTCTGTACTTTTTGTGGAAACTTACGTGCTAAAAATGGTCCCTTTTCAGCAACGACTAGTTGAGCAGGTACTTTTAGCTTTGCCTGCGGTAGCCACCATAAAGATGGATTAGTACGGAAGATATTCACCTCATCCATTTTTGGAATAGTGAGCTCAACTCCACCCCGTACTGGGTCATCCTTTAAAGCATGAACGATATAGGATTGAAAACAGTCCGGATCAAAATCCTGATATAAGCCTTTCGGTCTCAATAACTCTGCCGCCTGTTCACGCGATTCCCAATGATCACGACGGCGTTTAGATAAACCTGCTGGAGACATTTTATCCAGACTTTTAAGCTTTAGTAACTTGGCAATATGTAAGGCAAAACCCTCTTTCCCCATAATCATGGGAGGATCAAGCATAATCACTTGACTAAACAATTCCGGCTGTTTTAATGCTGCCTGAAAAGTCAGTACTGAACCCAATGAATGCCCCAAACCAATGACTGGTCGTCCTTTGGCTTGGCGGATAATACTGTCTGCAACCTGCTGAGTTAGGCTATTCCAATGATTATCGATTGGATAGCGCTTATCTGGACCTAATAAAGGCACATAGATGATCTCGAAATCACCCTTTAAGCCATCAAACAGTTTCTGATAAACACGAGAAGGCACGCCATTGGCGTGCGCAAAATGAATTATTGGCTTCATTGCAGTTTGGCTTGGCTTTCTGTACTAAGTTTATGTGCAACTGAAGTTGCAATGCCTTCACCCAATGAAGCTCCCATACGGCCTAAGATAGACTCAAATGGACTATATTCAACGGTGTAGTTCAAGGCTTTATCAGTTTTCAGCTCACGTTTCAGTGTTTGCAAACTGCCGGTACGGTCAGCAATACCCAATTTCACCGCCTGTTCACCGGTCCAGAATAGACCAGAGAAGATCGCAGGATCAGTCGATTTTAATTTAGCTCCACGCCCCTGCTTTACAGCATTAATAAAATGACCATGCACATTATCGAGTACACCTTGAACGTGAGCTTTCTGCGCTGCATCAACTGGCTGAGTCATCGAAAGCAGTGCCTTATTTTCACCCGAGGTCATGGTACGGTCTTCCACACCCAGTTTTTGCATCAGGTTATTTACGCCATAGTTCGGCATAATTACACCAATAGAACCCACTAAGCTTGATGGATTAACAATGATTTCATCTGCAGCAGAAGCAATATAATAAGCACCGGAAGCCCCAGTATCACCAATCACAGCATAAAGTTTTTTCTGAGGATACTGTTTTTTCAGGTACTGAATTTCCTGCCAGATTTCATCAGACTGTACTGGTGAACCACCTGGAGAATTGATATTCAGAACGACAGCCTTAGCTTGCTTACTTGCATAGGCTTTCTTCAGCGACTTAATGGTGTTATTACTGTTCACACTTTGCTTGTCTGATGCAATCGTGCCAATGATATCCACCACAGCCAGATGCTCACCTGAGCTTTTAGTTGCATCGGTAGATGCTGTACTACAGCTTTTGCCCATGGCAAGGATAATAAACAATAAATAAGCAAAGGTTAGAAATTTAAAGAAAATCCCCCAACGGCGTGCACGGCGCTGTTCTTCTACAGAGGCAAGTACCGCTTTTTCTAGCAGTTTCCACTCAGGTCCTGTCGGTTGCTGAGGTTGTGGTGTATTTTGTATTTGATTTTCAGGTTTTGGTGGCCAATCGGACATAAACAATCCAACACATAATTATATTGTGCCCATTATATACACCGATTTAGGTAATTCTGTCTAAATGGATAGTTTTATCCTATAATAAATTTCTATTACTCCTTATTTGTGATTCACTTAACTTCAATGTCTGCACCAAGCTCAAAGAATTCCACTTATGGTTTGCTTAAATTTGTCAGCCGACTTCCGCTCCCAGTCATGCGATTCATGGCAGGCAGTCTTGCAGGCATTGTAAATTTACTAAAGACTTCTAAAACTTCTGAACAGATTCGATTCAATCTAAAAATCACGTTACCTGAACTTTCAGAACAAGAACGTGAAAGAGTGACACGTGCTGCAATCCGTAATGAATTGATCTCTTATTTTGAGTTCTTTAATATTTGGGGTTCGGATAATAAAAAAAATATTCAGCGTATCCATCGTGTAGAAGGTGAACACCTGCTTAAGGAAGCACTTTCAGCTGATAAAGGACTGGTACTGATCGTGCCGCATTTTGGTACTTGGGAAATCATGAATGCTTATATCGCCCAGTATACGCAGATGAGCATTATGTATAAGCCAGTCAAAGACCCCGCTGCGGATGAATTTGTGCGTGAAGCACGTAGTCGTGAACAAGCTACTTTACTACCGACGGATGAAACCGGTGTCCGTCAGATTTTTAAAGCTTTAAAGCAAGGTGGGACTACTGTAATTTTGCCCGATCATACCCCAAATGTAGGTGGAGAATATATCCCTTTCTTTGGTGTTCCCCTCAGCTCCAGCAATCTCACAGCCAAATTGATTCAGAAAACTAAGGCTAAATGTCTGTTTCTCTATGCCATGCGCAACGAGAATGGTGATTTTGACATGTTTATAGAACCGCTGAATGAGGAGATTTATAGCTCTACCCCGAATCAGGGCACCGAAATCATTTTCCGTAAAATGGAAGAACTGATTCATCATTACCCGGAACACTATCATTGGAGCTATAAAAGATTTAAAGCACATCATTCTCTTGGCGACATATACCATATTCCCCACGATGAAGCGCTGGCTAAAATTAATGATCTGCGTCAGACTTATCAGGACGAACAGGCAAAACTTGCAGCAGAAACCATACAAACCTCGAATACTACTATTGCTATTGAATCTTAAATGTTTCTCGTTGTAGCCATTTATATTTGGATCGATAAGATGCAAGCTGTATCTGTTTGTCTTTAAGTTGAAACTCAAGGCTTCCGTGCTCTGGTGTACTCAGTAAAGGAATATTCAAAGCCTGTAATCGTGCTCGAGTAAGTTGACTCGGATGTCCATAACGATTAAATCGTCCAGCAGAAGCGATTGCTAGTTTAGGACGGTAATGCTGTAAAAACTGATACGCTGAACTATGTTGACTGCCATGATGTCCCAAGACCAATACATCCACTTTTAAATTTGGATAATTTTTCAGTAGCTGAAACTCAGTTTCCCAGCCTGCATCGCCCATCAGTAGAAAATGCTGATAAGGCCAGGCATCTTTGACCTGTATATGGATGACACAGGAATTTTCATTCTTATTGGCTGTGGACTGATTAAGTGAATGTGACTGCGGTGATAACACCTGAAAATAAACCTGTTCATTCCAGTTCCAGGTCTGTCCTTGCTGACATAGTTTAAATTGAGTACTTTCATTCAGTTCAGGCTGCTCACTGGCCATAAGCTCTTTCACTTTCAGCTGATTGCGGATATGCATATAAGCACCACTATGATCCTGATCCAGATGAGTCAGAATCAGCTGATCAAGTTTGGAAATACCCTGTACAGATAAAAACGGAAGAATGATCTGCTCACCGACACTGAAACGGCTTTCGTCATAATTACCACCCGTATCAATCATCATGTTGTGTTGGCCTTGACGGATAAAGATAGATTGCCCCTGCCCCACATCCAGCACATGCAACTGGAATGGAGAATGAGATAGCGGTATTGTCATAATAGGTAACAAACCACACGCTGCCCATGATTTAGGTACAGCTCCTTGCGGCATAAAAAGAATGAGAAGAACAATAACACTCAACACCAGTAACCATGGAGTCATGGCGACCGGGATCAGTTCAGGTGAAAAAATAGAATCTAATAGATTTAAAAATCCAAGCAATATACTGATCATAAGATCATTGATTTGAAAAATCAGTGCAGCCAAAGGTTCTGCGATAAAGAAAAACAAAGCTGCGATAATATCGAGCGGGACAATCAGCAGACCAATCCAGGGAATGGCAAACAAGTTGCTTAATGGCGCAATCCAGGCCAGCTGTTTAAAGAAAAGAATCATTAATGGAAATAGTGCGACAAAAATTTTCCACTGCGATTCAATTAAAACTTTAAGGCCAAAATACAGACGTTGTTTCAGATTCTGAACCTCTCCGTGTGGTTGCCGTTGTATGGTCTGATAAATTCGCAGCAAGACAAAACAGGCGCCATAAGACAACCAGAAAGCGGCAGACAAAATACTAAAAGAATCCAGTAACAGTAATATTGCTGCACTTAAGATCAGTAATTTCAAGGGTTGTACGTACTGCCTCAACCAGATACTGGCCGTAATAATCACACAGATCAATAAAGTTCGTAGTGCCGGGATTTCGAAACCTACAAAGGCACAGTACAGCAATACACACAGCAGAAAAGGTACACTCAAGTAATACTGTCTCGGCCATTTAAGATAGAGATTTGGAAAAAGCCTAGCTGTCAAAAACTGTAAACTTGCACAGAATATCAGGGCAAAAATCACCACATGCGGCCCGGATATTGCCAATAAATGACTCATACCGAAACGGCGAAACTGCTGTTCAATTGCCGGATCCAGTAAGCTTTCATCGCCTGTTAGCAAAGCGAGCATGAGTCCTTTATTATGTATCGGTTGCTGATAAATAAATGCTCTGAGTTCCAGACGTTTTTGCTCAATCCAAAGGAGAAACTGAAACCTTAAACTTTGCTGTTGGCGTAAATGCTGGGTAAAACCGAGTGCATAGACCTCTTGCTGAGTTAAAGGCTGGATCTGCTGGATCCGGAATCCAGCCATCAGGTTTTGCTCGAGATACCATTTCTCCACATCAAATGCACCCGGCGTGGCATAGGCATGTACCGGACGTATTTCACCTGTGAGTCGATAATACTGACCTAATGCAAGCTTCTTTGAAGTATTAAATGCGGTCTGCACCGGTCCTTCTGGTTTCAGTGAACTTAGCCACTGCACCGTTGTTCCATCAGCTTGTAATATCTGTAATGGCTGCTGAATGCTATTGGTATTTATTTTATTCAGCCGGGAGATATAAACGATGACTTCTCGCTGCTCTACTTCCTTCTCGATGAATTGTAATCGCTGATCGAGTGCATGATTAGCAAAGCCCTGCCCGAGTAAAAAGCTCAACCCAATAGAAAATGTAATACAAATAACACGTAGATAAGCCTGATGAAGTTTTGAGTGGATTACCCGATAGATCAGCAGCCATAACAGCATCATCAGGCAAACTGATCCTGCTGATAACTGGTATTCAGTCTTACTCCACCCCATCGTTGTCAGACCAAGAATCCAGCCCACACATAGCCATTGCAGCATGATTTTTCTTTTTATTGTTATTCTAGGCGCAATAATAAAGCCCACCGGAGTGAGCTTCAATCAAAGAGGATTATTCCAATATTTTTACAAGAATATCAGCCATTCACCCATAAACCATCTTGCATATGCAGAATACGGTCTGCTGACTGAGCCAATTGCTCATCATGGGTTACGATCAGCATGGCCATATTGAACTCCTGACGTAATTCGGTCAGTAGCTCAAATATTTTTACCGCAGTTTTACGATCCAGATTCCCGGTCGGTTCATCGGCCATCATCAGTTTTGGTTTCCCCACCAAGGCACGCGCCATGGCCACACGCTGGCGTTCACCACCAGACAGCTCGCCCGGTTTATGGGTTAAACGATGACTTAAGCCCACACGTTCCAGCAGATATTCAGCTTGTTGTTTTACTTCCTTGAATTTGCTGCCCTTACGTAGCATCAGTGGCATCGCGACATTTTCAAGTGCAGTAAACTCAGGCAGAAGGTGGTGGAACTGATAGACAAAGCCTAAGTGCTCATTACGCACATAACCTCGCTCAGCTTCAGACAGCGTATCAAAACGCTGGCCGTTCACCATCACGTGACCCGAAGTTGGACGATCTAAACCACCAAGCACATGTAGCAAAGTACTTTTACCTGACCCACTTGAACCAACGATTGAAACAAATTCACCCGCCTGTACCTGCAAAGAAAGACCACGAATCACTTCAACTGTAGACTTACCATCGGTAAAAGATTTTTGAATATTCTGGGCATCTAGAATGATATTACTCATAACGCAATGCCTCCGCAGGCTGAATCTTCGCTGCACGTAGCGCAGGATAGATTGTTGCTACAAAACTTAAGACTAATGACAACACGACAATCAGCACTACATCCTGCCAGCGTAGATAAGATGGCAAGTAGTTAATGAAGTAGGCATCAAACATATGCAGACCCAAGGTATTGTTTAGCCAGCCCACCAGACTACTAATACTGGTTGCAGCAATAATACCCAGAATTGCGCCCGCACAGGTACCAATCACACCAATGACAGTGCCCTGCACCATAAAGATTTTGGTAATGGTTGCAGGTGAAGCACCCAAGGTACGTAAAATAGCAATATCCGATTTCTTGTCAGTTACCACCATCACCAGAGAGGAGACAATATTAAACGCTGCGACCAAGACAATCAGGAACAGTAGCAAGCTCACCATTGCCTTTTCCATCTGAATGGCACTAAACAGGTTACCGTGAGTATAAGTCCAGTCAGATGCGTAGAAGTTTGCTGGCAAATTCATGACAATATCACGTGAAACTTGCGGTGCAAGGAAGATATCATCCAGCTTCATGCGGATCCCTTGTGCACCATCTGGCAGACGCAGCAAAGTTGCCGCATCATTCAGGGCGATATAGCCCATCATTGAATCCACTTCTGCACCAATACTGAATATTCCGACCACATTAAAGCGCTTAAAGCGTGGCACTACACCAGCAGGTGACGGCGTGGCTTCCGGTAATACCAGGGTAATACTGTCGTTTAAACCGACCCCCATTGAGTCTGCCATCTGCTTGCCCAGCACAATTCCGAACTCGCCTTTTTTCAGCTGATCGATACTGCCTTCAACCATATGATTTTGAATGATAGAAACATTCTTTTCATAATCTGGTTCAATTCCTGTGACCATGATCCCGGCAACTTGGCCTTGCGCAGTCAACATTCCCTGTAACTGGGTAAATGGAGCAACACCTTGAACATGTTCATGTTGTTCGATTTTTTTTGCAAGTTCAGGCCAATTTGTTAAAATTTGTGTTGAAGAAACAGTGGCTTGAGGTATCATTCCTAAGACACGATTTTTTAATTCTCGATCAAAACCGTTCATTACAGACAGTACAGTAATGAGGACTGCCACACCAAGCGTGAGGCCGATCATAGAGACTAAAGCGATAAAAGAAATAAAGTGGTTACTGCGCCGTGCGCGAGTATATTTCAACCCTATGTACAGCGAGATTGGTTTGAACATAACCATCTAGTCCGAGGTAATAAATTATGGAAAATTTACAGCATCAGCATGGAGTTACTGAAAGACGTGTCATGTCACGCATCGATGCTGCCTTACGAATTAATTATCAGATTATTTCCGATGATGTAGCCTTAAATGATCCTTACGATGCTAATTTCGTATTGCCCCGCTATTTTCTACTACTTGCTGAGTTAGATCAATTTGATCATGCACTCAACTACGAATTAGAACAATTAGCTGAAAAAGATCAACAAATTGCTCGAATCTTATCCTTATTTAACCAAAAATTAAACCTGATCACCGGGTCTTTATACGATTCAATTGTACAGAGCATGTTACCTGTTCCTGAAGATGTGAACTTTTCCGAGTCTGGCTTAAGCTTTTTTAGTAAACATCTCATCAAGGAAGGCACCTATATTCACCTGACCTTAAGCCATCCAGAGAATTTCTTCCATATTGCAGCGACAGCGCAAGTGGTTTATAGCCGTGCCGAAGATAATGGCCAATTCCGCACTGGGGCTTATTTCATTACTCTACATCCACAGGACCGGGCAAAAATTAGTGAATGTGTGAAAGCTTACGAAATTCAATAATCTGACTAAATTATTGCTTTTTATGACGGGCCTGAATGCTCGCCCGAATTTCTTTCAGGAAATATACAACAAGACCAGACAATAAAATTACGACCCCCACCAAAGCAATGAGGGGCAATTTTTCATTATTCAGTAAAGCGCCTATCATTAGTGCCAACATCGGTGTCAATACATTGGTAAGCGACAAGGTAGTCGGTTTGATCTTCTGCACCAGTTTAAAATAACAGAACATCGCAATCAGCGAAGCCATTATCACGGCATACCCTAATCCAAATAGGCTCTTGGCATGTGGCATGGCAGTGGGTGCATATTGCCAGATAAAAGGCAGCATACCGATAGAGAAAATTACTGACAAGCCAATCGAGCCTGCTGCCTGTGCCATCGGGTCAATTGGCGCATTAATCTTTTTCACCCAATACATAGACATGCAATAAACCAGTACACCAATTAGCGCAATCACAATCCCGACTGGTTGAAGATGCTGATCTGCATCCCCCAGACAAATGATGGAAAGTCCTGTTAAGGCAATTGTCATCCCTAGCCATTGATTGAGAGAAAGATGCATCCCAAATATGAAGCGCCCAATCAGGCCGGAAATCACAGGTGAAAGACCAAACATCAGGGCAATGATACCGGAGCTAAGATAATCTGTAGACCAATAGGTAAAGGTCTGCGAGCCGATAAAACTGCAGGCCCCTGCCAGATAGCTGTGCAAGGAAACACGATCAAATGGTAACCGGGTTTTAAACAGCCAAAGTAGTCCCAAAGCCAAAGGCAGAGCCAGGAAGAACCGGATTGCCAATGCCCACATTGGATGCAGATCTTCCACACTCCAGACAATTGCTAGTGGTGTGGTGGACCAGATGAAAACCAGTAAGGCATAGGTTACCATCAGGTTACTTTGTTTGGGCATTTGAAAATTTTCTCGTTATTTTGCAGCTGTTTTACGCTTTTGCTTTTGAATGGTTTGATCGAGTGAACTGGAAAACTCGCGTTTATCACGCTCAGAAATTGGTGGCGGTCCGCCAGTTTGTACCCCTGCGCCACGCAGCGTATCCATAAAATCACGCAAATGCAGACGCGCCTTGACATTGGCCGTGGTATAGATTTCACCTCGTGGATGAATGGCAATACCACCTTTTTCAATGACTTGTGCCGCCAGCGGAATATCCTGGGTAATCACGATGTCATGTTCATTCATGCGATCTACAATTTCCTGATCTGCCGCATCGGCACCACTGAGTGCTTGAATCGAGTTAATACGAATTGAAGGAGTGATCCCTACAGGCTGGTTTGCTACAAAGGTCACTTCAAGCTGATAACGGTCTGAAGCGCGAATAATGACATCTTTAAGAATACGGGGTAATGCATCGGCATCTACCCAAAGTTTGAATGGCAACACGCATGGGTCCGGGATAGAAATAAATGTCATCTATTCTAGCAAATGCAGTGCTCATCGTTCCGTTTTTCTTTATACCCTTTTGATATGATGACGTTTCGTACGCCCTTTGGACGATTAAAATTATGCTAATCTCTGGACTGCGAATAAGAATTGACAAGAATCTGATGGCAATTTAATTTTAAAATTCATCTGATTGACTTGAAAAATCAGAATGACCCTCGATTAACTATAAATAAGCAATCCCAGATCAATTGTGCATATGAAAAATTCAAACAGTCCTGAGATCATCATTATCGATGATCAAAACTTCGGTAGTCATGTTGAACACTGGAATCTCCTTACAGACAATCCAGGTACCGATGTACCGAAGTGGTTAACTCAGGCACTTGATACCCCGGTCATGCCGATGGGTCTCTGCAAACAAGAATGCGATATGGATGAAAACACCTGGCTGATTCAGGGTCCGAGCAAGGCCACTGTGCAGTTAAGCCAGATCATTGAGGTGGAAAGCAATAAACCCAAAGCAGTCAAAACTGCCTTTCCATGCTTCGACAGTCCTTATAAAGTAAAGGCACAAATTGAACGGATTATCAGCTGCAAGTCCAATACTCAAGCGGTCTTACGCCTGAATCTGGGTCTGAACAATATTGTGTATGCGTTTGACAGCCTGTATAGCGTCAATCATACACAATATGATAAAGATCAAAATTATCTGGTGAATCTGAATGCCTGGGCTTATGAACTCGAGCCTGTAGCAGAACATGAACATCTGATTGTCGATGATCCGGCTTCAATCAAACATCACCGTGCGCTGAATGATATTCTGGCAGCCAACAATGGCGTTGCACCAGAAAATCTGCAGGAACAGATTGATGCGTGGGAACCTAAATCTGAAGATGATAAAGCTCCGGTTACTGTAGATTTCTCTAAAATGGTGGCTTACCTCTATGGTGAAACCATTGGTCAGGAAGATGAAGCCTGGTTCCAGGGCAATATTGTCGGTAAGACTTCAATGCAATTTATGGATCAGGAATACACGCTTTATGATGTCACCCTGATTCATGATGAAGGTCGTCCTGCCACCCTGCTCCGTGTTGCTACGCGCAATCCAGCACATAAAGACTTTAGCATCGGGCAATATATCCGTGGCAACCTGTGGATTCAGGCCAACATTTATAGCAAAGCCTAAAAATTTTACAGTTTAAATTCAAAAACAGGAAATATTCACATCCGTTGAATATCTCCTGTTTTTTTTAAATAAAGATTTTCATTAATGATTTTTATTGAGCTGGTTATTTTATCCACAATTTACTCTTCTAAATACACTTTATAAATTCACAAATTAATCACTTATCCACAATTTTAAATTCAAATAAATTCATTTTTAAAATAACGAATATTATTTATGATATTGGCAATACCCTGTAAACAGTGACTCTTGCTTTCGCAGGATTAAATAAATAGATTTATTTAATGGATAAAAAAATAATAATTTTATGCAGTTAAATTAAGAATGTACTTTATTTAACCAATTTTTTATGATAAAAAGGCTCATAACAAATAGTAATTAACGATAAATAGATCGGACAATAATATCTATGAAAATCGTACAGGAAGAAAATTTACATCAAGTCGAGCATCATCTTCGCTCGAGCTATGACATTGACATGATGTCATGCTTGTTTTTTGCCTTGGGCATGCTGATCTGCGCCTTTCTACTTCATCTTTTCGTGTTTTAATTTTCAGAATCGGAAGATAAAAAAACCCAGCCTGAGCTGGGTTTTTTGCATGCTGGATTTAAGCATTGCGTTTTGCAAACTCATCCATGAATTTTACCAGTGCCTGAACACCTTCAAGCGGAACCGCATTGTAGATACTTGCACGCATACCACCTACTGAACGGTGACCTGCAAGGTTCAACAGATGATTTTCTTCAGCTTCTTTCAGGAACTGTTTTTCCAGTTCAGGTTTCGCCAAAGTAAATGGCACGTTCATCATTGAACGGTTTTCTTTGGCAATCGGGTTTGCATAGAAATCGCTAGAGTCGATATAACCATACAGCAGTTCAGCTTTTGCGAGGTTAGCTTTATAAATTGCGTCTACACCGCCCTGCTCTAACAACCATTCAAATACCAGACCTGACAGGTACCAGGCATAAGTTGATGGAGTGTTCACCATAGAGCCGTTTTTCGCTTGATCTGCATATTTCAGGATGCTTGGAATTTCCGGTTTCGCTTGATCCAATAGATCTTCACGGATAATGACCAGCGTCAGACCAGCAGGACCAATATTCTTTTGTGCACCGGCATAGATCAGGCCAAATTTAGTTACATCGATTGGCGCAGATAAAATGCTTGAAGAGAAATCACACACCAATGGCTTGTCAGTTTCAGGAATATGGGCAAATTGCAGGCCACCAATCGTTTCGTTATCTGCATAGTGCACATAAGCAGCATCATCTGACAGGTTCCAGGTACTTTGCTCAGTAATCGCTAATTTACCGTCAGCAGTTTTAGTACCTGCTTCAATGACATTGATGTCACCATAGCGTTTTGCTTCTTTTAGTGCTTTTTCAGACCAGATACCAGTATGGATATAGTCAGCTTTGTTATTTTTACCGAGCAAGTTCAATGGAATTGCAGAGAACTGTAGCGATGCACCACCCTGAACGAACAATACTTTATAGTTCTCAGGAATGTTCATGAGTTTGCGTAGGTCTGCTTCTGCTTTCTCAGCAACCGCGACGTAGTCTGCACTACGGTGGCTCATTTCCATGATCGAAAGACCCTTGCCCTGCCAGTCGAGCATTTCAGCTTGAGCTTTTTCAAGAACGGCAGTAGGTAATGCAGCAGGACCAGCACAGAAGTTGTACGCGCGCATGATTTTTCCTTTCAGAGTGAAACACAATAAAATGATGGCATTTAACCATATCTCGGCTTAGCTTGCACAAAATTATTTCTATCTAGGAGTGAAGATAGAGTCAAAAAATCAATGTAGATTCGAGGGATAATTTGAATTAGTTATATATTTATTGCCTAACTCAGTGATTTCATTTACAGGAAATCATTCAGAAGAAATAAGTCTGTCCTAGGTCATGCAAAAGTTGTTAGTTCCTTTGAGTCATCACATAATTTGAACAAGAATTAAATAATGAATGACTTCAAGATATTGTTCTTAGCTCAAGACTCATTTGAATCAGTAGAGCCCTAAAGTTGGATACTATAGATTTCTATTTATATGGATTACAACACTACTACAACTTTACTGTCCCCTTATCTGCAAGCACTTGATTTATAATGTCCATAAAACTGATTTAATGTGACTTTTACATCTCCACTTTATGAATATGAAGAAAAATAAACGATGTATCTACTGGGGTCTGTCTGTGCTTGCATCCATGATGTATGGCAGCTTTGCCTATGCGCAAAGCATCAGCTTTCAGGATGCAGAACGACAATTGCTGCAACGTTCCTATAGCAGCCAGGCTTTCCAGAATCTGGAACAGGCTGCAAAACTTGAAGCAGAAGCAGTTAAAGGTATCGGTTTGCCACGGGTTGATCTAAATGTCCGGGCTTATGCCTTTCGTAATGAATTGGATATTCCTTTAGGCGCTGTTAAAAATAACCTTGAGCAGTCACTGACCAATGGCTTAAATAATAAAATTGATGAATTTAATTTAGATCAGAATATTGCTGATCCGCTTAAAGAAGGTCTGAAGCAACCTATTCAGGACGGTGTCGGCTTAATTCCAGATTCATCTAATGTCGTCCTGAGAGATGAAGTTATTCGCCCGACTGTTTCAGTGATGATGCCACTTTATACTGGTGGACTGACCAGCAGTGCAAAGGAAATAGCCAGTATTCAGGCCGGACGCAGTGAACTAAGCAATCAGCAACAGCAGGACACGCAACGTTTTGAACTGATTCAGGCTTATTTTAATGTACAACTGCAAAAACAGCTTTTGGAAGCTGCACGTTCTAATTCCAATGCCATGCAGCAGCATTACCGTAATGCCCTGAAAATGGAACAGCAAGGATTTATTAGCAAAGGTCAGCGCATGCAGTTTGAAGTGGCACGCAATAACGCCGATCGAACACAGCAAAATACCCAGGCGAATCTGAATGCTGCCCTGTTCCAGCTAAATAATCTGCTACAGGATAGTAATATTACCGAGCTAAGTACGCCCTTATTTGTAAATCGTGCTGAACCGCAAAATGTGAATATCCTGCTCAGCAGTTTTAACCAGAACTCCCCGCTGATCAAAAAAATGCAGATGGATACTAAGCTAGCCAAAGCCAATGTCAAAGCGCAACAGGCAACAAAAAGACCGAATGTCTTTGCCTTTGGTGAGTACAGCCTGGATGAGCATCAGAACTGGATTGTCGGTGTCGCAGCACGCTATAACCTGTTTTCAGGTATTGATAAAAACAAGAATATTCAGGCAGCTGAACTAAAACGCTATGCTGCTGAACTGATGACAGCACGTACCCAGCAGGAAATTGAGAACCTGATTTATAAATCATTTAGTGAAGCAGCTAGTGCGCAGCAAAGTGATCTGTTACTGCAACAGAATCTGAAAGTAGCACAAGAAAATCTACGGATTCAGGAACTATCTTTTAAGGAAGATGTTGGCACTGCAACTCAGGTCATTGATGCGCAAAATATGCTAAGCAGCCTAAAAGCTGAGATGGCTCTGAATGCCTATAAATATGTCATGTCCCTTGCCACTTTATTGCAAAGTCATGGTTCAATTACTGAATTTCCAGATTATATGCAACATGCCAATACCCACTATATTCGTTAATGGAGCTAAACATGACTGATGAGCAAAAGCCAGAACATCCTGTTAATGAAGCGGCTTCAGAAATGAATGAGGTTGAGCCACACACAGAAAGTCCTGCCGAAACAAAACAGAAAAAGTCTAACAAGAAATATCTGTTGCTAGGTTTGATTCCTGTCATCCTAGTTTTGATTGGTTTTGGCTTATGGAAAACCTATCAACCCAAAGACATCGAGCTGCAAGGTCGGGTTGAGGCAGAAACAGTTCAGGTCGCGACCAAAGTGCCGAGCCGGATTGAAAAGATCTATGTGCAGGAAGGCGATGAAGTCAAGCAAGGTCAGGTGCTGGTCAAGTTATATAGTCCTGAAATAGAAGCGAAAAAGCAGCAGGCTTTGGCAAGCTTGCAGTCTGCCTTAGCCCTGCAATCGACAGCTGAACGCGGAGCACAAGAAGAAAATGTCGCTTCACTGTATGCCAACTGGCAATCGCTTAAAGCACAGGAACAGCTGGCTAAAACTTCATATCATCGTGGCGCTAATCTGTTTAAGGAAGGTGTAATCTCCCGTCAGCGCCGAGATGAACTGTATGCGGCTTCACAATCTGCGGCGCAGATGACAGAAGCTGCCTATCAACAATATTCCCGTGCCAATCGTGGCAGTACCCCAGAACAGAAAAGTTCAGCAGATGCTCAGGTGGAAATTGCCCGTGCCGCAGTGGCTGAAGCCAACGCACTAGAAGCAGAAACTGAATTACTGGCACCAATTGATGGCACCGTATCTAAAACCTATGGCAATCTCTCTGAACTGGTTGCAACTGCAGTTCCAGTGGTCAGCCTGATTTCGGCAGAACGCTGGATCAGCCTGAATATCCGTGAAGATCAATATACTTCTCTAGGTGAACAAAAGCAGCTTGAAGGCTTTATCCCGGCACTCAATAAAACTGCGATATTTAAAGTTAAAAGTATCAGTGCTGAAGGTGAATTTGCCACCATCAAAACCACACGCCAAACCGGCGGCTATGATGTTCGTAGTTTCAAAGTTCATCTAGTACCAGCAACTTCAATTCCTGAACTGAAAGTTGGTATGAGTGTGCTGTTTACGCTGAAAGAGTCTGCAAAATAATGTGGGCAGGCATCCGGCGCGAACTGTGCTATTTACTCAAGGAAAAATGGGATCTGGCCTTGGTTCTGCTAGCCCCTGCCTGCATTTTGATTTTACTCGGCAGCATGTTTGCTCACGGTAAGCCTGATCATTTGCCGATCGCGATTATTGATCAGGATCAAAGTAGTCTGAGTAACAAGATTCATGATCATTTATCACTAAATCATACCCTGCAGGTACATACCGTTTCTGATCAGACTATTGAAGTAGAGAAACTGCTGAATCAGAATAAAGTCTGGGGTTATATCCATATTCCTGCGGGCGCAGAACAAAGATTAGTGAAAGCTCAGGATGCTGAAATCAGTATTGCTTTTAATCAGAGCTATTTCAGTATTGGCAATACCATTTCTTCTGCCATGTTATTAAGCACGCTACAGGCGATGGCTGAATTTACCGGTAAACAGTATTTAGGAAATACTCTACCGTATCTGGATGCACCGACACCAAATATTAAAATCTCCCCACTGTATAACCCACAACTAAATTATGAATTTTATCTGGAACCTTATATGGTTCCGGCTATTCTGCATTTATTACTATGTTGCTGTGTGGCTTTCGCTGTAGGACAGGAATTAAAACGACATACTTTCAATGACTGGATTAACCGACAAAATCTCTGGTCAGCCTTGCTCTCTAAAAATCTGGTCTATATCACAATTTTCTGCCTATGGACTTGGGCTTGGATGTTATGGATGGTGGAATTCCGCGGATGGTTTATTGCCGGTTCATTATGGCTGATTCTATTGGCACAAATACTGTTCTATAGTGCTTATGCCTTTATCAGTAGTGCTGTAGTACTCGCAACGCAGGACCTGACCAAATCATTTGGATTACTGGCAGTCTATGGCGGTTCTTCTCTCAGCTTTGCTGGTGTTACTTTACCTCTCAATAATGCCCCATTATTTACTCAATTCTGGGCCAACATTATTCCTTATACGCCTTATGCCAAATTACAGACGGAGCAATGGGTGATTGGTAGTCCACTATATCTTTCGGTTCAGCCAATCCTCATACTGACTGCCTATGTGGTGCTTTATGCTGTATTGGCCTATGTATTTTTAAAGAAAATAGCGAAAGGAGTGCCGACATGAAAGCACTCTGGACAACGTACTGCAAAACCTTTAAAGATATTGTCAGCAATACTAGTATCTTTACCACGTTGATTCTATCTGTACTTTTTTACAGCTTTTTCTATCCCACAGCGTATAAGGCTGAACAGGCAGAAGCCTTGCCGATCATTATTGTCGATGAAGAACAAAGCGCTTTAACCAATAGTATTATCAGTCATGTCAGCCAAAGCCCGAATGTCCAGATCAAGGCAATCACCGGGAACTTTGCTGAGGCCAAACAATGGGTAGAATCTCAGAAAGCAGATGGAATCTTGTTATTACCAGACAACCTTTCACAATCCATCCGGCACGGCGAAAATGGTGGAATTGGGTTATACTTAAGTGCTGCTAACTTTTTAATTACCAAACAGATTGGTTTGGGCTTGGTCTCTTCAGTGGAAAATACCTTAAGTGAATATGCAGAACGCTTTAGCGAGATTTCACACTTCTCTCCTGCCCTGTCCATTCACCAGATTCCACTCTTTAATACACTTTCTGGCTATGGCAGCTATGTGTTTCCGGCTGTTGCACCACTGATTATTCATCAGACTATTTTTCTGGGACTCAGCATGTTGATTGCACTATATCGGGAAAATAAACAAATGATTAATTTAACCAGTTTATTTGGAATTAGTCTGGCGATTCTGACTATTGGTTGTCTGGGGTGTTATTACCTGTTTGGTTTTACCTTCTGGTATTTTGATTATCCCCGTGGTGGAAATTTCTGGGGCATGCTGCTGGCTGTACCAATCTTTGTATTCTGCATGATTGGTATTACGACCCTATTTGCCAGCTTTCTGGATATGCCAGAACGTGCCGGACACGTTATCGTGTTTACCTCGATCCCCTTATTTATGCTATCCGGGGTCGCCTGGCCTCATGCTGCCATGCCGGCTTGGATGCAAATTTTAGGACAGGCATTGCCTTCGACACAGATCGTACAGATGTTTATCCAGCTGAATCAGATGGGTGTACCGACCAGCATGGTTTTAGGAAAACTCACCTATCTGCTGATTGTTGGGATCGTTTGCTTTAGCTTAGGCTATTATCGCTTACGTCCTCGTATTAAATAAGCTTTAACTCCGTTCAGCTAAATGCTTATTCCCCATACACGCGAATATAAAAGTTCTGAATTTTAGCGCTGCCATTTGGCTTATCAAAGCTGACATCGTATTGCACCAGATTGTTAGGGTAAGCAATTTCATAGCTCACCTTATACTCGCTTAGCTTACCAGTTCCTTCGACAAAAGTTTTAACCATTAAGGTCTTAGACTTGTATTCACCTTCAGGAATGGAATGTGAAAACTTCTTCATGGTTTTCTGATTTTCCTGAAAATATTGCTGTAGCTTCGGATCTAGATAACTCAAAAATTCTTCATACTTACCATCACGGAGATCTTTATAGGCGATTTCCGCCGCCTGCACTTGTGCTGCACTTGGATCAGGGACTTGCTTAGCATTATTACTACACCCAGCAAGAACGGATAACCCAGCCAGTAACATCAATTTAGTTTTCATCATGGTCATTCCCAGTAAAATCTGTAAAAAAGGACGCCGAAGCGCCCTTTTTATAAGAAGTAAAGACTTAGTCTTCAGCTTTATTCTCGTCATCCTGCGCTGCATCTACAGCATTAGGAGTTTCAGCCAGATTATCTTCAGAAACTTCTGTCTCTTCCAACAATTCTAATTCTTCATCTTCAACGGCTTCAATCGCTTCTACGCCAACCAGTTTTTCATCTTCAGCCAGACGGATCAGACGAACACCTTGTGCATTACGGCCAGTTTGTGCCACTTCAGATGCGCGAGTACGCACTAAAGTACCGCCATCAGAAATCAGCATCAGCTCTTTAGAAGCGTCAATTGCAACTGCACCCACCAGCTCACCGTTACGTTCAGAGGTCTTGATCGCAATCACACCTTTACCGCCACGTTTTTTAGTTGGGAAGTCATCGACTGGGGTACGTTTACCATAACCGTTTGCAGATGCACACAGCACTTCACCGGTTTCAGGTACAACGACTAGAGAGACGATACGGCTAATGAAGTTTGCTTCAGTTGCATCTTCATCATCAGATTCAACATCTGCATCTTCTGTATCTTCAACTTGAGAAGCACCAATCGTTACGCGCATACCGCGTACACCTTTGGCTGAACGACCCATTGAACGTACATCAGTTTCTGCGAAACGGATGGCTTTACCTTCGTTCGAGAACAACATGATTTGCTGTTCACCATCAGTAATCGCAACACCAATTAAGGTGTCATCGCCATTCAGTTCAATCGCACGTAAACCGTTTGAACGAACATTCGAGAATTGTTCCAGTTCTACACGTTTAATCGTACCGTACTCGGTTGCCATAAACACATAGAAGTTCTTACGAACAGCTTCTGCTTGCTGTGCGAAGTCATTAATGATGTCATCATCAAGATCAGTCGTAGAAAGCGCTAAGCCAAGTTCTTTCAACTGAACACGAAGTGCATCAGAAATGTCATCTGCCCCATCTTCAGATTCAGCAAGTGCAGCTTCTAGCGCAGCAAAGTGACTATTGATCACTTCATTACTTTGTAGCTGTGCAGCATTGGCTTTTACAAATGCTTTGAAATCAGCCAAACGTTCTTTGAATTTCTTCGGTGCATCAATTACTGGCAAGATTGCAGTAATGGTTTCGTTGTCATCCAGCGGCAACAAGTTCACCATTGGACGACCTTTGGCACCACGAGATGCTTGTGGCACTTCGTAGACTTTCAGACGGTAAACCTTACCGACATTAGTGAAGCAGAGTACAGTTGCATGGTTCGAAGTGACCACCATATGCTGGATGTAATCGTCTTCTTTCATGCTGGTTGCAGACTTACCACGACCGCCACGACGTTGAGCAGCGTAGTCAGACAATGGTTGAGTTTTCGCATAACCAGTTTTTGAAACGGTCAGAACCATTTGCTCTTCAGGAATCAGATCTTCACGAGAGAAGTCGATACGAGATTCAACGATATCAGTCTTACGAGCATCGCCATATTGCTGAAGAATCAATGCAAGTTCTTCACGAATCACGTTCATCAATAAATTAAAGTCATTTAAGATGGCAGTGTATTCAGCGATTTGCGCAAGAATTTCAGAATATTCAGCTTGCAGCTTATCTTGCTCAAGGCCAGTTAAGCGATGCAGACGAAGTTCCATGATCGCATTAACTTGTGTCGGTGATAAGCGATATACATCGCCATCAATACCGAACGGACGGTTTGGATCTTCGCCTTCAATTTCGTCAGGACGTACAGAAACCGCACCTGCTTTTTCAAGCAACGCTGCAACACCACCTGCTGCCCACTCACCTGCCTGTAAACGCTCACGCGCTTCAGTTGGGTTTGCAGAAGTCTTGATGGTTTCAATGATCTGGTCGATGTTGGCTAACGCAACTGTCAAACCTTCCAAGATATGGCCACGTTCACGCGCTTTGCGCAGTTCGAACATAGTACGACGTGTTACCACTTCTTGACGGTGACGGATGAACGCCGCAATGATGTCTTTCAGGTTCATCAACTTCGGCTGGCCATTGTCCAGGCAGACCATGTTGATGCTGAAAGAGTTTTCTAACTGGGTATTCTGGAACAGGTTATTCACGATCACTTCAGCGTTTTCACCACGCTTCAGGTCAATCGCAATACGCATCCCTTCTTTATCAGATTCGTCACGAAGTTCAGAGATCCCTTCGAGTTTTTTCTCTTTTACCAACTCAGCGATACGTTCAATCGTTTTCGCTTTGTTGACCTGATAAGGAATTTCAGTGAACACAATTGTGGTACGGCCAGATTTTGCATCTTCTTCGATGTGGTATTTACCACGAATATGCAAACGGCCTTTACCGGTACGATAGGCATCCACGATGCCAGATTTACCGTAGATAATGCCGCCTGTAGGGAAGTCTGGACCAGAGATGTGTTCCATCAGCCCTTCAATGCTGATATTTGGATCATTGGCATAAGCCAGGCAGGCATTAATGACTTCAGTCATGTTATGCGGTGCCATGTTGGTCGCCATACCTACCGCAATACCGGCAACACCGTTAATGAGCAAGTTCGGTACACGCGTTGGCATGACTTGAGGAATACGCTCAGAACCGTCGTAGTTGTCTTCCCATTCCACAGTATCTTTTTCAAGATCAGCAAGGAGCTCATGGGTCAGCTTACGCATACGCACTTCGGTATAACGCATTGCCGCTGCACTATCGCCATCGACAGAACCAAAGTTACCTTGGCCATCTACCAACTGGTAACGCAAGCTAAAGTCCTGTGCCATACGGACAATGGTTTCATAAACGGCAGAATCACCATGCGGGTGATATTTACCGATTACGTCACCGACTACACGTGCAGATTTTTTATATGCTTTGTTATAGTCATTGCCTAATTCGTGCATTGCGAAAAGCACACGACGATGAACCGGTTTTAAACCATCTCGTACATCTGGCAATGCACGTGACACAATCACGCTCATCGCATAATCGAGATATGAGCTTTTAAGTTCATCCTCAATGGCAATCGGTCTAATTTCCGATACGCTCATGCATACTCCTTATTCTACAGGCTCTGTTTAGCCTGTATTTATATGTCGTAAATCCAGCTATAAATTGGTTCAAAAAACGCTGAACCAATATTTAAAATTCAGTCGGACAGTATAGCATAAATCAGGTTAAATTAAGCCGTTTCAGACCTAACTATCCAAAGGATTTTTAGTAGAAATTTTAACCACTTCACAATTTTTAACGCATAAAAAAACCGCTGCACACAGCGGTTCATTCTGAGCTTGATTTATCGCATTTTATGAATGGAAATATCTTGTGCTGAATCCGCAGTTTTTCCATGCTGATCAAGCATACCAAGACGATTTTTCTGTGTGAAAATCTTGCTGCATCAACGGCAAAGCAATCGAAAACCAAATGACAATCAGCATTACCAGCATAAATCAGGGCATTAGATCATCATAGTTCATAGGGAAACGTCGTTAAGCTGCCAAGCAAATTAAAATAGATTATTAGCATTACTTTTAAATCTTCTAAAGCTAGCTTGATACCTATCTTATCAAGTGTCAAAAGCAACACATCTTATTTTTATTTTCAAACCAACTTTCTAATCATTATTCAAATTTTAATGCTCATTTTTTAAATAATTTAGACCACCCATACAATAACCATGTAGATAATACAAAAGGAAAAATAAGCACCAATACCATCAGTGCATCGCCTTGTATACCATACGCACTGTTTTGAAAGCGCTGGTTATCGAGTTCGATCCATTGCTCTGCTTTTGCAAGCACCTTGGCATCTGACAGCGTGTTCAAATAGATCAGATAGATAAGCCCTGCAACACTACAAGCAGCAAAAATAAACCACAGTCCAGCGATCTGCATTAAGACTATCAAATAAGCTAATACAGCAAGAATGAATAGCATTAGAGTCGAACAAAACAATCGATAAAACCGGGCATTTTCAATTAAAGGCTGATATAGAGACAACATCAAAACTTTCATTATTATTTTCCTTATTTTCATTATAAATAAAAAAACGCCCCTGGACAGAGCAAGAAAGCATTGCTTTCATTGCCTGCACAAGAGCGTCTTTTAAACTGTATTCAGGAATTAGACTTTAGATACTAATTCTGGAATAACAGTGTTCAAGTCACCTACTAACCAGTAGTCAGCTACTGCATTAATTGGTGCTTCTTCGTCTTTGTTGATTGCAACGATCACTTTAGACTCTTTCATACCTGCCAAGTGCTGGATCGCACCAGAGATACCTACAGCGATGTACAGGTCAGGTGCAACGATCTTACCAGTTTGACCAACCTGCATATCGTTAGGAACGAAACCAGCATCAACTGCGGCACGAGATGCACCTTGAGCTGCACCAAGTTTGTCTGCTAGTGGATCAAGGATTTTATGGTAGTTTTCACCAGAACCAACACCACGACCACCAGAAACAACGATACGAGCAGCTGTTAATTCAGGACGTTCAGATTTAACGATTTCTTCATTAATGAACTTAGAAATACCAGCATCACCAGTCGCGGTAGCAGCTTCAACCGCAGCTGAACCACCTTCAGCAGCAACTGGATCAAATGCAGTACCACGAACAGTTGCAACTACAACTGATTCAGAAGATTCTACAGTTGCAATCGCGTTACCTGCGTAGATTGGACGCTTGAATGTATTTGCAGAATCAACCGCAATCACGTCAGTGATCATGCTTACGTCTAGCAAAGCAGCTGCACGTGGCAGAATGTTTTTGCCAGTTGTTGTAGAAGCAGCAAGGATGTGGCTGTAGCCTTTACCTAATTCTGCAACTAATTTAGCAACGTTTTCAGCCAATTGGTTTGCATAAGCAGCGTCGTCAGCAAGCAATACTTTGCTTACGCCCGCAACTTTAGCTGCTTGATCAGCAACTGCTTGAGCGCCAGAACCAGCAACTAATACAGTGATATCACCACCGATTTTTTGCGCCGCAGCAACAACGTTTAAAGTAGCAGCGTTTAATGCTTTGTTGTCGTGCTCAGCGATAACTAAAATACTCATGATTTTTATCCTTCTGTATTAGATCACTTTCGCTTCGTTTTTCAATTTTTCTACAAGTTCGTCTACAGATTTCACTTGTACGCCAGCTTTACGCTCTGCAGGAGATTCAACTTTCACTGTTTTCAGTTTAGTTGTAGTGGTAACCCCGAAATCTGCAGGAGACTTAGTATCAAGCGGTTTTTTACGCGCTTTCATGATGTTTGGAAGAGCAGCATAACGTGGCTCGTTCAAACGTAAGTCAGTGGTAATGATTGCTGGCAGGTTCAATTCAACAGTTTGTAAACCACCGTCGATTTCACGAGTCACTTGTACTTTGTCGCCTTCAACTTTCACTTCAGAAGCGAAAGTACCTTGGCCTGCACCTAAAAGTGCACCAAGCATCTGCCCAACCTGGTTAGAGTCGTCATCAATTGCTTGTTTACCAAGAAGGATCAATTGTGGTTGTTCAGCGTCAACAACGCCTTTAAGAATTTTTGCTACTTCAAGAGCACCTAATTGGCTGTCATCAGCTTCAACTAGGATACCGCGGTCAGCACCAAGAGCCATAGAAGAACGGATTTGTTCTTGAGCTTCTTTAGGACCAATAGAAACAACAACGATTTCTGAAACAGTTCCTTTTTCTTTTAAACGAACCGCTTCTTCCACTGCGATTTCACAGAATGGGTTAATTGACATTTTAACGTTTGTTAAGTCAACACCACTGTTGTCCGGTTTAACACGAACTTTAACGTTGGCATCAACCACACGTTTTACAGCAACAAGAGCCTTCATGTAATCCTCGGCTGTTTTAGCAAATGTAAATATTTAGAAAAGTTAGAATAACTCTTCACTTAAATTTTTTTAGGTGCCCTATCTTGCAATGCGTTCGGCATTTCGGTCAAGTCACAATTCAACAATAGGGTGTAAAAAACGTAATTTTCCTTGAACGTCGCGTTCACATTTCAAGATTTGACATTTATCCAGAACAAATTCCAATCATTTTATTTAAAATTTAACTGTTGATTTTTAATATCTTTTTATTTGATTAAGCACATCAAAAGATTTGATCTATTTTATAGAATTTAATTGCATTTCATGTCGCCATGGGTGGAAAGAATACAAATTACTCTTATCCGAATTTGTCATTTCTGACATATGGTAAAAGATTCGATTAAATCCTCCAGATCCGGTTAAAATTCCCTCTTTATAAATAGAGCAATGAAATATCAAGAAATAATTTTTATAAGAAAATAGATGAAAAAAGCACGCTTGCAATGCGTGCTTTTAATAGGAATTTATGTAGATCTTATGGCTCATTAATTAATGATGAGCCATGATGCAGCAAGCGCCAGCAAACCGCCAGAAGTGCCATCAATCCATTTTTGCTTACGCTCATCAATCTCAGTCGAACGGATCAGTCGGGCAAACAAAAGGCTCAAGGCACAGTACACCACAAAGATCATTCCAATAAAGATAAAAGAAAGAATCAAACCTTGGCTGACTGTGTTTCCGCTTTTATCTATAAATTGCGGCAGAATCGCAAAGTAAATTAGCATGCCTTTTGGATTCAGTAGTGCAGTAAAGAAACCTTTTTTTACCGGATTGCTGGATGTTTTCTTTTCAATGGTCAGCTTATTTTTACTGAATACCGATTTAACCAGACTAAATGCCAGAAATAATAGATAAGCTATCCCTAACCAGCGAATGGTCTCAAACAAAATTGGGAAAGAAACAATGATTGCTGCAATCCCCAGTGCCACCAAAATTGAATGCACCAAATAACCTGAGCACACCCCTACAGTTGCCATCATGCCTGCTTTTGCATCTTTACCCATCACTTGAGACAGGATAAATAGCATATCTGGTCCAGGTGTAAAAATTAGGGGGAGCACGGTCAGTGCAAAGAGTGCAAATACAGACATTTCCTTTTCCTTGTTACATGTCGGAAAGTGAAATTAGTATCTGCGATTTTTTACAAAATAGGCTTTCAATTTATTTTATAATAAGTCTTATTTTTAGAATATTATTCTATTTTATGAAGATATCTTCCAAGTCTATTCGAGTAAAACTCGATCGTATTGATAAAAATATCATTCAGCACTTGCAAGCCAATGGCCGGATTCAGAATAACGATCTGGCAAGGGAAATTGGTCTTTCGCCTTCTTCCTGCTTGCGCCGGGTCAAACTGCTTGAAGATGCCGGCGTAATTCAAAGCTATACTACTATCGTGGATCAGCAAAAAATTGGCTTTCAGCTGATTTTATTTTCTCGTATCTGGCTGGTGGGTCAGGATGCTGAAACTATTGATACCTTTATTGAAGCGATGAAGGAATTACCGCAAGTCATGGAGTGCTATATTATTTTGGGTGAATGTGATGCGATGCTAAAAGTCGTGGTACCAGATCTGGAAAGTTATCGTAAGTTCCAGTCCACGCATCTGACCAAGAAGAATGGCATTACCAGCGTCAAAACAGATTTACCCAGCCAGATTATCAAGCAGAGTTTTCAGCTGCCGTTGGATGACCTTTAAAATTGGCAAAATAGAAAGGACGATAAATATCGTCCTTTTTTATTCACAATCAGTCTTAAACGCGACTTTCCAGAAAGTCGCGGTGCACATGACTGAGATCAATCAGTTCATAAGATTTTAAATCAAAGATTTTCCAGATTTCGATCGCATCTTCTTTCAAATCTACCGCTTTGGTTGCACGTGTGGTCGCTTGCCATTGCAAGTCTGAAATCCAGATATAGTATTCATGAGTATCAGGATTATAAGCTTGAACCTTGCCATCTGTATTAATTCCCTGCACATGTGCACCTTCTGGTAAAGATGCCTCAATATTTGGCAGGCTGATTTCTACAAAATGTTTGATCTGGCGTAAACCATAACCTGCAAAAATTTCCTGTTGAGCCTCGCTCAACTGATCATATTTTTGTTGTATATCTACAATAATCTCTGTGCCCATATGCTTCCAGTCCTGTCAGGCTGAACTCTTTCAGCCATACCCTATTTTTTCAGCTTAAATTTTATTCTTTTTTTATACCTGAATTTAAGCTTCTCGCGAATAAGACCATGGTGAAATATTCTCCACAGTCATTCCATTTCTCTCATCATAAATATTCTTTATGAAAGTTTTATGCCAACTTGTATTTTTTCAGGTGATTTCTTAAGAATTTTCAGGTTTATGTTGTGCCCGTGGATGCGCCTGATCATAAATCTGTGCTAGATGATCAAAATCGACATGCGTATAAATCTGGGTTGTGGTCAGATTATTATGTCCTAGCATTTCCTGCACAGCACGTAAGTCCCGGCTATTCGACAACATATGACTGGCAAAACAATGACGCAGCAAATGCGGATGCAAGTCAACATTAACGCCTGCACGTTGCGCCTGCAACTTGACCCGGTTTTCAATCTGTCTTGCTCCTAGTAGATTCCCTTTCTGGGTAATAAAAACATTTGCTTCTGGCACAAAGTCGCCATTCCATAGAGGATAAATTTGCAACCAGGCCATGACGCTGTCTTTGGCCTTGGAACCAAATGGCACAATACGGGTTTTATTCCCTTTACCCGTAATTCGAAGCAGTTGACGGTTGAAATCGATATCTTTAATTCTTAGACCTTGCACTTCAGCCAAACGTAATCCACTGGAATAAAGCAGCTCCAGAATTGCCTTATCGCGTTTCCACATCTGCTGCTGCACTTCACCTTCAGGTTCGGGCTGATCCAGAATCTGGTTAATGGTTTCAATGTCGACCATACCGGGTAAAGGACGCGATTGTCTTTTCAACTGAAAGTCATCTGCCGGATTAAAGCTGAGATGCTGTGCCTGTTCGGCCCATTTCATAAACTGACGAATTGCTGAAAGTAAACGTTGTAAACTGCTGGAACTTAGGCCCTGTTGCTCGACCTTTTCCGCCATAAACTGGCGCAAATCAGTCGATTCAACATCAGCAAGTGCTAAAGCATTCCGCTGACAAAAATTCAGAAAGTCGGAAACATCACGCTCATAAGCTTGTAAGGTATGTTTGGACTGGTTCTGAATTTCCCGTTCTTTCAGCCAGATCAGTAATAATTCATTGGGATGCATGTTCAACATCCTTTAATTTTTCGAAGAAGGATTGTATGAGCTTACTCACCTGCTCAGCATGAGAAGATGCAAACTGATGATCTGCATCTTGAATTACATGCAATAGTGCATTCCCAAAAACGTTTGACAGATATTGCCCAACCGCAACAGTACTTAAAGGATCCTGATCTCCCCAAATTAATAATACGGGTACTTTAATTTGCGCTAATTGCTCTGCTGAAAATACTGTTTGATCTGTAACAAACCAGTCTGGCACTTGCGAATATTGCTCACGGTAATCAGTTCGCCAGTCCGCACAGCCAAATCCTTGCAGGTTTAATCCGCCTGAAGTGGCGATCAAGACCAGTGCTTTCACTTGTTCTGGCTGGGTCAAGGCTGATCCAGCAGCAAGCACCCCGCCCATCGATTGCGCAACCAGGATCGAGTCATCTGCTATCTGAGTTGATAGATACTGCTGTAAACCTCCAAGATTCTGAATATCCGGATGTGCCTCTACCCCATCAAAACCGGGATAAGCCAGTACCTGATAATGTTTAGGCTGCAGAGATGTAATCAATGGTTGCCAGAAATTCCGGCTTCCTGATGCTCCAGGCAGAAATACAAGCTGATTCATTTCAGTCATTTTGGAATATATATACAAGCTATCCTAGCATAAAAAAAGCACCATTCTGGAATGGTGCTTTTTAAGTATTCAGTTTGAATTAGCTTTGGAAATAGCGTAAGTCCAATCGACCTTCGTAAACGGTCGCGGTTGGTCCAGTCATCCAGACCACATCGCCTTCTTTCCATTCGATCTGCAGCTTACCGCCAGCCAGTTCAATCTCGACATTGTTGGCAAGCAGGCCACGGCGCATGCCTGAAACGGCAGCAGCACAGGCGCCCGTACCACAGGCCAGTGTTTCACCAACACCACGCTCATAGACACGTAAACGTGCATGTTTTTCATCAATGATCTGCATAAACCCAGCATTGACACGCGCAGGGAAACGCTCATGTGATTCCACTTGTGGACCAATACGTGCGACATCAGCATTGATCACATCCGACACGACTGTTACCGCATGTGGATTGCCCATGTTGACCACATCAATGGTCAGCTTCTCACCATCAGCCAGATCAATGTCATATAGGTTTTCCGGCTCATCTGCCAGGAATGGAATTTCCTGTGGCAGGAATTTTGGATAACCCATATTCACACGTACCCAGCCATTGGCACCCAATTCAGGTTCCACAATGCCGGATTTGGTCTGTACTTTGATCTTAGTTTTAGTAGTCAACTGACGTTCATGCACAAAACGGGCAAAGCAACGCACGCCATTACCGCACTGCTCTACTTCAGAACCATCGGCATTGAAAATACGGTATTTAAAGTCAGCACTCGGTACGTCAGGTGGTTCTACAATCAGTAGCTGGTCAAAACCAATACCAAAATTACGATTCGCTAAACGTTGAATGGTCAGGGTATCCAGGTAAGCACGCTGGCTGATCAGATCAACCACCATAAAGTCATTGCCCAGACCATGCATCTTGGTAAATTCAAGTAACATTATTTAGTCTCCTTAAGGCAATAAACGCTCACGTTCCCACAATGATTCGATTGTTTCACGTTCGCGAATCAGATGCGCCTGATCGCCATTGACCATCACTTCAGCAGCACGGCCACGGCTATTATAGTTTGAACTCATGACAAAGCCGTATGCACCCGCGCCCAGCACTGCCAGCACGTCATTTTCCTTGATCGCAAGCTCACGTTCTTTACCCAAGAAATCGCCAGTTTCACAGATCGCGCCAACCACGTCCCATTCTTTGGTTTCGACATCCGTACGCGGCGTTACAGACTGAATGTCCATCCAGGCTTCATATAAAACTGGACGAATCAGGTCGTTCATCGCCGCATCAATGATGGCAAAGTTACGGTGATTAGTCGGTTTCAACAAATCTACTTTGGTCAGCAACACACCCGCATTCGCAGAAATACTACGTCCCGGTTCCATATACACCTTCAGGCCCAGTTTTTCCAAAGCAGGACGTAACGCATTGGCATATTCTTGAACAGATGGCGGTGTCTCATCTTTATACGTCACACCCAGACCACCACCGATATCAATATGTTTAAGGTTGATACCAAGTTCTTTCAACTGATCAATCATCACGATGACACGATCCAGTGCATCGACAAATGGCTGGGTTTCAGTCAGCTGTGAACCGATATGGCAGTCGATCCCAACCACTTCAAGGTTTGGCAACGATGCTGCATATTGATAAGTTTCAAATACGCTATCGGATGGAATACCAAACTTGTTTTCTTTCAGACCAGTTGAAATATATGGATGCGTTTTGGCATCCACGTCTGGATTCACACGCAAAGAAATCGGTGCTTTAACACCAAGCTCTGCTGCCACTTTCTGAATACGGTCTAGCTCGGCATAAGATTCCACATTAAAGCAGGCAATACCGACTTCTAATGCTTTCTTGATATCTGCTTCAGATTTACCTAAACCTGAGAATACGATTTTCGAAGGTTCACCACCCGCTTTCAGCACACGTGCCAGTTCACCACCAGTCACGATGTCAAAGCCAGCACCCTGCTTTGCCAGTACATTCAATACCGCAAGATTGGAGTTTGACTTTACGGCAAAACAGATCTGATGATCGATAAAGTCAAATGCACGGTCCATGTCTAGATAATGCTTTTCAAAAGTCGCTTTTGAATAAACATAGAGTGGTGTGCCAAATTGCTGTGCCAGCTGTTGTAGTGAACATTGCTCGGCATGCAATACCCCATTAATGCGGGTGAAACTCATGAAGGTATCCTTTCTTTGAAAGCGTTAAGGTGTAGGGGTTGAATCTGAGGCTTCGGGTGCAGCAAACTGTTGTTGCACAGGTGCATCTCGTTCTTCATCGGAAGTTTTAGACTCAGCTTCGGTATTTTTATAGAGCAGATACTTGGCACGCTTGTCGTAATCCGGATCATTCGGCAAGTGCAAAGCACCCGACTGACCACAACCTGCAAGAGCAAGACCTGTTGCTAAGATACTGATGTAGCAAATGACTTGGCGCATCTGACCACCTAATTGAATAGTTTCGATGAAGTATAACGCGATCATTCGCCATGACCAAAGCGTTAAACGCTAGAGAGTATCTTTAGACAAAAAAAAACGCCAGCAGATCGCTGACGTTTTTATTGATATGGATTATTTATGTTTCTGTTTATAGAAGCCTAAATAGCCCAGAATCAACAGAATAAACCAGATTGGACTAACCATTAGTGCACGACGAGTATCATCTTCCAGAGATAACACGCCAATCATACCAACAAAGAAAATGATCACGATCCAGCAGGTAAATAAACCACCAGGTAGCTTAAATACTGATTTCGCATGTAGCTCTGGACGGGTACGGTAATAGATCATGTAACTCCAGATGATCATCAGCCATACACAGATAAATAGAATGGTCGATAAAGTCGTCGCCAGAGTAAAGGCTTCAACCGTATTCGGCACGAAATACTGCAATGCTGCGCCTAACAGTAAACATACTGCAGAGAAATAAAGTGCATTGGCTGGGACCGCACGCGAGTTCAGACGACCAAACGCTTTTGGAGCCTGTTCTTCACGGGACAGACCGAACAGCATACGGCTGGTTGAGAACACACCACTGTTCATGGATGACATCACCGATGACAGCACCACTAAGTTCATGATGATCGCAGCTGCGGCAATGCCTGCCTGGCTAAACAGGTTTACGAACGGAGAAACGCTTGGATTAATCTGATCCCATGGCGTTACTGACATCACAATAATCAGAGCAAGTACATAGAAAATAATGATACGGATCGGAATCGAGTTCACTGCTTTTGGTAAGTTACGCTCTGGATCCTTAGTTTCTGCAGCCGTGGTACCGACCAACTCTACACCCACGAAGGCAAAGATCGCAATCTGGAAACCAGCCAGGAAGCCCATAGTACCTGTTGGGAATAAACCACCATGATCCCAGATATGGGCAAAGGACGCGACCGTACCGGCATCGTTGGCAAAGCCAGTGAAGATCATCCACAGACCGACACCAATCAGCACGATGATAGCGATGATCTTGATCAGGGCAAACCAGAACTCCATCTCACCAAACAGTTTTACCGTTGCCAAGTTTAACCCCATGATAAAGACAATGGAGGCAATACTGATCAGCACCCCTTCGCCCGGGGTAAATGGGAGACCATTATTAAAGAACTGTAAATAATAGATAATTGCGGACAGATCAGCGATACCAATGGTGATCCAGCACAGCCAGTAAGTCCACCCGACAAAATAGCCGGCCCAAGGTCCGATCAAATCCGTCGTGAAATCGATGAATGACTTATATTGTAAATTTGATAGCAGTAACTCGCCCAATGCACGCATCACGAGAAATACCATGAAACCAATGATCATATAGATCACCAGGATCGAAGGTCCTGCCAAACTAATGGTTTTACCAGAGCCCATAAACAGGCCGGTACCAATAGCACCTCCAATCGCAATCAGCTGCAGGTGTCGATTGGATAAACTACGCTGCAGCTCGCCGTTTTCGGACGACGAACCAGTTTGATGACCTGACATTATTTTTCAACTTCGATGTCTAATCGCGACAAATTACCGCAAAAAAGGGGGAATACAAAAAGAAAATTCGCATCATTTGTATTTTCCGCCTAATCTTAAAAGTTAATTTATTTTTCTTATATAGAAAATAAATACTCTTTAGTCGTAGAAGCTATAGATAATTTTCCAGCATATTTGTTGTAAAACTTCAAAAACTGTGTAAAAAATAAACCTATAAAAATGTCGTGAATAGTGCTGAGGATGAGCACGTCTGGCATGTCATTTGCTTGATTAAAATTAAGTGAACTTTAAACTGATACTCAGGACGAATAAGAAGAACTTTATGCAAAATTTACAAAGCATCATGGAAACCCTCAGTGGTTGGGTCTGGGGTCCATATATGCTGGTACTGATTGTCGGTACTGGCGTATTCCTTACTTTCCGATTACTTTTCTGGCAATTCCGTATGTTGCCACTGGCCTTTAAACAGGTTTTTGGCAAACACCCTTCCCACGAAGGCGATATTTCCCAGTTTAGCTCACTCATGACCGCCCTTTCTGCCACCATTGGTACCGGTAATATTGCAGGCGTGGCAACTGCCTGTGTCTTGGGTGGCCCAGGTGCAGTTTTCTGGATGTGGATGACTGCCCTGTTCGGTATGGCGACCAAATATGGCGAAGGCGTTCTGGCGGTAAAATACCGGGTAAAAAATGAGAAAGGTGAAATGTCTGGCGGTCCGATGTATTACATCGAACGCGGCCTGAAATGGAAATGGCTAGCCTTAATTTTCGCATTTTTTGGTGCTGTTGCCTCTTTCGGGATCGGCAGCTCGGTACAGTCTAATACTGTAGCACTGGCCGTTGAAAATGGTTTTGGTCTGGAAACCTGGATTACAGGCGTGATCATCACAGCCTTTTCTGCACTGGTGATTCTAGGCGGGATTAAATCCATTGCCAGAGCTTCTTCCTTTATTGTACCGATCATGGCGATTGGTTATGTCGCGGGCGGTCTGATCATTATTTTTAACAATCTGGAGCTGGTTGGCCCTGCCCTGAAAATGATCTTTACCTATGCATTCACCGGTGAAGCAGCAGTTGGTGGCGCTATTGGTGCAGCGATTCGCTACGGTGTGGCACGTGGTGTATTCTCGAATGAAGCCGGTATGGGTTCAGCACCGATTGCTGCTGCTGCAGCAAAAACGGATCACCCGGCTCGTCAGGGTCTGGTATCGATGACAGGTACTTTTATTGATACCATTATTGTCTGTTCGATTACCGGTATTGTGCTGGTGATGGGCTTTATCATGGCTGGCAATGATTTTGGTGGTCAAACTGGTGCGGTACTGACTATCGGTGTATTCGACAAACTGTTACCGGGCGTTGGTGGTTGGGTCGTGACCTTCGGCATTATCTTCTTTGCCTACTCCACTATTCTGGGCTGGAGCTACTACGGCGAAAAATGTGCGACTTATCTCTTAGGTGAAAAGTTTGTTTTGCCTTATCGCATTATTTACATTGCTACCGTATTCATTGGCTGTATAGCTACACTAGATCTGGTCTGGCTATTTGCCGATACTTTCAACGGTCTGATGGCGATTCCAAACTTGATCGGCTTGTTACTGCTTTCAGGTGTGATTGCCAAAGAATCGAAAGACTTTATTGCCCGACGCAAATCTGGTGAGCTTTATTAATATAATCTAAAGCCCTAAAGAAAAAAGCCACTGTAAAAGTGGCTTTTTTTTACGGTCCCAGTGTTCTAAACAAAATCAGTTCAGACGACCTGAAAATTCATCGTCATCATGATTTTGATTAAGATTCAGAAATTCCTCACGATCTGCTTTAATCTCAAGCGCAGTTTCCAAAGATAAA
The DNA here is from genome assembly GCF_002688565.1 of Acinetobacter sp. LoGeW2-3. Classification (NCBI taxonomy): domain Bacteria; kingdom Pseudomonadati; phylum Pseudomonadota; class Gammaproteobacteria; order Moraxellales; family Moraxellaceae; genus Acinetobacter; species Acinetobacter sp. LoGeW2-3. Next base: position 1,988,271 of record NZ_CP024011.1, on the reverse strand, counting down.
ACAAAAAATAGTACGCCAGGAATTTTCATTTCTCCTTCGCTATCTTCCAGATGGTCACTCAGCATTTGATAGATTGGGTTGGCTTCATCAAATGGCACATCGATATAAAGATCACCTGAATAGCTTTCAATCACACCGGGTTGTTCAATCCCCATACATGGTGCAAAAGCAATTTGGCGTTGCTCCAGCCACTCCATCAGATTCTGGCGCAGGTGATAGGAGTCAGCATCTGCATTTTCATGTTCATAATTTTCAAAATGTACAAATAATACATCACGGTCTTTTTCACGTGCGATTGCATCAATATGTTGCATATGTTGTGGCATGTTTGGTTTCCTGTTCCCGTGATGATTAAGGTCATTATAGGGTGTATTTGATGCTCATGTAGAGTAGCAGATGCAGATACGTCACACGCTGACGTAAAACAGCGAATTTTTCAGGTGAAGATCTTGGTTTTCAGTGGCATTCACCGCTATGCTGTAGCCCTATTCCCAATCTTGTTTTTCGGAAACTATGGCTAAAGCAAAAAGTGTCTATCGTTGTGAGCAATGTGGTGCAGACCATCCTAAATGGTCTGGTCAGTGCGCTGAATGTGGTGAGTGGAACAGCTTGCTGGAAGTCAACATTGCACCTGCGGTGACTCATCGTGCCCAGCCTAAAATTGGCGGTTATGCTGGTCAGGCCGCTGCGATTACCACGCTTAATAAAGTTTCCGTTTCACATGAAAGTCGCATGCCGACCGGAATTGGAGAATTCGACCGGGTTCTGGGTGGTGGTCTGGTGACAGGTTCCGTTGTGTTGATTGGTGGTGATCCGGGGATTGGTAAATCGACTATTCTGCTACAAACCGCCACACATATGGCCGCGGGTAACAGTTCCGCACTCTATGTGACAGGTGAAGAATCTTTATCACAGGTGGCATTACGGGCCCAGCGTCTAGACTTGCCAACTGAACATCTTAAAGTTATGGCAGAAACCTGTGTGGAACGCATTTGTGAAGTACTGGCACAGGAACGACCAGCGGTTGCAATCCTCGACTCGATTCAAACGCTTTATACTGAAACCTTGCAGTCTGCACCGGGTGGTGTATCACAGATTCGTGAATCAGCAGCGCTCCTGACCCGTTTTGCCAAAAATAGCGGAACTGCCTTGTTTATTGTCGGCCATGTCACCAAAGAAGGTGCACTCGCAGGTCCGCGTGTGCTGGAACATATGGTGGACTGCGTTCTATATTTTGAAGGTCAGTCAGATTCGCGTTATCGAATGATCCGTGCGGTAAAAAACCGATTTGGTGCGGTGAATGAACTTGGTGTATTCGGTATGACCGATAAGGGCTTGCGTGAAGTCTCCAACCCGTCTGCCATTTTTCTGAGTCGTTATGATGAGGCGATTCCGGGTTCAATTGTGATGATCAGCCGCGAAGGTACACGTCCGCTGCTAGTTGAAGTTCAGGCACTGGTCGATGATGCGCATGGTCAACCGCGTCGTGTAGCGTTAGGTCTGGAACAAAACCGTCTGAATATGCTGTTAGCCGTAATGCATCGTCATGGCGGCGTACAAACCTCTGGTCAGGATGTCTATGTCAATATCGTCGGTGGTTTAAAGATTACTGAAACGGGTTCTGATCTGGCCGTTCTACTTGCCTGTGCATCGAGTATCCGTGGTAAAGCTCTGCCGCAGCAACTGGCTGTGTTTGGTGAAGTTGGTCTATCAGGAGAAATCCGTCCAGTACCCAATGGTCAGGAGCGTCTCAAAGAAGCCATCAAGCATGGTTTTAAATATATTATCCTGCCGCGTGCCAATGCCCCGCAGAAAGAAATTCCGGGCGTACGCTTTATTGCGGTTGCCCGTCTGCATGAAGCCCTCAGTGAAGCAATGACTTTGAGTGATGAACTGTAGGATTCAATTTATAGCACTCAGTTTGGAATTTCGGTAAAAAAAATACAGTTTTTTGATTGAAATTCCATGTAAAGCCTATATAAATAGAGTGTTCAAATATATTTTTTACATAGGAAAACTGAATGGAAGTTCGACAGCGCGGTTTGATCGCGGGTTTCTTGACTGCAGCATTACTGGTTGCGCCTCTAGCTGCTGAAGCAAAACGTGCCGGTGGTGGTAAAAGCCATGGTATGCAACGTTCTGCTGCGCCGACTCAGACTTATCAGCAACCCCGTCAGGCAGCTCCTGCACAACAGGCTCCGACTGCAGGTGCAGCAACTCAGCAGAAATCTGGTTCTGGTGTTGGTGGTATGGTTGCAGCGGGTGTAGCAGGTGCTGCAATTGGTGCTGTCGCAGCTAATGCACTGGCTGATGACAAAGATGCACAAGCTGCTTCTGAAGCTCAAGCTGCTCAACAGCAAGAGGAACAAGGCGGTATCCCAGGCTGGATCTGGATCTTGCTTGCTGCAGCTGTTGCCTTCTTCATTTTCCGTAAGATGGGTGCAAAAAAAAAAGTAGCTTCTAGCAATCCATTTGCGCCAAACAGTGGTGCTGGTCAATCAGCACCATTTGGTCAAACACCTGCTACACCTCGTGGTGGTGATAACACCAATATCTTTGGTCAAAATGTAGGTGGTAATGCACCAACCAACAATGCGCCATTTGGTTCAGCACCAGCGAGCGCACCGTTTGGTACTGCATATACCAACAGTGGTAGCCAGCTTCCTGATGGAACTGAACCTGCTACGTTCTTACGTGTTGCACGTCAGCGTTTTAACCACATTCAGTCTATGAATACGGCAAGTAACATTACAGAAATTAAGCGTTACCTGACCCCTGACCTTTACCAGTCAATGTATAACGACATTATGGCAAATCAGGATCAGGACGTTGCTGAGTTCTCTAACCTGAATGCCATGGTTGTAGACTCATCAAATGAAAATGGCCAATACGTGGTGAGCGTACGTTTCACTGGTACAGTCAGTGAAGATCTGAACAGCCTGCCACAGCCATTTGCTGAAGTTTGGCACTTTGTGAAGCCTGCGGGTTCTAACCAGGACTGGTTGGTTGCTGGTATTCAGCAAGAAAACTAAGACTTCATTATTTTCAATAAAACAGCGGCTCTTGAGTCGCTGTTTTGCTTTCTGGATCTTTAAAAAATAAAAAATCTATTCTTCTATGTTTCCTATTGGCTTTATTGTCATTTCCAGAGAAATAGCTTAATTCGCCTGTTTTCAGCGCGATCAGTCTACCTTTATACAAAAGCCAGTCTTCGGATTGGCTTTTTTATTTTGAACCTTTTAAGCTAGATACAAAGATATTTGAGATTTTGACATGACTGAGCGTGTTTCTCCCCCTGCCACTTTGGCAAATCGCGCACTGGCAGGCAATGCCGAAGCACAATTTGAGCTTGCCGAACTATATATGCACAGCGAGCATGAAGATGACATTATTCTGGCTGAAGAATGGGCATTAAAAGCTGCCAATGGTGGTCTGGTTGAAGCCATGTACTGGCTAGGTGAAGGCTATACAGTGTATGCCAAGGAAATCGCCGAGGATGATCCTGAAGATTCTAAAGCTCACTTTGAGTTAGCCTATTACTGGTTGAGCAAAGCTAATTTCGAGAAACACCCTGCAGCGACTTTAGAACTGGCTGGTTTTTACCGTCGTGGAGATGTAGTAGAAAAAGATGTCGAAAAATCCATTGCACTTGTAAAGCAAGCTGCTGAATGGGGTGAAGTACAGGCCATGCGTGACCTTGCCTTTATTTATGCCAATGGTCTTGGTGTTATAGCTGACGATATACAGGCAGATTATTGGACCCAGAAAGCAGATGAAATTGAACAAGAAATAGAATAAATAAAAAACCCATCAAATGATGAGTTTTTTTTCAATCTACAATTCCAGCATTATCTTTATAACGTCGCTGCGGATCATATGGATCGGAATATTGAAGCGACTGGAACAACCTGAGAGCACACACACTCATTATCAGTACAAATCCTAAAATAATGATGGCGTAAGCATATTCAAAGATGGTCCAGCTTTGCGGATTAGAACCAAACTGATTGAAATCAAGCTTGAAACATCCCCAAGTCAAAATTAAGCAGCCGAATGTCGCAAAACCAATTATTTTGACCGGCTTTAATGCAATATCCAAATTGGTTCGAGCTAAATTGGGATAATGCTGAATAACATGGATCTTTTGCTGATCACCAATCTGTACATTGAACATCTTCACATCAAATTTACTATGAAACCGGCGTTTATAGCCCTGACAATGATATTCAAGCACTGCTTCATTTCGGACATTGCGATTTGGTCGAGATGAATAGTTTTTCCGTTCGATGGCGACCACTTGACTATCTAGCAATACGCCTTCATTGAGAAAATACTGCCACTCGCGATACCTAAATATTTCGCGAATCAGTAATCCAAGCCCGAAAATTATCAAAATAATGGCATAGCTATTTTGCATTGTTCTTTATTCATTATTGTTTTGAATTGCCTCAAATACAAAATTTGAGCCCGATGACCGATTTTAAAATAGCACCTTATTTAGCGCATCTTCATGAAATATCAATTCATATTATGACATTGATCTTTATCTGATCAATTTAACATTGGAACTCAAATCAAATCCAAGTACAATACCCCGCTAGTCGAGGGATGCTGCGACGTTTTACAGGTACGAAATGTAAAAGCGCCAGGCTCGACGATCGGTCTATCTTTTTCTAGGTAGACCAACAACGGCATCCGCGAACAGAACGATCCAATCTATTTTTTCCTAGGAGATCCTGATGAACGCGGTTACTGCTTCATTTACAGATTATAAAGTTGCCGATATTTCACTTGCTGATTACGGCCGTAAAGAAATCAAACTTGCCGAAGCTGAAATGCCAGCCCTCATGGGTCTGCGTAAACGTTACTCAGCTGCTAAACCACTTGCTGGTGCCAAAATCCTTGGCTGTATCCACATGACCATTCAAACTGCAGTTTTAATCGAAACTCTGGTTGAATTGGGCGCAGAAGTTCGTTGGACTTCTTGTAATATCTTCTCTACTCAAGATCACGCTGCTGCTGCAATCGCTGCGCGCGGTATTCCTGTATTTGCTTGGAAAGGCGAAACAGAAGAAGAATACATGTGGTGTCTTGAACAACAGATCAATGTCAATGGCACACCTTGGGATGCCAACATGATTCTGGATGATGGCGGTGACTTGACTGCTGTTGTTCACGAAAAATATCCTGAACTGATTGCGAAAATCCACGGTATTACTGAAGAAACCACGACTGGTGTAGCGCGTCTTCTTGAAATGTGGAAAGACGGTTCACTTAAAGTTCCTGCAATCAACGTAAACGATTCAGTAACTAAATCTAAAAACGACAACAAATACGGTTGCCGTCACTCTCTAAATGATGCGATCAAACGCGGTACAGATATGCTTTTATCTGGCCGTCGTGCACTTGTAATTGGTTATGGTGACGTAGGTAAAGGTTCTGCTCAGTCTCTTCGTCAAGAAGGCATGATCGTACGTGTATCAGAAATCGATCCAATCTGTGCAATGCAAGCTTGTATGGACGGCTACGAAGTTGTTTCTCCGTACAAAAACGGCGTTCAAACTGGCAAAAAAGAAGATGTGAACGTTGATCTTCTTCAAAATACTGACCTGATCGTGACTACAACTGGTAACTACCACGTATGTGACGCTGCGATGCTAGATACACTGAAAGCTGGCGCAGTGGTTTGTAACATCGGTCACTTTGACACTGAAATCGATACCAACTACCTACGTGGTTACAAATGGGTTGAAGTTAAACCTCAAGTACACCAAGTGTATCGTTCAGAAAATGAAAACGATTACCTGATCCTTCTTTCTGAAGGTCGTCTAGTGAATTTGGGTAATGCAACGGGTCACCCTTCACGTGTTATGGACGGTTCTTTTGCGAACCAGGTTCTAGGTCAAATGCACTTGTTCGCTGAGAAATTTGCTGATCTTCCAGAAGACCAAAAACAAGCGGCGATTCGTGTAGAACTACTTCCTAAGAAACTAGATGAAGAAGTTGCTGCTGCAATGGTTGCAGGTTTCGGTGGTGTTCTGACTCAATTGACGCCAGAACAGGCAGATTACCTAGGTGTACCTGTTGAAGGTCCGTTTAAATCTGACGCTTATAAATATTAATACCCCTCACCCCATCCCTCTCCCTGAGCTTGTTTTAAGCATTGCTTTAAAACAAGCGTAAGAGAGGGTGACCATCCAAATTATTTTCAATGAAGTTTTAATGACTTCAAGTGAAAAAAATATGGGCTTAAACCCTGCATAATTCAGTAATGAATTCTCCTCTCCCTTTGGGAGAGGTCAGGGAGAGGGTGATAAGTAAAAAGTATTTATAAAAAGGATTTGAACATGTCAAAACAGATTCCAATTTCTTTTGAGTTTTTCCCGACCAAAACTGATGCGGGTGCGGAAAAGCTCAAAACCGTACACCAAGAATTACAACTGCTGAATCCAGAATTCTTTTCTGTGACTTATGGGGCGGGTGGTTCAACACGCGAACGCACCTTATCTACGATCAATGACTTTAATGGTAAAGGCACACCTGTTGCCCCTCACCTGTCTTGCATCGGCGATGACAAAGCTCGTATTGCTGAGCTGCTTGATCTGTATAAATCTCAAGGGATTGACCGTATTGTAGCGTTGCGTGGTGACTTACCATCTGGTCAGGTTGGCCTGGGTGAGTTGCCTTATGCACAGGATCTGGTTCGCTTTATCCGTGAACATTCAGGTGACCACTTCCATATCGAAGTTGCCGCTTATCCGGAAATGCATCCACAAGCAGAAAGCTTTGATAAAGACATTCAGCACTTTGTTGATAAAGTTAATGCTGGTGCCAATGCTGCGCTAACTCAATTCTTCTTTAATCCAGATGCTTACTTCTACTTTGTAGACCGCATTCAGAAAGCAGGAATTGATATTCCAGTTGCGCCGGGCATCATGCCGATTACCAATGCCAGCAACCTGATTCGCTTCGCAGATGGTACGGGTGCGGAAATTCCGCGCTGGATTCGTAAGCAACTGGCAACTTATGGCGACGATACTGCCAGTATTAAAGCTTTCGGTCATGAAGTTGTGGTGAAATTCTGTGAACGCCTGATTGCTGGCGGTGCTCCAAGCCTGCACTTCTACACCATGAATACCACTGATCCAACTCGCCAACTTGTGCTTGACCTCGGTCTGGCTTAAGTCATCGTTGAACTATTTGAGAGTAACACTTTAATGCCGCGTTTTTTTATTGAAGCTGATTTAGCAGTAGAGACCACCGTTGAGCTGACTGAAACAGTGTTTCATCACTGGGTTAAAGTGTTACGTGCTCAAGTAGGCGAAAAAGCCACCTTATTTAATGGGCAAGGTGGCGAATATGAAGTTGAACTGGTCGAAGTTGCCAAAAAGTCAGCTGCTGTACGAGTGAATTGCTTTAATCCAGCCAATCGCACGCCAAAATTCAAAGCTCTGCTCGGTCAAGTGATGAGTAAAGGCGACCGCATGGATTATGCGATTCAAAAAGCGGTTGAACTCGGTGTTTCAGAAATTCAGCTCCTCACCTCTGAACGCTGTGAAATGCGTCTGAAATACGATCGCGATCAAAAGAAACTAGATCACTGGCAAGGTGTTGCTATTGCAGCCTGCGAACAATGTGGTCTAAATATTGTTCCCAAAATTCTCCCCCCTATGTCACTAGAAAACTGGTTGCAAAGTGAACTTCCTCAAACCAAGTTAGTATTGGCACCGAACAAAGATGAAGTCGATGTTCTTCAAGATGCAACATCTGAACTGGCACTCCTGATTGGTCCGGAGGGCGGCCTCAGTGAAGCTGAAATTTCTGTGGCGAATGCTCAAGGATTTGTAAATTGGTGTATTGGTGAACGCGTCTTACGTACCGAGACTGCACCTGTCGTAGCATTATCGATTTTGAACTACAAATTTTAATCTCTCTCAACGATCAATTTTAATTCATCGCATTTGTAAAAATTTGTGGTGCTTTTGATTGATTTTTATATACGGGCACTTTAGTCTTAATAAGATAAAAATGAATGACCTATCAAATGATAAAAGTTACTTTTTAAAGGACTTAATAAAAACAATGCAGTACCACCCTTTTGTAGATTAAAGGCATCTAAATAATGATTCATAATCAGGATGATTATATTCAGCAGCATCTAAACAGTGCGCAAATCGTGAATACGATCCGTCACAGTCGATACTTTTTAATCAGTATCCTGCTGGTATGTCTTTATATCTTCTGTATTTACCAATTGCATTATCATCCAGCGGACAGCTACCTCAACCTGTGGTTTATTCTGACCGAGATGGTGGTCTGCATGTGCTGGCTGATTAGTACCATCTACTTTAAACCGAACGAATTTAAGTTAGAAAATGCACATCGCTGGCTACAGATCCAGTGCCTACTGGTCGGCATCTGTATTTCTGCCGGGATTTTTACCCTATATGTACACCTGCCACTTGTGAATCCATCTTTTGAGCTCATCGAAGCATTGACTCTGACTGGATTGCTGGTAATGGTAACTCAGGCCTTTGGTCTCACCTATTTAACTCAAAAGCTGAGTTATTTCTGTCTGGTCTTCTTGCCATCTTTGGTCCCATTTTTCTATCTTCAAATTACAGAATATTCATCGGTTAACCCATTTTTCGGCCTGGTACTGAATTTCTCTGTCATTGTCATTTTACTCTGTGCTAATAGCACTTACCGTATTCATCAACGTACTTCACGCCTGTATGCGCAGAATAATTTATTAGTAACCAATGCTGAACAACAAGTTTCCTGGACCGACGAACTGTGCAAACAGTTGCAGACTGAAGTAAACAAATCCAAAGATATTGAATTACAGTTACAGCTGAATAATCAGCTACTAGAACAGAAAGTACGTGAACGTACTTATGATATTGAGCAGATTAACCGTGCGTTGCAGGATCAGCATCAAAATCTGGAACTGGCGCATGAGATTGCTGGGATCCGCCCTTGGGACTGGAACATTAAAGACCGAACCATTACCCTGACTACGCATACACAAGATAAAATTCAGCGTAGTTCTGGTGAGCATCAGGCACAACTACATCATCTGATCCATCCAGATGACTTGAATCATTTCAAAGATATGATGAAACAGCACCTACGCGGTCAGGTAGAACGTTATGAAGCCACCTACCGTATCCAGAATACCCAAGGGGTATGGGGCTGGGTTCATGATATCGGTCGTGTCATCAGCCGTGATCCAAAAACCAATAAGCCTGTGCGCATGGTCGGTATTCGCCGCGATATTCAGCAAGAGCGTAATTCACAGGAAGGCCTAAAACTCGCAGCCAGCGTATTAGAACAAGCGGCGGAAGGTATCTTTATCCTGAATGAAGAGCTGAGCTATATTGAAGTCAATCCATTCTTCGAGCAGCTCTCCGGTTTTGAACGCCAAGATATTCTGGGCAAGCACCTGTTTGATATTACGGCTAATACCAAATCTCAGCAGCGCAGCATACACGCCAATATCATCAAACAGGTGATGAAGATTGGCTCTTTTGATGGCGAACTCAGCGAGAAGTTCCTGTCTGGCAAAGAGATGCCGCTATGGCTACACATTAATGCCATCATGGATGATGAAGGCCGGATCACCCACTATATCGGGATTGTATCCGATCTAACTGAACGTAAGCTTCAGGAACAGCGTCTGTCTTATCTGGAAAATTACGACACCCTGACGGATTTACCGAATCGCTTCTACTACAACTATCAACTGCATCAGTATCTGGTCACTCAAAAAGATTCAATCAAGCAAATGGCAGTGATTCGTTTGAATATCGACCGTTTCCGTCCATTGAATGAATATCTAAGCAACAACGGCGGTGACGAGTTGCTCCGTCAAGTGGCGCAGCGCTTACGTTTGACTAATGCTGAAGCCATGTTTGTTGCGCATTTGAATGGTGATGATTTTGCCATTCTGTATGAAATCTCGCATATCCGCCCATCCGTACAGGAACATTGCGACCATATTGCGAAAGCCTTTAGCCAGCCATTCAATGTCTTTGGCCAGGACTATGAAATTACCCTCTCCATGGGCGTGGCTTTCTATCCTGATCATGGCCGTCAGCTGGATTATCTGAATAACTGCGCTGAGCAGGCGCTGAGTGAAGCCAAGAATCTTGGTGGTAATACCATTCGTTTCTATTCCAGTGAAAATACTGCCCTACTGGAACAAGGCATCTTCATTGAACGTGATCTGCGTAAAGCCATTCAGAATGGTGAATTGATCGTTTACTATCAGCCGAAGATCAATTTCAATGATCAGCATATCTATGGCTTTGAAGCCTTAATCCGCTGGAATCATCCAGAAAAAGGCATTATTCCGCCGGGGATGTTTATTCCACTGGCAGAACAGACCAGTATGATCTCTGAAATCGGTCAACTGGTGATTCAGCAAACCGCAAAACAGATCCGTAAATGGAATGACCAGGGTTTCCATAATATCTGTGTTTCGGTGAATATCGTCGCGCAGCAATTACGTCGCGGCCAGTTACTAGATGATCTGGATGAAGCGATCAAACTGAACTGTATTTCTGGTGCCAGTCTAGAACTGGAAATCACTGAATCTTCATTGGTGGAAAATTCTGAAACCGTGATGAATGTGCTGAATCAAATCAAGGAACGTGACATCAACATTTCACTGGATGACTTTGGTACCGGTTATTCTTCTCTGTCTTATCTGGCAGAGTTCCCAATCGATATTCTGAAGATCGACCGCAGCTTTGTATCTAAAATTGGTGAAGCCAAACAGGATGCCATTGTCAGTGCCATGGTCGCCATGGGTAAAGCGATGGGAATGAAAGTGGTGGCTGAAGGTATTGAGACAGATCAGCAGCTGAATTTCCTGCGTCAACTCGGTTGTGATATTGCTCAGGGCTATCTGTTTTCCAAACCGCTTCCTGAACAGCAAGCGACCGAATTTCTTGAACAAAATATAACACCTGAGACTTATAGCTATCAGGTATAAATACAGACCTAAGACCAATTATTTATGCAAAAATCGGGTGCGTTTGGCTGGGCTAAGCGCACAACTAGTGATATATTCTCATGTATTCCGCGGTTAAGTTACCTGCAATTGGGTAATAATTGATACATCGAGAGACTAATGGACGAACAATCTTTAAAACAACAGGCACTGTACTACCACGAATTTCCTACCCCCGGCAAAATCAGCGTCACTCCAAGCAAACAACTCGTCAACCAGCGTGATCTAGCTTTAGCTTATTCACCAGGTGTGGCTGCACCTTGTCTTGAGATTGAACGTGATCCATCTACTGCAGCACTTTACACAGCGCGCGGTAACCTGGTTGCGGTAGTGAGCAATGGTACCGCGGTTCTTGGCCTGGGTAACATTGGTCCTTTAGCGTCTAAACCAGTAATGGAAGGTAAAGGCGTACTGTTCAAGAAATTTGCAGGCGTCGACGTATTCGATATCGAAATCGCAGAAAATGATCCCGATAAAATTGTTGATATCGTTGCTGCATTAGAACCAACTTTTGGTGGTATTAACCTTGAAGATATCAAGGCACCAGAATGCTTCTACATTGAGCAAAAACTGCGTGAACGCATGAACATTCCGGTGTTCCACGATGACCAGCACGGTACTTCGATCATTGTAGGTTCTGCCCTGCTCAATGCTTTGCTCCTAAACGGCAAAAAAATTGAAGACATCAAAATTGTTGCTTCAGGCGCCGGTGCTGCTGCATTGTCATGTTTAAATCTGCTTTGTGCTTTGGGCGCGAAGAAAGAAAACATCATCGTTGCGGATTCACGTGGTCTGTTAACGACTAAACGTGAAGGTCTGGACGAATCTAAAAAAGCATATGTGCAAGACATCGAAGGTACTCAGCTTGCTGATGTGATGGACGGCGCTGACATGTTCCTCGGTCTGTCTGCAGCTGGTATCTTGACTCAGGATATGGTTAAGAAAATGGCCAAAGATCCAATCATCTTTGCCCTTGCCAACCCAGATCCAGAAATTCTGCCAGAACATGCACATGAAGCACGTTCAGACGTGATCATGGCAACTGGCCGTTCAGATTATCCAAACCAGGTGAACAACGCACTGTGCTTCCCGTATATCTTCCGTGGTGCATTAGACGTTGGTGCAACGACTATTAATGAAGAAATGAAAATTGCCTGCGTACACGCGATTGCACGTATGGCGCATGTAGAGGCAGATGCTGCATCTTATGGTGAAAAATCAGCTTCTTTCGGCCGTGATTACCTGATTCCTGGTCCACTGGATCAACGTCTGATTCTGGAAATTGCGCCTGCAGTTGCACAAGCTGCGATGGATTCTGGTGTAGCGACTCGTCCAATTCAGGATTTCTCGGCGTACCGTCAACGTCTGTCTGAGTTTGTTTACAACTCAGCCTTCATGATGAAACCAATCTTCGCACAGGCAAAAACAGATCCGAAACGTATTGCTTATGCAGAAGGCGAAGATCTGCGTGTACTTCGTGCTGCACAAATTGCAGTAGATGAAGGCTTGGCAAAACCGATTCTGGTGGGCCGCCCTGCAATTATCGAAGCCAATATCAAGAAACTTGGTTTACGTCTTGAAGATGGTGTGAACATCACGATTGTGGATCAGGAAAAGAACCCTGACTACGAAAAATTTGCAGATGATTACTACAACATCATGAAGCGTAAAGGTGTTACGCCTGAATATGCGCAACGTGAAGCACGTCGCCGCTCTACTCTGATCGCTGCGATGCTGGTACGTCATGGCATGGCCGATGGTATGTTATGTGGTACTTACTCAAGCTATGACATTCACCTGGACTTTGTGAGTAATGTTATCGGTAAACAGGAAGGTCATAACACCTTCTTTACTCTGAACGCATTAATGCTGGAAGAGCGTAACCTGTTTATCGCAGATACTTACATCAACCGTAATCCAACTGCTGAACAATTGGCAGAGATGACGATTTTGGCCGCTGAAGAAGTACGCCGTTTCGGTATTACACCACGCGTTGCTCTGCTTTCTCACTCTAGCTTCGGTTCTGATCAGCACGATGCAAGTGCACAGAAAATGCGTAAGGTTTATGACATTCTGTCTGAGATTGCACCTGAACTGGAAGTTGAAGGCGAAATGCATGGTGATGCAGCATTGGACGAAAATATCCGCCAATTTGCTTACCCGAACTCGCGCTTCAAAGGTGCTGCGAACCTGTTGATCATGCCAAATCTAGATGCAGCCAACATTTCGTTTAACCTGTTAAAAGCAACATCTGGTAACAATGTGACGATTGGTCCAATTTTACTTGGTGCAGCGAAACCAGTTCATATTTTAACTCCGACCGCGACCACACGCCGTGTTGTGAATATGACTGCTCTGACTGTTGCAGAAATCCAACAAGCGGAACAAGACGCCCTATAAGCAAACGCGGCGAACGCCGAGTTTCTTGACTTGAGAAAACCTCTATTCTGTAGCATGATGCTTCTAAGAATAGAGGTTTTTTCATGCAAGTTTATTTAGTAGGCGGCGCAGTTCGAGATCATTTGCTCGGACACCCCTATCACGAAAAAGATTATGTGGTTGTGGGCGCGAGTCCCAATCAAATGCTCAACATGGGCTATCAACCAGTTGGGAAGGATTTCCCTGTATTTTTGCATCCTGAAACAAAAGAAGAATATGCATTAGCGCGTACTGAACGGAAATCCGGTACGGGTTATCATGGTTTTGAATTTCATACCGATAGCAGCGTAACACTTGAAGAAGATTTGATTCGCCGTGACCTGACCATTAATGCCATTGCCATGGATGAAGCTGGTCATGTGCATGATCCCTATAATGGTCAAAAAGATCTTGCTGACCGTGTTCTACGTCATGTTTCTGATGCTTTTATTGAAGATCCACTTCGTGTATTACGTGTGGCTCGCTTTGCTGCGCGTTATCATGCCATGGGCTTTCGTATTGCCGAGGAAACACTGGATTTAATGCGTCAACTGACTGAGTCAGGCGAATTAAATACACTCACACCGGAACGGGTCTGGAAAGAAACATCCCGCGCCCTGCTGGAATCCAATGCTGATGTTTATTTCGAAGTACTACGCAGCTGTGGTGCATTAAAAGTACTGTTTCCAGAGATTGATGCCCTGTTTGGTATTCCGCAACGCCCTGAATATCATCCGGAAATTGACTGTGGTATTCATACCATGATGTCACTACAGCAAGCCTGCCGCCAGAACTATAATCTAGATGTACGTTTTGCTGTTCTGGTACATGACCTGGGTAAAGCCTTAACGCCAGCGGAGGAATTGCCACGTCACATCATGCATGAGGAACGTGGCGTACAGCCCGTGACTGAGCTATGTGAACGCCTAAAAGTGCCCACTTATACCAAACAGTTAGCGATTGCTGTGTGTAAAGAACACTTAAAATGCCATCAGGCACTGAATCTGAAACCAGGAACTTTATGGCGTCTGTTACAGCGTCTGGACGTATTACGTCGTCCAGAACGTGTAGAAGCTTTTGTGCAAGCTTGCGAATGTGATTCACGTGGTCGTTTAGGTCTGGAAGATCGTGCCTATCCCCAAGCGCAATATGTATTAGAAGCCATGCAAGTGGTTCGTGGCATCAAGGCGCAAGATTTGCCAACCGATATTCAAGGCCCGGATATTGGCGAGATGCTGATTGAACGTCGTATTCATGCTTTAGGTGAACTCAAAGAACGTCATACCGCCCTGATTTAAGAAAGCTCCCGAGGGAGCTTTCTTCTTTATGTATATTTTCCTCTAAAGTACTTTTATTCTACTTCCCCATATCCATATGCAAAATTATTAGAATTCATCTGCATCGTCCTATACTTAAAATCTGGTTATTATTTTCTTAGCTTTCATTCTGATAAAAACTATGACTTTTCTGATTCGTCCTTTGCAACTTGAACAGGACTTGTATGCAATCCATGACCTCACAGCCCAACTCGGCTATCCCACAACTCTAGAGAATATTCAGCAGCGCTGGCAAAACATTCATCAGGATCCAAATTATCAGACGCTTGTGGTTGAACATGAACAACGTGTGATTGGCTATGCTGGTTTAATTCAGGAATATAGCTGGGAATTTGATGAGGGATATTTACGGATTCAGGCTTTTGTGGTGGATGAGGCTTATCGCGGACAAGGTGTAGGTAAACGACTCATTGCAGCGATTGAAGATTTAGCCAAACAGCGTGGTTTGAAATTGATACAGGTGAATAGCGGCAATCGTGAGGAACGTTTATCTGCGCATGCTTTCTATCAAAGCTTAGGTTTTGATGCTTACAGTATTGGTTTTCGAAAATATCTGAATTAATCAGCCCACTGCTATAGTAGGCTGATTAGATAAAAGAATGATCAGGAAATATCTGCCGGGAAAGTAATCACTTTTTCCAGCTTCATCTGGTTGGTGGCAATCATCAATAAGCGATCTACCCCTAAAGCAATACCTGAACATTCCGGCATATTCGGTAAAGCCGCCAGCAGATATTCATCGATTGGCATGACATGCAAACCAAGCGATGCACGTTCAGCATTATCGGCTTCAAAGCGTGAACGCAATACCTTCGCATCGATCAGCTCATCATAAGCATTAGCCAATTCCAGCCCTTCGATATACAGTTCAAAACGCGCTGCAACTAGTTCTCCATCTTCATCGACTTTAGTTTTTGCCAAGGACGCCAATTCAGGCGGAAAATCTGTTAAAAATACAGCGGTATCAAATCCTAAGCTTGGTTCCACCATATGTGAAAACAACAGGTCAATATAAGCCAGACGATCCTGCCCCAGATCGAGATTTAAGCCGACACGACGGCAACAATCTTTTAATTCCTGCAAAGTCGCCTGCAAGGGATTCAGATCCAGTCGATCCATAAAGGCATGTTTATAACTCAAGATGGTCGGACGAACCTCACCAAATCGGGCTTTTAGCACCACATTAAGTAAGTCAGACACTTCGAACATCAGGTCTTTTAGACTGAAGCCCGGACGATACCATTCCAGCATGGTGAATTCGCTGTTGTGCTTACGGCCATGTTCATCATCACGAAACACTTTGCAGATCTGATAAATTGGACCACTGCCACTCGCCAGTAGACGTTTCATCGCGAATTCAGGAGAAGTTTGCAGATAATGGGTACTAAGCTTACCCAGTACATGACGCTGTGCCTGCACAGATGCCAGATGCACATCAGTCACACCCGCTTGTGACAAAATCGGGGTTTCTACTTCCAGTACATCACGCTCGGCAAAGAACTGACGTAGCTGTGTATATAAGGTAGCGCGTGCACGCATGGCTTTTAAATCACAGGTCGGTTGATAAGCAATCGTCACGCTTTTGGCCCTCCATGCGCCGCCCATTCACGACGTAAAGGATAAGTCTTGCGTAAATGATCAAAAGCCTGCTGATCGACTTTACCGTTTTTTAAGCAGGCCCGTAGATTCATGTCATCACGCTGGATATCGTAAATTTCACCAAGATGCTGTTTTAAAGCTGCTTTTAAATCCTGATCTGCAAAATATTGTACACATTCTGGCAATTGGCTTTCAAATTGCTTACTAATCTCATAGCCAAAATGACGACAGAAGGCTTCATAGATCATTTGCGTACCACGAGCCTTACCTTCTAAGCTATAACCGGCAATATGCGGTGTAACTAAACTCACCAGGTCCAATACTTCAGCAGA
The DNA here is from genome assembly GCF_002688565.1 of Acinetobacter sp. LoGeW2-3. Classification (NCBI taxonomy): domain Bacteria; kingdom Pseudomonadati; phylum Pseudomonadota; class Gammaproteobacteria; order Moraxellales; family Moraxellaceae; genus Acinetobacter; species Acinetobacter sp. LoGeW2-3. The sequence continues at coordinate 1,971,568 of NZ_CP024011.1, read as the reverse complement.
AATTACCGGTTCATGCTCAAATACATCCAGCACCACCTGACGCTGAGTTACCTTACTATCCGCGATTAAAGCCGCTTCTTCAACAACTGGCCCACGCGCAGAATTGATTAAGATCGTTTCAGGCTTCATTTGTGCAAAAGCATCAGCATTGATCATGCGATAAGTTGGATGTTCACCCTGCTGGGTCAGCGGCACATGAATACTGATGGCATCGGATTGCGCCAATAAGCTTTGCAAATCAACCTGTTCAATATTGTCCCGTTGTACAAAAGGATCACAACCGATCACACGCCAGCCGAGTAGGCCTGCCATATAAGCTAATCGGCTACCGACATTTCCCAGACCAATAATACCTAAAGTAAAAGTGGAGCCTGCATCTAACAATGCTGGACGCAATGTTAATAGAGCCGTAATCACATATTCAGCCACAGCCTGTGCATTACAGCCTGCTGCATTACTCCAGGCAATCCCCTGCTGTTCAAGTGCAGCAATATCCAGATGATCGGTACCAATGGTCGCACTGCCAACAAACTTGACCTGGCTGCCCTGTAGTAGTGGTGAATTTACTTTAGTTACTGAACGCACCAATAAGGCATCTGCATCCTGTACATCCGTTGCTGTCAGCGTACGGCCTGCACGGTGCTGAATCTCGGCAAATTCTGCAAAGAAATAATCAGTAAATGCCAGATTTTCATCTGCGACAATTTTCATAATGCCTTCCAACTACATAATGTCATTATCTTAACGCGTGATGCTGCTGATGACCATTCAGTTATATAGACTTCTATTTTCTTCAGTCATTAAAAACCGAAGACTGGCTTCGGTTTAAATGGAAAGAATGCTGCTTAGGAAGCTACAGACACAACGTTATCAATAATACCTTGCGCATTTAGCATGGCAATTTCTTCAGGACTTCGGAACTGGGACAGAATCTGCTGGGTATGTTGTCCGAGTTTTGGCGGTGCATGACGATATTGTACTGGCGTATCCGACAGCTTGATCGGTGAACCAATCATTTTAAACTGCACATTTAAAGGATGTGGCAGATCTACCAGCATTTCCCGTGCAGCAACTTGAGGCTCATTCAGGGCATCTTCAATCGAGTTAATCACACCGACAGGAACCTTGACCGCATGAATGGCATCGACCCAGTCTTTGGCATTCTTTGCGAGAAAATATTCTGACAATAAAGGAATCAGTTCATCGCGATGCTTCACCCGATCCTGATTGCGCTGGAATTTTTCATCTTGCAAAAGTTCAGGCAGCTCAATAGCGATGCACAAATCTCTAAACTGCTTATCATTGCCACAGGCAATAATAAATTCCTTATCTTTAGCCTTAAAGGTTTGATACGGCACAATATTGGGGTGATTATTCCCCATGCGTTTTGGTGCCGTGCCTGAAGTTAGATAGTTCATACCCTGATTGGCTAATGCTGCCACCTGCACATCCAGCAAGGACATATCAATATATTGACCCTTGCCGGTATGATGGCGCGCCAACAAAGCCGCCTGAATGGCAATGGTCGCATATAGCCCGGTTTGAATATCAACAACAGCCACACCGACCTTCTGTGCACCACCGCCCGGAACATCATCTGCTTCCCCCGTAATGCTCATCAGACCAGACATGCCTTGAATAATAAAGTCATAGCCCGGCTCTTCGGCACGTGGCCCATTCTGACCAAAACCGGTAATGGAGCAATACACCAGTTTCGGATTAATGGCTTTTAAGCTTTCATAATCCAGGCCATAGCGCGCTAATGCACCTACTTTATAGTTTTCAATCACCACATCGGCAGTTTTGGCAATATCCCGGATGAGTTCCTGTCCTTGAGCAGATGCGATATCTACAGTGACCGAATATTTGTTGCGATTGGCACACTGAAAATAACCCGCCTCACGGGTATTTTCACCAGCTGGCGTTTTCATCCACGGCGGTCCCCACATACGGGTATCATCTCCCACACCAGGACGTTCAATCTTAATCACTTCAGCCCCCAGATCCGCTAGAATCTGTCCACACCATGGTCCTGCTAGCACTCGGCTTAAATCCAGTACGCGTATTCCTTTTAATGCACTCATGCTCAATCCTTTTTTGTGGGCCGGGAAACTCCCGGCCTTTATAAATTTGATGATTACTGACTTGCAGTGGCTGGGCGGGTTATTTTCTGCTCAGCCACTGGTTCGGCTGAGTCGTTATGTTCTGCTGTTTTCACCAAGCTAGACTGTTGTGGATCGTATTGACGCTCACAGATAAAGAGTCCTGGAATCACACCGGCAATGAAGTAGGCAGTTCCCATGACAATAAATGCCATAGTGAAGGAGCCACCTGCTGCAATAAAACCAATGGTTGCAGGTGCAATCGCAGCACCTAGACGGCCCATGTTATAAGCACCACCAATCGCCGTACCGCGTACATCAGTCGAGAAAGTCTCAGCCATATAAGTAGCATTGACACCGTATGGGATACCGTAAAGGAAACCAAAAGTAATCAATAAATAGGCAATATTGGTTGGGGTGTTATAGAAAATGATGATTGGTAGGAAAGCCGCGGTACTGACCGTACCAAATACAAAGGTAATTCGGCGTCCAAATTTATCTGCTGCATAACCGGCAAGAATCTTACCCAGAATCATGGCGGTATAAGCACCCACCATATAGCCCGTTAAGGCCTTGAAATTCATATTCAGTTCAGTTTCTAAATAGGTTGGCATCCAGTTATTGACACCGTAATAACCGAACTGCAGGAATGCAGCAGTGCTCATCCACAACAGGAACATACGGCGATGAGACTGATGACCAAAGATACGCTTATAAATGCTTTCAGATGGTTGTTGCGCAGTCACAATCGCTTCAGGAATTTCAAGGTTCAATGCTTTACGTTTAGCCTGTTCAATTTTTGCTTCCTGCCAAGATGCTGGCTCTGGAACGAAACGCATAAACACTAATGCAAAAGCGGCAGGAATAATCGTCACGTAGAACAGCATACGCCATCCATGATCTGGAATAATCGCACCCGCCATTAAAGTCGCCACGATATAACCAACGGTTTGACCAGTCTGTAGCGTACCTAACACTGTAGTACGGTATTTGGTCGGCACATATTCCGCCATCAAGGTATTACAAGCCATGTAAAGTGAGCCCAAGCCGAATGCACCAATGAAACGTAGCACCATGAACTGTTCATAGCTTTGGGTGAAACCCAAGATACAGGTCATGATCGAGAAAAACACTACCGACCAGGCAATGGTTTTCACCCGACCAAACTTGTCGCAGGCCCAACCACCGGTAATGCCGCCAAGTGCCATTCCGGCCAATGACGAGCTACCCAACATCCCGGCCTGAAACGAGGTCAGGCCAAATTCTGCCTTCAAACTGGTCAAGCTAAAGGACAACAGCATAATGTCCACACCGTCAATCACGAGTGAGACGAATGCGAAAATAAATGCCAGTTTCCAGGTATGCGCATGAATGCGATGGGTCGTGCCGACGTTCTTCGGCAACTTTAAGCCCAAGGCGACAGCATCCTGATGAATACTATTTTGATTTCCGTTGTTCATGTATTACCTCATTTTCCCAAATGAGTCATCGACATTCCTCTGTCTTCAGTTTTACAGCAGCGTTCTTTATTCTTTTTCTGCCTACATCTTTTTTGAACTTCTGCTGATTAATACTGAGAATTACAGGAAAGCTTCACGATGAATCCTTTATTTATGTTGTTGAGTAATTTTTTAGGGACAAAACCCCCTAAGGATGCTCAACCCTGAGCATCCCAGATTTATAAAAATGAATTAGTTAGAAAAAGCGGCAATACCGGTCTGGGCACGGCCGAGAATCAAGGCATGTACATCATGGGTTCCTTCATAAGTGTTTACCACTTCTAAATTCACCAGATGACGTGCAACACCAAATTCATCCGAAATACCGTTACCACCCATCATGTCACGGGCAACACGAGCAATATCCAGTGCTTTACCACAGTTGTTACGTTTAATCAGTGAAGTTCCTTCTACTGAAGCAATACCTTCATCTTTCATACGACCAAAACGTAATGCTACTTGCAGACCTAAAGCGATTTCAGTTTGCATATCTGCCAGTTTCTTTTGGATCAACTGGTTTGCAGCCAATGGACGACCAAACTGTTTACGATCCATGGTGTATTGATGTGCTGTATGCCAGCAGAATTCAGCAGCCCCCATTGCTCCCCAGGCAATACCGTAACGTGCGCTATTCAGACAGGTAAATGGACCACGCAAGCCACGAATTTCCGGGAAAGCGTTTTCTTCTGGTACAAACACGTTGTCCATCACAATTTCACCGGTAATTGAAGCACGCAGACCGACCTTACCGTGAATCGCTGGTGCAGAAAGCCCTTCCCAGCCTTTTTCCAGAATAAAGCCACGAATATCACCAACATTGCCTTCAGGAGAAACTTCTTTCGCCCATACTACAAATACATCGGCGATCGGGCTGTTGGTAATCCACATTTTCGCGCCAGTCAGACGGTAACCACCATCCACTTTTTTAGCACGAGTAATCATGCTACCTGGATCAGAACCATGATCCGGTTCAGTCAGACCGAAACAGCCAATGTATTCACCTGAAGCAAGTTTCGGTAAATATTTCTGCTTTTGTTCTTCAGAACCAAATTCATTGATTGGTACCATCACCAGAGAGCTTTGCACACTGGCCATTGAACGGTAACCAGAATCAACACGTTCAACTTCACGAGCAATCAGACCATAGCTGACATAGTTTAGACCTGCACCACCGTACTGCTCTGGAATCGTTGGTCCCAGTAAGCCAAGTTCACCCATCTCACGGAAAATTGTTGCGTCAGTTTTTTCATGACGGAACTGCTCCAGAACACGTGGTTGAAGTTTCCCCTGACAATAAGCACGTGCCGATCGCATAATCATGCGCTCTTCTTCTGTCAGTTGCTGCTCCAGCAAAAATGGATCTTTCCAGTCGAAATAGGTTCTGTGGGCTTTTTTTGTATTGACCATTTGATTCATAGCATCCTCTGCTTAACTGTCTATTGTTCTCGATCTTGTAATTCGATCCTAGGACTGTATCAAAGGGCTTTCAAACGAGTATTTAGCATGCAGATATGCGTAAATTGCATAACTGAGATATAAACCTTTAATAAATAAGCATTGCAGTCTGATTAATTCAAAGCTGTAGACCAAAGTTGTATATGGGTTTAAGTTAAATATGTCATTTTGTGATAAGACAACATTTTCAGGGAGGAAATTGTGCGCCGGAAAATCCCTTCTACCCAGAGCTTAATGTGCTTCGAATCTGCAGCACGCCATGCCAGTTATACCCATGCGGCACAGGAGCTATTTCTAACGCAAAGTGCAGTCTCGCGTCAGATCCAGCATCTAGAAGAATTACTTGAAGTCCAGTTATTTAGCCGTACCCGTCATGGTGTAGAACTGACCGCAGCAGGTCAACAGTATTATGAAAGTATTAAACCTTTATTGATGAGTCTGGAACAAGCCACATTGGATGTCATTCAACATAAAGGTCAAGGCGGTACACTTAAACTGGGGGTCGTTCCAACTTTTGCAACCCGGTGGCTGTTACCAAAGCTACATCGTTTCCAGCAACGTCATCCAGAAATTACCGTGCATTTGGAAACCAGCACCCGCCCCTTCCTGTTTCATGAAAATATCTTTGATGCTGCCATTTATGCGGGCACACCAGAACAGGTCGCACAGTGGCCCGGAATTACCAGTCATTTCCTGATGCATGAGGATGTAGTAGCCGTATGTTCACCCGGCTTCATCAAAGCACATTTAAAGATGAACGTAAAAGCAGATACACCACATTTAATACTAAGTGCTGAACAATTATTACAGCTACCTCTTTTACAACAGACAACACGCCCTACGATCTGGCAGGACTGGTTTGAATTGCATCAGATCAAACATCCCAATCCTTTGGGTGGACAGCGGCATGAACTATTTTCCATGCTAGCTGTTGCAGCCAAACATGGCATGGGCATGGCCTTGATTCCGCAGATGCTGATTGAAACAGAACTTGCCAATGGAGAACTGGTGAAAATTTCCGATCAGAAGCTGGAACGACGCCGGGCCTATCACCTGATTCATGCCGATAATGAACATTCCACGCTGATTGCCAGATTTGTAAACTGGATGAAAGAAGAACTGCAACAAGACCCCATTCAGACTCAATCTGAGAGCTCATAAAAAAACCCCAGTCATTCGACTGGGGTTTTGCAAATCTGGCGGAAGCGGTGAGATTCGAACTCACGGAGGGGTATAAGCCCTCGTCGGTTTTCAAGACCGGTGCATTAAACCGCTCTGCCACGCTTCCATGGGCGCCATCATATAAATATTTCTGTTTCTTGGCAATAAATTTTCGCAAAACTTATTAAAAAATCCGTTCAAGCAGCTAAATTTCAGCCGGGTGTTTTCTTAAGCAAAATCTTTGGACATGAATCTGCAAGAAAAATTAAACCGAATAAATTCATGATACTGGCTAAATAAAATCACTACTATGAAAAATCATAAATATAAAAAAACCCCAGTCATTCGACTGGGGTTTTGCAAATCTGGCGGAAGCGGTGAGATTCGAACTCACGGAGGGGTATAAGCCCTCGTCGGTTTTCAAGACCGGTGCATTAAACCGCTCTGCCACGCTTCCATGGGCGCCATCATATAAATAAAAATCCAGCTTGGCAAATATTTTTATAAAATTTAGCTTTCAAATGAACAAAATAAAATCAATTCGATCAATTTGCTGAATTTTCAGGCTTTTCATAACGAATGGTATTGATGAACCAGACTTTCTTACCCGACGGCGTCATCACTTCTGCTTCGTCATCAACCTGCTTGCCGAGCAACGCACGTGCCATGGGTGAATCAATCGAAATATGCTGTGGATGATGATCATAAATTTCATCGACACCGACAATACGTAAGGTCTTTTGCTCCCCTGCTTCATTTTCAATTTCGACCCACGCACCGAAGTAAACTTTCCCCTCCTGCTCAGGCGAAAAGTCAATGATCCGTAGCTCTTCCAGACGCTTGCCCAAGTAACGTACACGGCGGTCGATCTTGCGTAACAACTGCTTATTATACTGGTAATCAGCGTTCTCCGAACGGTCACCGAGGCTGGCTGCCCAGTTCACTTTTTTGGTAATTTCCGGCCGTTCTTCATGCCACAGATATTTAAGTTCTGCCACTAATTTGTCATGCCCACCACGGGTAATCAAATTGGATTTCATCGCTTTCTCACACCACTCATGACAACATTTTCCTTGCTAACTAGCCTATTTTATTGGCTATTTTCTGAAGAGAAAATAATACTAAAAAAATTCCTTAATGATTTTAAACACTTAAATTACATTTTTAAACATTTTTGAGTACAAAATTTGACAATCTATTTTTTGATCATTACCATGCGCACATCTGATTCACTTTGTTTATTTTTTATTCTGTGTAGTTTTTCTACACATTCCCGTTTAATCCCAAGTCATTTTGAATGACGTCATGACTGCCCAACCCTAATTGAATTTATCAACTTTAAGAAAGTTCTGTGGTTTCTTTTGCCTAAAACTTTCGAGGGCATAAATTACTTGTAGCGGAGACAACATGCACAGTAGTTCATCTTCTGGGTCGAGGCTTTGCCTAAGATCTTTATTTTCCTCTCTCCCTGTAAAAATTCTTGCATTGAGCACTGCGCTTGTTCCATTCCACGCTATCAATGCAAGTAAGACAACGGCACATCAGTTTGACAGTGTCGTCAACAGCAACAAGCTTACTGTCGTTGCTGTAAAGAGCCCGACCACAGTATTTGAAGATGGTGGTCACCTGCATGGTTTTGGTTATGACCTGGTTCGTAACTATGCCAAAGACATGAATGTAAAACTGGATTTTAAAACCGTTGCTGATGATGCCACTGCGCTGAAAATGGTTGCTCAAGGTAAAGCCAATATGGCAATGACTACGACCAGCATCAGCAGCATTGAAGGTCGTAAACTGACCTCGTTCTCTGCAACCTGTGGTGATGGCAGTGCCTTATCATCTAAAGGCCTGAATGCCAACCTAAACTGGGTGTTCAAATCAGCCAATGATCCATTAAGCCAGACTGCAAGTAATTTCGTATGTAACAGCAAGCAAAGCGGCGCAATCAATCAGCTCGCTTCCTTTTACAATCAGAATGTAGTCGAAGAGCATTTCAAGGATAATATCCATCAGGATCTTAGCCAGCGCCTCCCCATTTACAAAGCCAGCTTCCAGAGATCTGCTCAGCAGTACGGTCTGGACTGGCACCTGCTCGCCGCGATCGGCTACCAGGAATCATATCTCAAGCCAAACTCCGTGTCCCCGACCGGTGTCCGTGGTCTGATGATGCTGACAAGCTCAACCGCAAAAGCGATGGGCGTGAGTAACCGTACCGATCCTGCTCAGAGTATTGAAGGCGGTGCCAGATACTATGACCAGATGCTGTCACGTTTTGAGCATATTCCTATGCCAGACCGTAACTGGTACGCCTTGGTTGCTTATAATATGGGACCAGGTGCAGTTCAGAAAATTCAGAACAGTATCCGTAACCAGGGCAAGGATCCAGATAACTGGGTGAACCTGTATAGCTATCTGGAACGTAATAAAGCCAGCAATGGTCGTTACCGCCAAGCATTACAGTACGTGACCCGTGTGCGCTCTTATCTGGAACAGATCAAAAGTTCAGAGCTTGTGAACATCTAAAATGTTCCAGCCATAAAAAAAAGCTTACCCAAGGGTAAGCTTTTTTTATTCAGGTACAACTGATCAGGTTGTCTGCTCAAGTACTTTCTTGAACAGATCTTTTTGCTCTTGACTTGGTTTTGCAGTTTGCAACGCCATCAGCTGAGACATATCGCCCTGAACCTTGATTTTACCCGTCATGAACGCTTGCATTGCAGCAGCCATATCAAACTCAAGGAATACTTTACGCAGTGTTTCTGCGTCCATGTTCAGCGTAGTCTTCGCATTTGAAGACAAGCCTTTCTTGATCGCTCCACCATCTAAAGACAATTCAGTATTACCTGTAGCGTCTGTAACAACCAGATTGATTGCAAGATTCGCAAGTGCTGGTGCCAGGTTTAAGTCACCTGCTTGAGCAGTCAGTGTTTCTACAGTTGAAAACCAATCATCAGTTAAAAAAGCAGGCATGATCTTTCCTCAATTTATTAGTTCGTGTGTGTCGTCTATCCAGACAACATCATTGTTGACGCTATTGCGCTTGCAGATTGTTATATCACGATCATTTAGAAAATGGCTATCGAATTTTGTACGCAGCGTTCAATTTTTGTGATGATATTTCTATATTTATGTATAAAACCTTGCATTATAAGGCTTAGCGGGCATTCAAGCTGTTTGAATGCCCACCAAAAAGGTCTTAGTCTGCGGCAAAACCGAGGTTGACCATATTAATACGCTTGCTTTCGCCTTCTACGGCTTCTTCAGTTGAGCATGAACCTTTAAAGTCGAATTCACGTTGGCTGTCGAGCGCTTCAAAGTCAAACAGTTCACGGTCTGCCAATTGTGATGGCGACACGTTTTGTAGCGCACCAAAAATGCTGTGTAGACGTTTAGGATGCGCTTTGTCCCAGTCACGCAGCATGTCATTAATAATGGCACGTTGCAGGTTTTCCTGAGAACCACACAGGTTACATGGAATAATCGGGAACTGACGCATCTCGGCATACTTGATGATGTCCTTCTCTTCCACATAAGCCAGTGGACGGATCAGGATGTTCTTCTTGTCTGAAGAAAGCAGTTTAGGTGGCATTGCTTTTAAGCTACCACCATGGAACAGGTTCAGGAAGAACGTAGCCAGGATGTCATCACGGTGGTGACCCAGCGCAACCTTAGTCGCACCGATTTCTTGGGCAAAGCCATACAGCGAACCACGGCGCAGACGCGAACAAACGGCACAGTAAGTCTTACCTTCAGGCGTCAACTTCTTGGTGATACTGTAAGTGTCTTTTTCAAGGATGTAATATGGAATGTTATTTTCTTCAAGATAACGTGGCAGCACATCTTCAGGGAAGCCGGGCTGCTTCTGGTCCAGGTTCACCGCAACCACTTCAAAGTTGATCGGTGCGATGCGCTTGAACTGCAGCATGATATCTAACAAGGTATAGCTGTCTTTACCACCAGAAATACACACCATGACCTTGTCGCCATCTTCGATCATTTTAAAGTCACGAATAGCGTGTCCGACCTGACGGCGAAGCTTTTTCAACAAACGGTAATAAGCAGAGCTTGTTGGCAATTCCGGTTTGAAATTAAATCCCTGTTCGGATTCAACTGGCGAGTACATAGACGAGAATAACCCATAAATAAAAATACCGCGCAATTTTATCCGATTCGGGTGCTTCTCGCATCAAAAGAATTTATTTTCCTGTTACCGAGCTAATACTCTAATTTTCATGTTTTATTTAGATTGATAAATTGAACGAAACAGTTCATTTTTTATCCAGGATGCTTACGTTTTGGACTTTTCCACAGTTTTCCACAAAACCTGTGGATAACTTTGTGGATTTAAAACCACTTGACAGCTTTATCGTCCCCAAAAATAAGGGTTCTATTTAAATTGATCATTTTTTAACCAATTTATTTTATAAATAAAATCAACGCCTTAAGTGTGTCAAGAACATCATATTAAAAAAAAATAAATATTTTTTTTGGTTAGTTCTTCAACATTAGGGACTTGCATTTACAAACTTGTTTATAAATGCGTCGCTCATCACTTTTCATTGCAGTAAATTTTGTTAAACTCTGTAGTAAGTTTTGGGGACAAATGTTCAATACATATACTTACAATGAAGAAATATTTGTGGTTTAAGAGGACTTCTGTACTAAGTTGTCTTTATATTTTGATGGGAACTACTGCTTTTTCACATGCAGGTCAGACGATCTATCAAATGAAAGATAGCAATGGTGTCACCCTGCTGACGAATAATAAAGGTCGCTACAGTAATCTCAAAGTAGAAAAAAAGACCTATTACCCGGACAGTAACATTCATAGCTATAGCAACTGGGGCTCAAGTGAAGCTTCGGTCTTGCCAAGCTATAGCAAAAATAAAAATGCCTTTGATTCCATTATTAAACAGGCTGCACAAACGCATGGTGTTTCTGAAGGTCTGATTAAAGCAGTGATGCATACCGAATCCGGCTTTAATGTACATGCCCGCTCTCCAGTCGGCGCACAAGGGCTGATGCAGCTGATGCCGGCTACTGCACGCCGCTTTAATGTATCTAATGCTTATGATCCGCATCAGAACATTATGGCAGGTGCCAAATATCTGGCCTGGTTAATGAAACGCTTTAATGGTAATACCTCTCTAGCTCTGGCGGGCTATAACGCGGGTGAAGGCAATGTCAGCAAATATGGGGGTATTCCTCCCTTCCGTGAAACGCAGGACTATGTACGCCGTGTCACTAGTCGTTATCACAACCTCTATTCCAATGGGGTTAATCTGACTGCCGCCGCTGCACCGGTTGAAACTGCCAAGGTTTTGGCCAGCTCTGCCAATTATCATGCACCGGCAGCTCCCACGATTAAAGCGCATAACTATCAGCGCCAGATCATTGCCAATGCCGATGGCAGCTTTACTGATGCGCCTGCAGGTTCTTATGCCACCGCGCATGCGACTGCATCGGCCAGAATCTATATCAACGATTAAATATCCCTCCTCTCCATCATTCATCCTAGGTTTTGGCTGATGATAGTGAGAGGGGTAAATTCTGAGTAATTTACTATTTTTATTCTTGAAATCTGAGTCATTTCCCCTCATATTGAGGATAATGATTGTAATTTGCTAATCAGATTATTTTTCTATAATAAGAGGATTTCTCAATGATGCGGATTGGTTTGTTTTTGCTAACCAACCTCGCGGTACTGGTTGTAGCTGGCATTATCTTGTCACTCTTCGGTGTCGGTAGTTACCATGGCGCGGGTGGCTTGAATCTAGGCAACCTGCTAGTGATCTGTTTTGTGTTCGGTATGGTGGGTTCTTTAATCTCACTATTTATGTCTAAATGGATGGCGAAAAAATCTACCGGTACTGAACTGATTGATCCGAATGCTCCTCGTAACCAGGCTGAAGCATGGTTATTACAGGAAGTAGCACAGCTATCTCAGCGCGCTGGTATTAAAATGCCAGAAGTGGGTATTTTCCCATCTTACCAGTCGAATGCTTTTGCGACTGGCTGGAACAAAAACGATGCGCTGGTGTCTGTTTCTACAGGCTTGCTAGAACGCATGAATAAAGATGAATTGCGTGCCGTACTTGCCCATGAAATTGGTCACGTTGCCAATGGCGATATGGTGACACTTGCCCTGATTCAGGGGGTGGTCAACGCCTTCGTGATGTTCTTTGCCCGTGTTGCTGGTGATTTCATCGACCGTAACGTATTCGGCCGTGAAGATGGCGAAGCACCCGGGATTGCATTCTTCGTGATTACCATTGTGCTTGATATCGTATTCGGTATCCTGGCATCTGCGATCGTGATGTGGTTCTCGCGTCACCGTGAATACCGTGCCGATGAAGCCGGTGCACGTTTAGCGGGTAAACAGGCGATGATTTCTGCGCTGTTACGCTTACAGGCGGAATCTGAATTGCCAGATGCGATGCCTAAAGAGATGAAAGCTTTCGCAATTTCGGCAGGTCAAGAACAAGGTTTCAGTTTGGCTGCATTGTTCCAGACACATCCAACGATTGAACAACGTGTAGCCGCTTTGCATCAGCTTGATTGTCCTTAATCCGTTGAGCACAACGCTATACCGAAAGGCCTCCTGATGGAGGCTTTTCTTTTGTTTGATTTTTCGTGCTTAGGAAGATGGGCTAATCCATTGATACAGTGCCATCCCACCCCAGCCAATCGCCAGTACAAACAAAATCAGGAAGATGGTTCCCAAAATATCTGGAATATGAATCCACAGCCAAGCCACCACAGGATTGCGCCAGAATGCAGATTGCTGCTGTTTCTGTTCTAGTTTCTCGTGTAGAAAAGGATGCACCACATGCCGATCGGTGTGGATCTGATATTCCTCGCGGATATGATCATGCACAATGTCTAATGCCTTACGGCTAGGACGGATAAAGATATCGAAAATCGTTCCAGCAACAGGAATAAAGCCGACCACGGCGTCCATTGCGGCCAGTTTGATGACAGTATTCAGTTTAGATTGAGGCACGCCAATTTGACGTGCTTTGTAGATGGCATAACAGGTCAATGCAAAGCCAGCGATATCCCCAGCCACAGGCACGGTACCCAATGCAGCATCAGCACCAATACCCTGTTTGGTAAAAGGAATCCGAACTACTGAGTCCATCATATTGGCAAACTTGGCCAGATCACGTTCCAGTCGAATCACTTCCTGTTGTGTCAATTTACGAGAGTTGCTGTTGCCTGTCTCAATCATTGGAACAACCCGTTTATCATTTTATAATGATATTCAGCCTAACCCAGTTTCTTGGCAAAAATATAGTGCAATTTTATTAACTTAAAACAAAAGTCGGGATGCTACAAATAAATACACCACTACGCCACTGGCATCACAAATCGATGTCACCAACGGCGCTGAAGCGCTGGCAGGATCCAGTTTCAGTTTATTCAAGATAAAAGGCAGGCTCATACCAATCAGGCAGCCAAGCAGTACAATCCCGGTCATACTGATGGCAAGCACGACAGCAACCATCAGATCACCCCGAATATAACCGAGGATCGAAACTGCACAGGCCATGGTTAAACCAAGACAGAGCGCCACCAGAGATTCGCGTCCAATTAAATGGAACCAGTCCTTAAACTGCACATCACCTGTAGCGAGTGCGCGAACCATCAAAGTTGAGGACTGCGAACCGGCATTCCCGCCACTCCCGACCAGTAGTGGCAGGAAAAACACCAAGACGATATGTTGGGCAATAATGTCTTCATATTTAGCAATCCCAAAGCTGGAAAGCAAACTACCAAACACCAGTAGTACCAGCCAGAACACTCGCTTCTTATATAAGGATAGAATTGGTACTGTCTTGATACTGTGCTGATCTAGGGGTGACACAGCACCAGCTTTCAGGAAGTCTTCAGTGCTCTCAGCCTCGGCAATATCCATGGCATCATCATAGGTGACAATCCCGACCAGCTTCTGTGAAGCATCGACAATCGGCAAGGCAATAAAGTCATAATAAGCCAGGGTACGCGCGATCTCTTCCTGATCCTCATCCACCGTGCCATAAATCACATCTTTGGTCATGACTTCGGCAATAGTCGCGTTGGGTGATGCCTGAATAATTTGACGCAAAGAAATCACGCCCAGTAAATGTTGTAGCACATCTACAATATAGATCAGGTATAGCGTGTCATGATTTCCGGCGATGTCACGTAGCGTTTCGATCGCTTCATTCATGCTGAGTTCAGGCGGAAGGGTTAAATAATCCGAACTCATCAGCGCACCGGCTGTTTCCTCCGGATAGGCATGCAGTGCTTTAAGCACCTGATTCGACTGTGGCGATAACTTGCTTAGCAATTGCTGCTGTACGGATAACGGTAGCTGTTTATACAGGTCAATAAAATCATCTGAATGCATTGCATCCAGTAAAGCCACTAGTTCATCGAGGGAGAGTGATGCGGTGAGCTGAAGCTGTTGCTGCAGCGGCAAGTATTCAAACACCTCTACCGGGCGCTGCAGCTGCTCAAAGTGATGCTGCCGTTCTTCTGGTTTAAGTTCAGCTAATAGCCTGGCTTGGTCGGCAATATTCAATTGTGCTAGATGCTGATCCGCACCTGCTTGATGCAGCTTTAGTAATTCACGTACCTGTTCAACTTGCTGATCCATCTGCGCGCTACTACCCTCTTATTATTTGTTTCTTAAAATTTTATTTCATATTTATCATGCCCTACCTAGGTGAAGCATGACATTTATTTATTCATTTTATCTCTAAGTTTAAAATTAGCTAATCAGAAGCTTAATTCAGTTCCTGCTTTTTCTTTTGAAACAGGCTACGAATCATCACATACATAAATGGAATAAAGATCAGAACCAGTACCGTTCCAAAGATCACCCCACCCAGTACACTGACTCCGATTTCCTGACGACTGACCGCACCTGCACCAAAGGCAAAAACCAGTGGCAGAATCCCGGCACCAAAGGCCAAAGAGGTCATCAAAATTGGGCGTAGACGCAAGCTTGCACCTTCCAGTGCTGCTGCAACAACAGATTTACCATGCTGTTCAGCCAATGCAGCAAATTCGACAATCAAAATCGCGTTTTTACAGGATAGGCCAATCGTCGTCAGCAAGGCGATCTGGAAATAAATATCATTAGGGAAACCTGTGAAATAACTGAAGATAATATTCCCGCCAATACCAAGAGGAATTGCAGACATCACCGCAGTTGGAATCGTCCAGCTTTCATACAATGCAGCCAGACATAGGAAGATAAAGCCAATTGAAATGGTATATAACCAGATTGCCTGATTACTGGATTGTTTTTCTTCGAAGGACAATCCACTCCAGGTCACATCAATACCTTTTTGATCCGCTACCAGAGCTTCTACATCCTGCATCGCTTCACCGGTGCTGGTATCTTTGGTGACATCCGCTTCCATTTGTAGCGCGGTATAACCCATAAAGCGATTGACCACTTCCGGCCCGCCACTCCAGTCTACTGTTGAGAAGTTACTGAATGGCACCATCTGATTCTGGTCATTACGCACATGCCACATTGCCAGATCTTCAGGTTTGGAACGGAATTCAGCATCGCCCTGCATCATTACCCGTTTAATCCGACCACGGTCAATGAAGTCATTCACATAATTCCCGCCCCAAGCGGCAGAAAGGGTACTGTTAATCGCAGATTGGGTCAGCCCATTAGCCATGGCCTGTTTCTGGTCAATATTAACCTTGAGTTCAGCCTTCTCTGGATTAGAACGCTTGCCTAGGTTTTCAAAAGTTGAATATTGCTTGGTTTTTTCTTCCAGTTCTTTAAATTGCTGTTCCAGATATTGTCGGCCATTACCTTCTACATCACGGATCCAGAAATCCAGACCATCAGTTTGTCCTAGGCCACTGACTGAAGCCGGCATATTGATATTGACCTGTGCATCTTTAAAACCTCGGAAATGCTTTAACGCACGTTCACGAATGGCTTGTGCCGTATTTTCCTCACCCGGACGATCGTCCCAATGTTTGAGTGCCACAAAGCCTGTCGCCAGATTTTGACCAGTCCCGGAGAAATTACGGCCATAACGCATCATCACCAGATTGATATTGTCTTTTTCCTGCTCCAGGAAATATTCACGAATCTTTTCCCCGGTTGCCACCGTATTTTTCAGTGGCGCACCTTCCTGCAAGCGTACCTGAATACTCAGCGTACCTTGGTCTTCACTCGGTAGGAAACTGGTAGGTAAGGCTTTATAGAACAGGCCAAATACCCCGATTAAGCCAACAAATAAGATTAAGCAGACTGCTTTATGTTGCAAGGTGACTTGAGAAAGTTTCAAATAACGCTGTTTAATATTTTCCAGCTTATGGTTAAACCACTGCGCCCAGCGAGCTGGATTCGGATTTGGTTTTAGAATCAGCGCACACAATGCCGGTGTCAGGATGAGAGCCACCATCAATGATAATGACATCGCAGCAACCAGCGTAATTGAAAACTGTCGGTAAATGACCCCCGTAGATCCACCAAAAAATGCCATGGGAATAAATACTGCTGTCAGCACCAACGTAATCCCGACCAGTGCCCCGCTGATTTCCTGCATCGATTCCAGCGCTGCTTCTTTTGCAGTTAGCTGTTTTTCATGCATTAAACGCTCGACATTTTCTACAACGACAATCGCATCATCGACCAGTAAGCCAATGGCGAGCACCAAAGCGAATAAAGTCAACGTATTGATACTCATGCCTATCGCATACAGGATCGCCATGGTACCGAGCAGTACAACGGGCACCGTCACTGCGGGAATCAGGGTGGCACGCCAGTTTTGCAGGAAGATAAACATCACCACAATGACGAGGATAATCGCTTCAATCAGCGTTTTAACGACTTCTTTAATCGATTCCTGAACAAATGGGGTGTTATCACGTGGATAGGCAATCTTATAGCCATTGGGCAACTGATTAGATAAACGTGCAATTTCAGCTTTGATCCGTTCTGAAGTTGCGATGGCATTGGCACCGGAAGCCAGTGAGATTGCCAAACCTGCAGATGCATAACCATTATTGGTACTATAGGACTGATAATTTTCCGCACCGAGTTCGACACGCGCCACATCTTTTAAATAGATAAAGCTGCCATCCCGGGCAGACTTCACAATGATATTTTCAAATTCTTCTACAGTTCTGAGCCGCGTACCCGAAGTCACTTTGGCATTCAGATACTGATCATCGACTGTAGGCAGATCACCAACTGCACCGGCTGCTACTTGTGTATTCTGTGATTCAATGGATGCACGAACATCGCTTGGCATCAGGTTGTACTGTTTCAGCTTCAACGGATTCAGCCAGATGCGCATGGCATATTGCGAGCCAAACACATCGACTTCACCAATACCTTCAATCCGGGAAATATCCTGTTCCAGATGGGTCATCAAATAATCGGACAAGGCAATATTGTCACTGCGCCCGGATTCATCATACAGGCTGATGACCATATGTGTGTCACCCAGCGACTTAAATACATTTACACCTTGGCGCTGTACATCTTCTGGGAGACGGTTCAATACGCCATTAATCGCATTCTGTACCTGTACCTGAGCTGTGTCCGGATCGGTACCATTTTCAAAGCTAATATTGATCCGGCTACGTCCAGAGGAATCGCTGCTGGAACTAAAATACAGTAAGTGATCAATACCTTTAATCTGCTGTTCCAGTACCTGAGTCACGCTCTCTTCTACCGTTTCGGCAGATGCACCTGAATAGGTTGCAGATACGGTGACACGTGGTGGCGCAATATCCGGATAGCGTTCTACAGGTAAATTCATGACCGCAAACAATCCGATCGCCATCACTACAATGGCCAGTACGCCTGCAAAAATAGGTCGATGAATAAAAAACTTAGACAGCATAGGTCTGAATCACTTTGAATTTGATGAATTTTAGGTTGAGTTTTACAACTGAATCAGCTGTATGGATATTCATTGAGATAGTACCTAAACACAAGTCATTCTCACATAAAAATACGTACAAATATAATTCGTGAAGAAAATATGTAGGCTGAAGTAAAAGCATGAATTTGTTGAATGATCGTTTTTTACTCTCAAATGTATTTTTTTAACGTACAATAATCTTCCATATAATAAAAAATGCCTTACTGGCTCTAGTTATAATTAAAAGAAAACTATGACTCAATCTCCATTATCACCCTTTAAGGGTAAAAGCGGTTTTAAACGTATTACCAATGCCACTGGATATTCCTTATCCGGCTTTAAAGCTGCATATCTTAATGAAGCAGCATTTCGACAAATTGTACTGATTAATAGCATTCTCATTCCAGTCTCATTTTTCTTAGACGTGAATGCATTTGAACAAGCATTAATGATTGCTGTATGTTTACTCGCTTTGATCGTAGAACTATTTAATTCAGCGATTGAAGCTGTAGTTGATCGAATTTCTTTAGAAAGACATGAACTTTCTAAAAATGCCAAAGATATGGGCAGTGCAGCTCAGTTTGTTGCTTTAGCAATCATCTTCTTTACTTGGGCAATTATTCTTTTACATTAATTTAATTACAAAAATAAAAAAACCCTGCTTGCGCAGGGTTTTTCTAGAATCGATTCGGTGCTTATGCAGAGAATTGGTTCATTGTGTTTTTCGCATCGTCACCCGCTTTAAGCGCGTTGTCACCAGCGAAGATTTCTTTGTGGTCATCACCAATGTCAGAACCAGCCATTGCTTGGTGTTTCACACAAGCGATACCGCCGCGGATTTCTTTACGTTGAACGCCAGCAACATAAGCCAACATACCTTCAGAACCGAAGTAACCTTGAGCAAGCTCGTGAGTAGAAAGAGCAGCTGTGTGGTAAGTAGGCAGAGTGATCAAGTGGTGGAATACACCCGCTTCACGAGAAGCATCTGCTTGGAATGTACGAACTTTTTCGTCAGCTTCAGCAGCTAATTCAGTGTTGTCGTACTCAGCGCTCATGAGTTTAGCACGGTCGTATGCAGATACGTCTTTACCTTCAGCAACCCAACGGTCGTACGCTTGTTGACGGAAGTTTAAAGTCCAGTTGAACGATGGAGAGTTGTTGTAAACAAGTTTCGCATTTGGCACAACTTCACGTACACGGTTAACCATGTGAGCGATTTCAGCTACGTTTGGAGTCGCAGTTTCGATCCAAAGAAGGTCAGCACCGTTTTGCAGGCTAGTTACACAGTCAAGTACAACGCGGTCGATTTGAGTGCCTTCACGGAACTGGTACAAGCCAGAAGCAAGACGTTTTGGACGGTGAAGTTTACCATCACGTTTGATCAGGATTTCGTCTTCAGTCGCTTCAGAGATGTCAATTTCTTGAGTGTCTAAGTAGCTGATGTATTGAGAAGCGATGTCACCTGGCTCTTTAACCACTGGGATTTTTTGAGTCAAGTCAGCGCCTTCAGAGTCAGTACGTGCAACGATGATACCGTCGTCAAGACCCATTTCAAGGAATGCATAGCGAAGCGCGTGGATTTTCGCGATGAAGTCTTCGTGTGGAACAGTTACTTTACCAGCTTGGTGACCACATTGTTTCGCGTCAGAAACCTGGTTTTCGATTTGAAGTGCACAAGCACCCGCTTCGATCATTTTCTTAGCTAGTAAGTAAGTAGCTTCTTCGTTACCGAAACCAGCGTCGATGTCCGCAATGATTGGCACGACGTGAGTTTGGAAGTTGTCGATTTGTGAAGTGATTTCAGCAGCTTTAGCAGTGTCACCAGCTTCTTGAGCTTTTTTAAGTGAACGGAAAAGATCGTTCAATTCTTTCGCGTCAGCTTGACGTAAGAAAGTGTAGATTTCTTCGATCAATGCAGGAACAGAAGTTTTTTCGTGCATAGATTGGTCAGGAAGTGGACCGAATTCTGAGCGAAGAGCTGCAACCATCCAACCAGAAAGGTAAATGTAGCGACGTTCAGTAGTACCGAAATATTTTTTGTTCGCAATCATTTTTTGCTGTGCGATAAAACCGTGCCAGCAGCCTAGTGATTGAGTGTATTTGCTAGAGTCAGCATCATAAGCAGCCATATCACGACGCATAATCGCTGCTGTGTATTTTGCAATGTCTAAACCTGTTTTGAAACGGTTCTGAAGTTGCATACGCGCAGCATCTTCAGGACTGATGTCTGCCCAAGTGTTGCCGAACTTCGCTTTTAATTCGCGGATTGCATCAATCGCTGTTTGATATGTAGTCATGATATATTCCTGTAATAATATTAGGATTTTTCTGCAACGTTGTTCTAAAACCAGACCCTCAAAACTTTGTTTAGATTTTAGTCAGCTCGTTGCGATGGTTAGAGATTAGATGCAATAAAAAAATTAATCCAATATTCTGAACGAATTATCATTATTTATTTAAAAAATATGTAGATGAAAGTCTAATTATATATTAATCAAGTTTCTATAAGTTACTGTATTTAATATTTTATTTTTAAATTTTCGAAATTTATTTCTGTCTAAAACTTCGGCAATCTGGACATAAAATATTCATTAGACTTAAGTCTTGACTCGCTTGGTAAGCTGGTTTTTTTGATCTTTTTTGCCAATCTTTTACTATATTTTGGGAAAACCAAATTCACGCATAACTTTATAATTCACACAATTTATCCACCATTTATTCCTAACCTACTTCTTAGTCTGACCTCCTTCTTCACCTACCTGATTTTAGCTAAAAATAGGCATCCAGTTTGACCCTGTAATTGACCGAATTGACAGACAAAATTCAGACTTGATTTATGAGCTCCCTCTGCTAAAAATGAATAAAAATTGCTGCAAAATCGGTGGCTTTTTTTTCATCAGCCACATACACAAGCCGCAGTACTTATGGCATAATCACTATAATTTCATGATTTTATTTTCGGTATTTTTTTTATGAATCTGGAGCGGGTCGATCTCAATCTATTAATTTATCTTGATGTACTTCTTCGCGAAAAAAATGTTACACGTGCAGCTGAGCAACTGGGCGTTACCCAGCCGGCCATGAGTAACATTTTGCGTCGTCTGCGCAATTTATTTAATGATCCCCTCTTGATCCGTTCTTCTGAAGGAATGACACCGACTGAACGCGCACTGGAACTGCAACCACGTATTCGCGATGCTCTGTCTGATCTATCCATGATTCTGGAACCCCGTACCGAGTTCCGTCCTTATACCTCCAATCGCGTCTTTCGCATCATGACTTCAGATTATGCTGAAGCCACACTGGTACCACGCCTAGTAAAAGCACTCCGTTCGGAAGCGCCGAATGTGGTTCTGGATTTCCTGACCCCAAGTGATGTGTCGTATCGCGACATGGAACAAGGTAAGGTCGACCTGGCAATCAACCGGTTCAATGAAATTCCACAAAGTTTCCACCAGGTCCTGGTTTGGCGTGACAGCTTTTCTTGTCTGCTAAATAATAAGCACCCTGCTGCTGGCAATCTGAACCTGAAAAGCTATCTAGATGCACAGCATATCTGGGTATCTAAAACCGGCATGGGCGTAGGTTTCGGGGTTAATCCTGAGAAACAGGCTGGGCTCGGCTGGATTGATCAGGCACTGGAACGTATTGGTCAAAAGCGTAAGATTTCGGTGTTTACCCGACATTATCAAATGCCGGGACTTCTTGCATCGAATGTGGATCTGGTTGCTACGTTGCCAACCCGTATCGCCCGCTTACAGGCCAAGAACCATAACTTGCTGCTAAAAGATCCACCGTTCTATATTCCAGAATTTGAATTGAAGATGGCTTGGTGTCCATTGCTGCATCATCATCCGGCGCATCGCTGGTTACGTCAGCTAATTCTGTATGTGGCGCGTCAGATGATTGAAGAAGAGAATCGTGAATTTATGCAGAATAATTCGCAATTTTCACCCTATTAATTTGAATTTCGAATAAATTCTTATTTTTTAAGCTTATACTGTAAGGACTTGAGATCTGTTTTTACACCTCAAGTCCTTTTTTGTGTTAAAAATATTCCAAGATAATATCAATCCACAGGTGGATTACGTGAGCCTCTTTCAAAACATCGTGATTATCTTAATACTCATCGCGGGGGCTGGTTTTTTATCACTGACTGAAATCGCACTTGCAGGTGCCCGCAAGGTCAAACTTAAAATTTTGGCTGAGTCAGGCGACCTCCGTGCCCAGAAAGTGCTGGATTTACAGGAAAACTCAGCAGACTTTTTTGCTGCCTCCCAAATTGGCTTAAATGCTGTCGCTATTCTCGGCGGTATTCTAGGTGAAGGCGCCTTCCGTCCTTATATCGCTGCATTTGTATCTCGTGTACATGATGGTCCTTGGACCCAGAACATCAGTTTTGCTCTATCTTTCACATTGGTAACTTCGTTATTTATTCTATTTGCCGATCTGATGCCGAAACGCCTGGCTATGATTGCACCGGAAAAAATTTCGGTTTCAGTTATCAACCCGATTCAAGTGTTTATCAAAATCTGCAAGCCATTGGCTTGGGTAATCAATGCCATTGCGAACTTGCTGTTCCGCTTATTTAAAGTCAACACGATCCGTGACGACAATATTACCTTTGCAGATATTTCTGCGGTGATGGATGCCGGCGCACAGGCTGGCGTACTCCAAAAGCAGGAACATCACTTTATTGAAAACGTGTTTGAGCTTGAAGAACGTAACGTTCCTTCCAGCATGACGACTCGTGAAAATGTCATCTTCTTTACCTTGACTGAAGCTGAAGACAGTATTCGTCAAAAACTGGCACAATATCCTTATTCCAAATTCCTGGTGTGTAATGAAAATATTGACCAGGTCATTGGCTATGTCGATGCCAAGGATATTCTGGTTCGTATTCTGAATAACCAGAAAATCAATCAGCTGAATGAATCAACTATTCGTAATGTGTTGATGATTCCAGATACCTTGACCTTATCTGAGCTACTCGATCGTTTTCGTTCTAGCAAAGAAAAGTTCGCGGTGGTGATTAATGAATATGCACTGGTTGTCGGTGTGATTACACTGTCTGACATCATGATTACTGTGATGGGTGACTGGGTAACGCCTATGGAAGAAGATCAGCAGATCTTTAAACGTGATGCCGATTCATGGCTGATCGAAGGCAGTACGCCAATTGAAGATATGAAGCATGCGCTAGGCATTGATGAGATGCCGGAAGAAGAAAATTATGAAACCTTGGCTGGTTTTATGATGTACAAACTGCGTAAGATTCCACGTCCGGCGGATATCGTAATTCATGCAGGTTATAAATTTGAAGTCGTCGATGTCGATCATTTCAAAATTGACCAGTTGCTGGTGACCCGTCTACTGGAACCAAATAAGAATACTACTGAGGAAGAATCAGATTAATCTGATTCTTCTTTTTTTAAAATCATAAAAATAAAAAGGGATGCTGATGAATTTTTCTGCCTTGCTGGCTTGCCTTGGTTTTTATTCAGGAATCTACCTGCTGTATTTCTTTTTTATGCGGGAACAGAATCCGATTTTATTGCTGGCAGGGATAGGCCTTCTGGTATTCACGGTAATTTTAATTCCCTATCCGCATGAACGCAGACGGCGTGGTTTTGATTCCACCTTAACCTGGGGGAACTATCTGCTCTGGCCCCTATTTACCTGGTGGCGTGTTTTTATCATGCCGATCAGCTGGCTGATTTCCCTTATCTATAGAGATTAAAAAAAGCACCCTATTGGGTGCTTTTTTTAAGGACTTTCTTAATGCTTACCGATCAATGCATCTAGTACCGCTTGATAGTGAATGTGGATATCATCTTCCAGAATTTTATAAGCATTATCGAACTGTACCATTGGCCAACCTTCTTTCCAGAATGGGAAAATATTATGCAGGTCGTGGGTCACAATTGCATCTTCACGCACAATTGCTTGTGCAATTTGTGCCAATACAAATGCTGTTTCCGCACCATCAATCGCCAGGTAATCAATACCACACGCTTTTAAAATACGAATACGGTCTTTCTTATAACGGATCTTTTTAATCTGTGCTTCATTCAGATGAAGGGCGATAGACACCGCTTCAACAAATTTCGCTTCAAATGACTGATGCAATTCAACCAACGCCTGTTTATGCGCTTCCTGACGACCCGCTTTACCACCCTGACGAATAGCTTCTTTCGCTTCGGTATCTAATTCATCATTTTTCATGGCCTGTAACAGGTCCAGAATTTCGATGTCGCTTAAAGTCTCAGGAGATTGATCAGTCATGAACTGCCCTTACAAATAATATTTACAATGGGGTATTTTCGCATAATTCCCGGGCAAAAAACCAAAATCCTGTGATTCACGAGATGATTTAATTGTGCTTTGCAATTTTTCGGCAAAATTCAGTAATTTGCTCTATAGTAATCTTACCGATTTATCACCCTGCTCGACCTCTACATGCAAAACCAACAAGTCAATGTGCTGCTTCAGCAACTTCAGCTGCTCTATCCGGCGGCGTTTAAGCACAATTACCTGTTTTATAGCCAGATTAAGACTAGAGGCGTACTGGATGACCGTCGTGAGTTTATTCCCTGGCTCTTGGCAAGCATGATCTTTATTCCAATCAGCTTTGTATTGAAAGACATCTTATTGAGTAATTTTGAGATTAGTAACTTTCAAGCGCATGCCTATGCCATTTTGGCGATTCTACTGTTTCTGATGCTGGTCATTCCCTTGATCATCAAACAGATTCGGCATTCTTCGCATTCGCTTTATCAGTTATTAAGACATAGTCCGGTCAAGCTTGCAGCAGTCGTGGTTTTGTCTGCCTTAAATATTGAGTTTTTACAGAGCCAGTTTGTGATGTGGGCACTCCTGTTTTTTGGTGTGAGTTTTGGCTTTGTGCGTTTCTATAAGGAAAACCTGTTTCGCCAAAACAGTCAGGATGATGAATACTATCAGCTGCATCAACTGCGTCGTGTCTGTTTCTGGGCGTATAAGCAAAGCCTGAAAACCCGATTGAAACTGTATATAACCTCTGCAAAAAGTCCTGAATACGAAGTGCTCAAACGTCAGCTGAATCGCTATGCTGATCTGTATAGCCAGTTATTCAAGTCTGAACATCAGTACTGCAAACGCATCAAACATATCGACGTGGACAGTTATCTGGACGAAGTACTGTAAATCAAAGCTTTAATTAAGATTTGAAATTCTAAATAAGTTCAGTTTCATCACTTTTAAAATTTAACTCATAAAATTGAGGAAAAATAAAACAAATAATAAGAAATCATCTTGCCAAGTTCTCGCTGCTCATCTATGATGGCGCGCATGCCCGAGTGGTGAAATCGGTAGACACAGGGGATTTAAAATCCCCCGCCCACAAAGCGTGCCAGTTCGAGTCTGGCCTCGGGCACCATTTTGACTCAGCTTAAAATGGTGCAAATGCAGAATCCCAGCCATCCGCTGGTTTTTTTGTGCCTGAATTTTCTAAATAGAGTGTGCTTCCCCATGTCCGCACCCCGCTCTTTCGATCTAGCCAAATTACAGTTACGCCATCCTGATGCCTTCTTTTGCAGACTCAGCTACAGTCGGTATAAATATTTGAATCAACCTGTTGATCTGTATTTATATTTGCGTATTGGTATTTTGATGCTGATTACAGCATTCTGCTGTTTGTGCTTCTCCTTACCTTTTTATCCTGACTTTATGGATTCAAAGAATCAGGCCATTAGTGCAGGTACGGTCGTACTCATCAGCATGCTCTATCCTTATATCTGGCGTGCCCAGTTTCAGGCCAAATACAGTTCTGCACGCTATGCAAAGCGCTTGCAATCCTGTTTATATATTCAAACCCTGATTGCTGTCCTGTCGCTGATCAACTTTCAATACTACCACTCAGTGTTCATTGCTTTGCCTTGCTTAGGCCTACTTGCCTTCAGCGGTTTTGTCCCGGTTTTAATTGAACCGTGTTTTAGAAATTCTACCCGCAGTACCCTGCTGGTCCGTTTGCAGCATATCCGTCAATTGGCTTACTGGTCTTATCAACAGTCGCAGAGCAAAGCGCCTGAACCGGTGCCACTGCAAAAGGATTTAAAAAAGTATTATCTGGAATTGCATCAACGCTGTATGCAGGAAGAGCAGAAACTGCTAGATGAAATTCATTATAAAAATTTTAAAGACGCATTTTTAGACCATTAAAAAAAGCCCTGTTTTACAGGGCTTTTTTCTTACCATTCTCGGGTGGCGACCAGTTCTTCCATTTCAACTTCGAAGTATCCTTGATCCTGTACCACCATCATCATCGCCTCAGCAATATAATCTGCTGCGGTATCATCCAGTGAGGAATCCAGGTCTTCAAACTGCGGCTTCATTTCATTGATTTCTGCTACAGTCGCATTGGCAAACTGATAAATCTCATACTCAGATAAACCAGATTTCGCCACCTTTTTGGCAAAGCGTTCGATATGCTGCTTTACTTCAGCAACCAGAATATCGGGATAATATTCATCATCGAACATTGGGAGAAGTAAATCTGCAAACATTACAGGCACTCTAAAACAATATTAAAAGTTAAGCGTGCCCTATATACCACATTGCCGCTTAAAAGCCAAACAGCACAACGCTTAGCATGAAAATCAATACATCATTAAACTGCAGTTTGCATTGCTTTCCAGACCTTAATCGCATCTGCAGTCGCTTTGACATCATGTGCGCGTACCATGCAGGCTCCTTGTTGAATACTCAGAAGATGTGCTGACACTGAACCCACTGCGCGATCTATGGCTTCTGCCCCACCTAATGCCTGTCCAATAAAGCGTTTACGTGACAGCGCCGACAGGATTGGGTAGCCCAGTTCATTCAGTTTATAAAATTCATTCAATAATTTTAGATTCTGTTCCGCATTTTTAGCAAAACCAAAACCAGGATCAATCATGATGTTTTCAATTCTCACACCAGCATCCAATGCATCTTGTACCCGCTGACTCAACTCGGCAATTACATCTGTGGTCACATCTTCATATTGATCTAGATTATTCATGGTGGTGGGTTCACCACGCATATGCATGATGATCACCGGAATATTGAGTTCTGCTGCGGTCTCCAAAGCATTCGGTCGGGTTAAAGCACGAACATCATTCCAGATATGCGCCCCTGCTTTGACTGCAGCTTTAATCACTTCTGGCTGAGAGGTATCAATAGAGATCACGACATTATGTTTAGCTAATTCCTCAACTACTGGGACCACACGGCGAATTTCTTCTTCAACTTCGACTACCGATGCACCTGGACGCGTTGATTCACCACCCACATCGATTACAGTTGCGCCTTCAGCAATCATCTCCAAAGCGCGTGCTATTGCAGCATCTTTGGAATTATGCTGACCACCATCACTAAAGGAATCTGGAGTAACGTTTAAAATTCCCATCACATGCGGTTGAGATAAATCCAGTTTTAAGTGTCCAAATGTCCATAAGCGTGGTAACAAAGGCATCAGCTGCATGTTTTCATCCTAAATCCAATAACCCGCGTATTGTCGTATGGATAGCGAGATAAAGCAAAGCTGAATCTATTCAGAATTAGATTTCAAACTGCTTATTGGAGTATTGCATCAGCTTGGATTGCAGTTGCGATTTCACATCCGCCCATTCACTTTTTAAAATACTATAGATATAACTATCCCGAACTGTTTGGCCATCTTTACGCAACATATGACAGCGAATGATACCATCCCGTTTCGCACCCAGTGCTTCAATGGCTTTCTGACTTCTTAGATTCAGATGATCCGTCCGGAAGCCTACTACCTGAGCATCCAGCTGCTCAAAAGCGTGGCTTAACAAGAGATATTTACAGACCCGATTTACATAAGTACGCTGATAGCGCTTTGCATACCAGGTATAGCCAATATAAAAGCGTGGGATTTCAGGTTTGATGTCATGATAGCTAGTCGTGCCAATGGCTCGACCAGATATTAAATCGATCACAGCAAAGGCCATTCTTGACCCCTGAACCTGTTGATCTAAAGCCTGCTGCACATATGGTTTTAATTTGCTTAAGTAAGGCACAGAATTATACAGATCCTCACCCAAATCCCCTTCAGCACACGCAGCTTCTAAATCTGCATAATGTTCCCATGTCAGCGGCTCTAAACGTAACTGATAAATATTGGATTCTAAAACTGGCATCTTCATTTTTATTTTAGCTCTTTGATTTTTCTAGGCTGAATATAGCATCCAGCCAAAACAATCTAAATCATTGCCATAAAAAAACCACCCGAAGGTGGTTTTTTATTTTCAGCTTAGTTGGCTGGCAATGGCGGAGGAGTCATTGGACCATCGGTTGGCGTAACATCAATCACAGGATTGTCTGAAACGTATACCTTAGGTGGGTTCGGCTCACGACCTTCCATGATGTCACGGATTTGCTCGCGGTCGATTGTTTCCCATTCCATCAACGCTTTCACCATGGCATGCGCGATATCCTTGTTATTTTCCAGGATGTCACGCGCCACTTTGTATTGCTCATCAATGATACGACGTACTTCAGCATCAACCTGTTGTTGAGTTGCTTCAGAAATTGTACGGCTGCCAATACTGCCCATGAAGGATTGCTGAGAATCATCTTCATAGACCATTACGCCTAACTTGTCAGACATACCGTATTTGGTCACCATCGCACGTGCCACTTTAGTTGCACGTTCGAAGTCATTTGACGCACCAGTCGACATTTGGTTAATGAAGATTTCTTCTGCGATACGACCACCGAACAAGATCGAAATGTCATTTAACATTTTGTCTTTGTAATGGCTGGTCTGGTCAAACTCAGGCAACTGCCAGGTTACACCCAATGCCCAACCACGCGGCATAATCGTTACTTTATGCACAGGGTCTGTACCTGGCAGCATTTCAGCAACAATCGCATGACCTGCTTCATGGTAAGCCGTAGCACGACGTTCTTCTTCACGAAGTACCATCGATTTACGTTCAGGACCCATGTACAACTTGTCTTTGGCATCTTCAAAGTCATGCATGTCGACAGTGTTCTTGTTACGACGTGCCGCGAATAACGCTGCTTCGTTCACAAGGTTTGCCAACTGCGCACCAGAGAATCCAGGCGTACCACGAGCAAGAACTTTCACATCCACGCCAGTGGTAGAAGGTAGTTTCTTCAAGTGGACATTCAGGATTTGCTCACGACCTTTAATGTCTGGTAAGCCAACCATCACTTGACGGTCGAAACGGCCTGGACGAAGTAAAGCTTTATCCAGTACATCAGCACGGTTAGTCGCCGCGATTACGATAATACCTTCGTTGCCTTCGAAACCGTCCATCTCAACCAGCATCTGGTTCAGTGTCTGTTCACGTTCATCATGACCACCACCTGTACCTGAACCACGGTGACGACCAACCGCATCAATCTCATCGATGAAGATGATACATGGCGCATGGCGTTTCGCCTGTTCAAACATGTCACGTACACGAGATGCACCGACACCCACGAACATTTCTACGAAGTCAGAACCGGAAATACTGAAGAATGGAACTTTGGCTTCACCCGCAATGGCTTTTGCAAGCAGGGTTTTACCTGTACCTGGAGGACCAACCATCAGGACGCCCTTAGGAATAGTCGCACCCAGACGTTTGAATTTTGCAGGATCTTTCAGGAAGTCTACGATTTCGACCACTTCCTGTTTTGCTTCATCACAGCCAGCAACATCGGTGAAGGTCACTTTAATCTGGTCTTCAGACAGCATTTTCGCCTTCGACTTACCGAAGCTCATCGGGCCGTTCTTGCCACCTGCACCGCCACCCATGTTGCGCATAAAGAACATGAATAACAAAATGATTAAAAGCACAGGGAAACTTGCGATCAGCAACTGCATCAACAAGCCTTGGCGTTGCGGTGCAGTACCTTCAACCACCACGTTGTTCTTGATGAGATTTGGCATCAGCTCAGGATCCTGAACTGCCGGGCGAATACTTTCAAACTCTGAACCGTTTGATTTCTCACCACGAATTCTTTCGCCATCTATTGTCACTTGCTTAATCTGGCCGTCATTCACCGCTGCAACGAACTCTGAATAGTTCATTGTTGTCGGCTGATTGCGATCACTGACGTTGCTGAAGATGAGCACCAGCACACCCAGTATCACGAGCCACAATACGGCATTCTTAAAAAGATCGCTCAAAGCTTTATTTCCCATTCCAATCTAATTTGATCATGCCCTCACGGGTGACCTTAATTTCCAAGTTATGTTCAACTTGCAATTATTAAAAACGTACAAAATGCACAATTTTTAGCGTGTTGGCAAGTAGACTTTATTTCAAAGCCTTCTTGCGCCCCTGCCCCACCAGAAAGACTTCTTTCGAGCGAGCACGCGATGCAGCAGGTTTTACCGTTTTCAGAACATCAAAACTATTGACCACTTCCTTACGGAATTCATCAAAGCCAGTGCCCTGAAAGACTTTAACGACAAACTGACCTTTCGGACCTAGAACCTTATTGGCAAAGTCCAGTGCCAGTTCACAGAGATAGATCTGACGCGGTTGATCTACAGCCTTATTACCTGATGTATTGGGGGCCATATCGGAAATTACAACGTCTACCGTACGTCCATCTAAAATATTTAACAATTTATCGAACACTTCCTGCTCACGGAAGTCACCTTGCAGGAAGGTCACATCTGGCAGTGCATCCATTTCTAGAATATCTGATGCGATCACCAAACCTTTAGAACCGACCAGTTTTCCAGCGATTTGTGACCAGCTTCCTGGCGCTGCACCCAGATCGACAACTGTCATGCCTGGTTTGATAATGCCGTATTTTTCTTGAATCTCAAGAAGTTTATACGCAGCACGTGCCCGATAACCTTCTTTTTGCGCTTTCTTCACATAAAAGTCATCGAGATGCTCTCTCATCCACGCACGACTACTTTTGGATAACTTCTGGTTGGTAATGCGTGTTGCCATAACTCTCTAAATAAAAAAAACTTCCAATATTTAATTGTACGTGAAAAACATAGGATTTGCAGTATTGATCTGTATCTAAATCTAAGGCAGTTGGTTGGATTTTTTATGTGATCGCGCCGATTATTTCCTGAGAATTTAAAGCGTTTGTTTATTGCTTTTGCTATACTAAGCCGTTTTAAAAATCAGGTTATCTCTCATGGCGTCTTTATCTATTCAGGAACGTAAACGTTTACGTCAAATCGGACATGCATTAAACCCAGTGGTAATGCTTGGTGACAAAGGCCTGACTGAAAGCGTGATCGAAGAACTTGAACGTGCGCTGAACGACCACGAACTGATTAAAGTGAAAGTTGTAGCTGAAGATCGTGAAGCACGTGCCGTTCTGATCACCGAGATCGTTGAAGCGACTGGTGCTGAAATCGTACAAACTATTGGTAAAATCGCGTTGCTTTACAAGAAAGCGCCGAAACAAAACCAAAAACTGTCTAACCTTGTTCGCTTTGCGCACTTGTCTAACTAAGTTCAGGATCTATGGCTAGTTACGAACTGAATGCATTTGATCGTCGTTTTCAGGCGATCTCGCTGGTCGGGGCGATTGAACAACAAGGCTCATGCACTTTAAATGTGGGTTTTTGGCTACGCGATCCGAACCAGTATGTGCTTTGGCCTGAACTGGTCGCAGCACATCCTCGTCAGGATTTCCTCTGGGAACAGACGTGTTACGAAATTTTTATTGGGGTAAAGGACGAAGATTTTTATCGTGAGATTAATCTCTCTCCTTCTCAAGCCTGGCAGGCTTATCAGTTTGAAGAATACCGTTACCCGGAAGAAATGCCGCCACAACCGGCTTATGATATCGATCTGAATCAGCTCAAGCGTACCCATTATGGACTCAATGTCAGTCTGGATCTGACCGATTTCATGGCGACGAACAAGCTGAAATGGTCTGATCTGTTCCTTGGCCTGTCTGCTGTATTGAAAACCTCTCAAGGTGATCAATACTATGCGATGCAGCATAGTAGTCCTCAGGCAGACTTTCACAATAAACGTGACTGGTTGCATGTGTTCTAGGATTTAAATCCTGTCCTGTGACCTACAGGTGACGAAATATAAAAAACGTGAGGCTCATCGGTCTCACGTTTTTATTTTGTCTTAAGTTAAAGGTCGGTTTTTAGTGATTTAGTTTTTTGTGATGTAGTCTTGCATTGCTCTGTACTGCCGCCACAGCAGCATAAAAGATTAGAATTGTAGTAATCGCAATAATGGAAACTGCGGCCTGTAAAACACTGAGACAACTTAGACTCAGTATGACCATGGCAAGATAAGCTAGACGGCTTTTCCAGGTTTCAAGATTCAAAACCATGATCAAGGCGAGTAGTAATATTGCCGCTATAAGATGATGTTGCATCATGACCCCCTATTTTTGTTTTATGAGTCAGTGTTGCGTCCAACACGAAAGGAGAACTGATGCGCTCCCCCTCGGCTGTTTTTTTGTTTTATTACTTATTAACTTTTTAGATCAGTTTCTTTTTCTTCGGTTTCTCCTTTTACAACGACGGGTTTCACTTTTTTCAAAACTTCAATCGTGCTGTCTTTAGAGCGTTTCAAGGTATCTGCCAGATGATCCTTATGCTTAGTTGAAATCTGGGTCACATCTTCTTTAAGTTCTTTACCGAGTTTTGACAGGTCATCAATCACTGCAGTAAATTCGGTTTTAATAAAGCTGGTCAGTTCATTCAACTCTTTATTTTGTGAACCAAACAACTGGCCTTTCAGGGTGTCGATACGCTGTAGCAAATCCTGCTTGAATTGAGTCAACTGCTCAGTCACTGTATTGCTCAGTTTCTTCACTTCAGCTTCAATATTTTCTTTACTTTCAGTAAGCGTTTCAGCCACCTGTTCTTTGGCCTCTACTGCTGCTTTTTCAAGCTGCTCGGCAGATTCAGTGACAACGACATTTAGATTTTTTTTAGATGTTGTAGTTTTAGTTGTTGTAGCCATGTCTTTTGCCTTTAAGTTATGTTTTGACGATTTCATATTATTAAATTCGATAAAATTTAAGACTTGATTTGTCTGACAATTATTAAATGGTTACATTTTTTAACATTGATCACGAAACAGACTTTCAAGCAAAAAGCAAGCCATTTATCTCATACTTTTGCAGCAAAGCCATTGGACTTAACAGGTGTTCCTGCGTATAATGCCGTGTTAAGTTCAAGCGAGCAGACATAGGAGGGTAGGTTTAATTATTAGCCTTCCTTTTTTTTCGTCTACTCGCTTTTTTACAGCCTAAATTTCAGGAGCTTTGGTTTGAGCACCCCAGCAATTTTAGCCCTTGCCGACGGAACTATCTTTAAAGGTACTTCGATTGGCGCATCGGGTTGTACGACTGGTGAAGTCGTTTTCAACACTGCCATGACTGGCTATCAAGAAATTTTGACTGATCCAAGTTATGCACAGCAGCTTGTGACTTTGACTTACCCACATATCGGTAATACTGGTTGCAACGAAGAAGACGCAGAATCAGGTCGTATTCATAAAGTATGGGCGAACGGTTTAATTATCCGTGACCTTCCTTTATTACACAGTAACTTCCGTGCTGAACAATCACTAGGTGAATATCTAGAACAGCACAATGTAGTGGCTATTGCTGACATCGACACGCGACGATTAACTCGAATTTTGCGTGATAAAGGTGCACAAAACGGTTGTATCCTTGCAGGCGAAAACATCACTGAAGAAGAAGCACTTGAAAAAGCACGCGCATTCGGTGGGTTGAATGGTTTAGACCTTGCAAAAGAATGCTGTGACCCTGAAGGTTTTGAATGGACTGAAGGTTCATGGACTTTAGGTAAAGGCTTCGCTCAACCAGAATTTAAATTCCATGTTGTTGCATACGATTACGGTGTCAAAACCAACATCTTGCGTATGCTCGCAGACCGCGGTTGTAAATTGACTGTGGTACCTGCGCAAACTCCTGCTGCTGACGTACTTGCAATGAATCCAGATGGCGTGTTCCTATCGAACGGCCCTGGCGATCCAGCTGCATGTGACTACGCAATTGAAGCTGTAAAAACAATTGTTGAAGATGCTCGCAACGTACCAGTATTTGGTATTTGCTTGGGTCACCAGATTCTTGCGCTTGCAAGCGGTGCTCAGACTGTGAAAATGCCTCATGGTCACCACGGTGCCAACCATCCTGTACAGAACATTGAAACTGGTACAGTGATGATTACTTCTCAAAACCACGGCTTCGCAGTGGATGCAGAAACACTTCCTGCAAACCTTAAAGCTACGCACAAATCACTGTTCGACCAAACCCTGCAAGGGATTCATCGTACAGACAAACCTGCGTTCAGCTTCCAGGGTCACCCTGAAGCAAGCCCTGGTCCACATGACTGCGCACCATTGTTCGATCATTTCATCGAACTTATCGAAGCATCTAAGAAGTAATTAAGGAAGCATCATGGCTAAACGTACAGACATTAAAAGCATCTTAATTATCGGTGCTGGTCCTATTGTGATTGGTCAGGCGTGTGAGTTTGACTATTCAGGCGCGCAAGCGTGTAAAGCTCTTCGTGAAGAAGGCTACCGTGTTATTTTGGTGAACTCTAACCCAGCGACCATTATGACTGACCCTGCAATGGCAGATGCGACGTATATCGAACCGATTACCTGGCAAACTGTTGCAGCAATCATTGAGAAAGAACGCCCAGACGCAGTTCTTCCTACAATGGGTGGTCAAACTGCATTGAACTGTGCCCTTGCCCTTGATGAGCACGGCATTTTAGAAAAATACAATGTTGAATTGATCGGTGCGACTAAAGAAGCGATTGAAAAAGCTGAAGACCGTAAACTGTTCGACCAAGCAATGCGTAAAATTGGTCTTGAATGTCCAAAAGCCGACATTGCAGAGTCAATGGAAGAAGCTTTAGAAATCCAAGCACGCTTCGGTTTCCCTGTAATTATCCGCCCATCATTCACCATGGGTGGTTCAGGCGGCGGTATCGCGTATAACAAAGAAGAATTCATTGAAATCTGTGAACGCGGTTTCGATCTTTCTCCAACGAAACAGTTATTGATTGATGAATCATTGATTGGTTGGAAAGAGTACGAGATGGAAGTTGTTCGTGACAAAAATGACAACTGTATCATCGTATGTACGATTGAAAACTTTGACCCAATGGGCGTGCACACAGGTGACTCAATCACTGTTGCACCTGCGCAAACGCTTACAGACAAAGAATTCCAGTTACTTCGTAACGCGTCTTTAGCTGTACTTCGTGAGATTGGTGTTGAAACTGGTGGTTCGAACGTTCAGTTCGGTATCAACCCGAAAGATGGCCGTATGGTTGTGATCGAGATGAACCCCCGTGTTTCTCGTTCATCTGCGCTTGCGTCTAAAGCAACCGGTTTCCCAATTGCGAAAATCGCTGCGAAACTTGCAGTGGGTTACACCCTTGATGAACTGAAAAATGACATCACTGGCGGTACAACTCCTGCATCATTCGAACCTGCGATTGACTACGTAGTTACCAAGATTCCTCGTTTCAACTTCGAGAAATTCCCACAAGCTGACGCAACTTTGACGACTCAGATGAAATCTGTAGGTGAAGTGATGGCTATTGGCCGTAACTTCCAAGAGTCTATGCAAAAAGCGCTTCGTGGTCTTGAAGTGGGTGCTTCTGGCTTCGACGAAAAAATCGAAGTAGGTACTGAAGGCGCACGCGAAAAAATCCTTCAAGAACTTAAAGTTCCAGGTCCTGAGCGTATCTGGTACGTGGGCGATGCATTCCGTCACGGTTTCACTTTAGACGAAGTATTTGCTGCGACTAACATCGACCGCTGGTTCCTGATCCAGATCGAAGACATCATCAAAACTGAAAACCAGATCAAATCTTTAGGTTTCGGTGACTTGAACGCTGACAATATCCGTGCGTTCAAACGTAAAGGTTTATCTGACCTTCGCATCGCGAACCTGATGGGTATTTCACAAAAACAATTCCGTAAACACCGTTGGAACCTGGGCGTAACGCCAGTCTACAAACGTGTTGATACATGTGCTGCAGAATTCGAATCTGATACAGCGTACATGTACTCAACTTACGATGAAGAGTGTGAAGCGAATCCATCAACTCGCGACAAGATCATGGTCATCGGTGGTGGTCCTAACCGTATTGGTCAAGGTATCGAGTTCGATTACTGCTGTGTACATGCGGCACTTGCAATGCGTGAAGACGGTTACGAAACAATCATGGTGAACTGTAACCCTGAAACTGTTTCTACCGACTACGATACATCTGATCGTTTGTACTTCGAACCAATTACACTTGAAGATGTACTTGAAATCGTACGCATCGAGAAGCCTAAAGGCATTATCGTTCAGTACGGTGGTCAAACTCCGCTGAAACTGGCTCGCGCTTTGGAAGAAGCTGGTGCGCCAATTATCGGTACATCACCAGATGCGATTGACCGTGCAGAAGACCGTGAACGTTTCCAACAAATGATTCAACGTCTGCAACTTCGTCAACCAAGCAACAGCATTGTTAAATCTGCTGAAGAAGGCATTGCCGAAGCATCGAAAGTGGGCTATCCATTGGTTGTTCGTCCGTCTTACGTGCTTGGTGGCCGTGCGATGGAAATCGTATACAACGACGAAGAGCTTAAACGCTACCTACGTGATGCGGTTCAAGCCTCTAACGAAGCACCTGTTCTTCTTGACCATTTCTTAGATGATGCAATTGAAGTTGACGTGGACTGTGTATCTGACGGTAAAGACGTTGTGATCGGCGGTATCATGCAGCACATCGAACAAGCAGGTATTCACTCAGGTGACTCTGCATGTTCTATTCCTCCTTACTCTTTATCTAAAGACGTTCAGGACGAAATGCGTCGTCAAACCGTGGCTATGGCGAAAGAGCTTGGCGTAATCGGTCTGATGAACGTACAGTTTGCTGTAAAAGGTACTGACGTATACATCCTGGAAGTGAACCCACGTGCTTCTCGTACTGTTCCATTCGTTTCTAAGTGTATCGGCGAATCTTTAGCGAAAGTGGCTGCGCGTTGTATGGCGGGTCAATCTCTAGAATCCCAAGGATTCACTTCAGAGATTATTCCTGAACACTTCTCTGTAAAAGAAGCTGTGTTCCCATTCAACAAGTTCCCTGGCGTTGACCCAATCCTTGGCCCTGAAATGAAATCTACAGGCGAAGTGATGGGTGTTGGTAAAACATTTGGTGAAGCGTTCTATAAAGCCGTTTTAGGTGCAAACGAACGTTTACCTGGTCTGCCAACTGAAGGTGAAGTGAAACACGCATTTATCTCTGTTCGTGATTCTGATAAACCACGTGCAGCAGGCATTGCGAAACAACTTATTGACCTAGGCTTCAAGATTCTTGCAACTGATGGTACATTTGAAGTGATTAGCGCAGCTGGTCTTGAATGTGAACGCGTAAATAAAGTGACTGAAGGTCGTCCAAACATTGTGGACCGTATTAAAAACGGCGAAATCCACCTTGTGATTAACACGACTGAAGGTAAAAAAGCGCAAGAAGATTCATTCTCGATCCGTCGTTCAGCGCTTCAAGGTAAAGTGTATAACACAACTACCTTGAATGGTGCGGACGCAGTATGCCAAGCTCTAGCAATTAAATTACCGATGGATGTGTATCGTCTGCAAGACCTTACTAAAGGCTAATTAGCTTCCAAGAAGTCCCGTCATCTTCTTGGTGGCGGGCTTTTTTTCATTTATACACTTTGTATTTTACTTACATACCTAAATTTGAGGGACAACTATGCAACGTTATCCTATGACTCCTGAAGGCAAAGTTGCCTTGGAAAAAGAATTACATCAACTAAAAACCGTTGATCGTCCACGTATTACAGCTGCAATTGCTGAAGCACGTGAACATGGAGATCTGAAGGAAAACGCAGAGTACCATGCCGCACGTGAACAACAAGGCTTCTGTGAAGGCCGTATTCAGGACATCGAAGGTAAACTGGGTGCTTGTCAGGTTATTGATGTTAAAGCGCTTGAGCAAAACGGTCGCGTTGTGTTTGGCGTGACAGTGACCATTGAAAATCTGGACACTGAAGAACAAAAAACCTACAAAATCGTGGGTGATGACGAAGCCGACTTTAAGATCAACAAGATCTCTGTGAACTCTCCGATCGCACGTGGCCTTTTGGGTAAAAATGAAGGCGATGAAGTGAAAATCGTAACTCCGCAAGGCGAAGTGGAATACGAAATTTCAAAAGTTGAATATATCTAATTTTTAAAAAGATATTTTAGGCTGTAAGACCCCTCTATTGAGGGGTTTTTTAGTTTTTCAATCCCTCCCTTTTTCAAGGGGAGGTTGGGAGGGATTACTACTAGATACGGCTCCCATCAATAATAATGAATTTCGATTTTTTAAAAGATTCCCATCTAAGTATTAGAATCCCCCTAAATCCCCCTTTTTCAAAGGGGGACTTTGCTATAATCCTTCCACTCTCCCAATCCTAACCATCCTATGTCTGAGAAACTGATCAATTCCCCTGTAAAGCACTGGTGCGAGTTCGAATTCATCTCGAAAACGGTGAAGAATCCGAACATTCATATCAAGGGCAATTACAGCTATTACTCAGCTTACTGGGACCAAGGATTTGAACGCTGTGTAGTGCGTTATCTACATGACAAGTCAGCTACACCAGAGAAGCCGATCGATCAGCTCTATATCGGTAATTTCGTCTGTTTTGGCGCAGAATGCGTGATTATGATGGGTGGCAACCAATTGCACCGCACGGATTGGATTTCAGCA
The DNA here is from genome assembly GCF_002688565.1 of Acinetobacter sp. LoGeW2-3. Lineage (NCBI taxonomy): Bacteria > Pseudomonadati > Pseudomonadota > Gammaproteobacteria > Moraxellales > Moraxellaceae > Acinetobacter > Acinetobacter sp. LoGeW2-3. Next base: position 1,932,690 of record NZ_CP024011.1, on the reverse strand, counting down.
TTTCCGTTCGATACACGTAGCTTTGTGCCTGCTGGCGATACGATCATTGGAGATGGCTGCTGGATTGGCTCACGTGCCATGATTATGCAAGGTGTAAAGCTAGGTGAAGGTGCTGTAGTAGCAACAGGGGCTGTCGTCACTAAAGACGTGCCCCCTTATGCCATAGTTGGCGGCGTACCTGCAAAAGTTATTAAATACCGCTTCCCTAAAGAAGATATAGAAAAACTGCTTTCGCTTAAGCTCTATGACTTAGATGAAAAGCAATTTTTAAAAATGCGTGAACAGTTACAGACGGATGATGTTGATTTATTAGAAGCATTTTTAATAAATCAAATTCCTCCAAATATGTAATTTTTCCATCCGCCATAAAAATCCGTATTATTTGTTGGTCTAAGATTTCTGACTGATACAGCAGTAAATCTTTTCTGTGAGTTAACTAACTGCTCATAATATTCAACCAATTGAATAAAAATTAAGATTCCTAGTTCATCGTGAAAGAAATTTGCCTTCCTCATTAATACTGTAGTATGGGTATCAACCCTATAATTTTCCCCATGGTATTTTTCAAAATCATCTTTATTCGATTGAATATAATTATCCATTTGATCTAATAAAGTTCCAAGCAATTCCAAAGAAGTATTACTTTTTAAAAGAAATGTAGGATTTAACAAAAACATTATTAATAACTGATTTTTATTACTATCAAAATCAGTTAAATAAAGTAATGAAAATTGACTCGCCAATTTCACAATTGCTCTTTTTGATAATTTGTTTTTTCTTGCATAGAAATCTACATGTTCTATGCAACCATCAAGTTTTTGATTACTTAAATCTATTCCTAAATTTTCAAAGGTACTATGAATATTTACTTTAAAATTATCCATCAAGTCAGGAGCTAATGAATTTAATCCCACTGTAAAATCAATAAACTTATCTAAATACTCTTCACCAATTTTTTTATCATATCCATAGTTATGACATACAACATTTGAAAACTGTGTTTTATCCATAACTAAAACAAAAACAATTTTTTTAATATCAAAAAAATGTTTGATCCTTTCAATAAGTCGAATTGAAAAATCAGGACGGCAACGATCAAGTTCATCAATAATAAAAATTAAAGGCTTATCTAATTTTTCTACGGTTTCAGCTAAATGCCTTTTAAACTCTATTAAAGTTTTCTTTTCAGCTTCATGATTAGCCATCTTTTCCTGAATACTTTCCTTTATTCGGTCACTTGCTTCATCCGATAATTTTTCAATTTCATCTTTTGCACTTTCATAACCTTGTTGTAAAGCAGTACTGATTAGTCCTGCTCCAACGAGATGCAAGCCAAGTGTCAAAGCAACTTTAGGCAAAGAAGGCAATAATGCCGTTCCAACTAAGGCAGATAAACGAATTAATTTATTAATTTTTCGGCTAGTACTCTTATCTTTTTTTAAAACATTCGCAATTTCAGACGTGATAACTAAAAATGGATCATCTAAGTAATCATTTGCAAAGGCATCTAAATAAATCACATTATGATCTTTCGTTTCTAAATGCTTTGTCCAATGGCGTACAAACCATGTTTTTCCTTCACCCCAACGTGCATCCAGAGCTAAGACAGCACCACATTGCAAACGATCTACATAACGCTCTAATTGTAATCCTAGACGCTTTCTATCCCAAAGATCCCCTTCCCATGCTCTTTCTATATTTTCAAAATTGTCTTTTGCCCAATTCAGCTGATCTGCAGTCATTCTTATTTAATTCAGTTGTTTACATTTCACTCATCATATCATTTTAATTTTTACGGGCATAAAAAAACCCACTCAATCGGAGTGGGTTTTTTCAGAATATGGTGGCTATGACGAGACTTGAACTTGTGACCCCCGCATTATGAGTGCGGTGCTCTAACCAACTGAGCTACATAGCCTTAAACTGTGCGCGCATTATGAGTTTTTCTAAAAAAAACGTCAACCCCATATTGCGCTGATTGATCAAAATTTGGTGAAGTGAGCCGATAAGCCGGGTTCTGTCGAGAACGATCATTCCTCTAGGCGTACAATCACTTATACGCTCAAGCGACCTACCCGGATCCAGCATGGGCCATGCCTAAAGGATCCCTATTTGGTCTTGCTTCCGGTGGGGTTTACCATGCCATGAACTGTTACCAGTCATGCGGTGCGCTCTTACCGCACCCTTTCACCCTTACCTCCGATTCCGATTGCTCAGAACCATAATGAAGGCGGTCTACTCTCTGCTGCACTTTCCGTCGGCTCACGCCGCCCAGGCGTTACCTGGCACCTTGCCCTATGAAGCCCGGACTTTCCTCCCCTGCTTCAATCACGGAGATCTCCACAGCAGCGATCGTCTAGCTCACTTCGAGCCGCATAGTATCAAATATACGAACTATTTGCTTGCTGTTTTTTGAGCAGTCAGTTTTTCATACTTGGCTTGCAGCTGTTCCTGCGTCTCGGCATGATCCGGATCAAGCGGGATACAGTCCACAGGACAGAACAACTGGCACTGCGGTTTGTCGTGATGTCCAACGCATTCTGTACATAGATTCGGGTTAATTTCATAGATGACCTCACCCATGAAAATCGCCTCATTCGGGCATACAGGTTCACAGACATCACAGTTGATGCATTCATCGGTGATATATAAAGACACTCTACCAACCTTGTTGAAGTTTACGCTCGAAGGCTGCAACCACGTTTGGTGGAACAAACTTGGTCACATCCCCTCGTAAGCGGGCAATTTCACGCACTAGAGTGGATGAAATAAAGGAATACTGTTCTGAAGGCGTTAAAAACACCGCTTCAAATTGTGAATCCAACTGGCGGTTCATATTGGCCAACTGAAATTCATACTCAAAATCTGACACTGCACGCAGGCCACGCAAGACTGCTGTCGCTTTCTGCTCACGGAAGAAATTCACCAGCAGACCGTCAAATCCTACAAATTCAACATTGTTCAAATGGCTCAATGACGCTTGGGCCAGCTCAACTCGTTCTTCCAGACTAAATACCGGGTTCTTATGATGACCGATCGCAATTGCAACCACAACTTCATCAAACATCTTTGCTGCACGACTCACTAGGTCAATATGACCATTGGTGATCGGATCAAAGGTCCCCGGATAAATTACACGAGTTTTAGTCATCCATTTGTACTCTGTTTATTGTGTAAGTTTCTATTTTAACAAAATCTTGATTTTTTGGCGAAGAAACTCCATCAATTTAAAAACTTCAACTCAATTAAAGTTGCGGTACAATAGCAGCAAGTTTGGAAGTATCAGATTATGGCGAAAGCAAGTATTGTAGTTAAAAAAAATAACGGCGGAACGATTGCGCTAAACAAACGTGCCCGTCACGATTATTTTATTGAAGAAAAATTTGAAGCTGGACTTTCATTACAAGGCTGGGAAGTAAAATCCTTGCGTGCGGGTCGTATGACCATTGTAGAAAGCTATATCACCTTTAAAAATGGCGAGGCTTTCCTGTTTGGTGCCCAGATTCAGCCACTCTTGAGTGCTTCTACCCATGTAGTGCCTGAAGCGACGCGTACCCGTAAACTGTTGCTGAATCGCCGAGAAATTGAAAAACTTCTGGGAGCAATTAACCAGAAGGGTTATTCATGCGTGCCACTAGCGTGTTACTGGAAAGGTCCAAATGCCAAGCTGGAAATTGCCTTAGTGAAAGGTAAACAGTTACACGACAAGCGTGCGACTGAAAAAGACCGCGACTGGCAACGCGATAAAGCGCGTATTTTCCATCGATAATGGTTACATAATGCCTATAAAAAAACCTCCATTTGATGGAGGTTTTTTTATTTCAAAATCTTTTATTAATGCAAACGGTGTAATGTCTGGGCAACATGCTCACCGAATAATATTGCGGTTTGCAAATCACCTTCCGGTGGTGTGACCTCAACCGGGGCATTATCAGATTGAGTCATCAAACCTAGGAAGCTCGACATACGGTTTAGATCCGTTACGCTACGCCCTGTTGGCATCAACGGCAAACCTGCCCATAACATACCATGCTGCATGGCAAACAGGTTGATCTGTTGCAGTACCGCCAGCTTGTCACCACTGAGACCACCGCCATTGGTAAAGGCCGCTGCCAGCTTGCCCTGCCATGCACGCGCCAGCCAGCGTTTAGAAGATTGTTCAATAAACAGCTTCATCGCAGCACTGATACTGCCCATATAGGTCGGGCAGCCAAAAATGATAGCATCTGCGGCATCCAGCACATCCCAGTCCACTTGCTCTACATTCATCAAAGCAACCTGAACGCCTGCCTGCTGTGCACCCTGTTCAATATAATGAGCAACTTTGGCAGTGTGTCCATAAGGACTGTGATAAACAATCGCGAGCGTTTTTGAAGATAGGGACATAACAATTAAAAGCCAAAGGTTTCAGTGAAGTTTAACATTTTCAAGCCATAAACACGAATGTTGCCATACGTCCGGTCTTGGCTTCACGGCGATAGGAGAAGTACTCATCTGCCTGACGATACGAACACTGATCCCCGCCCAACACAGTTTGAATACCATGCTGATTCAAGATATAACGCGCAATCGCATACAAATCCGCATAGTGCTTACCTGCCTGTTCACCAGCTTGAAAGGCACTGTCCAGTTCAGGATATTTTGAACAGAATGCTTCTTTCACTTCTGCACCAATTTCAAAACACGGTTGGCTGATCGCAGCACCTAACCATGCCCAGGTTGGCTTCGTTTGCATCGCAGTAAGGGTATTTTCCACAATACCACCTGCCAGCCCACGCCAGCCTGCATGCAGATTGGCAACTTCTGTACATTCAGCATTACCCAGTACCACTGGTAAACAGTCCGCGGTCATCATCATCAAGGCATGTGCTTTACGCTGTGTGACCAGACCATCGCCAATCAATGCCTCAAATGGCATCTCTTCGTTAATGGTATGGCAAATGGTGCTATGCGTTTGCGTCATCCAGGTGATTTTATCCACGCCATAAGGGTGGAAATCCTTCAGCAACTGGATGCGATGTTTTTGTACACGTGATGGATCATCATTGACATGCAATGCCAGGTTAAAGCCTGCCAGTTCTGGCTGCTCCGATGGTTGTACCTGTTCATGATGAACACGGGTCTGACCCACATAAACGCCTTGAGGCAAACCTTGTACAAATTGCATGTCTCTTCCCTTTTACTGACAAATGCTGGAAATGAAGAAATTAATAAGCCTTGTTTTCGCTGCGCAGCACTTCAACTAAATTCGCGAAGTCTTCTGGCCACGGCGCATTGAAAGTCATTTCTTCTTTAGTACGTGGATGTTTCAGACCTAAAGTCGCTGCATGCAGGGCCTGACGTTTAAAGCCACGTAAAGTATCTTCAAGTAACTGTGAAGCACCAGCTGGCATACGGACACGCGGCATATACACCTGATCACCGACCAGACCATAGCCAATATAGCTAAAGTGCACACGGATCTGATGGGTACGACCTGTTTCCAGACGTGCCTGAACGCGAGTAAAGTGCTGGAAGCGTTCTTTCACGTTGTAATGCGTTACGGCATCTTTACCGCCTGGAAGAACCGTCATTTTCACGCGATCTACTGGATGGCGTTTGATCGGCTCATCAATGGTACCGCCAGCAATGATGTTGCCATATACAATCAGGTCATAAACACGATATACCGATTTTTTCTCAAGCTGACGGCTTAAAGAGAATTGTGCTTCAAGGTTTTTTGCAACAACCAGTAAACCCGATGTATCTTTATCGATACGATGCACCAGACCGGCACGTGCCAATTCTGCTGATTTTGGATAGTGATGCAATAAGGCATTCACCAAAGTACCTGAGCTATTGCCCGCACCCGGATGCACCACCATCCCCAGTGGTTTGTTCACCACCATGATGTCATCATCTTCATAGACGATATCCAGCGGAATATCTTCAGGAAGGCTACGGGTCTGCGCCTCAAGCTCAACATTTAAGGTAAGCGTTTCAAAACCATCACATTTATATTTAGGTTTTACAGGTTGACCATTGACCAATAAGTTCCCGTCTTTGATCCACTGTTTCAGCTTCTCGCGGGAAAAATCGCTCCATACGATCGCTGCAACCTGATCGATACGCTGGCCCAGATAGGTTTCATCCACTTGAAATTGCAACGATAAACGTGTTGCAGTTGTGTCTGAAGTATGGTTATCTGCATCCTCAGAATCTTCAAGTAAATTAAAATCAGTTTCAGGGAAATTAGAATTGGAAGATTGTGCTTGACTCATTTGCTCATTCAGACAAAAGTGGTTTAATAGTGCAATTGTAGCTCATTGCCCGTATTAACAGAGGAATTTTTATGTCGCTACCACATTATAAAATGACAATGCTTGCAATTACGTTAGGCGTTGCATCGGCAATGGTAGGCTGTAGCAGTAATCCAACAAAAAAAGACGTCGTGGATAAAGGCCCTGAAGCCAGCGAACAGGTTTATATTCAAAAAGCACAAAAAGCACTTGATCGTAAGCAATATACTGATGCTGCACGTCAGCTTGAAGGTCTAGAAACCTATTTCCCTACCAGCCAATATGCAGCACAGGCGCAACTGGAACTGATCTATGTCAAATTCCAGCAAAAGGATTATGAAGGTGCAGTGGCATTGGCTGACCGCTTCATCCGTCTAAACCCACAACATCCTAATGTGGACTATGCCTACTATGTACGTGGTGTAGCCAATATGGAGCAGAACTATAATGGTCTGCTGCGCTATACCAAGCTGAAACAAGCGCACCGTGACGTCAGCTATCTGAAAGTAGCTTATCAAAACTTTGTCGATTTCATTCGTCGTTATCCTTCAAGCGAATATGCAGTTGATGCTGCACAGCGTATGAAGTTTATTGGTGAAGAACTGGCTGAGCATGAAATGAATGCAGCGCGTTTTAATATCAAGCGTAAGGCTTATCTTGCTGCGGTTGAACGTGCGCAATGGGTGATTGAACACTACCCACAAGTGCCACAAACACCAGAAGCTTTAGCAACGATCGCCTATGGCTATGACAAGCTAGGTGATAAAGCCACTTCACAACAATATATCGAAGTGCTGAAACTGAACTATCCAAGTCTGGTCAATTCAGACGGTACAGTGAATTTAAGTTCAGCGCGTAGCGAAGGCAGTTTCTTCAACCGTGCAACCTTGGGGATCTTCGGTAAGGAAGCGCGTACTTATGCTGGTTCTGACAATATTCCAGAGCCTAAACAGGAACGTAGTCTGACCAACCGTATGTCATTTGGTTTGCTAGATCGTCCGAAAAACACTGAAACTGAGCAACCTGAAGCAACTGAGGAATAACACTCCGCGTTTCAGGTGCATTTTTATAAAGGGCAAGGTATCATACTTGCCCTTTTGTATTTTCGGCTGTGCTAAAACCAACAGCACCCTGAACAGTTCTTGAACAAATTACACAAAAGGTTTATACAATTTAATTGATAGGCCGAGTTTTTGACTCACCTAATTTTTTCAATGATTTAGCGCTTATATCAAGCAGCACGAGAAGCTTAGCACGCCATGGCCATTCCTCAACATACGATTGATCAGATTCTCGATCGCACCGACATTGTCGATGTGATTGGTCAATTCGTGAAATTAAAAAAAACTGGCCGTACTTATTCGGGCTGTTGCCCTTTCCATCAGGAAAAATCTCCTTCTTTTCACGTTTATCGTGACAAGCAGTATTTTCACTGCTTTGGCTGTCAGGCCAATGGTAATGCCATCCGCTTTTTGATGGATATTGGCAACCGCAATTTCATCGAAGTGATGAAAGACCTGTCCAGTCAGACTGGGATTGAGTTACCTAAAGATAATCAGGAATCCAGCAAGCTTAAATACAAGCGTGAAGCTGCAAAGCCTAAACCAGCAGCAAAACCGCCTGCACCAAAGCCTGCAACCAATACATCTAATAATCAGAATCAGGCACCTGCAGCTGCCAGTGATACTGCAGCTGTTTCTAGCTTCGATCCTTTTGCAGAGTTTCAGAATCCTGAACAGGAATACTACGGCGATCCATTTGCTTCTTTTGAGCAGATGCCGATGCAGGATGCACCGCAGGAAGGTAACCTGTTTGACCTGCTGGAAAATATTGCACAGTTTTATGAACGTCAGTTACCAAACAGTGCCAGCGCACAGCAGTATTTCCGTCAGCGTGGCCTAAGTGCTGAAACAATTGCTTACTGGCGTTTAGGCTATGCACCGGAAGACTGGCAGCATCTGGAAAAAGCCTTCCCACAAGATATTGAAGGTTTAAAACTTCTTGGGTTAATTCGTACCAGTGACAATGGTCGTGATTTCGACTTGTTACGCGATCGGGTCATTTTCCCGATTCGTGATCCGAAAGGTCGTGTCGTTGGTTTTGGTGGTCGAGCGCTGAATGATGAGATCAAGCCAAAATACATCAACTCGCCGGATTCAGAAGTTTTCCATAAGAACCAGCTGCTGTATGGCCTATATGAAGGTCGTAAGCAGAAAGCTCAAGACTGGCTGATGGTCGAAGGCTACATGGATGTGATTGCCTTACAGCAATATGGCATTCATGGTGCAGTGGCAACGCTCGGTACCGCCAGTAATACAGAACATCTGAATATTCTGTTTAAGCAGAATCACCGCATTACCATTGCTTTTGATGGTGATGCTGCAGGTCAGAAGGCAGCACGTCGTACCCTTGAGATCGCTCTTCCGTTACTCAATGATGGTCGCGAACTCAAATTCTTTGTACTGCCAAACGATCATGATCCGGACTCGCTGATCCGTCGTGAAGGCATTGAAAACTTCCGCCGCTTGCTTGATCAGGCACCGCTGCTCTCTGACTTTGTCTTTGCCCATCTTGCCCAAAACCATGATGTGACCACACCGGAGGGTAAGAGTCAGGTCATGGCGGAACTGCGTCAACTGACTGAGCTATTACCAAAACAAGGCTCTTACCGCTATCTGCTGCAACAGTTCTTCAGGGAAAAACTGGGCTTTAACCGTAAATGGCAACCTAAGGTCAATAATGACGCTAGCTTAAGCTTCAGCACCAAAATTGATGCTGAAGAATATGTAATTGCGATTCTGCTCAATCATCCCTATCTATATATTCATTTTGAGCCATTACGTGCCTTGGTTTCACCGGATCAGTTACTTTACAAAATTTTGAATATTCTGAATGTGATTTTTGATGATCTGCCAGATGATCCAGAGTTATCGACTTACTATGTACTCGGTGCTTGTGCCGCACATCATCATGAGCTGCAGCATATCCTGCAACATGCCAATGTCAGTGACTACACCTCATCCCCTGAGCAGGCAGATAAGCTGGCAGCCGATTTTTCAACCAAGCTGCAGTATCAATGCTTAAAGCATAAGATTAAGTCGAAGAAATTTAGCAGCATTGAAGAAATGAAGAATCTGAAACTGCAGATTTTTGAGATTGACCGCAAGCGTACCATGACACTGCTGGAAGACTGATTTTTTCTTATTGCTCAAATACAAAAATGGAGATCACGACAATCTCCATTTTTTATTGATTTGAACATACTTAGTGCTTTGGTTTACGGCGTTTTTCCATGACATCATGCAAGGTGGTCTGCACCATCTCAAAACAGCTTGGATCTTCGGCTTTAGCTGCTTCACGAAGCACGATCGAGGTGGGATGTAACAGCTTTTGGGTGAGACGATGTGATAAATCTGCCAATACTTCTGCAGCCAAATCCCCTTTGGCAATGCGTTGCATGGCATGGGCCAACTCCTCTTCTCGCAACTGCTCACCATAGTCACGATAGGCATGAATGGTGTCGCCTGCCAGATTAACCTTTTGCTGGGTAATCAGTTCAGTGGCCAGCTGATTGACCATCACTTCAGCTTCAACTGCTGCCTGACGACGCTGTGCCAGGTTTTCTTCAATTACGCTTTGCAGGTCATCCACACCATAGAGATAAACGCCATCCAGCTTTTCAACCTTGGCATCAATATCACGTGGTACAGCCAGATCGACCAATAGCATTTGTTGATAACGACGTTTCTTTAAGGCGGCTTTGACATCAGCAAAGTGAATCACCTGATGCAGGCTACCAGTACAGCTGGAAATCACATCTGCACGATGCAGATTTGCTGCCAGCTGATCAAATTCAATAATTTCGACATCAACACGATGGGCAATTTCCTGTGCCAGATTTTCAGCACGTGCACGGGTACGATTGCAAATAATGACCTTGCCGACACCCATCTCTGCCAGATGCTTCGCCACCAGACTATTCATCTCACCTGCCGCCACAATCATGACCGTTAGCTTTTCCGGTTTAGAGAAGACCTGAATAGCCAATTGAGCTACAGCATAGCCCATGGATACAGCATGACTACCGACTGCAGTTTCCGAACGGACACGCTTGGCTGCATAGAAAGCATATTCAAAAATACGGTTCAGGTTTTGCGAAACGGTATGAGCCTCTTTGGCTAAAGATAAAGCTGTTTTTACCTGACCTAGAATTTGTGGTTCACCCAGCATTAGCGAATCCAGACCACTGGCGACACGCATCAGATGAGTGACTGCCTGAGCATTCTCATAGCGATAAACATGGTTTTGTAGTTGCTTGACATCGACCCCATTTTTTTGGGCGAGCCAGTTCAGCACCATGTCGACATTGTCCGACATCGCGTAGATCTCAGTTCGGTTACATGTAGACACCACCACCATGTCATTTAGCTCAGGGTGCTGGCTTTGTTCAGCAAGCAAGGCACTTAATTTTTCAGGATTAAAAGCGACTTGTTCACGAAGTTCTACAGAGGCAGTTTGATGGTTGACACCCAATGCAAAGAAAGACATATCAGGTCATCATTTCGCTAAATTTATGCTATTGTGCAACATCGGTGTCATAAAAAGCATTACTTGGATCAAGAAAAAATTGCGATATATCAACAGCCGTGGTCACGGCCATACAATTAAGCAATATTCTACCACATTCTTACTTGTGGGTAGCATGGCTTCCACTGCCCAGCTTCAGGCAGCAGGAGCAGTTTACCATGCCAACCCAAATTATGAAGCAATAAAACAAAGTATGATCGCCGAGTTTGCTTTGGCATCCAACGACATTCCAACTGCATTACATAACTATACTGTCCTCGCCATTAAGAGTAATTCCACTACTGTCAAACAGCGTGCATTGAACGTTGCGCTGGAGCATGATGACCTGCGTGCTGCTTTAGATATTTCGACACATTGGGTGGTTCAGGAACCACAAGATGTTCCGGCGATGTTCTATCTGGCACATATCGCCTTAAAAGCCCATGAATATGAACTGGCGGCAGAAACGCTGGACAAGATTCTGCAAATTGATGACAGTGCAGATCTGGAAGAAATTCTGGCAGGAATCGCCCCGACAGATGCTGAAGACCGAAATTATCTGATCCAGGCACTCAGTTCCAGTAAAGCCAAAAATAACCCGTCTATTTTGGTACTTGTTGCAGGTCTAGAAGCTCAAAATGGTCAGTTTGAGCAGGCACTCACCACGATCAATCGCGCCCTAAAGAAACGTCCTAGATCCACAGGTTATATTCTGCTGAAAGCCAATTTATTACAGGCCTTAGGCAATGAAGAACAGACTTTAAAATGGTATGAAAAAGCCAGCAGCAAAAACCGCAACAATATCGAAGTGCGTCTGGCGGAAGTTAAATACCTGATCAAGCTGAATGAAGCCAAACTGGCCTTGCAAAAACTGGAAACTATTCTAAAAAAGTGGCCTACGCATGAAGAGGCCTTATTTATTGCAGGCCTGACCAGTATTGACCTGGAAGAATTTGAGAAAGCAGAAAAGTATCTAGTAGAGCTGCGCTATTCCGACCAGTATCAGAATGAAGCCTATTACTATTTGGCAATTAATGCCGAGCGTAAACAGCATTATGAAACGGCTAAGGCCTATTACCGCCTGGTAGATGGCAGCCTGTATACCGTTTCCAGACGTAACATGATCACGATTTTCAGCAAGCAGGATAAACTGAATGATGCTTTGCGCTTCCTGACCCAGGAACGAGTCAATTATCCGCAACATGCCAGCTTCCTGTATCTGGCTCAGGCAGATATTCTAAAGAAGATGGATAATAAAAAGGCTGCCCTGCACCTACTTGAAGAAGCCAGTAACAATCAGCCGGAAGATCCAGAGCTGGTGTATGCTCAAGTATTACTACTTGATCCGCATCAGGATCGTGTTCTATTAGATCAGTTGTTAAAACGCTTACTCGACATTGAACCGAATAATCCGGCTTATCTGAATGCTTACGCCTATACACTGGCCATGCAGAACCGTCGTCTGGAAGAAGCGCGCCGTTATGTGGAACAGGCACTGGAATATGCCCCGGAACAAGCCTCGATTCTAGATACCTTCGGCTTTATCTGTTATCAGCAAAATGACTTCGCTACCGCAGCCCTAGCCTGGGAAAAAGCCTACAACCTGAATCCGAATGCGAAAATTGGTGTACGTCTGGCTCGATCGCTGTACATGAACGGTGATACTGAAAAATTCCAACAAGTCTTTAAACAATTACAACAAAATTATCCGAATGATCCTGAATTAAAGCAGCTTCATTCGTTATTGTTATCACCACCAATGAAAACGAGTTAATTCTATTATGCCTAAGCTTAGCCAGCTGGCCTGCTGTTTCCTTGCATCAGGCACTTTGATTCTGACTGGTTGTCAGCAAATCGCTCAACCTAAACAACCTGCTACCGCGTCAATTCCAACTGCAGAAAATGAATTTCAGCTCCAAGGCAAAATTGGTGTGCGTACGCCACAACAAAGCGGCAGTGCCTTCTTTACCTGGGCACAACAACAGGAACAGTTTGATATCGAACTGACTGGCATTTTAGGTGTTGGCAAGACCCAGATTTCTGGACAACCGGGTCAAGTCTCACTGAATAGTGCTAAAACAGGTTTGATTAAAGCCGCAACACCTGAAGAATTGCTGCAGCGCGCAACCGGATGGCAAGCACCGATTACCCATTTGGTGGATTGGGTACAGGCTCGTCCAGCAACTACTAATGCCCAACTGCAAAAAGACGATACTCAACGCATCAGCCAGATTATTGAAGATGGCTGGACAGTAGATCTTAGTTATGCAGACCAAGCACGCCTGCCAAACCGCCTGATTTTAAAACAGACTCTTGGGAATGGCGGTGAAAACCGTATTACAATGGTCATTCAAAATCGTTAATGCATTTGACTGAAGTTCATCCATGATTCGTGTTCCTTCGCCGTCCAAACTGAATTTATTTCTCCACATTACCGGTCGCAGACCGAATGGCTATCATGAGCTGCAAAGTATTTTCCAGCTGATTGACCTCTGTGACTGGCTAGAGTTCGAACAAACCGAGAATCAACAGATTCAGATTGAAGGTTTAGCGTCAGTTGATCTGGAACAAAACCTGATCTATTGTGCGGTGCAAATGCTTAAACCGTATGCAAAAGCCTTTTCTGGTCTAAAAATTCGTCTGGAAAAGAATATCCCGATGGGTGCCGGACTGGGTGGCGGCTCTTCGAATGCTGCCACCACGCTGATTGTGGTGAACCAAATTTGGGATTGCGGACTGGAAATTGAGCAATTGGCCGAGCTGGGTGTGAAGCTTGGTGCTGATGTGCCGATTTTTGTGCATGGCCGAAATGCATGGGCAGAAGGCATCGGTGAACACTTAACATTCATTGACTTAGATCAAAAACAGTTCATTGTGCTTAAACCTGACTGTTTTATCAGCACTCAACTGCTTTTTTCACAAAAAACGTTGACAAGAGACACGAAGAGCTCTAAATTTTGCGCCTATCAGATAACGCCATCTGATTTCGGAAATAACTTTGAGCCACTGGCAAGAAGTCTATATCCTGAAGTCGATGAGGCGATGCAATATCTCGACCAGTTCGGTGTTGCAAAGCTTACAGGTACAGGTGCCTGCGTGTTTATCGAAGTAACTGAAGATATGAATGTAACCGACATTCTTGAAAATGCACCATGTAAATCTTATCTGGTTAACAGTTTGCAAGAATCGCCATTACGTCATTTCAAAGTTTGTTAGGGGTATCGCCAAGTGGTAAGGCAGCGGGTTTTGATCTCGCCATCCGTTGGTTCGAATCCAGCTACCCCTGCCATTTTTCACCTGTAGATGTACTGTATTAGGGGCGTCGCCAAGTGGTAAGGCAGCGGGTTTTGATCTCGCCATCCGTTGGTTCGAATCCAGCCGCCCCTGCCATCTTACAGTCATCGAATTAGGGGCGTCGCCAAGTGGTAAGGCAGCGGGTTTTGATCTCGCCATCCGTTGGTTCGAATCCAGCCGCCCCTGCCATTTTCTCAAAAAAGACAGAACATGGTTTTGCTGTAACAGTGTTAATTTACCTTGACACATTACCGTAAAAATATTAAAGTTCTGCCGCATTAGGGGTATCGCCAAGTGGTAAGGCAGCGGGTTTTGATCTCGCCATCCGTTGGTTCGAATCCAGCTACCCCTGCCATCTATTCCCATATATTCTAACCGCCAAGGGTGCTTCATGCCCAATCTTGTCGTTTTTAGTGGAACCGCGCATCCACAATTCGCTCAAAAAGTCGTAAGCCATTTACACATTCCTCTAGGTGCTGCATCTGTTTCTACCTTTTCTGATGGTGAAATCGCTGTAGAAATCACTGAGAATGTACGTGGTAAAGACGTATTTATCGTACAACCTACTTGTGCACCTACTAACGACAACCTGATGGAAGTCCTAGTAATGGCTGACGCGCTACGTCGTGCAAGTGCTGGTCGTATTACCGCCGTTATTCCTTACTTCGGTTATGCTCGTCAAGACCGTCGTCCTCGTTCTACTCGTGTACCGATTACCGCAAAAGTTGTTGCAGACATGCTAACTACTGTGGGTATTGACCGTGTAGTGATGATCGACCTTCACGCTGACCAAATCCAAGGCTTCTTCGATATCCCTGTAGACAACATCTACGGTACTCCAGCATTGCTTGCTGACTTACGTCAACAACAGCATCATAACCTGATGGTTGTTTCTCCTGACGTTGGTGGTGTAGTACGTGCTCGTGCTGTTGCGAAACAGATGGGTGATATTGATCTGGCAATCATCGATAAGCGTCGTCAAAAAGCGAATGAATCACAAGTGATGCATTTGATTGGTGATGTGAAAGATCGCGACTGTGTGATCGTTGATGACATGGTGGATACAGCGGGTACGCTTTGCAAAGCAGCTGATGCATTGAAAACTTTCGGTGCTCGTAAAGTTGTTGCTTACGCGACTCACCCAGTATTGTCTGGTAAAGCACTCGAAAATCTGAAGAATTCTGTAATCGATGAATTGGTTGTCACTGACACCATTCCGCTTTCAGAAGAAGCTTTAGCTCTTGGTAAGATTCGCCAAGTTTCTGTAGCAAGCATGGTTGCAGAAACAATTCGTCGTATTAACAACGAAGAATCTATTAGCGCAATGTTCGATTCTTATCTATAATAGTGCGCTGAATTTCCAAAGCCCTGCCATTTGGCGGGGCTTTCTATCACCGGACTGGTCGCAAGTCTGGTTCATTTAAACTTAAATAGGATGTCTATCATGGCAAACTTCGTATTAAACGCAGCAGCACGTGAAGAAGCAGTACAAGGGAAAGGTGCGAGCCGCCGCCTTCGTCTTCAAGCGAAAGTTCCTGCAATCATCTACGGTGGCGAAGCTGCTCCTGTAGCTGTTACTCTTGAGCTTCGTCAGCTTGTTAAATTCTTAGAAAGCAATTCTTTCTTTGAAGAAGTGATTGAAATCGACGTTGACGGTAAAATCGAAAGCGTTAAAATCCAAGCGCTTCAACGTCACCCAGCTAAAAACACTCCAATGCACGCTGACTTCAAACGCGCATAAGTGTTGATGGTGTAAATTAGTGTCAAATATTTCACTGATTGTAGGTTTGGGCAACCCAGGTTCTGAGTATGCCCAAACCCGCCATAATGCAGGCTTCTGGTTCGTGGAGCGCCTTGCAGAACAATATGGCATTTCCCTCAAAAAAGACCCAAAATTTAATGGATTTAGCGGTCGAGGCAATATCGAAGGTCAAGACGTCCGTCTACTTCTTCCAACAACCTTCATGAACCTTGTCGGTAAAAGTGTTGTTCCCTTTGCCAAATTCTACAACATTGCACCTGAGTCAATCCTGATCGCACATGATGAACTGGATATGAATCCAGGAATCATTCGCCTAAAAACTGGCGGTGGTCACGGTGGTCACAATGGTTTACGCGATATCGTGCCGCACATCGGTCCGAACTTCCATCGCTTACGTATCGGTATTGGTCATCCAGGTTCTAAAGAACGTGTGTCCGGTCATGTACTAAGTAAAGCACCGAGCAGTGAGCAGACGTTAATGGATGACGCGATTGCACATGCCATGAATCGTATTAAGATGCTGGTCAATGGCGAAGTACAACAGGCCATGAACCAAATCAATGCCTACAAACCAAACTGATCATTCTATAAATTGTTGAACAATCTTTCTTGCCATCTTGCTCATTTCAGAGCAAAATGCGGTTGCGTGATTGTTCACAATACAGCAAGTCAGACTGATTTAACCATAAGATCAAACTCTTAGGTCCACCAAGGAGACGCTACATGCTATCTCGTTTATTAAAAGCTAAAATCCACCGTTGTGTCGTAACACAAGCAGAATTACATTATGAAGGTTCTTGTGCAATTGACGGTATTCTTCTGGATTTGGCAGGCATCCGCGAATATGAAGAAATTCATATGTGGAACGTGACGAATGGTAAGCGTTTTACCACTTATGCAATCCGCGGTGAAGAAGGTTCAGGCATCATTTCTGTCAATGGTGGCGCTGCGCTGCAAGCAGATGTTGGCGATCTAATGATTATTGCGACTTTCGGTGATTTCACTGAAGCTGAAGCCAATGCGCATAAACCACGCCTTGTCTATGCGAATCCAGACAATACTGTAAACCACACAGCGAACTGCATTCCTGTTCAAGTGGCTTAAGCCCAAGATTCTAAAAAGCCCGCAATCATGCGGGCTTTTTTATTGAAAAGTACTTTTAAAAATAGATCTAAATTAACTACCCTGCGCCCATTTTTTCTGGCTTTCGCAATTTAAAGATTTCAGGTTCTGATCAACCAGATCCGCCAATAAAGCCTGTCCATTTTCTTTGACTTTAATTTCGGCATATTTCGCGTTGCGATAGCATAGCTCCAATCCTTCGGCGAACATAAAGCTATTCGCTGCCGGATATAAATTTTGCAATCGGTTAGAAGGATTCTTTAGTACCAAACGTGCAGAAGTTTCTGGACCAGTCTTTAAATGCTTTTTATCCAAACTGGTTTGAATCACACGACGTTGATCATCCAGTTGCACATAACTTAAAAGATGTGCCTGATCCTGAATACTCTTTTCTAAAGCTGTAATTTTTTTATTTTGTGAACCACTTTCTTCTACGCGCTTGGCTTCAGTATCACCCTCAAAATGTAGCTCATAATTCAGTGCCATATAATCACCTTGCAAGATCGAGCGTGGATCGACAGGTGCAAGCTCCACATAAATACTTTGGCTGTTACGGAGATGCCATTCATGTTGAAGAACCAGGCCACAGAATAAAGCGATACTAAAAATAGCCAAATGCAAAGGAAGAAACTTTTTCATACCAGCTTCCTCCTTC
Source organism: Acinetobacter sp. LoGeW2-3 (assembly GCF_002688565.1). Classification (NCBI taxonomy): domain Bacteria; kingdom Pseudomonadati; phylum Pseudomonadota; class Gammaproteobacteria; order Moraxellales; family Moraxellaceae; genus Acinetobacter; species Acinetobacter sp. LoGeW2-3. The sequence continues at coordinate 1,915,013 of NZ_CP024011.1, read as the reverse complement.
CATGTTGTAGATTTATTTTCCTCAAAATATAGGCTAGTAACAAGACCATCAGACCGGAAATGAAGATACTTATGCTTTTAAATATGAAGCTTAAGCCTAGATTGTAATACAGCATCCATAACCAAAAAATCAGCAATAAAATGATAAGTGCCTGTATAAGTCGTTGCTGATAGACCACAGCCCATACCATAAGCAGCATAATAATAAAAATCTCAAAATAGCCCAGCAGAATCAATACAACGCCAAAGGCAGGAATCAGCCAGAGCCATTTTTCACTAAATTGCTGCCAGTTTTGCCAAATTAAACTCAGTAACAATAAGCTTGGAAGAATATAAAACAGCAGAACTTGCTCAAAACTGATCTGCCCGATGCCCCGCCAGTGCTCTAACCCAGTCACAGATTGAACCACGGCTGAACCTGTCAGCATGGCAATCATCCAGAGCAGAATACTTTTCTGATAATTCGAAGATTGCCAATATCGGGCTGTTAGGAATAGCCCGATAAAAATGACATAGTTCAAGCTTAGGGCAAGCGTGATTACAATATCATCATGCTTAAAGGAATTTTCTAAGGCTAAAACTACAATTGCTAAAGCATGTGTAATCAGCAGCTGTAAGGTCAGAATGAACCAGTGCATCCGTTTGATCACAGTCAGAGCCAGCATGATTAATTGTAATAGCCACACTACAAACAGACTATCCGTGAGTAGCTCTGTATGAATTAATACTGCAGCCTGACCACATACCCACAAGCAATAGGCAAACTGACGCAGAAATATTGAGGTCTTCTGGTTTAACAATTTCCAAGCGATGCCGATAAAAACTAAACCCAGAACAATCGACACAGTTTTCCAATAGGTTAGTAACAGCACTGCCAGAATAATCCCAGCAATCCAGGCACCGAGTGCCAGCGGAATCACGGAAAATTTAGTTTGTGGAAAGATTTTCTTTAATGCGAAACTGATCGCGGCAAACCAGCCAAAGATCAGGACAGCCAGTATAAATAGCCCAGCTGCAGAATTGGTGAGACGATCATCGACCAGTTCAAACATCCATAGGCTCAAACTGGCAGCCAAGCCTGCAATTAGTAAAATAGTTTCTAGTGCCTGATGCTTTTTATAAAAATAAAATGCAGTACCTGCTGGTAGAACAACTGAAGAGGCCAGATAGATCAGCTGAAAATGATGGGTAAACTGCATCATGCTACTGATCGAAATCACGATCATGAATGCAATAAGCAAGAAACGCAGCAGTGAGTAATAGCGCATTGCAAAGGCAAAACTTATCGCAGTGAGCAGATTTAATCCTAAGAGATACAGTCCTTCTGCCCGTACCATCCAGAAACTTTGCTTAAAATATAAATACAGTGCCAGCTGACTGACTACAGCAAGCATCGTAAAAATGCCAATATTGGGCCGATACAGCCATGGCAACAGCAATACTGCCCAGAGCAGAAATAACTGGTAACTGTCCGCACCAGTCTGATAGATCTGCCCAATCACCGCCAGACTTAAGCCCAGCATCAGTCCAGATACGGTATCCAGACTTTGTCTAACCCACTCCTGTTGGCCTACATAGACACTGGTTGCTGTGCTACAGAGTAAAATTAGCATCGGAATCGCTAATTGAATTATTTTCGGTAACATCCACCAGTTTGCTGCGATTAAATACAGGAAGCTGACCGCGATGAGTGCCAGTCCTAAGACTTTTAAATAACGCAGTGCCTCTGCATGACAGAATAGTAATGGTGAAAATTGATTGTTTTGGATCAGCTCGGTTTTATGCATTGTTAGAATGATTGATTAATTTCTATTCTTGCTAGCACGATAGCATGTTTCTAGTTTTTTGCTAAAACCAACAGCAATTCAGATTATCTGTTTTACTTATCTAAAATTCAGCAAATACGTGACTAATCAATCTATCCCATCTTTTAAGAATCAGGACTATAATGATCCTACATCGCTTCAGGGCGGGGTGTGATTCCCCACCGGTGGTAATTTCAAATCTTACTAGTAAGACTTGAATCAGCCCACGAGCAGTCAATTTCGATTGATCTGCAGATCTGGTGAGACTCCAGAGCCGACGGTATAGTCCGGATGAAAGAAGACGAAAGCAGTACAGCATGTTTTATGTGAAGCATAAAACTGTTTTGCCATAAGCCTATTTTCACTATGTCCTGAAATGTTCAATCGTACTTTTACTTTACGTGAGCGTTTCAATGTCCAGTTTGATTCAACCCGAAATTTTCTTTTCTGCACTCGCACCTGCTGAACAACGCATCCTTCAGGCTCTTAACGACATCCGCCAAGGCAAACCCGTCCTAGTCATGGATGATTTTGACCGTGAAAATGAAGTGGATCTGATTATTGCAGCAGAGACTCTGACTGTAGAAACCATGGCCCGCATGATTCGCGATGGTTCAGGTATCGTATGCTTATGCTTGACCAATGAGCTGGCGGATCACTTAGAACTACCACCAATGGTGGCAGACAACTCAAGTCACTTTAAAACTGCATTTACCGTAACTATCGAAGCTGCCGAAGGTGTGACCACTGGTGTTTCTGCCAAAGACCGCACGACTACAATTAAAGCAGCAATTAAAGATGGCGCTGTTGCCAGTGACCTGAACCGTCCGGGCCATGTATTTCCGTTACGTGCCCGTGAAGGTGGTGTGCTGACCCGTCGTGGTCATACCGAAGGTACCATTGACCTTGCTCGTCTGGCGGGTTTAAAACCTGCTGGCGTACTGTGTGAGCTGACCAATCCGGATGGCACTATGGCTTCTGGCATTCAGGTGCTGTCATATGCACAGACACATCAACTGACTGTGATCACTATTGATGAACTGGTGCATTACCGTCAACAACACAATATCTAACACATAAAGATAAAAATCCCGATTTAAGATCGGGATTTTTTTATGTTCAGTATTTTGATTCAAATAAGAACAGAATAAATCCCGTACAGCGCAACCAGAAGCAAGATCAAACCACACAACCCAAGCAAGTGCGGATAAATCTGAGAACGAGATAATCTCTGAAATCCTAGATAGACCAGTGATAGCGTTAGAAAATCTAGAATAATCCAACTGGTCGTTAGAATGACCAGACTTAGATCAAGATTTGGGCTAATACCAATAAATTGCGGAAAAAATGCCGCAAAGAAAATAATATCTTTGGGATTGGAAATCCCTACCAGAAACCCTGTTCGGAAGCCACCCTGCACTGGCTGCAAGCGTTGCGGTCCAGTTACTCCCTGCCCCTGCCAGACTTCCCGAAAAATCTGAATGCCTAACCAGGTAATATACAGACAGCCAAGCAATTTGATGCTATTCAACCAGTTTTCATTAACAACCAAAAGGCCTTTTAGGCTAAGAATGGATAAGGCAATCAGAACGAGTGAGGCAAAGTTAGTCCCGAAAATGGTCTGCAAGGCATGCTTATAGCCACCTTTCAGTCCTGCACTGGCAACGAGGAGCATCACAGGTCCCGGTGTCGCGATCATTATGACTACCGCCAGACAGTACAGCAGATATTCTGTAATATTCACCTAATCTCTCCTTGCCTAAATTTCGAGTATAAAAAAAGAGGACTTATTCGTCCTCTTCTTCCATCTGAATCAAATGTTGGCTGATGCCATCGGCACGCAGGAATGCCAAATCATAACTGGCTTTGGCGAGTGCTAGTACCCGACGTTCAAACTCATCCCAGATCGGACGCACCTGTTTGTAATGAATACCCAAGCCACTTTCATCAGTGAAGTGACGATTTTTTTCACACAGTTTTAATGCATGGTAGAGCTTACGACCTTTGCTGGCATCATTACGCAAACGCACTCGCTTGGACAATACGAATTTTTCGACATGTGCTACATCTGCCAGTGGTAGCATTGGGACTAAAATCTGATCAAGCTGTGCATCCAGTCGTTGCCATACCGCGGTATGCTGTTCGGCTGTATAAGTATTCCACTGAATCACTTCATGGTTAAAACGGCGACAACCACGACATACCGCATCACCAAATACGGTCGAGCAACGCCCTGCACATGGGGTTAAAGATGCAATACGACGATCTAAACTCAAAACTTACTCCAACATTGCTGATCAATTCAGCACAGGTAGGTCTGCAATAATACCGGGTCGGGCAAGACTATACACGCTCTCCTGCATGAATTGAAGTCCATATAAATGCTATGGGTTTTACTCGCATAATCATGCAAATCACGCTAAAATGTGCGCCTTTCAAATATCATGCTACGTTGGAGTATTCCATGAACGCTACTGTAGAACAGCTTGCACCTGTAGAACAGCAAGCGACGACTGGTTGGGTTGTTGCCGCACTTTATCAATTCAAAGAAGTTCAAGATCCTGAGGGTCTGCAACAACGTCTTCTTGACCTGGTAAAAACCATCAACCTTTGCGGTACTCTAATTGTGGCAGGCGAAGGCATTAACGGAACCGTTGCCGGTAACCGTGAAGCCATCGACAAAGTACATCAGTTCCTTCTGGATGAAGGCTTCAACGAAATGGAATACAAAGAGTCTCACAGCTCTGACAAACCATTCCGTAAAATGAAGATCAAACTGAAAAAAGAAATCGTGACTTTAGGTGTACCTGTTAAGCCACGTGATCTAGTTGGTCACTACCTTGATCCTAAAGAATGGAACGAACTGATTGCACGTGATGATGTAATTCTGGTCGATACCCGTAATGACTACGAATACAAAGCAGGTACCTTCAAAGGTGCGATTGACCCGAAAACTGAAACTTTCCGCGAATTCCCGGAATATGTGAAGCAAAATCTGGAACAACACAAAGACAAGAAAATTGCTATGTTCTGTACTGGTGGTATTCGCTGTGAAAAATCAACATCGCTACTACTTCAAGAAGGCTTTACTGAGGTTTATCACCTGAAAGGCGGTATTCTGAAATACCTGGAAGAAACTCCACCAGAAGAAAGCCTATGGGAAGGGGAATGTTTCGTATTTGATGGCCGTACTGCTGTCACTCACGGTATGGAAGAAGGTCAAAATACCAAATGTCACGCATGTGGCTGGCCACTGACACCTGAAGAAGCAGCATTACCAAGCTATGAGCATGGTGTATCTTGCGTATATTGCATCGACAAGACGACTGAGAAGCAAAAAGAAGGTTTCCGTATGCGTCAATCACAAATTCTGGCTGCAAAACGTAAACGTCTATAATGCATTGAATGTAACTAGATGTATAAAAGCCCTCATTTGAGGGCTTTTTTTTACATAAACTTCACAATCGAAATAAAAATATCAACACGCTTTTACCAAGAATCCCGTTTAAAAATAAAAAGTCTTGATAATCTATATACAGTAATAATTTTTTCCACCTAAGTGTTTAATTACTAAATATATTTTTTATATGAAAAGGAACACAAAATGGCGAAATCCTACGCAAAATATCAAGATAATATTGTTCAATTTCAACGCAAGGAACCAGTAAAAGTGCAGCAGACTGTTGAAGTCATGGAACAGCTAGAACATGAATCACATCTTTTTATTGTTGTACTGGGAACTGTCATTGGCGCGATCTTGGCGCTATTTATTGGCTATCATATCAACACTGGTATCGTTCAATTCTTATTATTAAGTATATTGCCAGTATTAAGTGCCTATCTGCTACGTCGAGTTTATATCTATACCCTCACGCATAGCTAATGTGCATTGTTAATAATAGTCATGTACAATTTATATACTTTACCCATTCTGGAATACTCCGTAGGATAAAAGCAGTATTTTCAATCAACTGCTGCTTATGAATCTGACTGAATGGATTATTTCTATTATGGAACAGCTGGGCTATTGGGGCATTGCCCTGCTCATGTTCCTCGACAATGTCTTCCCTCCTATTCCCTCTGAAATCATCATGCCCTCTGCGGGCTATTCCGCTTCCCAAGGCCAATTAATACTGGTTGGTGTAATCGTTGCTGGCTGTATTGGTTCTCTGGTTGCTGCCGCCTTACTCTATTGGATTGGTTATAAATTTAGCCACGAATCGATTTTCAGATTTGTCGACCGCTATGGTAAGTATCTATTTATTAAATCTGATGATGTGAAGAAATCCTTAGAATGGTTCGAGCAGTATGGCCATCGTATTGTTTTTGCTGGACGTATGATTCCAGCAGTTCGTTCTCTAATCAGTATTCCTGCGGGAATGAGCCGTATGCCTTTCTGGAAATTCATGTTCTATAGCAGCTTGGGAACAATAATCTGGACCACTTTCCTGGCTTGTGTCGGATTTTATTTTGGTGAAAATCAGGAACTGATGCACCAGATTTTTAGTAAGGTCAGTTACATCATTATTGCAATTGTAGCGATTATTATCGGCTGGGTACTCTACCGTAGACATCAGCGCAAAAATCGTCCATCCTGAACATAAGTCCTGTTTAGGAGGCTAAAACGATGTCGCATTATCTTAAATATTTTGCAGCCGTTTATTTTGCCTTGCTGGTTTTGGTTGGTATGATTGTGTACTGGTTAAACCTCGGTGCCATTATCTTCATCCCTGCTCTCATTGCAGCGGCTTTCTTGAGTGCTCGGCATTTTGTACATCAGGAATTGCGCTTACCTACTCCCGAAGAGAAGAAGACACTGGTCTGGGGTTCTACCATTATCGCTATGACCCTCGGCTTTATTTTTATCTTTGTGATGATCTGGTTGCATCCTTATACTGAAGAGATTCTGCGCCGGATAAACTATACTGGTCGCGGTCCGAATTCCTTCATTGTCGCTGCCTTGATTGCCTTACATGCTGGCCTGTTCCATATTGCCTATCAGGGTTATAGCCGCTATAGCCTGGATAAACTGCCAAAGAAACACGCTTAAATTCAGTGTAGTTCAACTAAGTCACGTGAACCCTTCATGCTTCACGTGACATTCTTCATATTTTCAATTATTTATATTGATTAATATTTAATCAAATTATTAAAATAAGGAAACTTGCTGGTATAGCATTTCTCTTTCTTCACCATACAAGCAACAAAAATAAAAACCATACTCGAGATAAGAATGATGATTAAAAAATATTTAGGCTATTTCACCATGGTTTATCTGGTCGCAATTCTGATTGTTGCCGGATTAAGTATATTTATCGACCTACCAGGCAGCAGTATAGCTATTCCGGCATTATTCGGTGCAGGTACGGCAGCAGCAATCAAATTTGTTCAAGATCAGCAGCGCCTGCCAACTGCTACCGAGAAAAAACAGTTAGTGTGGGGCTGTATCGGTATTAGCGTACTGATTAGCCTGATCCTATCCCTATCTATATTAGGTATTTCAGAAGAACGGGAAATCATCCTCGATATGCTGGAATCTTTACCTGTCGGCATCTGGGTCATCGTATTACTACTAGGTTTAGCGATTCAATATGTTGTTCTTGCCTTATGTTTCGGCTGGATGAGCAAAAGTGCGCTTAAAGGTCCGGAAGCTAAAAAGCAGGCGAAGTAATCGCTGTTTAGGTCAAAGCACTTAATATAAAAAGCAGAGATAAAAAAAGCACCCGAAGGTGCTTTTTTTATTGGGGAGAATTAATCTGGTGTGTGATACATCAGGTACAATTCATTCAGATTTTCTGGAATTTCTTCCGCAAGCTCGTCCATTAACTGGCCATTGCGACGGAAAGTTTCCATTTGTGGGTCTTCTTCATCAATTCCACTGAAGACCATGATTGGCAGGGTTAAATCTACCAGTTGTTCTTCAAATTCTTCTGCAAACCATGCTTCTTCGTTTAGGAACATGGCATCAACAAAGCCCACGCTCCAGTCACCAAGACTTGATTCGGTATCCGCTTCCTCGATTGCAAACGGGAAAGTGATGCCTTCTTCATTGGCCAAACTTTGACGGATAGACTCCAGCCATGCTTTAACCTGTTCGATGATTGCCGCTGGAACTTTTTTCTGATTGTTATCAAAAAGCTCATCCAGCCATTTGTCAAACTGCGGACCTACTGCAATCGCACACAGGAAACCGTGAGTTGCTGCGAAA